>NZ_BAAAUN010000001.1:0-641741 GCF_039533965.1 Microbacterium luteolum
GGAAACGCCCGGTTACATTCCGAACCCGGAAGCTAAGCCTCACAGCGCCGATGGTACTGCAGGGGGGACCCTGTGGGAGAGTAGGACACCGCCGGACTTCTTTTAAGCAAATGGCCACCCATCGATGGGTGGCCATTTTGCGTTTATACGAAAACAGGGAGCATCATGCCGGAAGACGAAGAGCGCCGTCCGCGTCGCGACAACGACAACGGATCGCGCAATCAGCGTCCTTCCGGCGGCCGCCCCGCATACAACCGCGACTCCGCGCCTCGCCGCGACGGCGACAACCGCTCCGGGGACCGCGCACCGCGTCGTGAGGGTGGCGGCTACAACCGTGATTCTGCTCCGCGTCGTGAGGGTGGCGGGTACAACCGCGACTCCGCTCCGCGTCGTGACGGCGACAACCGCTCCGGCGATCGCGCCCCTCGTCGCGAGGGCGGGGGCTACAACCGTGACTCGGCTCCTCGTCGTGAGGGTGGCGGGTACAACCGTGACTCTGCTCCGCGCCGTGAGGGTGGCGGCTACAACCGCGACTCGGCACCTCGTCGTGAGGGTGGCGGCTACAACCGCGACTCGGCACCTCGTCGTGAGGGTGGCAGCTACAACCGCGACTCTGCACCGCGTCGTGAGGGTGGCAGCTACAACCGTGACTCGGCACCTCGTCGCGATGGCGACAACCGCTCCGGCGACCGCGCTCCGCGTCGCGAGAGTGGCGGCTATAACCGTGACTCGGCTCCGCGTCGTGAGGGTGGCGGGTACAACCGCGACTCGGCACCTCGTCGTGAGGGTGGCAGCTACAACCGCGATTCCGCGCCTCGTCGTGAGGGTGGCGGGTACAACCGCGACTCCGCTCCGCGTCGTGAGGGTGGCAGCTACAACCGCGACTCTGCGCCTCGTCGTGAGGGTGGCGGGTACAACCGCGATTCCGCTCCTCGCCGCGATTCCGGATCCGACCGCGACCGCGCCCGTTCCTACCCGCAGCGCGGGGGCTCGGGGCGCGAGCGCCCGGTCCAGGCGGCGGACGAGCGTCCGCGCTTCAACGACCCGCACATCCCGGATGAAGTCACGGCCCGCGACCTGCACACCTCAGCGCGCAATGAGCTCAAGACACTGAGCAAGGAGAACGCGGAGCTCGTCGCCCGCCACCTCGCCATGGCCTCCCAGCTCATCGACGAGGATCCGGCGCTGGCTCACGAGCACGCGCTGGCGGCCTCGCGCCGTGCCGGACGTATCGCCATCGTGCGCGAGACGCTCGGTATCACCGCCTACGCGACCGAGGACTTCGCTCTCGCTCTGCGCGAGCTGCGCACCTACCGTCGCATCTCCGGCAAGGACGACCAGATCGCCCTCATGGTGGACAGCGAACGCGGTATCGGTCGACCGGACCGCGCCCTCGAGACCGGCCGCGCCGTCGATCGCACGGCTCTCACGACACCGGTGCGGGTGGCGCTCGCGATCGCGATGTCGGGTGCGCGTCTGGACCAGGGCGATCTCGAACTGGCGCTGGGCGAGCTCGAGATCCCGGAACTCGACCCCGATCGCGCCTTCGAGTGGAGCCCGGCGCTGTTCGCAGCGCGCGCCGCCGTGCTCGAGGACCTCGGTCGCGAGGAGGAAGCGGCCTTCTGGGCACACCGGGCCGATGTCGCCGCCGAGGCTCTCGGCGTCGATGAAGCCGGCGATGAGGAGCTCTTCGTCGAGGACGGCCTCATCGAGGGCGACTTCGACGACGACGAGACCGCCTCGGATGCTGACGCCGAGGCTGCCGGAGAGCCCGCCGTTGAGGAGCCTTCTGCAGAAGGCGCAGCAGAAGACTCTGCTACCGACGAGCACGCAGCAGAGGACTCTGCAACCGACGAGCCTGCCGCCGATGAAGCCGCAGCCGACAAGTTCACGGTCGAGGACGAGGTCCGCGAACTCCTCGGCGAGGACGACGACTCCGACGACTCGGGCGACTCCGACGACTCTGGGGACGACGAGAAGGCTCAGGGCACGGAGCAGGACGCGTAGTGGCGCTGTTCTCCCGGAAGCGGCCGGCCGCGTCCACTCCGCTCGACGGCGTCGACACGGTCCTGGCCGATCTGGACGGTGTGGTCTACGCCGGCCCCGGCGCGCTCCCGTTCGCGGTCGACAGCCTGAACCGCGCGGGGGAGTCGGCTCGCCTCGGCTACATCACGAACAACGCTGCCCGCACCGATGCGTCCGTCGCGGAGCACCTGAGCAGCCTCGGTCTCGAGGTCGCGGCATCCGACGTCGTGACGAGCCCGCAGGCCGCGATGCGCCTTCTGGCCGGCATCCTTCCTGCTCCTGCCACGATCCTCGTGGTCGGCGGAGACGGTCTGGTCGACGAGGTCACGAAAGCCGGCTACACGGTCACCCGCAGCGCCGAGGACTCCCCGGCCGCGGTCGTGCAGGGATTCGCTCCCGAAGTGGCCTGGACAGACCTGGCCGAGGCGGCGTTCGCCCTCAAGCTGCCCGAGGAAGAGGGTGGCATTCCCTGGATCGCCACGAACACCGACTGGACGATTCCGCGCGAGCGCGGTGTCGCCCCCGGGAACGGCACCCTGGTGTCTGCCGTGCACACCGCGATCGGCCGCCTGGCGACCGTCGCCGGCAAGCCGGAGGCTCCGATCTTCGAGGAGGCCCTCGCGCGCTTCGGCGCGCAGAAGGCGCTGTTCATCGGCGACCGCCTCGACACCGACATCATGGGAGCGAGTCGGGTCGGCATCGACTCGGTACTGGTACTCACCGGCATCGATCGCCCCAAGCACGTGCTGGCTGCTCCGGAGGGCTCGCGTCCCACTTACATCCTCGGCGACCTGCGCGAGCTGCACGAGCCGTACCCGGAGGTGATCGAGAAGGACGGCGTGTTCCACGTGAACGGAGCCGCCGTGCGCGTGTCCGGCGCGGATGTCGAGATCGTCGCCGAATCGGGCGTGCAGATCGACCTGCTCCGGGCAGGCGCCGCGGCGATCTGGGCATCCGGCATACCGGTGTTCGTCCTGCGCGTTCCCGAGCGCCTCTACGACGATCCGTTCCACCGGCCCTGATCCGGGGCCGCCGTGGCTCCGTCTTCTGTCCGCCGGGCCGCGTACAGTAGGACCGTGAGCGATGAGACGACGAGCACGCCGACCGACGGTCTGTGGAGTCGCCTGCGCCTGATCGAGGGACAGCCGCTCCCCGCCCGTGCCGATGCCTATTCGGCCCTGCACGACGAGCTCTCCCGCCGCCTCGAGACCGGCGCGAAGCTCGACCAACGGGAGACCCCGGGATCCCGATGACGCGACTCGACGCCGCCCTCGCCGCCCGAGGACTCGCCCGGTCGCGCAGCCACGCCGCCACCCTCATCTCCGAGGGGCTCGTGAGCGTCGACGGCCGACCGGTCGTGAAGTCGTCGACGCCGGTGACCGACGAGGCGGAGATCACGATCGCCGGCTCCGACCACTACGTCGGCCGTGCCGCGCACAAGCTCATCGCGGGCCTGGACGGCTTCGCGATCCCGGTGGCGGGAAGGCTCGCGCTCGACATGGGCGCCTCGACCGGTGGCTTCACCCAGGTGCTGCGTGAGCGCGGCGCCCGACGAGTGCTCGCTGTCGACGTGGGGCACGGCCAGTTGGCGCCGTCGATCGCCGCCGACGAAGGCGTGGTGGCCGTCGAGGGCTACAACGTGCGCCACATGACGCCGGAGAATCTCGCCGCGGCGACGGGGGAGCAGTCGCCACCGGAGCTCCTCGTCGGCGACCTGTCGTTCATCTCCCTCGAGCTCGTGCTGCCGGCCGTCGCGGGAGTCGCCGCGCCGGGATCCGACATCCTGCTCCTCGTGAAGCCGCAGTTCGAGGTCGGCCGCACCGCCGTGCGCGGCGGTCTGGTGACCGACCCCGCCACGCGCGCGGATGCCGTCGCCCGGACCGTATGGAGCGCCTGGGATATCGGCCTCGGCATGCTCGGCATCCTTCCCTCCCCGATCCTCGGCACGCACGGCAACGCCGAATATCTCGTGCACCTCGCGCCGGGACGAGGCAGCAATCCGACAGAATGGTTGGACAGCATCAATCGACTGGCAGGGGGACGATGAACGAGCGCAGGATCCTGGTCGTCGCCCACGCCGGCCGCGTCGAGACCGTGGAGGCGGCGCGTCGCGTGATCGACGCGCTGCGTGGCGCGGGCGCCCGCCCGTTCCTCGCCGCAGACGACCACGCCGCGCTCACCGCGGTCGACGGCTTCTTCACCGACGTCGACGTGCTCGACGGCTCGTCCGAGTCCGCGGACCTCGAGCTCGCGATCGTGCTGGGCGGGGACGGAACCATCCTTCGGGCGGCCGAGCTCGTCCGTGACAGCGGTGCGCCCGTGCTCGGCATCAACATGGGGCACGTCGGCTTCCTCGCGGAGATCGACCGCGATGACATGGATGACGCGGTGCGCCGCGTGATCGACCGGGACTACGAGGTCGAGGAGCGTCTCGCGCTGTCCGTGCGGGTGAAGGATGCCGCAGGCGCGGTCGTCTTCGACACCTGGGCGCTCAACGAGGCGACGGTCGAGAAAGCCAGCCGCGAGCGGATGATCGAGGTCGTGCTCGAGATCGACGGCCGACCGCTGTCCAGTTTCGCGTGCGACGGCATGGTGGTCTCGACGCCGACCGGATCGACCGCCTACAACTTCTCCGCCGGCGGGCCGGTGATCTGGCCGAGCGTCGAGGCGATCGCCGTGGTGCCGCTGTCGGCGCACGCGCTGTTCGCCAAGCCGCTCGTCGTCAGTCCCGACGCCGCTGTCGCCATCGAGATGCTGGAGCGCACCGACGGCTCCGGCATCCTGTGGTGCGATGGCCGGCGCTCGCACGACCTGCCTCCGGGCGCGCGCGTCGTCGTCCGCCGGTCCTCCCGTCCGGTGCGCCTGGCACGCCTGCACCACGCCGCCTTCACCGACCGTCTCGTGCGCAAGTTCCGTCTGCCCGTCGAAGGATGGCGCGGGCAGGAGCCGGGGAAGACGCCATGATCGAGGAGATGCGGATGCAGGGCCTCGGCGTGATCGCCGACGCGGTGCTGCCCCTCGGGCCCGGCTTCACGGCGATCACGGGCGAGACCGGCGCGGGCAAGACGATGGTGGTCACGGGCCTCGGACTGCTGCTGGGTCAGCGCGCCGATTCCGGTGCCGTGCGCGCGGGGTCCGCGCAGGCCTCGGTCGCCGGTGTCTGGATCGTCCCCGAGAAGGGCGATGTCGCCGATATCGTGACGGATGCCGGGGGCGAGCTCGAACCCGCCGGCACCGACCTCGCCGAGCTCTATGTGTCGCGCACCCTGAGCGCCGAGGGCCGCAGTCGTGCCAGTGTCGGCGGTCGCGCTGCCCCTGCCGGCGTGCTGTCCGCTCTCGCCGAGGAACTCGTGGTCGTTCATGGCCAGTCCGAGCAGCTCCGGCTGCGCTCAGCAGCCGCGCAGCGCGACGCGCTCGACCGCTTCGGCGGCGCTCCCGTCGCGAAAGCCCTCGAGGCGTACACGGCATCCTTCGCCCGCTGGCGGGCGCTCGACGCCGAGATCACCGAGATATCCGAGAACCGCGATCGCCGTGCCGAGGAGGCTACGCGTCTCCGCGAGGCCCTCGCACTCATCGAAGCGACCGCGCCGGAGCCGGGGGAGGACCAGGAGCTCAGCGAACGCGCCGAACGCCTCGCCAACTCCGAGGAGCTGCGACTGGCGGCATCCCTCGCCCACGGCGCGCTGTCCAGCGAGGAGGGCGAGCCCGATGCGTCCGCCCTCGTCGCCGAGGCCCGCCGTCTGCTCGAGCGCGTGTCCGACTCGAAGCTCACAGAGATCGCGGAGAGCATCGCCGACATCGGCTATCGCATAGCGGATGTCGCCGGCCTCCTGTCCGCGTACCTCGCGGATCTCGACGAATCGGGGCCGCACGAGCTCGCCGCCGTCGAGGAACGTCGCGCCGCCCTGGGAACGCTGGTCCGCGCGCACGGTTCGCTCGATGAGGCGCTCGAGGTGTGGCGGACCGGGTCTGCGCGTCTCGCCGAACTCGACGACGACGGAGACCAGATCGAGCGGCTCGCCGAGGAACGGGATGCGGTGCGTGCCGAGCTCGACGCGCACGCCGCCGTCCTGACCGCCGAGCGCACATCGGCCGCGACGCGTCTGGGCGCGGCGGTCACCGAGGAGCTGCATGCCCTCGCGATGCCGGACGCGCGTCTCGAGGTGGCCGTTTCGGAAGGCGCCGAGAGCACGCACGGCCGCGACGACGTCGCGATCCTCCTCGCGCCGCACCCGGGCGCCGAGCCCCGTTCCGTCGGAAAGGGCGCC
Organism: Microbacterium luteolum; assembly: GCF_039533965.1. Classification (NCBI taxonomy): domain Bacteria; kingdom Bacillati; phylum Actinomycetota; class Actinomycetes; order Micrococcales; family Microbacteriaceae; genus Microbacterium; species Microbacterium luteolum. Next base: position 6,294 of record NZ_BAAAUN010000001.1, read on the forward strand.
TCCGGGGGGGAGCTCTCCCGGGTGATGCTGGCGATCGAGGTCGTCATCGCCGGAACCGACCCGGTGCCGACCTTCGTCTTCGACGAGGTCGACGCGGGCATCGGCGGTGCTGCGGCGATCGAAGTGGGACGGCGACTCGCCCGGCTTGCAGAGAAGTCGCAAGTCATCGCGGTCACGCATCTCGCGCAGGTCGCGGCCTTCGCGAACAATCACCTGTCCGTCGTGAAGGCCAACGACGGCGCCGTCACCGCCTCCAGTGTGCGGCTTCTGGAGGGCGAGGAGCGGGAGGCCGAGATGGCCCGCCTGCTGTCGGGACTCGCCGATTCGGACGCTGCACTGACCCATGCCCGAGAACTTCTCAGCCTCGGCACCCCTGCTGCCTGATAGGATCGAAGCCCGTGATGAACTCTTCTTCTGCGGGGCCCAAGAACGACACGACCAAGCACATTTTTGTGACAGGTGGTGTCGTTTCGTCTTTGGGCAAGGGACTCACGGCGGCCAGCCTGGGCAACCTCCTCACCGCTCGCGGCCTGCGTGTCGTGATGCAGAAGCTCGACCCGTACCTGAACGTCGACCCGGGCACGATGAACCCGTTCCAGCACGGCGAGGTCTTCGTGACCGACGACGGCGCCGAGACCGACCTCGACATCGGCCACTACGAGCGGTTCCTCGACATCAACCTGTCGCAGGCCGCGAACGTGACGACCGGCCAGATCTACTCGCAGGTCATCGCGCGCGAGCGCCGCGGCGAGTACCTCGGAGACACCGTGCAGGTCATCCCGCACATCACCGACGAGATCAAGCGCCGCATGCGCCTGCAGGCGCATGAAGAGCCGCGTCCCGACGTGATCATCACCGAGGTCGGCGGCACGGTCGGCGACATCGAGTCGCAGCCGTTCCTCGAGGCCGCCCGCCAGCTCCGTCACGAGCTCGGCCGCGACAGCGTGTTCTTCGTGCACGTCTCGCTCGTGCCCTTCATGGGCGCGTCCGGCGAGCAGAAGACCAAGCCGACCCAGCACTCGGTCGCCGCCCTCCGCCAGGTCGGCATCCAGCCGGACGCGCTCGTGCTCCGCAGCGACCGCCCGGTCAGCGCGAGCAACCGCAACAAGATCGCGCTCATGTGCGACGTCGACGTTGAAGCCGTGATCAACACGGTCGACCTGCCGAGCATCTACGACATCCCGTCGACGCTGAACGATCAGGGACTCGACTCCTTCATCGTGCGCCGCCTCGGCCTCGCCGAGAAGTCTGCCGAAGAGGTCGACTGGACGCGCTGGAGCAAGGTGCTGCACGCGGTGCACAATCCGAAGCACGAGGTCACGATCGGCCTCGTCGGCAAGTACATCGATCTGCCTGACGCCTACCTCTCCGTGACCGAGGCGCTCAAGGCCGGCGGGTTCGCCCAGGAGACCAAGGTCAACATCCGCTGGATCCCCTCCGACCTCTGCGAGACCCCCGAGGGTGCGCAGGAGCAGCTGGCCCAGCTCGACGGCATCTGCGTGCCCGGTGGCTTCGGCATCCGCGGCATCGAGGGCAAGCTGGGGGCGCTCAAGTTCGCTCGCGAACAGGGCATCCCGACGCTCGGCCTCTGCCTCGGCCTCCAGTGCATGGTGATCGAGTACGCGCGCGACGTGGCCGGCATCGCCGGAGCATCGTCCAGCGAGTTCGATCCCGAGACCTCGGAGCCCGTGATCGCGACGATGGCCGAGCAGATCGAGATCCTCGACGGCGGCGACCTGGGCGGCACGATGCGGCTCGGTCTGTACCAGGCGGCTCTCGCCGAAGGTTCGCTCGCCCGTGAGCTCTACGGCACCCCTGAGGCCTCGGAGCGGCACCGTCACCGCTACGAGGTGAACAACGCGTACCGTGATCGTCTCTCCGAGGCGGGGCTCGTGTTCTCCGGTCTCAACCCGGAACTCGATCTCGTCGAGTACGTCGAGCTGCCGCGCGACGTGCACCCGTACTACATCGCCACGCAGGCGCACCCCGAGCTGCGCTCGCGTCCGACCGCCCCGCACCCGCTGTTCCGCGGGCTCGTCGGCGCCGCGATCGAGCGCCACCGCGCCAGCGAGCTCTTCGACGTCAGCGCCGATGACTGACCCGGTGTCGATGACGGATCCGGTGGGGGAGCTCCGCGACGAGCCCTTCTCGCCCGAGGTGCTCACGAGCGACCTCGTCTACGAGGGCAAGGTCTGGGACGTGCGCTCCGACCGGGTGCGGTACGGCGACGGCGAGATGGTGCGGCAGTACGTCGCGCACACCGGTGCCGTGGCGATCCTCGCGCTGGACGACGACGGCCGTGTCCTGCTGATCCAGCAGTACCGGCATCCGATCCGCCACCGTGACTGGGAGCTCCCGGCCGGCCTCCTCGATGTCGCAGGCGAGGAGCCGCTCGAGGCAGCGAAGCGCGAACTCGCCGAGGAAGCCGACCTGGTCGCCGCGCACTGGGAACCGCTGGTGTCGTCGTGGACCACGCCGGGCGGCAACGACGAGATGATCCACATCTTCCTCGCGACGGGCATCTCGGCCGCCGAGTCCGCGCACGACCGCGAGGACGAGGAGGCCGACATCCGCGTCGAGTGGGTGCCGCTCCCGGCCGCGGTCGACGCGGTCCTCGCCGGGCGCATGCGCAACGGCATCCTGTCGATCGGAGTGCTCGCGGCGTCGCAGAGGCTGCGCGATCGGCCCTGAGGATGCTGCTTCCTCGCGCTCTCGACCTCTACCTGCGGCACGTCACGATCGAGCGCGGTCTGAGCGAGCACACCATCGCCGCCTACCGGCGGGATCTGGGGGGCTATCTGGAGTGGCTGGCGGCTGACGGGATCGTCGACACCGCCGAGATCACCCCGGCGGTGATCGGGCGCTTCATCACGGAGCGATCGTCGGCCGAACCGCCCCCGGCGTCGACCAGCCTCGCCCGGCTGCAGTCGTCGGTGCGGGGCTGGCATCGCTTCCTCGCCAGGGAGGGCGTCGAAGTCGATGACCCGAGCGGGAGGCTCCGCCCGCCGAAGGCGCCGCGTCGGCTTCCGAAAGCTCTGACGATCGACCAGGTCGAGCGCCTTCTCGCAGCGCCGTCGCCGGAAGACCCCGTCGGCATCCGCGATCGCGCCCTGCTCGAGCTGCTGTACGCGACGGGTGCCCGTGTGTCCGAGGCGATCGGGCTCGACGTCGACGACCTCGCTCACGGTGATGTGCTGCGCCTGCGCGGCAAGGGGTCGAAGGAGCGCATCGTGCCGATCGGGTCGTACGCCCGCGATGCCGTCGACGCCTACCTGACCAGAGTGCGCCCGGGGCTCGCCGCGAAGGGACGGGCATCCGCCCGGCTGTTCCTGGGGGCCCGCGGAGCGCCGCTGTCCCGGCAGACCGCCTGGCTGATCATCCGGGCGGCGGCGGAGAGCGCCCAGATCACGAGCGAGGTCTCCCCGCACACGCTGCGGCACTCCTTCGCGACGCACCTGCTGCAGGGCGGCGCCGACGTGCGCGTGGTGCAGGAGCTTCTCGGCCACGCATCGGTCGCGACGACGCAGATCTACACCCACGTGTCGGTCGACACGCTGCGCGACATCTACGCGACCTCGCATCCCCGCGCCCGCTGAGGCGCTGTGCCGCGTGCCGGGAGGCCGGAGAACAGGGCGGCCGCTAGAATCGACCAAGCACGAAGGAGCAGGAGAACCGGTGGTTGAGAAAGCGGCGAAGTCCAGGGCGAAGGCACAGAAGGCCGACGAGACCCCCATGGGACCCACCGGCCGTCCGTATCACGGGTTCGCCACGCCCGAGCCGCTGAAGTCGCACGGTCCGGCGCGCATCATCGCGCTATGCAACCAGAAGGGCGGCGTCGGCAAGACGACGACCACCATCAACCTCGCCGCGGCCCTCGCCGAGTACGGTCGCAAGGTGCTCGCGGTCGACTTCGATCCGCAGGGCGCGCTCTCCGCCGGTCTCGGCATCCAGACGCACGACGTCCCGACGGTCTACGACCTCCTGCTCGACACGAAGCGCGATGCGCACGATGCGATCGTGCACTCGAGCGTTGAGGGCCTCGACGTCATGCCGGCGAACATCGACCTCTCCGCCGCCGAGGTGCATCTCGTCAACGAGGTCGCTCGTGAGACGATCCTCGCCCGCGTGCTCCGCCAGGTGGCGGGGGAGTACGACGTCATCCTCGTGGACTGCCAGCCGTCTCTCGGACTGCTCACCGTGAACGCCCTCACGGCCGCGCACGGCGTGATCATCCCGCTCGAGTGCGAGTTCTTCGCGCTGCGCGGTGTGGCACTGCTGATCGAGACCATCGACAAGGTCCGCGACCGGCTCAACCCGTCGATCACGATGGATGGCTTGCTCGCGACGATGTACGACGCCCGCACGCTGCACTCCCGCGAGGTGCTCGAGCGCGTGGTGGAGACGTTCGGCGACGACGTGCTGGAGACCGTGATCGGCCGCACCGTGAAGTTCCCGGATGCCTCGGTCTCGGGTGTGCCCATCACCGAGTTCGCTCCGGAGCACGCCGCCGCCCAGGCGTACCTGCGGCTGGCGCGGGAGCTGGTCGCCCGTGGCGCCGTCGCCTGACGAGACTCCTGACCGGGCGGACGAGATCGCGGATCCCGCCGAGGGATTCCGTGTCTCGCTGTCGAACTTCGACGGCCCCTTCGACCTGCTGCTGAACCTCATCTCCAAGCACGAGATGGACATCACGGAGGTGTCGCTGAGCGCGGTCACCAACGAGTTCATCGCCTATCTGAGCCAGCTCGACGACGACGAGGAGCTCGATCAGGCATCCGAGTTCCTGGTCGTCGCCGCCACGCTGCTCGACATGAAGGTGGCTGGCCTCCTGCCGCAGGGCGAACTGGTCGACGCCGAGGCGGTGGCGCTGCTCGAAGCCCGTGACCTGCTGTTCGCCCGCCTGCTGCAGTACCGGGCGTTCAAGGAGGTCTCGAGCTGGTTCGCCCGCTGCCTGCAGCGCGAGGATCGACGGCACGTACGCGCGGTGCGCCTCGACGAGAAGCACCGCCGTCAGACGCCGGAGCTCGTCTGGTCGCTCACGGCAGACGACTTCGCCGCCCTCGCGCTCCTCGCCTTCGCGCCGAAGGAGATCCCGCACGTCGGACTCGACCATCTGCACGCGCCGTTGATCAGCATCCGCGAGCAGGCCGCGATCGTCGTGACGCTGCTGCGCGGCACCGAGTCGGTCAGCTTCCGCGAGCTCGTCGCGGGCGTCACCGAGCCGGGCATCGTCGTCGCGCGCTTCATCTCCGTGCTGGAGCTGTACCGCCACGCCGCACTGTCCTTCGAACAACTGGAACCGCTCGGCGAGCTCACGCTGCGCTGGGCAGCCGACGCCTGGTCGGATGAGACTCTGGCGACCCTGGGAGCCGACTATGACCGATGACACTTCGACCGAGACCGTGAGCGAGGAGGTCGTGACCGAATCCCCGCTCTCCGAGCGCATCGAGGCGATCCTGCTGATCGTGGACGAGCCGATCGGCCTGATGGCGCTGGCCGCCGCGGTCGGGTCTCCGGTGCCCGCCGTCCGGCAGACGCTCGAGACGCTCGTCGACGACTACGACGGGCGGGGCCACGGTCCGCGTCGCGGCTTCGAGCTGCGGGAGGTCGGCGGTGGCTGGCGACTCTACGTGCGCGAGGACCACGACGGCCTCGTTGCCGAGTTCATCGGAGGGCAGGCGCCGGCCCGCCTCTCGCAGGCGGCGCTCGAGACCCTCGCCGTGATCGCCTACAAGCAGCCGGTGACGCGCAGTCAGGTCGCCTCCATCCGCGCAGTGAACGTGGACTCCGTGGTCCGCACGCTCCTCGCCCGCGGTCTGATCACCGAGCTGTTCGCCGACTCCGAGACCGGAGCGATCAACTACGGCACGTCCGACGCGCTCCTGCAGCACCTGGGCATCAACTCGCTCGACGAGCTGCCCCCGATCTCCCCGCTGCTCGACGACGGCGCAGACGGCTTCGACGAAGGGACCATCCGATGACTGACGCATCGACAAGCTCAGAGACCGAACAGCAGCCAGAGGGCGTCCGCCTGCAGAAGGTGCTCGCCGCCGCCGGGGTGGCATCGCGCCGCGTCGTCGAGAACTACATCGTCGAGGGGCGCATCCGCGTCAACGGCGTGGTCGTCGAAGAGCTCGGTCGACGGATCGACCCGGAGCACGACCTGGTCGACGTCGACGGCACCGCGATCCAGCTCGACGTCTCCAAGCGGTACGTCATGCTCAACAAGCCGACGGGCGTCGTGAGCAGCATGAAGGACGAGAACGGACGCCCCGACCTCCGTCGTTTCACCGCCGACTACGAGGAGCGCCTGTACAACGTCGGCCGGCTCGACGCCGAGACGAGCGGTCTGCTCATCCTCACCAACGACGGCGGACTGGCCCACGTGCTGGCCCACCCGTCGTTCGGCGTCACGAAGGTGTACATCGCCAAGGTCGAGGGAACGGTCCTGCCACAGACGATTTCGAAGCTCACGAAGGGGATCGAGCTCGACGACGGTCCGATCGCGGCCGACAAGGCGCGGCTGCTCGACACCTCTCGCGGGTCGAGCCTGGTCGAGCTCACCCTCCATTCCGGACGCAACCGCATCGTGCGCCGGATGCTGGCCGCGGTCGGCCACCCCGTGACCGAACTCGTCCGCCGGCAGTTCGGACCGCTCCACCTGGGAACCCTCCCGGCGGGGAAGACGCGGGAACTGACTAAAATCGAACTAGGCGCGCTTTTGACCTTGTCGCGCCAGGATTCCGGTGTCGCCGAGGCGCCAGGCGAGCAGCAGGAGAACGAGTGACCGATACGACGAGTGCGCCCACGGCGCGGAAGGCCGGCGTCGTCGCGCCTCGGCTCTCCGGCACCGTCCGCATCGTCGGTGCCGGTCTGCTCGGCGCGAGCGTCGGGCATGCCCTGCGGGCGAAGGGCGTCGATGTCGTCCTCACCGACGCGTCGCCCGCCCAGCTGCGTCTCGCGGTCGACTACGGAGCCGGACGCCTCGCGGAAGACGATGACACTCCCGCGCTGATCGTCGTCGCCGTGCCGCCCGACGTCACCGCCGACGTGATCGAGGCCGAACTCGCCCGATTCCCCGATGCCGTCGTTACGGACGTCGCGAGCGTCAAGCTCGAGCCGTTCCGCACGCTCCAGGCGCGCGGTGTCGACCTCACCCGCTACATCGGCTCGCACCCGCTCGCCGGTCGTGAGCGCGGGGGAGCGATCTCCGCCCGCGCCGACCTCTTCATCGGCCGTCCCTGGGTGGTCTGCCGTGATGGGGAGACGAAGGCCTCCGACCTCGCGCTCGTCGAGGCGCTCGCGCTGGATGTCGGCGCCATGCCGCTGGAGATGACTCCCGAAGAGCACGACCGCTCGGTCGCGCTCACGTCTCACGTGCCGCAGGTGGTCGCGAGTCTTCTCGCCGCGCGCCTCGCCGGTGCCGAGGAGGGCGCCCTGCGCCTCGCGGGCCAGGGTGTCCGCGACACGACGCGCATCGCGGCATCCGCTCCCGAGCTCTGGGTGCAGATCCTCGGCGCGAACGCCGGACCGGTGGTCGAGATCCTCGATGCGCTGGCCGCCGATCTCGGTGAGATCTCCGACGCCCTGCGTGAACCTGGTGCGCCGGGTGCTCGCCGCGTCGTCGCGGAGACGATCCGCCAGGGGAACGACGGCGTCGACCGCCTCCCCGGCAAGCACGGTCAGAACCAGCGCTTCGAATCGCTCATCGTGATGATCGACGACACCCCCGGTCAGCTCGGGCGCCTCTTCGGCGAGCTCGGCGAGCTCGGTGTGAACGTCGAGGACCTGCGTCTCGAGCACTCGCCGGGAGCGCAGTTCGGCCTGGCGGAGATCAGCGTCGAACCGGCGACACTGCACGGGGCGATCACGGGTCTCCAGGAACGCGGATGGCGGATTGCAGGGAACACGAATGACTGACACCTCGCTCTCGGCCACCGGCGCCACCAAGTTCATCGCGATCGACGGTCCCGCGGGATCCGGCAAGTCCAGCGTGTCGAAGGCCGTCGCGCGCAGGCTCGGCTTCGGCTACCTCGACACGGGGTCGGCCTACCGTGCGCTCGCCTGGCATGTGCTCGACCGCGGAGCGGACACCTCCGACGCGGAAGCCGTGCGCACCGCGGCATCCGAATTCCCCGTCGTGCTCGGTCTCGACCCCGATGACCGCACAGTGCGGGTCGGCGACGTCGAGGTGACCGAGGCGATCCGCGATCCGCGGGTCTCCGGCGCCGTGAGCGGCGTGGCCAAAGTCGCCGAGGTCCGCGCGCAGGTGAACGAGCTGTTCCGTGCCCTCGTCGCAGACGCCGACTATCCGGCGGTCGTCGTCGAAGGCCGTGACATCACGACTGTGGTCGCGCCCGATGCCCCCGTGCGGATCCTTCTGACTGCGGCCCCCGAAGTACGGGCCGCCCGACGCGCCGGCGAACTCGCCGGCGAGAACGCGGATGCCGTCGCCGCAGCGCTGCACGAGCGCGACGCGTCCGACAGCACCGTCGTCGACTTCCTGAACGCCGCGGACGGCGTCGAGGTCGTCGACTCGACGGACCTAGATTTTTCCCAGACCATCGACGCCGTTCTCTCGGTGATCGAGCAACACCGAGGAGCACACCGTGGCTGACGACGAATACGAAGGCGGCCCCGACCAGCTCGCCGAGAAGATGGAGCTGATCGACGAGGAACTCGCCGATCAGCGCGCCGAGACGCTCCGCGCAGGTCTGGCGGACTACGAGCTCGACGATGAGGATGCCGCGCTCCTTGCGGGCATCACCATGGGCGAGGACGGGATCATGTTCAGCCCGGCACTGCCGGTGGTGGCGATCGTCGGTCGTCCGAACGTGGGCAAGTCCGCGCTCGTCAACCGCATCCTCGGCCGTCGCGAGGCTGTGGTGGAGGACACCCCCGGTGTCACCCGCGACCGCGTGACCTACAAGGCCGAATGGGCCGATCGCCGCTTCTCGATCGTCGACACCGGCGGCTGGGAGCCCGACGCCCGCGGCATCGACCGCTCGGTCGCGATGCAGGCGGAGATCGCGATCGATCTCGCCGACATGGTGCTGTTCGTCGTGGATGCGATGGTCGGTGCGACCTCGACCGACGAGCACGTGGTGAAGCTGCTCCGCAAGAGCGGCAAGCCGGTGTTCCTCGTCGCCAACAAGATCGACGACACCCGGCAGGAGCCCGAAGCCGCAGCGCTGTGGGCGCTGGGTCTCGGCGAGCCCTACCCGGTTTCGGCCATCCACGGCCGCGGCGTCGCCGACCTGCTCGACGCGGTGCTGAAGAAGCTCCCTGAGATCTCGGCCGTCGCGAAGCAGGAGATCGGCGGACCGCGCCGTGTCGCGATCCTCGGTCGACCGAACGTCGGGAAGTCGTCGCTGCTGAACAAGGCGGCCGGAGAAGAGCGCGTCGTCGTGAACGAGCTCGCCGGCACGACGCGCGACCCGGTCGACGAGGTCGTCGAGCTCGGCGGCAAGATGTGGCGCCTGGTCGACACGGCCGGCATCCGTCGTCGCGTGCACATGGCGCAGGGCGCGGACTTCTACGCGTCGCTGCGCACCTCGGCCGCTCTCGAGAAGGCGGAGGTCGCGGTGGTCGTGCTCGATGTGTCGGAGACGATCAGCGAGCAGGACGTGCGCATCATCGACCTCGTGCTGGAGTCGGGCCGTGCGCTGGTGCTCGCGTTCAACAAGTGGGATCGCCTGAACGACGACGACCTCGAGAACGCCGACCGTCGTCGCTACCTCGAGCGCGAGATCGAGCAGGACCTGGCGCACGTCGCCTGGGCGCCGCGCGTGAACATCTCGGCGAAGACGGGCCGTCACCTCGACAAGCTCGTCCCGGCGCTGGAGACGGCGCTCGAGAACTGGGATCGTCGCATCCCGACCGGCAAGTTCAACGCCTTCCTCGCCGAGCTCGTGGCCGAGCACCCGCACCCGCTGCGTGGTGGCAAGCAGCCGCGCATCCTGTTCGGCACGCAGGCGTCGACGCGTCCACCGACGTTCGTGCTGTTCACCACCGGGTTCCTCGACCCGGGATACCGCCGGTTCATCCAGCGTCGCCTGCGCGAGCTGTACTCGTTCGAGGGAACGCCGATCGTCGTCAACATGCGCGTGCGTGAGAAGCGTCAGCGCTGAGCTGTTCCCGCCTGTTGCGCCAGGTGGTGACGATGCCCGGATGCTGTGAAAGGCTGAGGGGGTGACTGTCGTACCTCCTGCCACCGGTGAGCCGCGTCGCCCCGACGGGCCGCGGAACCCCGGTGATGCCTGGGTGGTCGCGGAGTCGGGGGAGAAGTACTGGGGGCGGTTCGGCGCAGCCGGGCTGCTCGCGTTCGACCCGGCCCGCGGCATCCTGCTGCAGCACCGCGTCTCGTGGAGCCACTTCGGCGGCACGTGGGGTCTGCCGGGCGGTGCGCTGCACGAGGGGGAGACGGCGATCGTCGGTGCGATCCGCGAGGCCCAGGAGGAAGCGGGCGTGCCGGATGGCGCGGTCAGGGCCCGATTCATCAGCGTGCTCGATCTGGAGATCTGGTCGTACACGACCGTCATCGCGGATGTGCAGGTGCCCTTCGAGCCGGTGATCAGCGACCCGGAGAGCGTGGCTCTCGAGTGGGTGCCGGTCGATGAGGTTGCGACGCGGCCGCTGCATCCCGGATTCGGTGACGCCTGGCCGGCGCTGCGGGCGCTGCTCGATGTTCGTCCTGCGGTTGTCGTCGACGGTGCGAACGTGGTCGGTTCTGTGCCGAACGGATGGTGGAAGGATCGCGCCGGTGCGGCTTCCCGGCTCCGGTCGCGGCTGGAGGGGCTGGCTGTCCCCGCGTCGGATCTCGGCGTGGAGGGCGACCTGTGGTTCCCCGAGGTGACGTTGGTCGTGGAGGGTCAGGCACGGGGCATCGCCTCCGGCCTGGACGCCGGCTCGGTGTCGGTCGTGAACGCGGATGCCTCGGGTGACGACGCGCTCGTCGCCGAGGTCGAGCGACGAGTCGCGGCAGGCGAGACGGTCCTGGTGGTGACCAGCGACCGAGCGCTTCGTGAACGCGTCGAGCAGGCTGGTGCCGCGCAGGTTCGATCTGCCGGATGGCTGGTGGATCTGCTGTCGCAGGCGGACCGCGCGAAGAGCTAGCACGAGGGACGTCCTCTCTCGGGTCGTGTTCTTGCGTCAGATGAACATGACGCGGTGGGTGGGTCGGTCGTCGTAGTCGCGGCCGAGGGGGCTGTGCCAGGTGATGGTGCCGTCGCGTTCTTGTCGCGCCGTCCACCGGTGCGTGTCCGGGATGTCGGGGTGTTTGAGGGTGTGGTGGCGGCGGCAGAGGTGGGCGAGGTTGTCGATCCGGGTCTTGCCGCCTCGGGCGTGGTCGTGGTTGTGGTCGATGTCGCACCGGTGCACGGGCATCCGGCAGCCGGGGAACCGGCAGTGCTGATCCCGGGCACGCAGGAACCGTCGCATCCCCTCCGTCGGGGAGTATGTGTCGGTCTGAACGACCATCCCGTCCGGATCGAGGAACAAGCGCGACCACCCGGTGTTCCGTCCGGCGAGGTCCCGGGCGATATCGGGATGTATCGGCCCGTACCCGTCGAGCTCCGCCGGACGGTCATCCTCGCCGGTCAGGGTGGTTCCGGCGATCGTGACCTGGATGCGCCCCTGGATGTTGTCCAGCCCGCCACCCTGCACGGCACTCGGGTCAGTGGTGAGCAGGAGGTCGGCGAACAGATCCGCCTGCACCTGATCCCAGGTGCGCGTGTCCGCGGGGACAGCTTCCGTGTCTGAATCGGTGTCTGTCTCCGGGTCGGTGGCGAACGTGTCGTCGCTGAAGATCTTGCCCTCGTCGGCGTCGCAGTCAGCGTCAAAGTCAGAGTCGGCATCGCGGTCGACGTCAGAACCGGCTCCGCAATCCGTGTCGGAGTCCGTACCGGAGCCGCTGTGGCCGTAGGGGTTGCGACCGGCGTGAGTACGGTTCCGGATCACCTGTCGGGCCATCTGCGCCAACCGGTCCGTGATCGCGACCGCGAGCCATTCCGGCAACACCGCCGTCAACAACGCCAGCCCATCACCGACCGAGCGGACCTTCACACCCCGCTCACCCGCCGCCCGCTTGTGCCGGTCCGTGACCGTCTCCCCGACCAGAGCCGCCGCAACCTGCTTCGCATGCGCACCGGTGCGGGCAGCGGTCTCCCGTTCCGCGAACACCAGCACCGCCGCCTCATACAGCCCCATCACGCCGGCATCCGCCTTCTTGTTGCGGATCGCCTCCGACACGATCGCACTCGCCCGACAGATCTCCCGCACATGCGAGGCACTGATCCGTCCCGACCCGAACGCCTCCCACACCGCGGGCAACTCGCCACTCACCGTGCGGGCGTCCGTGAACGCGAACTCGATCGTTCCCTGAGGGATCCGCCCCGCGGCCGAGAACTCCGCGACCATCGACCGGTAGATCGCATCCCGATGAAACGGACTCCCCGCCACATCAACGTCGTGGATGGAGATCTGCTCCACCATCAGCCCCATCGCCTCGCACTCGAGCACCGCGATCTGCCGCTTCTTCTCCACCCACGCATCCAGCACACGACCACGCTCCTCGAGATCGAGGTCGAAATCCGTCCGCCGCTGTGCCATACCTCCAGATTAGAAGATATGTTCGAATATGGCAGCATACTACTCGAGGAAGAACTCGTCCCGCCCGCGGAGCTTGTCGATGTCTCGACGCTCGCGCTTGGTCGGCCTTCCAGCGCCGCGATCGCGGAGTCCGAGCGCCGCCTGCGGTTCACGCTCCGGCGTGCGATCCTCGTATGCCAGGGCGGCAACGGGGGCACCGACGCGCTTCACGAGGATCTGGCGCACGGCGAGGATCCGGTCGAAGCCGGAGATCCGGATGCGGATCTCGTCGCCGATGCGCACGGCCTGAGCGGCCTTCACCTTCTCGCCGTTGACGCGTACATGCCCCGCGCGGCATGCGGTCGTCGCCGCCGAGCGCGTCTTGTAGACGCGGACGGCCCAGAGCCAGCTGTCGACCCGCGCGGCATCCACCATCATGAGCTCCGCTTCCGCAGGACGACCAGGGCGCCGGCCACGATGAGGCCCTGACCGATCGTGTAGGTGAGCATGATGGCCGGGTTGCTCCAGGCGGGGAGGGCGTCGGGGAGGAACAGTCGGAACGCGAGGATCGTGTCGCTCGCGAGGAAGAACGCGCCCCCGACAGCGACGAGCGGGTGGCATCGTGCGGAGAATGCCGCCGTGCCGCCCAGCACGAGTCCGTAGACGGCCACAGCGATGAGCAGGCTGCCGGTGTGCGGGCCGAGGAAGATGAGCATCGCGACCCACCAGGCGGCGTAGACGAGTGCCCACCACGGCATCCGTCCCTTTCCCAGATGGCGGACGAACAGGGCGATGTATGCCAGATGCGCGATGCCGAAGAAGAGCAGCATCAACGGCAGCTCGGGTGCGGTCGGGAAGAATGCGCCGACGCTGTCTCCGAGCCAGGAGAACAGCAGAGCGGTCAGGAGCAGGATGAGCGCCGGACGCGGCGCGACGGCTCGGGCGGACAGCAGCACCGGCACGGCCAGGAGCGGCATCAGCAGCAGCTTCGTCGGTCCCGCCGCCGGGCTTTCGACGGCCAGGAGCACGACATGCAAGACCGAGACCGCGACGAAGGGGGCGAATGCCCACGTGATCGTCGGGCTCAGACTGCGGCGCTGCATCTCCCCATCGTATTCTCGACGCTTCATCGATCCCGCCGGATCAGGATTCGACGGTGACCTGTTCGACATCGCCGCCCGCGCCGAGGTGCACGGCGGGCCAGTACCCCTCGGGAAAATGTTCGCCGCAGCTGTCGATCAGATGCAGGATGATGGTGCCGTCGGCGGCGGCCTCGATCGTCTCGAGCGTGAGGTCGGATGCCGCGTCGTCGAGTTCGTGAGGTTCGGGTTCGCCGTTGCTGAAGTTCGTGACCACGGCATCCGAAGCGATCCGCCGGAGCGACGTGAGATCGGCGATCGTCTCGCGTACGCGGGGGAGCAGGGGAGTGACGTCCTGCGGACTCGTGCCCTCGAGCATGAGCTCGAGCTCCACGCCGTCGATGACGACGGTGCCGCTGTACCAGTCGTGAGTGAGCACGCTGCCGTCTGTCAGCTCGGTCGTCGCACGTGCGAGGGTGCCCAGTTCTGGATCGTCGATGGTCGGATGCTCGTCGCTCATGACTTCACGCTAGTGCCCGGTCATGGCGCCAGCATCCGGCCTGCCCGATCCAGGTGCTCGCGGAGGATGCGGATCGCCTTCGGTCCGACGCCGTGGATCGCGAGCAGTTCTTTCTCTGACGTGCCGTCGAACTGATCGAGCCGCGTCAAACCGTGCAACGCGAGCTCGCGCCGGGCCACCTTGCCCATTGCGGCGGGGAGCTCTGATTCGTCGCTCATGAGCGGAGATCCAGCGTCACGAGCGTGCGCCCCGGCTTGAGTTCGGTGGTCTCCGAGAAGCCTGCGGCGCGGAAGGTGCCGACCGTGCCGTGGAACAGGTCGTTCGCGCGCTGCTTCTCACCACGCGTGTCGACGGGGTAGCCCTCGATCAGCCGAGCGCCCGATCTCCGTGCAAAGTCGACCGCGGCTCGCAGCAGCTCGAGGTTGAGACCTGTGCCGCGATGCTCTCGTCGAACGACGAAGCACGTCACGGCCCAGACCGACTCGTCATCGAACGGCTCGGTCGACGCGGCGGCGATGATGCGCGTCCGCGGGATGCGCGCCTGCTTCGTGCGAGGACCGATGCGGATCCACCCCGCCGCCTCGCCGTCGACGTAGGCGATGATCCCCGGCGGAGGGCCGTCGTCGATCTCGGCGCGGAACATCTCGGTGCGCTGCGGAGTGGTCGTCTCGTTCCAGTCCTTGTTGCTCAGCATCGGCCAGATGCACTGACAGCTCGCGCCGTCTCCACCGCCGGTGAGCGCGTGCTGAACGTCATCCCAGCGGGCGGTGGTCGCCACCTCGGTCGTGATCGTCGCCATGGACCGCACGCTACGCCGAGCATCCGACACCCGCAACGCACCGGTTCGCGGAGCGCCGTCCGGTCAGGCTAAGATAGGGGAGTTGCCCGCGCGGAAGTGCGGAACAACGGGCTGTGGCGCAGCTTGGTAGCGCACTTGACTGGGGGTCAAGGGGTCGCAGGTTCAAATCCTGTCAGCCCGACCACATAAGGCCCGGAAACTCGTGAGAGTCTCCGGGCCTTCTGCATGTCCGCGCAACGCCGACCAGTCTGGGTTGCGGGTTGCCTGTGACCGCCTTCGAGGTGCCCATAGGCTTGAACCATGCCTGTGCTCTTGTATCCCGCATTGCCGGATCGCGGGGATGGGGCGCGGTTGGGTGGTGCTCCGCCGTCGGTGATCGAGACGCATCCGCTTTTGGAGACGCATCGGTATCTGCTGACTCTTGCCGCGGGCTGCGCATCGTGGACCGGCAGTAGTGAGGTGTCGGTGGTGTTGCGTGCCGGCTTCGGCATCGAAGACGAGGACGTCGTCTATCCGGACATGGCGATGCGGGCGATCGTCCATGATCCCTCACCGCGTGGTGCGCGGGACGACCTGGGGTGGCCGGGACTGCGTGCGACAGCGCTGATCCAGCGACCGGACGCCGCGTCCACGCCGGCTCTGGTGCGGATCGATGACGAACCCGTCTTGATTCAGGGTGAGCCTGCGTTCGCTGACGCCGTGCGCGCCGATGGGCATCGATTCCTCTTCCAGATCGATGAGGAGGGGTGGCCTGTGGAGGGCGAGCTCGAAGACGTCATCACGGAATACCTGTGGGGATACGGCTCGGTGTACTTCTACGGAACACCGGATGAAGACGGGATCGTGCGCGACGTCGTCGCAGGCTTCCTCGACTTCTAGCCGAACGCGACAACTTCGTTGCACCAAGCAGCCCTCGAAGCGCCGTCGATAAACTGCTCCGGTGGGAACCGACGAATACCGTGATGCGAGCCCGCGAGAACCGGTCAGCACGGCACGCGACAGCGTGCCGCAGGGGCGACTCACGTTCCGCACGGTGTGGGGTGGACCGTCCCCGCAGGCGGGCTTCATCGAGGAGCTCGCCCGGATCAAACAGCGCGTGCGAACCGTGGATTTCTCGTACCACTTCGACCTCTTCCTCACGGTCGGTGGCGAGATCACGCTGGTGCCCAGCCCGTCCGGATTGCGGACACCGCGGGTGTTTCTGCCGCGACGCACTGTCACGGGAGAAATCCGGATCAGCAACGACGATGTCAGCGCCGCTTCTGATCCGATCGCGTTCCTGCGGCAGACGATTCACGCGGCAGTCGCCGATCTCATGGGTCGCATCGCTGCCCGTGACTCTGCCTTCGACGTGGACGCGGAGCGAGGGAAGATCGCTTTCCTCATCGACGAAGAGGCCACCCCCGGCGCGGATGCAACTCCGGATGCTGCCACGTCTGCTGCCGAGAAGACGAGCCAGTGAAAGCGCCTGGCGACGCCGAGCTCTCACGCCGCTGGACACCGGATCGGCTGGCTGCGCTGCAGGAGCAGGTTCTGGAGCAGGCGCGCATCGTGAAGGGTCCGCATCGGTTCGACACCGACTGGGCTGCGACGGATGAGGGCCGGCTGGATCTGCGGCGTGAAAGCGGGGCGGGATGGCCTGCAGTTCCGGTTCATCACGTTGTCCCGCGTCGACTTCCGCCGCGCACGAGGCCGCCTGATGTTCTTCGAGTCCGAGCTCTCCGACTGCCTGTTCGATTCTGTATCGCTCACCGGGCAGCCCCGTTTCGACCGCGGCTTCGTGCGATGCAGTTTCCGTGACGCATCACTGAAGGGGTTGGCGATCGGCACGCAGGTCACCGAGTGCGACTTCACCGGGGCTGACCTACGGGTGGTGAAATCGTTGCCGAATACTCGATTCGACCGTTGCACCTTCGACGGTGCCGACCTCAGCGGAGCCGACTTCTCGGATACCACCTTCACGGACTGCACGTTCGTCGATGCCACGTTCTCCGCGGGCACGAGCTTCACGCGGTGCGCTTTTGTGAACACGCCCGTCGCGTTCGGTCTCGCACGTGTGACACGCTCACGTCGTGAGGGCGAGCCGCTGCCGGACCAATGGGACGGCGAAGAGCAAGCCGACGCAGCGCATGAAGCGTACGCGCGGCGCTATGCGCGTGCCGCCGCTGCTGGACATGCGGACGATCTGGCCTTGGACCCGGAGGTAGCGAGCTAGCCGTCTGGCGCCGTCTCAGGGACGCTGGTGGCATCGAACAGTAATCCGTCGACGACGTGGTCGCGTCGCGCTGGCTGCGCGATGATGTGCTTCAGCAGATCCTCGAAGTGAGAGAACACGACATCCGCCTCTTCGAACTCCGGCTCCGTTCCGTGGACGACTGCTCCATCGTCTCGCACTGCGAGGTACTCGTATCCGTGGCGAACGGAGAGCAGGATCGGCAAGTGGCGCTTCCAGAAACCGGAGACCGCTTCCGTCTCAGCATCCGTCGTCGCTGCCTCGATGCTCAGCTGTTCCCACTCGTTCCAAGCGAACGCACTCTCGGCGCCGGTCGAGTAGTCGTGGCGGGACAAGAACCACACCGTCTCGTCTGAATTCGACAGGAGTGCGAACGAGGACACCCAGCGGATCACCGTTTCGGATGCCGTGTGCAGCGCGGAAGGAACGCCCTCTTCCGTGGGCGGGGGAGGCTCGCACCTCCACCCGGCTTCCTGCAGGGATTCGGCGGCACGCTGGAAGACCGTCACGTCGTCGCGCCTGTGTTGACCCATTCCAGCGTCGACATCTTCGCCTCGATCGTCTCGAGTCCGATGTTCCCGCATCCGACCAGGGTGAGCCTGCGCAGTCGCGGGAGGTCGTTGACGGCGGCGATGCCGACGATCTTCTTGCAGTACTGGATGTTGAGGACCTCGAGCTGCTGGAGAGCAGCCAGCTCCGAGATGTCACCCAGCGCGGTGAGGTTCTTCAGCCGCAACGACTCCAACTGCGGGAGCGCGCTGATCCCGGTGATGCTCGTCAGCGTGCGTCCACCGATCAGTCCGAGACGGCGAAGGCCCACCGGTTCGACGAGGCGGAAGATCTCCTCGTCGGTGGGCACGTTCAACAGATTCAGTTCTTCCAGCGGCAGTTCGAGCGCCTGCCGCACGTTGTTCAGAGATCTCTGCGGATAGAGGGAGAGCGCGCGGAGCCGCGGGAAATGCTCGTTCTTGAATCGGAACGGTTCGCCGACGTAGAGGCTCTTCAGGTTCGGCACCACCACATCCGGCCACACCAGGGTCCGATCGCCGATGTGCACCGAGAGGTCTTCCAGACTCTCCGGGAGATCGCCCTGCCGCAGTTCGGTGACGACGGTGGGGAGGACCCGCCCCGGCCCGATGCTGAGGGCTTTCAGCCCCGTCATCGCAGTGATGATCTCCGGGAGACGGTCGATGGGCCCGTCGAGAGGAGACCACAGGTGCACATCGGTGATGCGTGACAGCTTCTCGGCGTCGTAGGGCTGGTCGTAGAAGACGAGGTCTCTGTCCGGCACGTCGAACTGCTCCCGGTGCGCACTGTGCAACACCATGGTCCGCTTGCTCGTTGACGCCCTCATCCACTCTCCCCTGAATCCGCCTGCTTTCGGCCACGCCAGGACCCAGATTACCGGCGCGTGTTGTCGTCGTTCCTGCCGCGCCGCGCCGGTTCCGGTGCGCTTGTACGTGCTTCGCTCGCATCCACATTGCCGGGATAATGGAGGGGTGACATCGAATCAGGAGGTCGTGACCTACGACGGGTTGCCGACCTCGGCGGGTGGTGCGCACTCGCTTCGCACCAAGAACCCCCGCGTGGCCTACGGGAGCGTGCAGGATTTCCTCGACGCCGCCGTGCTGACCGTCGGTGCACCGGAGATGTCCTTCCAGCTCTGGGCCGGAGGCCCGCCCGACGTCGGAGACCGCTTCGAATCGTTCGCGGCGGCGCACCTCGGCGGACCGCAGAGCCGGCAGCGGACACACACCCAATGGCGGGTTCGCCCAGATGACGTCGATGCCACGCTCGACGTTCTGAGCAGTGCCGGCTCGGGAGCGGTGACCGGCCACGGGCATCCGCTGGCCTCCCTGGTCTGGACTGCACGGGTGGCTCTGGTCGACCCTGCGACGGGAACGCCGTACGAGGGGATCGATGCCGATGCGTTCGGTCGGTTCGCGGTGGATGGGTACGGACGCCTCCTCGGCGCGTCCGGGGTGCGTGCCATGTTCGGCACGACAGCCTCCTCTCTGTCGCTCTGGCTCGGATTCCCCGCCGACGACCGGTTGCACCCTGCTGCCGCTCATGTGCAGAAGCACCTGCCCTTCCGACTGTCGGCGAAGCACTGGCGCCGGTGGCGTGCTACGAAGGACGGGCAGTCCTACCGGGCGACCAAGATCACGTCACCCCTGGTGTCATGAGCTCACCGTCGAAGCTCCATCGGCTCTGCGTCTTCATGACGCCCGCGGATGAAGCACAGTTCAGCGATGCGGTGCGATCCCGTCTTCCCTCGGTGAGGTTCGTCGACGCGACTCGACAACCCGAGACATCCACCCCGACGTTTCGCTCATCGCTGAGCGAATGCGCAGGCCCTCACGTCACCCTCGTGGACACGAGCATCATCTCCGAGAGCATGTTCCATCGTGACTACGTGGTGCGTCATCCGTCCGGTCGGGGGTGGGTGTACGCGATCGTCGGTGCCGGCCTCGCGAGCCTCGTGCGGCCGCGTTCCGAGGACGAAGGCCTGCGGAACGGCGAGCTGCGGGCATCCGTGCCGACCGGCGACACCCGCACCGCCGAGTACATCCGCGAACTGATGCGGGTGGCGCGCACAGGCGGGATGAGCGTGTTCGCTGTCGACCCGATGACGAAGGACATCGCGCGCCGAGCGGAGAGGAACTTCATCGCGTGGCCGGATGCCGCCTCCCGTTTCGGGGCGAAGGAGGCACCGTTGCTCACGAATGGCCCGACGGCGTGGTTCACCGTCGATCGGTGAAACGGTCGCCCCTGACCGGCGGCGTCAGCGTTCGCGCGCGTCGTCGGTCGTGAAGCCCTCGTGTGCCGCGCGCTCCTCGAGCGTCTCCAGCTCCTGGAAGAACGTCACCTGCCAGCCGGACGGACCCTGCACGCGGGCGTTGAGACTCCGGAAAGGCGTCTTCACCGGCGGGGAGATCAGCTCGGCGCCGCCGCCTGTCGCCGCGGCGACGGCCTGCTCCGTGTCGTCGACCTCCAGCGCGATCCGCAGGGCGCCCGGTGTGCGTGGTGCGCCCTCGACGTCGTCGATGTTCCGGGCGTGCGTCGGCGTGGCCAGCTCGATCGTCGCGACGCCGACGTGCAGGATCGCCACGCGGTCATCGCCCTCGGTCGCGTAGGCCAGTTGCTCCGGCATGCCGAGCACGTCGCGATAGAACCGCACCGCGGTGTCGAAGTCGTCGGTCTCGATGATCAGACGCAACTGCTTGGGGGAGGGGGTTTCCGATGTCATGCCCCTCATCTTGCACGTTCATCGGCGGAGCCGCTCAGCCTGGCAGCGCTGCCATCGCCTCCCGCAGCGCGCCGACCTCCAATCCCAGCGCCCACTCCGCGACATCCGCGACCACGCGCGTGTGAGCCGGGTGCTCGATCGGCTGCGACGAGTTCACGTACGATCCGCCTCCGTCGAGGGCGATGAAGATCCGGATGCAGGCGGACTCGGCATCCGCGCCGGGGAAGTCGCCCGAGGCGATGCCGTCCTCGATCATCGCCGTCAGGCGCTCGCGGTCGAGCTCGTCCTGAATCTGCAATTCGGTGTCGAGCGGGGGGCTGAATCGCGACAGGTGTCGCGCGTTGAGCCAGAGTCGAGCGAGCGGGAGTGAGCGGCCCTGCTCGACGTGATCCACGAAGCGTGCCAGCCGCTGCATCGGCGTGCCACCGGTCGTGAAGAACTGCTCGCGTTCGAGGACCGCGGCGCGGGCGAACGCGGCGACCACCAGATCCTCCGCGACGGGGAAGTAGTGCGTGATCAGGCCGGGGCGCACGCCGAGTCGCGCGGCGACAGCGCGGAGCGTGATGCGCTCGAGTCCCTCCTCGATCGCGATCGCCGCAGCGCACGCGAGGATGTCTTCGCGCCGCTCCTCGGGAGGCTTGCGGGTACGCGGCGGAGCGGAGTGGGAAGAAGTGCTTGACGTCACCCCACCCATGCTATTGAATGAGTGACCAATAGTCCATTGGGCATGTGACCAATAGCAGTGGCGCTCTCCTCCCGAAAGGAACTCCATGACCCAGATCCCCTCCATCGACGCCGAGGCTCTCGACGGGGCCTCCCGCCCCGAGACCCGCGGCATCGAGCTGATCGACGACGCCGAACGCCATGGCAGGGCGCGCGACCTCTTCCTGATCTGGGCGGCCCCGAGCGTCAGCATCCTGAACCTCACGATCGGCGCTTCGCTGATCCTGCTCGGTCTCGAGATCTGGCAGGCGGTCGCCGTGATCGTCGCCGCCTCGCTGCTCTGGGTCCTGCCGGGCATCATCGCCGGCAGCGGCCCGGCATCCGGCACGTCGGGCTCTGTGGTGACGAGGGCGATGTACGGCATCCTCGGCAACCGGCTCTTCGTCGCCGTGGTCGGATGGTTCATCGGCGCGGTCTTCCTCTCGCTGACCTGGCTCGCATCGTCGTTCCTGGGCGCCGACCTGCTGCGGCGGGTCGGCATCTCCGACCCGATCTGGGTTCCGATCGGCGTGACCCTCGTGGTCTCCGCCGTCACGATCCTGGTCGCGATCTTCGGCCACGGACTCATCCTGCGCGCCTACCCGTACATGGCCGGGGCGCTGTTCGTCATCTTCCTGGCCGTCGCGGCGTTCATCCTGCCCACCGTCGACTGGCAGTACTCGGCCCCGGAGACTCTCAGCGGCCCCGCCCTGTGGTCGGCGATCTCGATCGGCTTCACGATCCTCGCGTCGACGCCGCTGTCGTTCATGAACAGTCCCGACATCGCCCGCTACCTCCCTCGTGAGACGAAGCCGTCGCACATCGCGGCCGCGACCGCGCTCGGCGGTGCCATCCCGTTCATCGTCTTCACGACCGTCGGCGTACTGCTCGCGACGGGCCTGAGCGAGGCCGCCTTCGCGACCGGCATCGATGTCGCGCTGATCGACCTTCTTCCCTCCTGGCTCGGGCCGGTCCTCGTGCTCGGCGTCGTGATCAACACGATCGCCCTCAACGCCATGACCGCGTACACCTCGAGCATGGCTCTCCAGGCCATCGGGTTCCGCCTGCGTCGCATCCCCGCGGCGATCATCGTCGGCGTCGTCGGCACGGCGCTGACCATCTACCTCGTCCTGTCGTCGAGCCTGCTCGAGGCCGCGAACCTCATGCTCCAGTTCCTCGTGATCGTCTCGGGACCCGCCATGGCGATCTTCGTCGTCGACGTCATCCTGCGCCGCTACGACTACGACGGGATCGACCTCTTCCATGACCGACCCGGCGGCCGGTTCTGGTACTCGGCGGGATGGAGCATCCCCGGCATCACCGCGCTGTTCGTCGGCGGGATCGTCACCGCGCTGTGCCTGTCGACGAGCGTCTGGAGCGGTCCCATCGCACAGGCCCTGGGCTACATCGACCTCTCGGTGCCCGTCGGCATGCTCGTGGCCGCGGTGCTCTATGCCGGCCTGTTGCGCACGCCCCTCGGAAAGGACGGTCGACCATGACCACTCGCTACATCAACGGACGCATCTTCACGGGCGACCCCGACCCCGTCACGGCCTGGGCCGAGGCTTTCACGGTCGACGCCGACACGATCTCGTACGTCGGCTCGAACGGCGATGCTCCCGAGGCTGACGAGGCCGACGAGACCGTCGACCTGGAGGGCCGCCTGGTGCTGCCCGGGATCACCGATGCGCACACCCATCTGCTCATGGCGGGAGCGGCACTCGGGCAGGTGCCGCTCACCGCGGCGCGCTCGCTCGACGACATCCAGGCGTTGCTGCTCGATGCCAGGGCTGCGAACCCGGAGGCCGCGGTGCTGCGGGGGAGAGGCTGGCTCTTCGACTCGATCCCCGGCGGCGCACCGACGGCCGCCATGATCGACGCCGTCGTCGCCGACATCCCGGTGTATCTCGACGCCAACGACTACCACTCGTGCTGGGTCAACACCGCCGCTCTGGTCGAACTCGGCATCACCCGGGACACCCCCGATCCGATCGGAGGCCATTTCGCCCGGGATGCCTCGGGGGAGCCGACCGGGCTCCTCTACGAGACCGCGGCGACGCAGTACGCCTGGGCGCACCGCGACGCGACGACGACCGACGCCGACCGTGACGCGGACGCGGACCGCGTCATCGAGGCCTACCTCGCCGCCGGCGTGACGGGGGCGGTCGACATGGCGTTCGACGAGTTCGGACTTGCGGCGCTCCAGCGCGCGCAGGAGCGTCATGGGGGAGAGCTGCCGATCCGCGTCGCCGCGCACTGGCTCATCACCAACACGGGCGACGATGGCGAGAACCTCGCGCAGGTCGCGCGTGCGGCCGAGCTCGCCCGGGAAGCCTCCTCGCCCTGGTTCCGCGTCGTCGGCATCAAACTGATCCTCGACGGCGTGATCGATGCGTGCACCGCCGCGATGCGGCATCCCTACGCCGATGGCACGAACGCCGCGCCCATCTGGCCGGTCGCGCAGCTGAACCCTGTCGTCGCGGCGGCGGATGCCGCGGGCCTGCAGGTCGCGCAGCACGCGATCGGCGACTACGCCAGCGAGATCGCCCTGGATGCCATCGAGAACGCGATCGCCGTCAACGGCGACAGGCCGCGTCGTCACCGCATCGAGCACCTCGAGTACGCGGCGCCTGGCACCGCCGAGCGGATGGCGCGACTCGGCGTCACCGCCTCGATGCAGCCCGTGCACAGCGACCCTGCCATCTTCGCCAACTGGGCCGAGATGCTGGGCGACGACCGGGTGGACCGGGCGTTCCCGTGGCCCGAGTACGAGGACGCGGGTGCTCTGCTCGCGTTCTCGACCGATGCGCCGACCGCCCCGCACGAGGCGCTGGCGAACATGTACGTCGCGTCGACGCGCGCCTCCGCGCTCGACCGCTCGATTCCCGCGGTCCATCCGCAGTACGCGCTGCCGCTCGCGGCGGCGATCGGTCACGCGACGCGCGACGCCGCGGCATCCGTCGGCGATGGCGACTGGCGCGGCCGCATCGCCGCGGGGTTCGCCGCCGACGTCGTCATCCTCGACACCGACCCGTTCGTCGAGGGGCCGGCATCGCTGCTCGAGGCGCGGGTGATCGAGACGATCGTCGCCGGGCGGTCGCGGTACCGCGCGTAGGGGTGGCGGAACCGGCGCGACTCAGATGCCGAGCGCGCGTTCGATCTCACGGGCACCGCGCTCCGCGGCGGCGGAGACGTCCTCGGCCGGCACCTTGCTGTAGCTCGTGGCGATGTAGGGCACGGTCAATGCGGCGACCGCCTCGTCGAGCCCGCTGCGCAGGATCGGATGGACGATGTCGGTGATGCCGGGCTGCGCGGAGTCGGGGCGGACGAGGAGACGGTCGCGACGGATCCCCGCGAGCATCGCGCCGTCGATCTCCGTGTGCGCGACCGAGCTGAACGCGGAGAGCACGTGGCCGCTGGCGGTCCCGTCGAGGGGGAAGAGCGCTCCGACCCGCACGTGGAAGCCGAAGTCGTCGGGGCTCTCGACCTGCGCGATGATCCGCACGCGGCCCTCGTCGATCACGCCGAGATTGCAGGACTGTCGCGTCGCATCCGCGACACGTCGCATGGCCGGCATCGCGGCGGCGATGAGCGACCTGGTCGGCTCCTGGCGATGCGCGAGGTCGAACAGCCGCATCGACAGCTGGTACAGGCCGCTCTGCGGGTCGCGGTGGAGGTAGCCGCGCTTCTCGAGCCGCAGCAGCACGCGGAAGATCTGGCCTGGCGAGCGATCGACGGCCTTCGCGATGTCGAGCTGGCTGAGCCCGTCGGCCGCGGCGGCGAGCGTCTCGAGGATGTCGAGAGCCTTGTCCACGGCGGGTGCCGCATAGTCGGGCTGCTGTTCGACCAAGGGTGTCTCTCCGTCGTCAGGATGAGGAATCGAGGACTGCCAGGATACGACGGGCGATCGTGCGATCGATGTCGTCGGGCACGGGCTGGGGTCCTGCGGAGAGAGCCGAACGATCGGTGACGACGCGCACGAGCGACAGGGTCTGCAGGAGGAATCCGAGGTCCATCGACTCGATCGAGTTCCCCTTGGGCTCGCTGCCGGCGAGGTTAAACATGCGGCCGTTCGCCAGCAGGATCACATGCCCGCCGTGTGGGAGGTCGATACGGTCGACAGCGGAGCCGAGCGAGGTGGTCGACGTCGCTCTGGCACGCAGCGTCTCGACGTCGATCTCCCAGGGAAAGTGTCCGACGTTGCCGATGATCGCACCGGCGTGCATCTGCTCGATGATCTCGTAGGGGAGCACGCCGGGGCGGCCCGTCGCCGTGATGAAGACGTCTCCCCAGTGGGCGAAATCCGTCGCGCTTCCGACGCGGAACCCGTCGAGGGCCGCCTCGAAGGCCTTCAGCTCGTCGGTGTCGACGACAGCGACCTTGCCACCGAGCGCTCGAAGGTAGTGAGCGACCCCGCGGCCGCACCAGCCGTAGCCGAAGACCACGAAGCGCCGCCCGGGGACCATCGCGTTCGTGATGCGCATGAAGCTCTCGACCGCGGACTGCCCGACCGCATGCTTGTTCTCACCGATGGCCTTGAGCAGGCTGTCGTTGATCACGATGACCGGGAAGGGCACGGCGCCGGCGAGTTCCGTGCGAAGACGATCGCCGCCGCTGGTGGTCTCCTCGGTCCCGCCGATCACGGTGCCGGTCGTGCCACGGGCGACGAGTCCGGCGACGAGATCGGCTCCGTTGTCGAGGATGATGTCCGGGGCGCCGTCGAGCACCGCGGCGATGTTGGCCTCGTGCTGCGCGAGGGTGTCGTCGCGACGGCCGTGGATCGTGATGCCGGGCAGCGAGTTCAGGTAGTCGACGACATCGTCCTGCGTCGACCCGAAGTTGCCCGTGCCGATGAGCTCGGCGCCGCCGGCGGCGAGCGTCTCCACGAGGACCGCGGTCTTCGGCTCCACGTGCAGGGACATGCCGATGCGGTGGCCGGCGAAGGGTCGCGTGCGCTCGAGCTCCTGCCGCACGTCGGCCAGCAGCGCCATTCGGGAGCGGATCCAGGCGACCCGAGAGTTGTCCTGTGCGGCCATATCGGAAGCGGTCATGCGCGTCAGCTTACAGATACAAAATTAGAATGCATATACAAATCTGCTGCGATCGGTCTTAGGCTGACACCGCGAGTGCCGAGAACGAGCACCCGCGAGATCCGGATGCTTCGGGAAAGGCCACAGTCATGCACCCTGTCGGTTTCGTCGGGACGGGCTTCCATGCGCGGACCAACCTCCTGCCCGCGGCTGCGCTCGCGGGTGTCGAGATCGTAGGCATGGCGAGCCGCAACGCGGAGCGCTCCGCTGCGACACTCGTCCGCGCAGGCTTCGGGGACGCGCGCCCGTACGGCAGCGTCGGCGACATGGTGGCCGACAATCCTCACCTCGATCGGGTGATCGTCTGCGCCCAGCCATCCGATCAGCCAGCGATCGTCCGGGAGCTGATGGACGCCGGGGTGCATGTGCTCGCCGAGAAGCCGCTCGGGCTGGATGCCGGCGAAGCGAGGGCGCTCGCCGACCACGCGACGAGCCGAGAGGTCGTGCTCCGGGTGGCCTTCATGAAGCGGTATGCGCCGGCAGTACTCGCCCTTCAGGAGCTGCTGGCGACCGCGCAACTCGGGCCCCTGCTCTCCTTCGACGTGCGCTTCGGTGCAGACGCGGGCGCCTTCGCCCCGACCACGGCGGACTTCATCCGACTCGCGGCGATCCATCACGTGGACCTCGTGCGCTTCCTCTTCGGCGACGTCGAGCGGGTCGATGTCGCCTTCGCGGGAAGCGACCTGGCCGCCACGGTGCTCGTGACCGTGCGCATGCGCTCCGGTGTCGTCGGCACCCTGCACCTCACCAACGGTCCCGGACACACGAGCGAGCTCGACATCACCACGATCACCTGCGAACGCGGCATGGTGACGATGACCGACACGCGAGAGCTGGTCGTGCGCCGCGGGGCCGTCGGCGGTGGCGACTGGCGCCGTCCGCGCGAGCAGAGTACGTCCCTGACGCCGGCCGTGAGCACGATGTCGGGCGGTGCGCAGGACCTGGTGCTGCGTGGCTTCGTCGACGAGATCGCAGCGTTCGCCACCGGCGACCTGGGTCGTGACGACCGGAGTGCGGAGGAGAACGTGCGGACCATGGAGCTCGTCGACGCGATCGTGCGACAGCTGCCGCCGGATCGCGCCGCAGGCGAGAACACCGGCGGCGCCTGAGCCTCACCCGCGGGCGGGGGAGGTTTGCCCTCCCGACTGACCCGTCCCCAGACGATCTCGTCGAGAGGGCCACCGCCCTTCCCGGACGGTTGGGGAGGCGGCGAAGATATCGCTGCACTCTTCGGCTGATTCCCCAGGTCTCAGCCCGTAGCCCCCGCTACATATAGCAGAGTACATCGGTTTTGTCTTGTCCACCATTTGGGGGACAAAGAAAGTTGCGAAAGTTTTCTGGACGATGACCCGGTTGTCTTCCCGCAGGGGTTTCGTAGGGTGTAGTCATGGACAGATTGCTCGTGATCACCGCGCAGGTCGCCATCGCCCACGGCCACCGGGTCGAGGTGATCGAGCAGATCGATCCCCTCACCGAGGAGCCGGTGGTCCTCGCCGTCGTCGACCTCGACACCGGCATCCGCTACCGACGCACGGACGAGGTGCGTGGCGAGTTCTCCCGTTGGATCGGCCGGGTGATCGAGTGCACGGTGACGATCGGCGGTGCCGGACGAACGGTGCTGCGCGTCGACCCGATCGGCTCGGGCGCGACGGAGGCGAAGGGCGCGCTGTACGGCGCCGACGCGGCCGCGGACGCCGCGAAGGCCGAGGCCGACCGCTGGGGCGGCACGGACCGTCCGCCGGCGGAGGAGCCGGAACGCTTCTGGTGAGCGTCTGGCACCGGTGCGCATCAGCGGAAGTCCCTGGATCGATGCGTGAGCCCGGTGCGCAGATCCTCGAAGGCATCGGCGAGCACGTTCACGACCCCCTCCTCTGAACGCTCCAGGATGCCGCGGATGATGAGCGCCGGAGAGTCGCGGGCCACGCGCCGATAGCGGTTCCATACGCCGGTCGAGCAGACGACGTTCACCAGCCCGCTCTCATCCTCGAGGTTCATGAACGTGATCCCGGAGGCCGTCGCCGGCCGCTGACGGTGGGTGACGAGGCCGGCGACCTCGATGCGCCGTCCTGATTCGTGCGCGCGCAGATCGGCGGCGGTCAGCACACCTCTGTCGCGGAGCGCGCCGCGGAAGTGTGCCATCGGGTGGTCATCGGTCGAGACGCCGGTCGCCCAGAGGTCTGCGGAGAGCCGTTCGTAGCTGGTCTGATCGGCGAACAGGGGCGGCTGCACGGCGACGGAGGTGCCGGGAAGGAAGCGCGACCGGTCGTCGGCGGCCGCACCCGCGAGCCAGATCGCCTCCCGCCGCTCCAGCCCGAGGCAGGCGAACGCGCCGGCGGTGGCGAGAGCCTCCAGTTGTGCGGCGGTGGCATCCGTGCGCCGCACCAGGTCGTGCAGGTCGCGGTAGAGGCCGTTGGCCTCGCGCTCGGCGACGATCTTCTCGGCCAGGGGCACGCCGATCCCGCGGATGCCGCTGAGCCCCAGTCGCACCGCGTGCCCGCCGTCCCGGCGATGGGAGGCCGACTCGTCGGGGGCGTCTCGGTCGAAGCGGAGCGTCGGAGGCTGCGGAGTGTCGAGGCAGTCGTCCCTGCCGGTCGGCCGCCCGGTGGGCTCGGCGAGCGGCTCCAGCGTCTCCGTCGCGCCCGAGGCATGCAGATCGGGGCGGCGGACCTCCACCCCGTGCCGTCGCGCATCGGCGGTCAGTGTCGCCCCGGAGTAGAAGCCCATCGGCTGCGAGCGCAGGAGCCCGGCGAGGAACGCGGCGGGATAGTGCAGCTTCAACCAGGAGCTGGCATAGACGAGCAGCGCGAACGACAGCGAATGCGACTCCGCGAAACCGAAGTTCGAGAACGCCTGGATCTGCGCATAGATGCGATCGGAGGCGTCGAGGTCGAGCCCGCGCCTGGCCATTCCCGCGTAGAGCTTCTCGCGCACTCTCTCGATCTTCTCCAGGCCCCGCTTCGAGCCCATGGCCCGACGCAGCAGGTCGGCCTCGTCTGCGGTGCAGTCGCCGACCGCCGTGGCCATCTGGATGAGCTGCTCCTGGAAGATGGGGATCCCCAGTGTGCGCTTCAGGATCGGTTCGAGATCGCTGTGCGGGTAGGGGATGGGGAAGTCCACCGGCTCCTCGCCGCGGGCGATCCGCTCCCGGTTCTCCTCGTCGAGGCGGTCCTTGGCCATCTTGCGCCGGACGAACGGATGCACGGCCCCGCCCTGGATGGGGCCGGGGCGGATGAGAGCGATCTGGATGGTGAGGTCGTAGAAGCTCCGCGGCTGCAGGCGGGGGAGCAGCCCGATCTGCGCGCGCGACTCGACCTGGAAGACCCCGATCGAGTCCGCTCGGCACAGCATGTCGTAGACCGCTGGCTCCTCCTTGGGGAGGGTCTCCAGCGTCCACCGCTCACCGGTGGCCTCGAGGATCATGTCGAAGCAGTGCTGGAGCGCGGCGAGCATCCCGAGGCCCAGCAGATCGAACTTCACCAGTCCCATGAAGGCGGCGTCATCCTTGTCCCACTGGATCACCGTGCGGTTCTCCATGCGGGCATGCTCGACAGGAACGACCTCGCCGACGGGTCGCGCCGTGAGCACCATGCCGCCCGAGTGGATGCCCAGGTGGCGCGGCGCCTTCAGCAGCTCGCCCGCGTAGGCGAGCACGTTCTCGGGGATGTCGTGACCCTCCGACGGCTCCAGGCCCGTGCCCCAGCCGTCGACCTGCCGCGACCAGGCATCCTGCTGCCCCGGTGAATGCCCGAGCGCCCTTGCCATGTCGCGCACCGCGTTCTTCGGACGGTACTGGATGACGTTCGCGACCTGGGCCGCGCGCTCCCTGCCGTACTCTCCGTACACCCACTGGATGATCTCCTCCCGGCGGCGGGAGTCGAAGTCCACGTCGATGTCGGGCTCCTCTGTCCGGGTGGTGGCGAGGAACCGCTCGAAGGGGAGGCCGTAGAGGATGGGGTCGACGGCGGTGATGCCCAGCAGGTAGCAGACCGCGCTCGCCGCAGCGGACCCTCGTCCCTGGCAGAGGATGCCGCGCCGCCGTGCTTCGGCGACGATGCCGTGCACGATGAGGAAGTAGCCGGGGAAGTCCTTCTCCTCGATGACGTCGAGCTCCCGCTCGATCCGGCGATGCTCCTCGTCTTTCAGTCGGGGATACTTCGACGGCACGGCCTCCCACACCAGATGCCGCAGCCAGCTCATCGGCGTGTGCCCCTCCGGCACCTTCTGCTTCGGCAGCGCCGGTCGCGCGAGTCGCAGCGGGAACGCGGATGCCGCTGCCAGCTCGAGGCCGTACGAGATCGCGCCGGGGTAGCGCTGGAAGCGCGCCGACATCTCCGCTCCGCTGCGCAGGTGCGCGCCGCCGTGCGCGGGCAGCCATCCGTCGAGCTCGTCCATGCTGCGGACCGCACGGACAGCGGCCACCGCCTCGGCGAGCGGGGCCTGGGCAGGACCGGCGTAGTGCACGTTGTTGGTCGCCACCACGGGCAGCCGCATCCGCCGGGCGAGTTCGGCGAGGGCGTCGTTGCGACGGGTGTCCTGCGGATCCCCGTGGTCGAAGAGCTCGACGGCGACGTGGTCGGCGCCGAACAGATCGACGAGGCTCCGGAGCGGGGTCGCGGCATCGCCGACCTCGAGTCCCCGACGCACCGCGCCCTTGCGGCATCCGGTCAGGATCGTCCACTGCCCACCCGCGCTCGCCGCGAGCTCGTCGATGTCGTAGACCGGGCGCCCCTTCTCGCCCCCGCGCAGCTGGGCGGCGGTGATCGCGCCGGAGAGGCGGTGATAGCCCTCCATCCCGCGCGCGAGGACCAGCAGATGCTCACCAGCGGGATCGGGGCTGCCCCGCTGCGGAGCGGGGAGATCGAGGGACAGCTCGGCGCCGTACACCGTCTGCAGCGGCGACTTCATGAGCTCGGCCTGGTCGGCGAACCGTGCGGCGCCGTAGAAGCCGTCGTGGTCGGTGAGGGCGAGGGCCGTGAGCCCGAGGCGCTCGGCCTCGGCGAGGAGATCCTCCGGGGCGGAGGCGCCGTCGAGGAACGAGTACGAGGAGTGCACGTGCAGCTCGGCGTAGGGCACCGCATCGGCCGGCCGGGATATGCCGGTGAGCGGTGTGCGCTGCCGTCGTCGGCTCACCGGTCCGGGGTCGGGTCGTGTGGCGGGCGGCTCGACCCCCTGCCGCGGGGCCGGCTCCTCTCCGCTGAGGGTGCGCTCGAGCTCGCTCCAGGTCTGCGGGGGATTGTGCCAGCCCATCAGCGATACCTCCCCTCGACCCACCAGCGCTCGCCGGTGCGGAAGACGAGCCAGGCGTGGTCGTGATCGTCGACGATCTGGAGCCGGTGCCCTCGTCTGCCTCCATCGGATGTCCAGCGGCGCTCGTGCACGGGCCAGGGGCCGGCCCAGGCCTGCACGGCGACGCCGTCGATGCGGGCGGGCTCCTGGGAGAGAGCGCCCCGGTCGTCGACGCTGATCGCGGCGCCGTCGGCGGCGAGCACCCCGATGGGGCGCGGCGGCAGGAAGACCTCGGCGGGGAGCGGGTCGGGCAGGCTTCCGGGCCACGGGGAGCCGGGATCGCGAGGGGCGACGGCGCGCTCGCCCCACGGGGTGAGCACCTGACGATCGGCGAGCCAGCGGCCTCCGGCGAGCGCGGCGGTGACCACGCCCTGATGCCCCAGCATGGTCTGCACGCGGGAGACCGCGTGATGCAGCCGCTCATCGGTGCCGGAGCCGAAGAGTCCGGGCTGATGGTGGGCGGCGTCGTCGACGGCGACCGGGACGATGCGCACCGCCAGGATGCCGCCGAACGCCCGCGCCTCGTCGACGGGCTCCTTCGCCGACTGCGCGGCCAGCGCCTCCAGCTGCCAGCGCACGCGGTCGACCAGGTCGGAGGCGTCGAAGCAGGTCGGATGCAGCCACGTGCGGGAGAAGACCGTCCCGTTGTCGTCCGTCATGTCGATCCGCACCTCGGTGCAGACGACCGAGGCGTCTCCGAGGGCGAGGAGCACGGCATCCGCCGTCTGCCGCACGGCGAAGGCCACCTGATCCGTTCCGCCCAGCGGGGACTCGAACTCGATGCTCCGCACCAGCTCGGGGTCGGGAGGGCGAGGCGTCAGCGGCCGGGAATCGGCGCCGGCGGCGAGCGCATGCAGGCGCGCGCCGTGCTCGCCGAAGCGGTCGCGCACATCGAGCGGGGCGAGCGCGGTGAACTCGCCGAGAGTGCGCACGCCGAGGCGGACGAGGAGGCCGGCGATCTGCTCGTCCCGCAGCACCTGCACGGGGTAGGGCGCGAGGAACTCCTGCGACCGCCCCGGCGGGACGACGGTGCAGGCGTCGCGGCCCCGTGCGGCGATCTCGGCGGTGAAGGGACCGTCGGCGACGCCGATGCGCACCTCGGGCAGACCCGCTTCCGCGAGCACGGCGGCGAGGGCTCCGGCCGCTTCGGCCTCTCCGCCGTGATAGCGGGAGATGCCCCTGGCGCGGAGGATCGCGAGGCCAGGACGCAGCAGGGCGACGCCCGGCGCATGCTTCTCGATGAGCTGCAGCACCGGGAGGAAGGCGCGCTCGTCCCGCGCCGGGTCGTGCGGAAGCACCCGCAGCGAGGAGAGATGCCCCTGCGCGACGCGGCGGCGCTGACCGGTGCGCACGCCGTGCTCCCTGGCCGAGGCCGTGCAGGCGACGATCGTGTTCGCCTGCACCAGCGCGGTGGGCGGATGGGGAGGCGGACCGCCCAGAGCGGCGCGCAGCGGCCAGTCCGGGAACCACAGCACGAGGACGCGGAGCGGGGTGTTCATCCGGCCTCCGCCCAGTGCAGGAGCTCGGTCGGAGCCGTGTCGTCGACCGCGGATCTGCCGGAGGCCGTCTCGGCGGCGAGCGACGGCAGCGCGGTGAGCTCTGCCGCGGCCGCCTCGACGGCACCATGTCCGTCGGGCAGCTGCACGCGCACGCTCGAGGGTCGGGGACTGTGCCGGGTCGTGGCCGTCACCGTCACGGTGCAGTCGGAGAGCAG
The DNA here is from genome assembly GCF_039533965.1 of Microbacterium luteolum. NCBI lineage: Bacteria > Bacillati > Actinomycetota > Actinomycetes > Micrococcales > Microbacteriaceae > Microbacterium > Microbacterium luteolum. The sequence continues at coordinate 39,555 of NZ_BAAAUN010000001.1, forward strand.
CCCCCAACCCGCACCGAGACCGTGCCAGTGCGGGTCGTGGAGGCGGATCGACCCCTCGCTCTGCGGCCATCGCTCCACGGCGGGGGATTCCGTGACCAGGAGTGTGCATCCGCGATCACGGAGCCGTGCGCTGAGGCGCGAGACGTCGGCGTCTCGTGCCCGCGACTGCGGGTTCACCACGATCAGGGGGACGACCTCGGCCAGTGCGGAGGTCGCCGCGAGCCAGCGCTCGCCGGGTTCGGGGACCAGGATCAACCGGGTCAGGTCGATGCCGAAGGCGGCGGCGGCCTCGACGCCGAGTGTCGGCATGCCGACCACCGCGCACCAGTGCCCCTTCCTGGAGGCTGCACTGAGCAGGGCGAGCACGAGGCTCGGTGAGGGGGAGACGCTGTAGGCGGTGCCGGTCTGCAGCCCCTCTTCCGGCAGCAGGGCGGCGAGCGAGGGGTCGAGCGGGAGCAGCGCGTGCTCGCTGCGCCGCCGCTGCATCCTGCTGATCTCGCGGCGCAGTCGCAGCACCTCTCCGGCGCGAGAATCGCTGGTCGGAGAGAGCGCGGTCACCGCATCGAGCCCGATCCCCATGCATCCATCCTCGAAGATATGTACGAATAAAGCAAGTGGCACTGATGACGCTAGTTCGTACATCGGACATCCGGAATCGATCGCGGTGCGACGGTTATCCACACCCCGTCGGCACGGCATCCGCCGATCTCCTACCCTGCCGGGATGGACCCTCGGCTCGCGCTCGTCGCCCTCGTGCACGGCGCGCTGCTGGGCATCGGCGGATGGCTGACCGTGATCGACATCCGCACGCATCGGCTGCCGAATCGGATCGTGCTGCCGACCCTCGCGTCGCTGATCCTCCTCGTCGTGATCGACGCCGTGGTCTCGGCGCAGAGCGCTCCGATGATCCGCGCTCTCCTCGGTCTGCTCGTCCTCGCCGGGTTCTACGCCCTGCTGCGGTTGATCAGCCGCTCGGGGATGGGCGGAGGCGACGTCAAGCTCGCCGCGGTCATCGGACTCGTCCTGGGATGGCACGGCTGGCAGCAGCTCGCGATCGGCGCGGCCTCCGCCTTCGTGCTGGGCTCCCTCTTCGCCCTCGCCCTGATGCTCTTGCGCCGGGCGGACGGCGCCACCCGCATCGCGTTCGGACCGTGGATGATCGCGGGCGCGCTCCTCGGCATCCTCGTCGGATGAAGGGTCTACTCTGAGGTCATGGCACTCGCACGACTTCACGGCGGCCCGCTCGACGGGCAGATCATCCCCCTCGGCGACGCGGACGACAAGCTGATCGTCCCCTACAGCGAGACGCAGGTGGTGTACAACCGCCGCGGCGAGCCGCAGAACACGGGACCCGAGGACGGTCCCACCGAGATCGACTACTGGTTCGACGAAGCCCTCGAGGATCTCACCCTCAACGATGACGACTGAGCCGTCTCGCACGGTCGAGGTCGAGCGAAAGTACGACGTCGACATCGACACGCCGCTGCCCGGCTGGGAGGACATCCCCGGCGTCGACGCCGTCACGGCGGGTGAGGAGCGGGCGCTGGACGCCCGGTACTTCGACACCGCAGACGGCGCCCTCGCGCGCTCCGGAGTCGCACTCCGCCGCCGCACCGGCGGCCCGGACGAGGGCTGGCACGTGAAGGGGCCGAGGCAGGGCGACGGACGACTCGAGCTCGGCTGGCCGCTCGGAGAGGGCGACGGGCTTCCCGACGCCGTCGCCGCGACCGTCTCGGCCTGGACCACCGAGCCCCTCGCACCGCTCGCCCGGATCGAGAACGACCGCACCGCGTATCTGCTCACCGGCCCCGACGGGGTCGTGGCGGAGTTCGTCGACGATCGGGTCCGCGCCACCGACCTCCGCGGAGGAGTGCAGCGCGAATGGCGGGAGTGGGAGATGGAGCTCGGACCCGCAGCCCCGACCGACGTGGCCGGACGAGAGGCGTTCTTCGCCGCCGTCGAGCGGGCAGTGCGCGCCGCCGGAGGCCGTCATTCCGCATCCGGATCCAAGCTCGCCCGCGCGCTGGGGTTCTAGCCCGATGTCGTTGCCGTACGCAACCCCTTCCCGGGCGAGCTCGGCGCGTGCTTGAGTGACAACATGAGCCGACCGCCTGTGCTTCGATCGCTGCAGACGATCGTCCCCGACACCGTCCTCCACCAGGACGAGGTGCGCGACGTCTTCGCCGCGCAGCCCGATCTCGGGCGACTGGCGCAGCGGATCGTGTCGACCTCGTTCAACGTGTCGGGCATCGACACCCGCCACACCGTGATCGACGAGCTGTCGCTCGACTCCGACGTGGCGGATCCGGTCTTCTTCGACCGCCGGTCGGGAGCGCTCCTCGCGCCGGGGACGAAGGCGCGCAACGAGGTCTACACGCGCGAGGCGGCACGGCTCTTCGTCGACGTCGCCCGTCATGCGCTCGACGCCGACCCCGACCTCGAGGCCGCCGATGTGACGCATGTCATCACCGTCTCCTGCACCGGGTTCCACGCCCCCGGCCCGGAGTACGAGATCGTGCGGGCGCTCGGTCTGTCCGACAGCGTGCAGCGCTACCACCTCGGCTTCATGGGCTGCTACGCGTCGATGCCGGCGCTCCGTGCCGCGAGTCAGTTCTGCCTCGCGGACGAGAACGCCGTCGTCCTGGTGGTCAGCGTCGAGCTGTGCACCCTGCATCTGCGGTCCTCCGAGGACCCGGACACGATCGTCGCGTCCTCGTTGTTCGCCGACGGCGCGGCGGCGGGGATCGTGACGGCGCGGGATCTCCCGTCGGCGGTCACCGGCCTGCGCCTGGACCGCTTCCACACCGCGATCGCGCCGGAGGGCGAGAAGGCGATGGCCTGGACGATCGGCGACACCGGGTTCGAGATGATCCTGGCCACGACCGTGCCGCAGATCATCGGCGAGACGATCATCGGCGCGCTGCGTCCGCTGTACGCGCCGGAGGATGACCTGGTCGCCGCGTTCGACGACGATGCGGTCGGCCGGGAGGTCGCGCACTGGGCGATCCATCCGGGCGGGCGCAGCATCCTGGATCGCGTCCAGGAGAAGCTGCACCTCAGCGACGCGCAGCTGCACCCCGCCAGGGAGGTCCTGCGGAAGAACGGCAACATGTCCAGCGCGACCGTGCTGTTCGTGCTCAAGCGCATCCTCGAGGAGGAGGGCGCCCAGGCCGGCGATCGCGTCTCGGCGATGGCGTTCGGGCCGGGGCTGACGGCCGAGAGCGCCCTGATGACCGTCACGGCCTCCGCGGACTCATGAGCTCGGGACTCTCGGCTCGAGACGTCGGCATCCGGGAGCTGATGGACGATCCGCGGGCGGACGAGCGGATGCTGGCGCGCACCTACGGGCGATTCGGCTTCGTGAACGCCGTGGTCTCGCGCCCCGGTCTGCTCTATCGCCGTGACATCCGTCCGAGGGCCGTCGGTGCGCCGTTGCGGATCCTCGACATCGGCGCCGGTGGCGGCGACCTGTGCCGGTTCCTCGCCGGACGGCTGCGCCGCGACGGGCTCGAGGCGGAGATCACGGCTCTCGACACGGATGAGCGCGCCATCCGGTGGGCTTCCGCGCACGATCGCGGTGCGGGGGTGCGCTACCGAAGGGCGCTGTCGACCGAGCTCGTCGACGCGGGGGAGACGTTCGACGTCGTGCTCTCCAACCATGTGCTGCACCATCTCGACGATGCGGAGCTGCAGACCGTGCTCGAGGACTCCCGGCGGCTTCTCGCCCCCGGTGGGCTGGCCGCGCATCACGACATCGCCCGCGGCCGCACCGCCTATGCGCTCTTCGCGGCGGCCACCTGGCCGCTCTCCCGGAACCTCCTGGCCGACTCCTTCATCCGCGTGGACGGGCTCCTCAGCATCCGCCGGTCCCACACGGTCGCGGAGCTCCGGGCGATCGTCCCGCGGGGCTGGCGGGTCCGCGGGGGTGTGCCGTCCCGACTGGAGGTGCGGTGGGAGGACGACCGTGCCCGACCATGACGTGCTCATCGTCGGCGCGGGCCCGGTGGGTCTGCTGCTGGCGTGCCTGCTGACGCAGGACGGACTGCGGGTGGTCGTCTGCGAGCGTCGCGCGGATGCCGACACGCGCACCCGTGCGATCGGCATCCATCGGCCGGGGCTCGACGCGCTGGAGGCTGCCGGTCTCGGCGCCGAGGTCCGGGCCGAGGCGCTGCGCCTCGACGGGGGAGAGGTGCGCAGCCGTCGGCGGACCCTGGCGTCGCTCGCCTTCCCGCCCGAGCGGCCCGTTCTGATCCTCCCGCAGCCGCGTACCGACGCGCTGCTGAGAGCACGACTGCGGGCGCTCGCGCCGGATGCGCTGCGCTCCGGATGGGCCGTACGCGCGGTCGATCCGGCGGGGGAGGTCGTGCGCGTCGCGGTCGATGCCCCGGACGGGGCCCGCGAGCTGACCGCCCGCTGCGTCGTGGTGGCCGACGGAGTGCGGAGCCGCGTGCGCGAGGGTCTCGGACTCGGGTGGAGCCGTCGGAGCGGGCGCGCGACCTACGCGATGGTCGACGTCGCCGATGCGGAGACGGATGCCCGCGCCGTGCTGCACTGCGAGCCGTCTGGCCTCGTCGAATCCTTCCCGCTGCCGGGGGGAGGGCGCCGGTGGGTGGCGCGCCAGGGAGCAGGGGAGCAGCTCGGCACCCCGGACGCCTTCCGCAGCGCGGTCGAGGCCCGGACCGGCATCCGCTTGGAACTCGCGGATGACGCACGGCCGACCGTCTTCGAAGCCGCGCAGCATGTCGCTCGGCGCACCTCGCAGGGACGCGTGGTCCTCCTCGGCGACGCGGCGCACGAGATCAGTCCGATCGGCGGTCAGGGGATGAATCTGGGCTGGACGGATGCCGTGCGGTTGGCGCGGGAGCTCGCGCGATCGCTGCCCGGGCGGATGCCGGACCTCACGGGGTACGACCGCGACCTGCGTCGAGGGACGCGCATCGTCCAGCGCCGGTCCGCCTTCTATATGTCGATGGGAGCTCCGGCGCCGATCGGTGTCGCGGTTCCGCGGGAGCTCGTCATCCGGACGATGGGGACACGGCCGCTGCGCCGGTGGTCCGCCGGGCTCATCACGATGCGGGGTCTCTGACGTACGACCTCTGACGCACGAAGGCCCCGGCACCCTCGAGAGGGACCGGGGCCTTCGTGCGTTGCGTCAGGGTTTCGACTCGCTTCGCTCGCTCAACCTTGACGCTTCGCGTCAGAAGTTGATCATGTGCCCTGCGAGGCCGTGGAAGCCCTCCTGCAGCGCCTCCGACAGCGTCGGGTGGGTGTGCACGTTGCGGGCCAGCTCGAGCGCGGTGAGGTCCCACTTCTGCGCGAGGGTCAGCTCGGGCAGAAGCTCGGCGACGTCCGGGCCGATCATGTGCGCGCCGATGAGCTCGAGGTGCTCGGCGTCGGCGATGAGCTTGACGAAGCCGACCGGCTCGCCGAGGCCGTGCGCCTTGCCGTTGGCCATGAACGGGAAGCTGACGACCTTGATGTCGCGCCCCTCGTCCTTCGCCTGCTGCTCGGTGAGGCCGAACGAGGCGACCTGGGGGGAGCAGAACGTCGCGCGCGGCATCATGCGGTAGTCGCCGAGCGTCATGGTCTCGGCCTTGCCGATGGTCTCGGCCGCGACGACGCCCTGCGCCTCCGCCACGTGGGCGAGCTGCAGCTTGGCGGTCACGTCGCCGATCGCGTAGATGCCCTCGACGTTCGTGCGCATGTGGTCGTCGATGTCGATCGCGCCGCGCTCGGTGAGCTTCACGCCGGTCGCGTCGAGGCCGAAGCCCTCGGTGTTCGGGGCGAAGCCGACCGACATGAGCACCTTGTCGGCCTCGATCGACGACTGCTGGCCGTCCTTGGCCGTGTAGGTCACGGTGACGGAGGAGCCGTTGTCGACGACCGTCTCGACCTTGGTCGAGGTGAGGATGTCGACGCCGTAGTTCTTGTACTGCTTCGTGATCTCCTTCGACACGTCGGCGTCCTCATTGGGGAGGGCACGGTCGAGGAACTCGATGATGGTGACCTTCACGCCGTAGTTCGTCATGACGTAGGCGAACTCCATGCCGATCGCGCCGGCGCCAACGATGACGATCGACTTCGGCAGCTCACGGCTCATGATCTGCTCTTCGTACGTCACGACGTTGTCGCTGAGCTCGACGCCCGGGAGCAGCCGGACGCGCGAGCCGGTGGCGATGATGGCGTTGTCGAAGGTGACCTCTTCGGTGGAGCCGTCGGCCTTGGCGACCGAGATCGCCTTCGGGCCCGTGAAGGTGCCGCGGCCGTCGTACTCGGTCACCTTGTTCTTCTTCATCAGGAAGTGGATGCCCTTGACGCGGCCGTCGGCGACGACGCGGCTGCGGTCGAACGCCTTGCCGTAGTCGATCGTGAACTCACCCGAGATGCCGAAGAAGTCGGCCTTGTGGTTCAGCGTGTGCGCGAGCTCCGCGTTCTTGAGAAGCGCCTTGGAGGGGATGCAGCCCACGTTGAGGCAGACACCGCCCCAGTACTTCTCTTCGATGATGGCCGTGGAGAGGCCGAGCTGTGCACTGCGGACAGCGGCGACGTATCCACCAGGACCGGCACCGAGGATGACGACATCGTAATGGGGCATGGGTTAAGCCTATCGCTCCGACGAGGGCCCGGAACCGGGCTCGGCGCCCGGCTCGGCACCGCCGCGGCGGCTGCGAAGCCAGTACCAGACCATCAGCACCGCGATCACCAGGATGCCGCCGATCGACAGGGCGAAGATCCATGCGGTGGCGCCGGATCCGCCGTCCGCATCGGGGGCCTGGGTGGCCGTCGCCTCCGGCGTCGCGGACGCCTCGTCGCTGGGTGCTGCGCTGGTCGGCGCGGCGCTGGGCTGCTCGGAGGGGGTGACCTCCGAGCCGGTGGTCACGGTGAAGTAGTACTCGTCGGAGGTCGGATGCCCGTCGCTCGAGACGACCTTCCAGATCACGTGGTACTCGCCGGCGGGGGCGGCCGACACGAGCGGCTGCGTGACGACGGCGCCATCGACGGTGGCGGGCCCGTCCGTGACCGCGTTGCCCGCGGAGTCCGTGACGACGACCTCGGTGGCGCCCTCGCCGTCGATCAGCTTGGCGCTGAAGGTGAGCGTCAGCTCGGCGGGGAGCGTCTCGATCTGGCTGTCGGCTGCCGGGTCCGACGACACGAGCGCGTCGTGCGCGGATGCCGAGAGCGGGGAGGCGAGCACGAGGAACGCGGCGAGAAGCGTCGCGGCCAGGGCGACGGGGACGACGGAGAGGCGCAGGGCGTGGGTCTTCACAGGTCCACCCTATGGAGACCCGGTATGTGACGGCTGAGTATGCACGCGGCCTCCCGCGAGCCCCTCGGCATCCGTTAGTCTGGACAGCCTAGGAGGGCACAGTGACTGACAGCGACAGCCGACCGGCCGGAGAAGCCGCGATCCACCGCTCTGGTGAGCAGAAACACGACGTGACGCAGACGTTCGGACACGATTCGGACCTGTCGTTCGTGCCGTTCGGCGTGGAGCTCACCGACGTCGAGCAGACCGCGATCGCGGCGCTGCCGTCGGGATCGGCCATTCTGCTGGTCCGCTCGGGCGCCCTCGCCGGTGCCCGATACCTCCTCGACACCGACGTGACCACCGTCGGACGCCACCCCGAGGCGGACATCTTCTTCGACGACGTGACCGTCTCGCGCCGTCATGCGGAGATCACCCGCACCGGCACGACGTTCGAGATCATCGACCAGCGCTCCCTCAACGGAACCTACGTGAACGGCGAGCGCGTCGACCGCAGTGCGCTGGTCGACGGTTCTGAGCTGCGTGTCGGCAAGTTCCGACTGAACTTCTTCGCCTCACCCCACGACCGCCAGGCGGCGAACGCCTGATGGCGGCGACTCCCGCCCGCGAACGCTCTGCGTCCGCGGGCCTGCTGAGTATCGGTCAGGTGCTCGCGCGTCTCACTCCGGAGTTCCCCGATCTGACCTCCAGCAAGCTGCGGTTCCTCGAGGTGCAGGGCATCGTCAGCCCTTCGCGCACCGAGTCCGGGTATCGCAAGTTCTCGACAGCGGACATCGAGCGTCTCCGTCTCGGACTCACCCTGCAGCGGGATCACTACCTGCCGCTGAGCGTGATCCGGGAACAGCTGGACAGCAGCGCGGGGGAGACCTCGCTCGCGCCGCCTCCCTCGATCACGCCGACGCCCCGTCGTTACCGTCGGGCCGAGCTCCTCGCGGCGGCAGGGGCAGGACCCCAGCTGCTGAACGACGCGATCAGCACCGGCGTCATCACCGCGCAGGAGAACTACCCCGAGGCGACGGTGACGCTTCTGCGCGGACTCGTCGCGCTCGATCGCCACGGCATCGAGCCCCGGCATCTGCGCTCCCTCCGCCAGGGGGCGGAGCGCGAGGTCGCTCTCATCGAGTCGGCGATGTCGTCGCTGCTGCGACGGACGGATGCCGCGTCGCGCGCGAAGGCCAGCGAACTCGCTCCCGAGCTGGCGGCCAAGATCGACGAAGTGCGCTCGCTCTTCGTCAAGGACGCCCTGTCGCGTGTGCTTTCGTAACGAACTGATTGCGACACACCTTCGACGTCCCACGGATGTCATTGCCGGTGCCCGAGCACTGCTCTACCGTGGAGATAACCGTTCCAGGGAGGATTTCAGATGAATGCGGATGAGCTCACAGGCGACCCGCGGTTCGTACCCGAACTCCTCTTCACGGACGGTCTCCCGGCCATGGACGATGAGGTCGGCTACCGCGGTGCCGTCGCCGCTCGTGCCGCCGGCATCACCTACCGTCAGCTGGACTACTGGGCACGCACCGAGCTGGTCGAGCCCACCGTCCGCGGCGCGAGCGGCTCCGGTTCGCAGCGCCTCTACGGGTTCCGCGACATCCTCGTGCTGAAGCTCGTCAAGAGCCTGCTCGACACCGGCATCTCGCTGCAGCAGATCCGCACCGCGGTCGAAGAGCTGCGCCGCGCCGGCATCCGCGATCTCGCCGGCACCACGCTCATGAGCGACGGCGCCTCCGTCTACCTGTGCACGTCGAACGACGAGGTCATCGACCTCGTCAGCCGCGGCCAGGGCGTGTTCGGCATCGCCGTCGGGAAGGTACTCCGCGAGGTGGAGTCGACGCTCGTCGCATTCGACCCGACGGCACCGGATCCCGTCGACGAGCTCTCGGCACGTCGCTCGAAGCGCTCCGCCTGATCTTTCGACAGGCCTGGGCCCCGCGACCCGTTCGCCCTCCCCGGACTCGCGCCGGCTTCAGCTGAGCTTTCCCCTGAGCACGTCCAGGTGCGCTCGAGTGAGAGCGGCCGCCGCTTCGGCATCGCGCGAGGCGATCGCCTCGTAGATGCGCTCGTGGGTGTCATGGTCGGCTTCGTCGCCGTGGTGGCCGCGGAGCCGCAGCATGTCGGTCATCGCCTGCCGGCTGCGCGGCGCGAAGCCGTCGAACAGCTCGAGCAGCACCGGACTCTGCGCGGCGACGACGATGCCACGGTGAAAGGCGAGGTCGCTCTCGACGTGATCGTCGATGTCCGCGCGGCGTCGCTCTCGTTCGCCCAGCGCTCTGCGGAGGGCTTGGAGCTCCGCTGAGGTGCGGCGTCCGGCGGCGAGGGCGGCGGCTTCGACTTCGATCGCCGTCCGCGCCTCGATGACGGCGACGATGTCCGCACGCTGAAGCACGGCATCCCAGGTCGCGGGGACGTCGGTGGCGGTGACGAAGACGCCGGCCCCTTGGCGGGTGGTGAGGACGCCGCGACCCGCGAGGATGCGGATCGCCTCCCGCGCCGTGGAGCGGCCGATGCCGAGCTGCGGCGCGAGCGTCGTCTCACCGGGCAGCTTCCCACCGATCTCCCACTCCCTCTCCCGGATGCGGGTGAGGAGGAGCTCGGCGGCCTGCTCGGCGAGGGATTCGCGGCGCACGGTCGTCATACGGTCATTCTGGCATCTCTTGGACTGCTCTGCTTGTCTGAGGAGTTGTGGTAGGTTCGACGCATGCTCACCTGCTGGTTCCTTCTTCTTCGCCGCCACGGCGGGGCCTAGCCAGACCGGCTCCCCGACGTGGAGCCGATACGCGTGCCGGTCGATCGAAGATGAACGATCCGGACAGGAACCGCACCATGACCAGCAGCAGCTTCTCGACCCTCTCCACGCCCGTCGGCCCGATCCCGGCGAATGCGCCGGCGTGGAATCCGCAGCGGCACTCGCAGATGCCCTCGCATCGCTACCGGGATGTGTACTCGCGTGTCGAGGTCCCGCTCACCGCCCGCGACTGGCCGAGCAACCGGCTGACGCACGCGCCGCTGTGGGTGCCGGTGGATCTGCGTGACGGGAATCAAGCCCTGGCGGAACCGATGGACGCGGCCCGGAAGCAGCGCTTCTTCGAGCTGATGGTCGCCATGGGCTACAAGGAGATCGAGGTCGGCTACCCGTCCGCCTCGCAGACGGACTACGACTTCGTCCGTCTGGTCGCCGACACGGACATCGCACCCCAGGATGTGACGATCGTCGTCTTCACCCCGGCCCGGCGCGACCTGATCCAGCGCACGGTGGAGTCCATCCGCGGTATCCGCAACCCGGTCGTGATCCACATGTACACCGCTACCGCGCCGATGTGGCGGGACGTCGTCCTCGGCCAGGACCGAGAGGGCCTGAAGGAGCTGATCCTCGCCGGGGGTCGCGACGTGCTCGAGTTCGCCGGACACCTGCCGAACGTGCGGTTCGAGTTCAGTCCGGAGGTGTTCAACCTCACCGAGCCCGACTTCGCCCTCGAGGTCTGCGACGCCATGACCGAGCTGTGGGATGCGACCCCGGAGCGGCCGGTCATCCTCAATCTGCCGGCCACCGTCGAGATCGCCACGCCGAACGTGTACGCCGATCAGATCGAGTACATGCACAAGAACCTCGCCCGCCGCGACGCCGTGATCCTCTCCGTGCACCCGCACAACGACCGCGGGACCGGCATCGCCTGCGCCGAGCTCGCCGTACTCGCCGGTGCACAGCGCGTCGAGGGCTGCATCTTCGGCAACGGGGAGCGCACCGGAAACGTCGATCTCGCCACCCTCGCGTTGAACGTGCACGCCCAGGGCATCGACCCGATGATCGACTTCTCCGACATCGACGAGATCCGCCGCACCGTGGAACACTGCAACCGCATCGAGGTCCCTCCACGCCATCCCTACGTCGGCGACCTCGTGCACACGGCCTTCTCCGGCACGCATCAGGACGCGATCAAGAAGGGCTTCGCCGAGCACCGCTCACGCGCCGCTGCGGAAGACCGGCCGGAGCAGGAGATCGAGTGGAAGGTGCCGTATCTGCCGATCGACCCCGCTGACATCGGACGCAGTTATGACGCCGTCATCCGTGTCAACTCCCAGTCGGGAAAGGGCGGCATGGCCTACCTGCTGGAGACCGAGTACGGCATCGAGCTGCCCCGACGCCTGCAGATCGACTTCGCCCGCCACGTCCAGTTGTACACGGATGAGACCGGCAGCGAGGTCACCGCCGTCGAGCTCTGGGACATCTTCCACGCCGCCTACCTCGCTGCACCGGCTCCGTCTGCCGTCGACCTCGTCGAATACGACACGACGGCGCAGGGAACGTCGATCACCATCCGCTCGAACGGCGGCCAGAGCACGACCAGGCATGACGGCGTCGGACCTGTCGAAGCGCTCACCGCCGCACTCGCCCGCATCGGATTCGTGGTCGACATCCTGAGCTTCCATCAGACGAGCACCGGTGTCGGGCCGGACAGCGAGGCGATCACGCTGATCGAGTATCGCGCCGGTCAGCGCAGTGGATGGGTCGCGGGGAAGGATCGTTCCGTGCTCACCGCGTCGCTCACGGCCGTGATGAACGCGGCGGCGGAGGGTCAGACGTTCTCAGGAAGTGCGATGCGTCCGGTGCGGATGATCCGGTCGAGCAGCTGATCGAAGTCGGCGGCGAGCTCCTGCGCCGAGTCTCCGGGCCAGATGTGCAGGGGCTTCGCCGCACCCTGTGCCTGCTGCAGCGACGTGCGCTCCGGCAGCTGGGGGGCGAGCACGAGCGGGCCGAACATGTCGCGGAGCTCCTTGATGCGGAACTGGTGCTCGATGGACTGCGGGCGCACACGGTTCACGACGATGCCGAGCGGCTGGAGCCGGGGGGAGAGGCCGCGGCGGATCTCCTCGATCGCGCGGAGGGCGCGGTCCGCGGCGGCGACCGAGAACAGGCCGGGCTCGGTGACCACCATGACGCGGTCGCTGGCGGCCCACGCCGTGCGCGTGAGGGCGTTCAGCGACGGCGCGCAGTCGATGAGCACGAGGTCGTAGTCCGCCTCGACGGAGGCGAGGGCCTCTTCGAGCTTCCAGACGTCGCGGACGCTCGGGTGCGGCCCGTCGAAGTTGATGGCGGAAGGGCTTCCGATGAGCACGTCGATCGTGCCGGGGTGCACCTTCGCCCAACCGCTGGAGGTGATCGCCTGACGGACGACCTTCTCCTTCGGGTTCGCCAGGACATCGGCGATGTTGAGTCGCCCGGCGACCTGGATGTCCATCCCGGTGGAGACGTCGGACTGCGGATCGAGGTCGACGACGAGAGTCCGGACGCCTCGTGCGAAAGCCGCTGAGGCCAGCCCGAGTGTCACGGTCGTCTTGCCGACGCCCCCCTTGAGAGAGCTGACGCTGAGTACGTGCACGGAGACCACGTTACCTTCCCCTAGGCTGAGGGGACACTCAGCCCCGCCCCTGCACGCCGAAAACGCCGTGCATCGAGCTCTCAGAGGTGTGCATGTTCCAGAAGATCCTTGTGGCCAACCGCGGCGAGATCGCGATCCGGGCCTTCCGAGCGGCGTACGAGGTGGGGGCGCGCACCGTCGCGGTCTTCCCGCATGAGGACCGCGGATCCGTCCACCGGCTCAAGGCTGACGAAGCCTACGAGATCGGCGAACGCGGTCACCCCGTCCGCGCGTACCTGAACGTCGACGAGATCATCCGCGTCGCCCTGGAGGCGGGCGCGGATGCGATCTACCCGGGCTACGGCTTCCTCTCGGAGAACCCGGAACTCGCGGAGAAGGCCGCGGCCAACGGCATCGTGTTCATCGGGCCCCCGGCCAAGGTGCTCGAGATGGCGGGCAACAAGGTCGAGGCGAAGCGTCACGCGATCGAGGCCGGCGTGCCGGTGCTGCGGTCGACCGAGGCGTCCGACGACGTCGAGGCGCTCGTCGCCCAGGCCGAGGACATCGGCTTCCCGCTCTTCGCCAAGGCGGTGGCCGGCGGCGGCGGACGCGGCATGCGCCGCGTCGAGACGGCAGGCGACCTCGCACCGGCTCTGGCCGAGGCGATGCGTGAGGCGGCCAGCGCCTTCGGCGACGCGCGGATGTTCCTGGAGCAGGCGGTGGTGCGCCCTCGGCACATCGAGGTGCAGATCCTCGCCGACAAGACCGGCGAGACCGTGCACCTGTTCGAACGCGACTGCTCGGTGCAGCGGCGCCACCAGAAGGTGGTCGAGATCGCTCCTGCGCCGAACCTGGACGACGGCATCCGCACAGCCCTCCACGGCTACGCGGTCGCGTTCGCCCGCTCGATCGGCTACGAGAACGCCGGCACCGTGGAATTCCTGCTGGAGACGGCGGGGGAGCGCACCGGCGAGGTCGTCTTCATCGAGATGAACCCGCGCATCCAGGTCGAGCACACCGTGACCGAGGAGGTCACCGACGTCGACCTCGTGCAGAGCCAGATGCGGATCGCCGCAGGTCAGACTCTCGCGGAGCTGGGACTGCAGCAGCAGAACCTGCAGCTGCGCGGCGCCGCCCTGCAGTGCCGCATCACCACGGAGGACCCCACCCAGGGCTTCCGCCCCGACACCGGCAAGATCACGACGTACCGCTCGCCCGGCGGCGCCGGCATCCGCCTCGACGGCGGCACGGTGCATCAGGGAGCGCAGATCAGCCCCCACTTCGACTCGATGCTGGCGAAGCTGACCTGCCGCGGTCGCGACTTCCCGGCTGCGGTCGCCCGCGCCCGGCGCGCCCTGGCGGAGTTCCGCATCCGCGGCGTCTCGACGAACATCCCCTTCCTGCAGGCTCTGCTCGACGACGACGCCTTCATCGCCGGAGACGTCAGCACCTCCTTCATCGACGAGCGCCCCGAGCTGCTGCGCGGTCGCGCCTCGAAGGACCGCGGCACGCGGCTGCTGAACTGGCTGGTCGACGTCACCGTCAACAAGCCCCACGGCGCGCACCCCGGCGTCGTCGACCCTGTCTCGAAGCTCCCTGCCGTCGACCTCTCCGCCGAGCCGGTGGCGGGCTCGCGTCAGCGCCTGCTCGAGCTCGGTCCCGAGGGCTTCGCGCGGAGCCTGCGTGAGCAGACCGCGCTGGCGATCACCGACACCACCTTCCGTGATGCCCACCAGTCTCTGCTGGCCACGCGTGTCCGCACGAAGGACCTCGTCGCGGCGGCTCCGTACCTGGCGAGACTGACTCCGGAACTGCTGTCCGTCGAGGCGTGGGGCGGGGCGACCTACGACGTCGCGCTGCGCTTCCTCGGGGAGGACCCGTGGGAGCGTCTCGACAAGCTCCGTGCCGCGCTGCCGAATGTCGCGATCCAGATGCTGCTCCGCGGACGCAACACGGTCGGCTACACGCCGTACCCGACGGCGGTCACCGAGGCTTTCGTCGCCGAGGCGGCTGCGAGTGGTGTCGACATCTTCCGGATCTTCGACGCCCTCAACGACGTGGAGCAGATGCGCCCGGCGATCGAGGCGGTGCGGAACACCGGCACGGCGGTCGCCGAGGTGGCACTCTGCTACACCGGAGACCTGCTCGACCCGGCCGAGAACCTCTACACGCTCGACTACTACCTCGGGCTCGCCGACCAGATCGTGGCCGCCGGCGCGCACATCATCGCGATCAAGGACATGGCGGGGCTCCTGCGGCCTGCGGCCGCGGCGAAGCTCGTCGCTGCGCTGCGTGAGCGCTTCGACCTCCCGGTGCACCTGCACACGCATGACACGCCGGGTGGCCAGCTCGCGACGCTGCTCGCGGCGAGTGCCGTCGGAGTGGATGCCGTGGATGCCGCGTCGGCACCGCTGTCGGGCACCACGAGCCAGCCGTCGCTGTCGTCGCTCGTCGCCGCGCTCGCGCACACCGATCGCGACAGCGGCATCGCGCTCGACGCGGTGTCCGATCTCGAGCCGTACTGGGAGGCGGTCCGCCGGCAGTACGCGCCGTTCGAGTCGGGGCTTCCCGGACCCACGGGGCGCGTCTACCACCATGAGATTCCCGGCGGTCAGCTGTCGAACCTCCGGCAGCAGGCGAAGGCTCTGGGCCTTGCGAACGACTTCGAGCTCATCGAGGACATGTACGCCGCCGCCGACCGCATTCTCGGTCGCGTGCCGAAGGTGACGCCTTCATCGAAGGTCGTCGGCGACCTCGCCCTGCATCTGGCCGCCGTGAAGGCGGACCCTGCGGACTTCGAGGCCAACCCGGAGAAGTACGACGTGCCGGACTCGGTCGTCGGATTCATGGCGGGTGAACTCGGCGATCTTCCGGGCGGATGGCCGGAGCCGTTCCGCACGAAGGTCCTCGCCGGGCGCTCGGTGCGCCTCGGACTCACGGAGATCTCTGCGGACGACGAGGCGGCGCTCGCGGGAACCAGTGCGGAGCGCCGCGCGCGGCTCAACGCGCTGCTGTTCCCCGCGCCGACCAAGGAGTACCTCGAACGGCGCGAGCTCTTCGGCGACCTCTCCGTGCTCGACACGAGCGACTACCTCTTCGGTCTCGTGCAGGGCCAGGAGCACCGCATCGAGATCGATCGCGGTGTGCAACTCTTCATCGGGCTCGAGGCCATCGGCGACGCCGACGACAAGGGCATGCGCACCGTGATGACGACCCTCAACGGGCAGCTCCGGCCGGTCTTCGTGCGCGACAGATCCGTCGCGGTGGAAGCGCACCAGGTCGAGAAGGCGGACACCTCCGTTCCCGGTCAGGTCGCCGCACCCTTCTCGGGTGTCGTGACGCTGAAGGCCGAGGTCGGCGCCGCCGTCCGGGCGGGTGATCCGATCGCATCGATCGAGGCGATGAAGATGGAAGCCGCCATCACCGCGCCCGTCGACGGAGTGATCGAGCGTCACGCGATCGGCGAGACGCAGCAGGTCGATGCCGGAGATCTTTTGGTCGTCATCCGTCCCGCGCACTAATCTTGTGCGGGCGAGGGCCGCGCACTGTGTGCGCACCCGAGGCCCGCGCAGGCTTGGAGTGACATCGTGACCCCGAAGAACAGCAAAGACCCTGAAGAGAACCCGCTGGGGGTGCTCGATGACGCCGCGTCCGTGGACACGGCCGTCATCGGCATCCTCGGCGGGACAGCCCAGGTGAGCGTGACGTTGCCGAAGGACGATGACGACGATCTCGATGACGAGGGCGTCGTCGACGGAGAGGTCGTCGGCGACCTGGTCATCGATGACCTGGCCGTCGTGGCGGCCCCCCAGCTCGCACCTGCACCGAAGGCCGTCTCCGCACCCGTGACACCGGCCGTGCTGAAGTCTCCGTCTCCGGCGGTCGACGAGCCCGCTAAGGCGGACCCGTCACCGAAGGACGTTCCCGGCATCTTCATCGGACCCATCGTCATCGACGAGCCCGTGGCCGTCGCGCCTGCGGGGGAGACGGTCTCGCCCGAGGAGATCGTCCACGAAGCCGAGCTGGAGCCGATCGACGACGAGCCGATCGACGACGAGCCCGAATCGGCGACGATCAACGATGAGTCTGAGTCTGAGCCTGAGCCTGAGCCTGAGCCTGAGCCTGAGCCTGAGCCTGAGCCTGAGCCTGAGCCTGAGCCTGAGCCTGAGCCTGAGCCTGAGCCGGAGCCGGAGCCGGAGCCGGAGCCGGAGCCTGAGCCCGAGCCCGAGCCCGAGCCCGAACCCGAGCCCGAGCCCGAACCCGAGCCGGCCCCCGTCGCGGACGTGCCGGATCCCGCCCCGACGCACGCCGAAGAGGCTGCCGTCGCCGCCCGATTCCTGGCGAGGGCGACCGCCGATTCCGATGCGGCTCCGGTCGCAGCCGCCGCCGCGGGAATCCCCGCCGTGAAGGAGAGCGCAGCCGTGTCCAGTCCCGACGAGAAGTCCGTCGTTCCGCAGCCCACGCGCGCGGCCGCCCGAGCGGACGTGACGCTGACCTCGAAGCGCCTGGACGACCTGGGTGATTCCTCGAGAGAGTCCGCTGATCTGCTCACAGCCGATCGCCTGCTCGACCCGCATCGCATCACCAAGCCCGAGCCCGAGGGGGCGTGGAGCCACTTCCTCTACACCGTGTCCGGACGTCGCATCAACATCGGCGACGGCCGGAGGGCCCGCGAGCGGAAGGCGCTCAGCGCTCGTATCGCCGCACCTCTCACCGGGGGCGCGCGGTTCGTTCCGGTGCTGTCCCGCAAGGGCGGCGTCGGCAAGACGACGATCACCGCCCTTCTCGGCATGGCGTTGGCCGACGCGCGCGACGACCGAGTGATCGCCGTCGATGCCAATCCCGATCGCGGGACTCTGGCCGAGCGCATCGTCCGGCCGGCCCACAACAAGTCGGTGCGCGACCTCGTCCGGATCCACGAAGACGTCCGGGGGTACCACGACATCTCTGCCATCGTGGCGCGCGATGCCACGCGCCTCGACGTGCTCGCCTCCGACTCCGACCCGCGCATCGCCGAGGCTTTCAGCGACAGCGACTACCGGGATGTCGCCGGCGTGGCGGCGCACTACTACTCGCTGGTGCTGACCGACACCGGGACGGGCATCGTGCACTCCGTGATGTCGGCGACCCTCGATCTCGCCGATCAGATCGTCATCGTGTCGGGGCTGAGCGTCGATGAGGCACGGCTCGCCTCGGAGACCCTCACCTGGCTCGAGACGAACGGCTACGCGGAGCAGGCGCGCGAGGCGATCGTGGTGCTGAACCAGTCGACGCCTGGCGCGCCCCTCGTGCGGTTGAACGAGCTGCACAGCCACTTCGCCACCCGTGCCAAGAGCGTGGTCCGGATGCCGTACGACCCGCAGATCGCCGGGGGAGGGACCATCGTGTTCGCCAACCTCCTGCCTGAGACACGGGTCGCCGCGCGCCGACTCGCCGCGCTCCTGGTCGAGGACCTGCGGGCGAAGGGCGCCTGATGGCCGTCCGCGACATCCGCATCTTCGGCGACCCCGTCCTCCGCACCGTGTGCGCCCCGATCGAGGACATCGACGAGGGCGTGCGCGCACTGGTGGCCGACCTCGTCGAGACGGTCGAGCTGCCCGGACGAGCGGGTGTGGCCGCTCCGCAGATCGGCGTGGCGCTGCGCGCCTTCAGCTACAACATCGACGGCGACATCGGGTACGTGCTCAACCCTGTGCTCACCGAGGTGCGTGGCGAGCCCGCACCGACCGGCGAGGGCTGCCTCTCGGTCCCCGGGCTCTGGCACGATGCGCAGCGGCACCCGTGGGCGCGCGTCGAGGGGACCGACCTCGACGGGAACCCCGTGGTGCTCGAGGGCGACGGCCTCCTCGCACAGGCGCTCCAGCACGAGACGGATCACCTCGACGGCAAGCTGTTCCTGTCGCGGCTCGACCCGGAGACCCGCAAGCAGGCGATGCGCGAGGTGCGCGAGAGCGCCTGGTTCTGACGCTCGCATTCGGGGGCTCGCCGAGCGGCCCCTTTCTGATCGAACGGCCCCCTTGCGCACGTGCGCAAGGGGGCCGTTCGTATCGAAGGGGGTGGCTCGACCCGCGGCGTCAGCCGCCGATCGCCACGTTGGTCGTCGAGACCGGCTCGTCGTAGATCGCGGAGATCTCGTCGGCGAAATCGCTCATGATGACGTTGCGCTTGATCGAGAGCTTCGGCGTCAGGTGGCCCGAGGCCTCGGTCCATTCCGAATCGAGGATCGTGAACTTGCGGATCGACTCGGCGCGCGACACGCGCGCGTTCGCACCGTCGACGGCGCGCTGAACCTCGGCGCGGACCGCATCGTTCCGGGAGGCGTCCACGAGCGACATCTTGGCGTCGAGTCCGTTGTTCGCCAGCCACGTCGGCAGCATCTCTGGGTCGAGGGTGACCAATGCCGAGATGAACGGACGCTGGTCGCCGACGACGACGACCTGGCCGATGATCGGATTCGCGCGGATCGGGTCCTCGAGCGCGGCAGGAGCGACGTTCTTGCCTCCGGCCGTGACGATGATCTCCTTCTTGCGACCGGTGATCGTGAGGAAGCCCTCGGAGTCGAAGCTGCCGATGTCGCCGGTACGGAACCAGCCGCCCTCGCTGAACGCCTCGGCCGTGGCCTCGGGGTTGTTCCAGTACTCCTTGAATACGTTGATGCCGCGGACCTCGATCTCGCCGTCCTCGCCGAGACGTACGCCGACGCCAGGGAGGGCCGGGCCGACCGTGCCGATCTTCGACTTGTCGGCCAGGTTGACGGTGGCGGGTGCGGTCGTCTCTGTCAGGCCGTAGCCCTCGAGGATCACGACGCCGAAGCTGTGGAAGAAGTGGCCGAGGCGCGGGCCCAGGGGAGCGGAACCCGACACGGCGTAGACCACGTTCCCGCCCATCGCCGTGCGCAGCTTGCTGTACACGAGCTTGTTGAACAGCGCGAACTTGAGCTTCATCCCGAAGGGGATCTTCTTGCCCTCCTCGAGCAGCTTCGAGTGCTCGATGGCGACGTCGGCGGCTGCGCGGAAGATCTTGCCCTTGCCGCCGGCCTCGGCCTTCTGCTCGGCGGAGTTGTAGACCTTCTCGAACACGCGCGGGACGGCGAGGAGGAAGGTCGGCTTGAACGAGCCGAGCGCCGGGAGCAGTTGGCGGGTGTCGGGCTGGTGGCCCGTGCGCACGCCGGCGTGAATGTCGAGGATCGAGATGAACCGCGCGAAGACGTGGGCCGTCGTGATGAACAGGAGGGTCGAGGCGCCCGGCGTCTGCACGACCGCGTCGAGTGCCTTCGCGGAGTTGCGTGTGAGCTCGACGAAGTTGCTGTGCGTGAGCACGCAGCCCTTCGGGCGTCCGGTCGAGCCCGAGGTGTAGATGAGGGTGGCGATGTCGGACCCGACGGCCAGGTTGCGGCGACGCTCGATCTCGTCATCCGTGATCGACGAGCCCTGGGCGGTCAGTGTGTCGATCGCGCCGAGGTGCAGCTGCCAGACCTCGCGGATCAGCGGAAGGTCCCCGCGGACCTCGTCGACGCGGGCGAAGTGCTCGGGCGACTCGACGACGAGGGCGATCGCTCCGGAGTCCTCGAGGATCCACTGGATCTGGGAGGGGGAGCTGGTCTCGTAGATCGGTACCATCACGGCGCCGGCGTAGAAGAGCGCGAAGTCGACGAGCGTCCACTCGTACGTCGTACGTGCGAGGAACCCGACCTTCTCGCCCGGCTGGATTCCGGTCGCGGCGAATCCCTTCGCCAGGGCGATCACGGCCGTCTGGAAGTCGGCGGCGGAGATGTCGCGCCAGCCTTCGCCCTCGGGCACCGAGAACAGCGCACGGTCGGGTGTGGCCTGGACGCGCTTGAACAAGAGGTCCGAGACGTTTGCGTCGGGGTCGGCGGGGACGATCGCGGGGACTTCAAACTGGACCACGGCAGCTCCTTCGGTACCGGTCGGGCACGTGTGTGGTCTTGAGTCTAGGGCATGACACCCCGTCGCACGTCTCGTGGAACTGAGTCGCGATCGCGGCACCCGACCGAAGAACACCGAAGCGGATGCCGGACGCGGCGCTAGACTTCACCTCGATGTTCTACTGGCTGATGAAGTACGTCGTGATCGGCCCCGTGGTCAAGGCGATATTCCGCCCCTGGATCGTGGGTCGCAAGAACGTGCCCGCGAACGGCGCGGCGATCCTCGCCAGCAACCACCTCTCCTTCGCGGATTCCATCTTCCTGCCGCTGGTCATCGATCGTCCGATGTCGTTCCTCGCGAAGAGCGACTACTTCACCGGTCGCGGCCTGAAGGGCTTCGCGACGAAGTTCTTCATGAAGGCCACGGGTCAGATTCCGATCGACCGGTCAGGGGGCAAGGCTTCTGAGGCCTCTCTGAACACCGGGCTGCAGGTGCTCGGCGGCGGAGACCTGCTCGGCATCTACCCCGAGGGAACGCGCAGCCCCGACGGAAAGCTCTACCGCGGGCGCACCGGCATCGCCAGGATGGCGCTCGAGGCCAAGGTCCCCGTCGTCCCGGTCATCATGGTCGACACCGACACGGCCATGCCGATCGGGCAGCGGCTGCCCCGCATCATGCGCGTCGGCATCGTCATCGGCGAACCGCTCGACTTCTCCCGCTACGCCGGAATGGAGAACGACCGGTACATCCTGCGCTCCGTCACCGACGAGATCATGGTGGCCCTGCACCGCCTCGGCCAGCAGGAGTACGAGGACGTCTACGCGTCGACCGTGAAGGACCGGCTTCCCTCCCGCGTCACAGAGGGCTCGTAGAGCGTCTCGGGTGCACGCCGACCACTAGGCTTGAGGCATGCTCCCGCACCACATCGACGCCCTTGATGCATGGCGCTCGCTTCCCATCAAGCAGCAGCCGCAGTGGCCCGACGCGGACCGCGTCGCCGACGTCTCCCGACAGATCGCGGCTCTCCCGCCGCTGGTCTTCGCGGGTGAGGTCGACAACCTCCGCGATCGCCTCGCGCGCGCAGCATCCGGGAAGGCGTTCCTGCTCCAGGGTGGCGACTGCGCCGAGACCTTCGCCGGCGCGACCGCCGAGCAGATCCGCAACCGCATCAAGACGGTGCTGCAGATGGCCGTCGTGCTCACGTACGGCGCCTCGATGCCCATCGTCAAGATGGGGCGCATGGCGGGGCAGTTCGCCAAGCCGCGCTCCAGCGACTCCGAGACCCGTGGCGACGTCACTCTTCCCGCGTACCGCGGCGACATCGTCAACGGCTACGACTTCACCGAGGGCTCCCGCCTGGCCGATCCCGGTCGGCTGCTGCAGGGATACCACACGGCGGTCTCCACGCTGAACCTCATCCGCGCCTTCACGCAGGGTGGTTTCGCCGACCTCCGCGAGGTGCACTCGTGGAACAAGGGCTTCGCGCAGAACCCTGCCAACCAGCGCTACGAGCGCATGGCCGCCGAGATCGACCGCGCCATCAAGTTCATGGAGGCGGCCGGCGCCGACTTCGACGAACTGAAGCGCGTCGAGTTCTTCACCGGCCACGAGGGCCTGCTGATGGACTACGAGCGGCCGATGACGCGCATCGACTCCCGCACGGACACGCCGTACAACACCTCGGCGCACTTCCTGTGGATCGGTGAGCGCACGCGCGATCTCGACGGCGCGCACGTCGACTACTTCTCGAAGATCCGCAATCCCATCGGTGTGAAGCTCGGCCCGACGACCTCGCCGGACACCGCCCTTGCGCTGATCGACAAGCTCGACCCCGAGCGCGAGCCCGGCCGCCTGACGTTCATCACGCGGATGGGCGCGGGCAAGATCCGCGACGCGCTTCCGCCGCTGCTGGAGGCCGTTCGCGACTCCGGCGCGCAACCGCTGTGGGTGACCGACCCGATGCACGGCAACGGCATCACGACGCCGACCGGCTACAAGACGCGTCGCTTCGACGACGTGGTCGACGAGGTGCGCGGCTTCTTCGAGGCGCACCGCGCTGTCGGCACGTTCCCCGGCGGCATCCACGTGGAGCTCACCGGAGACGATGTCACCGAATGCCTCGGAGGTTCCGAGCAGATCGACGAGGCGGCACTCGCCACGCGTTACGAGAGCCTGTGCGACCCGCGTCTGAACCACATGCAGTCGCTCGAGCTCGCGTTCCTCGTCGCCGAGGAGCTCGAGAAGCGCTGAGCACGCGCTGATCCCTCGAACGAGAGAACCCGCCCCCCGATGATCGGGAGGGCGGGTTCTCTGCGTCAGGCGTGCGTCCTTCGCGTCGCCGGTCAACCGGCGGCGAACACGCGCACCTCGCTCCCGCGCACGCGGGACTCTCCGGCCTTCGGATCCGTGCGCGTCGCGGTGAAGATGTCCCAGACGAGTTCCGGTGCTGCGGTGACCGGCTTGAACCCGGCGTCCTGCAGCTGCTTCACGGCATCGCGGATCGAGATGCCGGACACGTCAGGGATCTCGATGGGCTCGGGCCCCAGGGAGACGATCAGTCGCACATCGTCGCCGGGGCGCCAGTTTCCGGACTCGGTGCGCTCCGCGTAGCCGATGACCCGGCCCTCGGCGATCGTGTCGCTGTACTGGTCGACGCGTTCGTCGAGGACGTTCAGGCCCTTGTCGGTCAATGCCTGGGTCGCCTGCTGGACCGACGTGTCCGCGACGTCGGGCAGAGACCCGAGCGACACGTAGAGCTCGACGGAGTCCGCCTCGAAGAGATCGCACCCCTCGCCGCAGTCGTAGGTGTCTCCTCCGCCGCGCGGCGTCACGTATGCGTTGATGACGATGCCCTCGTCGGCATCCGAGAACAGCTCCAGCGTCTCATCGGGGACCGTGACGTTCAGTCCGTCCAGATAGGCGCGTGCGTCGTCCTCGGTCTTGCCGTTGAGCGTCTCGATCGTGTGGGGCTGGGGACCGAGCGAGATCAGCACGGTCACCTCGCCGTTCTTCTCCAGCCGGTCACCCGCCTGCGGGTCGGTGCGGATCGCCAGATCCTTCGCGACGTCGACCGAGTACTCCTCCCCGCGCACGGGCGTGAGTCCCTCGGCGGTGAGCGCCTCGGCGGCCTGGTCGTACGTCGACCCCGCGACGTCGGGCACGGCGATCAGCGACCCCGGACCCGAGCCGAACCACCAGCCGACTCCGCCCGCGAGGACCGCGAGGAGCAGCACGAGGGTCAGCAGGAACGCGCCGCGCGCTCGTCGACGCGATGCACGACGACGCAGGACCGTCGCATTGTCGATGGGCGCGGGCACCGGCGCCGTCGGGTCGGCGATGACCATCGTTCCGGGCATCACCTTGGTCAGGTCGCCCGAGTCGCCCTGGCTGCGCTGCGACATCGTCGCGGCTGCGACGGCCGGAGCGATACCGAGCTCGCGCTCGATCTCGCGCAGGCGGTCGAGCATCTGCTGCGCGTCGTCGGGACGCTCGTCCGGCGACTTCTCGGTCGCCCAGAGGACGAGCTCGTCGAGCGGCTCGGGAACGGCAGGATTGCGCACGCTCGGACGAGGGACCGACTCGGTGGCGTGCTGGAAGGCGATCTGCATCGGCTGCTCGCCCTTGTACGGCTGCTCGCCGACCAGCATCTCGTAGAGCATGATGCCGAGCGCATAGATGTCGCTCCGGGCGTCGGCGGTGCCGCGGGTCACGAGCTCCGGGGCCAGGTAGGCGATCGTGCCGAGCAGCTGCTGCCCGGTCGCGGTGTTCGCCGTCGTCGCCCTGGCGAGGCCGAAGTCCCCGATCTTGATCCGCCCGTCCTCCGCGAGGAGCACGTTCTCCGGCTTCACATCGCGGTGCACGATCCCGGCGCGGTGCGCGGCGGAGAGCCCGGCGAGGATCGCGTCCATGATCGTGATCGTCTGCGGGATCGTCAGGCGCTTCTGCTCGCGCAGCAGCTCACGGAGAGTGATGCCCGGCAGGTACTCCATCACGAGGTAGGCGAGTTCGCCGTCCTGACCCTGGTCGAACACGTTCACCACGTGCGGATCGGCGAGTCGGGCGGCGGCCCGCGCCTCCTGGATGAAGCGGCTCTGGAAGGCGGAGTCGTCGCTGAGGTGCGCGTGCATCACCTTGAGAGCGATGCGTCGTTCGAGGCGGAGGTCCGTCGCGACGTAGACCGTGGCCATCCCGCCGCGGGCGATGCGCGCCCGTACGCGGTAGCGGCCGTCGACAAGCCGCCCGATGAGGGGGTCGGCCTGATGATTGGTCGTCACGTCAGAATTCTATGGAGAACTGCCTGAAAGACAGGGGAACGGCTCACCCCTGGGGGCTGTGGGTTTTCCGAACGCGGCTCAACCATGCAGGGCGAGCCAGGCGTAGGCCTGCGCTTCCCACTGGCCGTACTTGTCCGGATACGCCGAGATCTGCACGGCCTGGGCGGCATCCGTGAACGTCATGCTCTCCCATCCGGGGATGTCGAGGAGGCCGCGCGTCGTGAGGCCGTTGGGGTCGTTCGACCCTCCGTAGAACACCCGGGTGCTGCGGTCCGCGTCCATGATCTGCTCGGGGGAGCCCCAACCGGTGCTCGGGCGCTGCTGGAAGATTCCGAGCGAGTCGCGGTCGCCCCAGTCGAGATTGCGCAGCCCCGATTCGACCATGCCGGTCGCGAGGGCGATGGCGACGGCCCGGTCCGAGACGCCGAGCTCTCGTCCGATGCGGATGATCAGAGCGGCGTTCGCTGCCTGCTCATCCGTGAGGGCGGTCGTCTCCGGAGCAGCGACCGCGGCGGCGGGTGCGGGTGCGGGTGCTCCCTGCACCGCGATCGTCTGTCCCGGGTAGATGATCGAGGACGCGTCGAGGCCGTTCAGCGCGAACAGCGCCTGCGTCGTCGTGCCGTAGGCCTGAGCGATCCCGAAGACGGTGTCACCGGCGACCACGACGTGCGTCGCGGTCGCCGTCGTCGTCACCGGGACAGCGGCCGGTGCCGCAGCGGCAGGAGCGGCACCGCCGGAGACGGCGAGAGCCTGGCCCGGATAGATGACGGAGTCGCGCGTCAGTCCGTTCGCGGCGAGGACCGCGTCGACCGTGGTGCCGTACTGCGCCGCGATCGCGTACACGGTGTCGCCGGCGACGACGGTGTGGATCGTCGCCGCGGGCGCCACGGCTTCCACAGCGGCGGGGGCGGCGGCGGCAACGGCCGGAGCCTGCAGGATCAGCGTCTGCCCGGGGTAGATGACCGAACGCCAGGAGAGGCCGTTCCAGGTCAGCACGTCGACCGTCGGGAGCCCGAACCGTTCGGCGATCGCCGCGACCGTGTCGCCGGGCTGTACCACGTACGCGGCGGGTGGCGCTTCGGCGGGAACGAGCCCGAGCGGAGTGAAGCGCTGGCGCTCCACGGTGCTGGGCGCTGAGGCGGCTTCCGCCGGCGCGGCGACCAGGGTTCCTGCCAGTGCGCCGATCACGGCGGCGGGCAAGCCGAGCTGAAGATATCGCGTGCGACGCGTGGCGGTGTTCTGTCTCAAGGGTCCCCCTTTTCGAGCACTTCACGCTGACACGGATGTAAACAGAAGTCAACAGAAGTGAGACAAGTGAAGGATGTGACTGGAGTGCCGACATGCGGCAACGGATGGGAGGTGAGATAGTGGGCAACGTGTCTGAGAACGTTGTGGAAACCCCTGCCGTCGAGTGGCTGACCATGCCCGACCTCGTCGAGGTGCTGGACGAGCCGCT
Source organism: Microbacterium luteolum (assembly GCF_039533965.1). Lineage (NCBI taxonomy): Bacteria > Bacillati > Actinomycetota > Actinomycetes > Micrococcales > Microbacteriaceae > Microbacterium > Microbacterium luteolum. The sequence goes on from NZ_BAAAUN010000001.1 coordinate 65,795, forward strand.
CGGCCGTGTCCGTCGCCTGATCGACGACCACTACCTCGTCGGCTCGCGACGCAGCGGCGTGTTCGCGGTTCCCTCGATCTTCATCGTCGACGGGAATCCGCTGAGCTCCCTGCGCGGGACCATCATCGTGCTGCAGGACGCGGGCTTCACCGACGACGAGCTGATCGACTGGCTCCTGGAGGAAGAGGAGAGCCTCGGCCGGTCGCCGATCGCCGCCCTCCTCGCCGGGCACAAGAGCGCGGTCCGCCGACTCGCTCGCACGCTGGCCTGAGGGGCGGGCAGCCTCAGGCCGACCGCACGGTGGCCGCGCGAGCGAGATCGCGCAGTTCGCCGACCGCCGCGTTGTCCAGGCGTGCACCCGAGAGTGCGCGATCGGCTTCACGGGCGTAGTCGGAGATCATCGTCTCGACGCGCTCCAGCGCTCCGGAATCCGCGATCGTCGCCTGCAGGAACGACACCTGCTGCGCGGAGAGCTCCGGGTCGCCGAGCATCTCGTCGAGGAGGTTCCGCGCCGAGGAATCCAGGGCCTCCCTGGTGAGCGCGACGAGGACGGTCCGCTTCCCCTCCCGCAGGTCGTCGCCCGCGGGCTTGCCGGTGACGGAGGAATCGCCGTAGACGCCGAGGATGTCGTCGCGCAGCTGGAAGGCCATGCCGACGGGGTGTCCGAAGCTCCGCAGCGCCGCCATCTGATCCTGCTCGGCGCCGGCGAGTGCTCCGCCGAGCGCGAGGGGCTGCTCGATGCTGTAGCGGGCCGACTTGAGCGAGACCACGCGCAGCGCGCGCTCGGCGTGCAGTCCTCCGTCGTTCACGCTCCAGGCCGATTCCTCCGCGATGTCGAGGTACTGCCCCGTCGTGACATCGCGACGCATCCGGGCATACTCCCTCCGCACGGTCCGGGCGTGGGGGTGTCCCTCCAAGGCGGATTCGAGCAGGTCGTCGCTCCAGGCGACGAGGAGGTCCCCGAGCAGCACGGCGGAGGCGCGGCCGAAGGGCTCGGCGTCACCCGCCCACCCGGCTTCGCGGTGCGAAGCCTCCAGCGCCCTGTGGGCAGCGGGCCGACCGCGACGCGTGTCGGAGTTGTCGATCAGATCGTCGTGGACGAGCGCGGCTGACTGGAAGATCTCCAGGGCGGCGCACGTGTCCCAGAGGGCGTCGGCCTCCGCGGCGTCGCGGTCCCGGAATCGGGCGACGGCTCGCCAACCGGCGTGGCAGAAACGGGCACGAAGCCGCTTCCCGCCGACGAGGGTCCGGGCGGCGGCATCGAGGAACCCCGCCGCCTCCGGGCCGTACTCGAGGGCTTCGGTGCGCATCAGCGCGAGGAAGCGGTCCAGGCGAGCGGCGACGGCGTCGGGTACGGAGGAGGGGGACGGCACGACTCCCAGCATACGTAAAGCAAGGAGGGGGCGATCGGCTAGCCTCGGACGCCTCCTCGCGCGTAGAATGGAAGGCACAATACCCGAGGGGGACGAAATGCCACTCTCCGAACAGGAGCAGCGTCTGCTCGACGAGATGGAACGCCATCTCCTCCACAACGACGCCGATGTCGTGAGCGCGCCGTCAGGCGACCGCACATTGAGCTATCGCAACCTCGTCTACGGTGCTCTCCTGCTCCTCGCCGGTGTGGGCGGCCTCGTCGCCGGCGTCATCATCGGTGACGTCTGGGGAATCGTCGTCGGTGTCATCGGCTTCGCAGCGATGCTCGCCGGAGTCATGGTCGCCGTGACCCCGGTGCGCCGCACGACCCCGGCCGCACCCCGTGAGCGATCCGCCACGAAGCAGCCGAGTTCGGCCTCCTTCATGGATCGCATGAACGATCGCTGGGATCGCCGCCAAGACGGACGCTGATCCCGCCCCACCCACTCTGAAGCCCGGATGCTGAGCATCCGGGCTTTTCTGCGTCTGCGGACGTGTGCGCGATGCCGCGAGGCGTGATTCCGCTCCACCGGTCCTCCACCGTTCCTCCACGTGCCCTCCACCGCGCTCCACCGCGGAATTCCGGGGATCTCAGGCACGCGTGTCGATGGCCACGCGGAATACTGGGGGATCCATCGTAGGTTTGTGGAGGAAAGTGGAGTAAAGTGGGGCGCACCTCAAGTTGGCCGGACGCAGAGGGGGTGATGGCCGATGTTGCTGGGAACGCATTCTCCGAAACTGGACGACAAAGGACGGGTCATCCTTCCTGCGAAGTTCCGCGAGGACCTCGGCGGCGGCATCGTCGTCACGCGTGGCCAGGAACGCTGCCTCTACGTCTTCAGCACGGCCGAGTTCGAGGCGATGCACGAGCGGATCCGCCAGGCGCCGCTCGCCAACAAGCAGGCGCGTGACTTCATGCGTCTGTTCCTCTCCGGTGCGAGTGCGGAGATGCCCGACAGCCAGAACCGCATCACCATCCCCGTCCACCTGCGCCAGTACGCAGGACTGCAGAAGGAACTCATCGTCACCGGAGTCGGCGCCCACGCCGAGATCTGGGATGCCGAGAGCTGGAACGCCTACCTCGCCGCCGGTGAGGAGACCTACTCCGATCTCGAGCAGGAGGTGATTCCGGGACTCTTCTGACCACGGCTGTGATGCCCCGCCGCTCCCGCCCCGACACACTTCCCCGGTGCCGGGTCGCGAAGCGGAGGGGGATCAGAGCCGAAGGTCACCCCGAGAAAGATCATGAACCTCCGCGACATACACACCCCCGTCCTGCTCGACCGCTGCGTCGAGCTGCTCGCCCCCGCCCTCCAGGCGGACGGAGCGGTGCTCGTCGACGCCACGCTCGGCATGGGCGGCCACTCCGAAGCACTGCTCGAGCGCTTCCCCCGCATCCGCCTCATCGGCCTCGACCGCGACACGGATGCGCTGCGCATCGCGGGGGAGCGGCTCGCCCGCTTCCGCGATCGCGTCACCCTCGTGCACACCGTGTACGACGAGATCGGGCTCCACGCTCAGGGCGCGGCCGGCATCCTCTTCGATCTCGGCGTCTCCTCGCTCCAGCTCGACGAGGCGGAGCGAGGCTTCGCCTACTCCAAGGACGCCCCGCTCGACATGCGGATGGATCAGACCAACGGGATCACCGCCGCCGACGTCATCGCGACGTACAGCGAGGGCAACCTCCGCCGCATCTTCGAGCGCTACGGCGAGGAGAAGCTCGCCGGCCGCTACGCGCGCTTCATCATCGAGGCCCGCCAGAAGCAGCCGATCACCCGTTCGGGTGAGCTGGTCGAGATCCTCCAGGCCGCGACCCCGGCGGCCGCTCAGCGCGCCGGACACCCGGCGAAGCGCGTCTTCCAGGCGCTGCGCATCGAGGTCAACACCGAGCTGAACGTGCTCGCCGACGCGATTCCCTCGGCCATGGACGCCCTGAGCGTCGGAGGGCGCATCGTCGTGATGTCGTATCAGTCGCTGGAGGACCGCCTCGTGAAGCAGGCGTTCGCGGCCGCCTCCGCCTCGACCGCACCCGCCGGACTTCCGGTGGAGCTCCCCGAACACGCCCCGCGGTTCCGCATCCTCACCAAGGGTGCCGAACTCGCGGACGACGACGAGCGCGCGCGCAATCCGCGCGCGATCCCGGTGCGACTCCGCGCCGCCGAGAAGCTGCGGGAGAGCGCATGAGCCTGAACGCCACGGTCCGCCAGTCGGCGCTGCCGATCGAACCGGCACGCGCACCGCAGCGGCGCCTGCAGCCCGTCACCCGTCCGGCCGTGCGGCGCAAGCCCAAGCTGGCCTACGCACTGATCGCCCTCGGCGGCGCGCTGGCCATCGGTGCCGCGCAGATCGCGCTGTCGCTGGCGATCACGCAGGACTCGTTCGCCCTGGCCGCGCTGTCCTCCCAGCAGAACGAGCTGAACCTGCGGACCCATGCCCTGCAGGAGGAGCTGACCGGTCTGAGCTCCCCGCAGGTGCTCGCGTCCGGTGCAGCCGGCCTCGGGATGGTGGTCGCCGGATCGCCGTCCTATCTCCGCCTGAGCGACGGGGCCGTCTTCGGCACCGGCACGGGCGCGGATTGGAATTCGACCGTCGATCCGCAGGGTTCCGGCGCCGTCGGCAACGTCCTGGTCACGTCACCACCCGTGGACGCGCCAGTCACGGAGGACTCGACCACCGATCAGACGACGCAGGAGCTCCCTCCTTCGATCACCGACGGGCTCCCGAGCCCCACCACGCACTGATTCCCCCGACCGCCCCTGATCCGACGGAGAGATCGCATGACGACCAGAGCCACGCGCGGACCGCGGCGACGCACGGTCGTCGCCCTCGCCGTCATCCTGACGGTGCTCGCGACCTTCGTCGTGCGCCTCGTCGACATCCAGGTCGTGAGCGCCGACGAGCACGTCGCCGACTCGCTCACGCACCTCGGTGCAGGCTCGACCATCCCCGGTCAGAGGGGCTCGATCGTCGACGCGGGCGGCACCGTGCTGGCCTCCAGCGTGATGGTCTACGACGCGCAGCTCAGCCCCCAGGTGATCATGCTCCTCGAAGACAAGGATCCGGACCTGCCGTGGGCCGAGGCATCCGAGAAGATCGCCGCGGTGACCGGGCAGACCGGGGACGAGGTCCGCACGATCGTCGCCGACGCCCTCGCCCTCGACTCCGAGAGCCAGTACGCACCGCTCAAGAAGTCGCTGACCACCGAGCAGTACATCCAACTCCGCGACCTGAAGCTCAAGTACCTGCACTTCGAGGCCAGGGAGACCCGGGTCTACCCGAACGGAGCCGTGGCGGGGAACATCCTCGGCTTCCTCGACAACACCGGCACAGCACAGGCCGGCATCGAGGAGATGGAGGAGAGCTGCCTCGCCCCTGTCGACGGCGAGGAGTCCTACCGCACCGGCAAGGACGGCATCGTCATCCCCGGCAGCGAGCGCCTGGTGGAAGCGGTGAACGGCGGGACCGTGCAGCTGACCATCAACAGTGACCTCAACTGGTACCTGCAGCAGATGATCGCCGAAGAGGCGCAGGACCAGGGCGCGAAGGGCGGCACGGTGACGGTCGTCGAGGTCAAGACGGGCAAGATCCGCGCCGCGGCCGAATGGCCCGCGATGGACCCCAACGACCTGGACTCCTCGACGCCGGAGACGCGATACAGCCAGATCTTCCACAAAGACTTCGAGCCCGGCTCCACCTTCAAGGCCATCACGGCCGCCGCGGCGATCGAGGGCGCCGGCCTCTCGCCGTGGAGCACCGCGTCGGCGTCCTCCCGTGAGACGTTCCCGAACGGTGCGGTGATCAACGACTCCTTCACACACCCGGAGTTCAACTACACGCTGGCGGGCGCCCTCATCGACTCCTCGAACGTGGCGCTGTCGAAGTTCGGCACCACGGTCAGCCCCGAGGTCCGCTACGACTACCTGCAGCGCTTCGGCGTCGGCGAGAAGACGCTCGGCTTCCCCTCCGAGGTCGCCGGCCTGCTGCACCCCGTCAGCGAGTGGGACAACCAGTCGCTGTACACGACCACCTTCGGCCAGTACTTCTCCGTGACCTCGCCGCAGCTCGCCGGGGCCTACCAGGCGATCGCGAACGGCGGCGAGAAGATCGACCTCTCGCTGATCGAGTCCTGCACCGGGGCGGACGGCACCGTCGTGACACCCGATGCGCCGGCGCACGAGCAGGTCGTGACCGAGCAGACGGCGGCGCAGCTGACGCGGATGCTCGAGAACGTCGCCGTGCAGGGCGGCAACGCCGACCGGATCCAGGTCCCCGGGTACCGGGTGACCAGCAAGACCGGTACGGCGCAGGTGTCCGACGGCAACGGCGGCTACAAGGAGGGTGTGTACTACACCAGCATGGTGGGGTTCGCGCCGGTCGATGACCCGCAGTACGTGGTCGTGGTGACCCTCGACGAGCCGACTAAGGTTGTATCGTCCGCGGCCACCGCATCCGCCTTCCAGAAGGCGATGACCCAGGTGATGAAGACCTATCGCGTGATGCCGTCCACTGTTCCGATGGACGAGCTGCTTCCCAAATTCGGATAGCCGGCGAGAGCCGCGCCTGGAGATGACATGATCGCCCTGACGCTCGCTGAGATCGCCGCCGTTGTCGGTGGTGAACTGCGCGTCGCTCGAGAGGACACGGCCGAGACGGTCGTCGACGGCATCGTCGACACCGACTCGCGCATGATGGAACCCGGTTCGATCTTCGTGGCGAAGCCCGGCGCCGAGACCGACGGGCACCGATTCGTCGGCGCTGCGGTGGAGGCCGGAGCCGTCCTCGCGATCGTCGAGCACGTCGTGGACGTTCCCGTTTCGCAGATCGTGGTCCCCGACTCGGTCGCCTCACTCGGCGACCTCGCCAGGGAGGTGGTGGCCCGTGTCCGCGCAGGCGGCGGCCTCCGCATCGTCGGCATCACCGGCTCGAACGGCAAGACGACCACGAAGAACTTCCTGGCGCGCATCCTGGAGGACGAGGGCGAGACCGTCGCGCCCGTCCGATCGTTCAACAACGAGGTCGGCGCTCCGGTCACGATGCTGCGCGTGACGCACGGCACGCGGTTCCTGGTGAGCGAGTTCGGGGCGGCGGCGCCGGGGAGCATCGCGCACCTCGCGGGTCTCGTCACGCCCGACGTGGCCGTCGTCCTGATGGTGGGCATGGCCCACGCCGGCGGCTTCGGCGGCATCGAGGCGACCGCGACCGCGAAGGCCGAGCTGGTGGCTGCGGCGAAGAGCTCCGGAACCGCCGTGCTGAACGTCGACGATTCCCGCGTCTCCGCCATGCAGGAGCTCGCGCGCTCGCGCGGCATGCGCGTGGTCGGATTCGGACAGGGCACGGCGGCGGACGTGCGTGCGCACGACGTCCAGGTGACGGCATCCGGTACCACCTGCGAGATCGAATCGGCCGGCGAGCGGATGCCGCTGCGCCTGCAGGTCCTCGGAGCGCATCACATCACGAACGCGCTGGCCGCGATCGCCGCGGCCGGTGTGCTCGGAGTCCCGCTCGCCGACGCCGTCGCGCGCCTCGAGACCGTGGAGATCGCCGAGCGCTGGCGGATGCAGCCCCTGGGCGGCGATCGTGTGCGCATCATCAACGACGCCTACAACGCCAGCCCCGACTCGATGGCTGCCGCATTGCGCACGCTCGCGCAGATCACCGGTCCCGACGAGCGCACCGTCGCGGTGCTCGGGGCGATGAGCGAACTCGGCGAGAGCGCGGGGGAGGAGCACGATCGGATCGGGCTCCTCGCGGTGCGCCTGAACATCCAGCGGATCGTCGTCGTGGGGCCCGAGGCCAGACGGCTCTACCTCGCCGCGGTCGGTGAGGGGTCCTGGGACAGCGAGGCCGTGCATCTGCCCGACCAGGACGCGGCGTTCGAGTATCTGCGCACCGAGCTCCGTGACGGAGACCGCGTGCTCGTGAAGTCATCCAATTCCGTGGGCCTCCGGCATCTCGGCGATCGTCTGGGAGAATTGTTCTCGTGAGGTCTCTCATCATGGCGGCGGCGATCTCGCTCGCCTTCACCCTGTTCCTGACTCCCGTGTTCCTCCGGCTCTTCCGGAAGTGGGGGTGGGGGCAGGTCATCCGCACCCCGGAAGAGGTCGAGAACCCGAGCCACGAGGCGAAGCGCGGCACTCCGACGATGGGCGGGGTCATCTTCATCGCCGGTTCGATCGTCGGCTACTTCACCGGTGTCTTCGTCAGCGGCGAGGTGCCGGCGCTCTCCGCGCTCCTGGTGATCTGGCTGATGGTCGGCTTCGGCGTCGTCGGCTTCATCGACGACTACATGAAGGTGCGCAGTCAGCGCAGCCTCGGCCTGTCCGGATGGCGCAAGATCATCGGCCAGCTGCTGGTCATCATCCCCTTCGGCATCGTGGCGCTGAACTTCCCGAACAAGTTCGGGCAGACCCCTGCCAGCGGGGCGATCTCGCTGTTCCGCGACTTCACCTGGCTCGATCTGTTCGCGTTCGGGGTCATCCTCGGCTGGATCCTATACCTCGCCTGGATCTCGATCATCGGCGTCGCGACCTCGAACAGTGTGAACCTGACGGACGGCCTCGACGGTCTGGCAGCAGGAGCAGGCGTGATCGTGGTCGGCGCCTACAGCCTGATCGCGTTCTGGCAGTTCAAGCAGCCCTGCATCGGCGGGGATCCCGACGCCCTCGGCGGGTGCTACGAGGTGCGCGATCCGTTCAACCTCGCGATCATCTCCGCGTCGTTCGCGGCGGGCCTCATCGGCTTCCTGTGGTGGAACGCCCCCAAGGCCAAGGTCTTCATGGGCGACGTCGGATCGATGGCGATCGGTGGCGTGATCACCGCGATGGCGATCCTGACCCGCACGGAACTGCTGCTCCTCGTGATCGCCGGCGTGTTCGTCCTCGCCTCCGGTTCGGTGATCCTGCAGCGCACCTACTTCAAGATCACTCGCGGCAAGCGGCTGTTCCTGATGAGTCCGTTCCATCACCACCTCGAGATGCGCGGTTGGTCGGAGATCACGATCGTCGTGCGCATGTGGATCATCGCGGGTCTGCTCGCGGTGTCGGCCGTCGGCCTGTTCTACGTGGAATGGCTCACGCGTGTCGGCTGACCGGCTGAGCGCCCTCACGAGCTGGAACGCCGAATGGACCGGGCTCCGCGCGGCGGTGCTCGGCCTGTCCATGACGGGATTCTCGGTGGCGGACACGCTCGCCGAGCTCGGCGCCGAAGTCCTCGTCCTCAGCGAATCCGCCGAGGAGGAGTACGAGCGGCTGCTCCCCGTGATCGGCGCGGGACTCGAACTGGGTTCCCTCGCCGAGGTCCCCGCCGCCCTCGTGGAGTTCCTTCCCGATGTCGTGATCGCCTCGCCGGGGTTCGCGCCGTCGCACCCGGTGATCCGGTGGGCGCAGGATGCCGGCATCGCGATCTGGGGTGACATCGAACTCGCCTGGCGCGTGCGCGACAAGGTCCTCCGTGGCGACGGCACTCCGGCCGACTGGGTGCTCATCACCGGGACGAACGGCAAGACGACGACGACGCAGCTCACCGCGTCTCTGCTCGTGGAGGGCGGCCTCCGAGCCGCGCCCTGCGGCAACATCGGAGTTCCCGTCCTCGATGCCGTGCGGGATCCGGCGGGATTCGACGTGCTCGTCGTCGAACTGTCCAGTCACCAGCTCTGGTACCTGGGGCAGTCGCGTCCCGAGGGCGAGCTGTACCCCTACGCCGCGGTCTGCCTCAACCTCGCCGATGATCATCTGGTCTGGCACGGGAGCGCCGCGGCCTACCGCGACGCCAAGGCGGTCGTCTACCGCAACACCCGCGTCGCCTGCGTCTACAACAAGGCGGATGCCGCCACCCGCCGCATGGTCGAGGAGGCGGAGGTGGTCGAGGGGGCGCGCGCCATCGGCTTCGACCTCGGCATCCCCGGCCCGAGCGACCTGGGAATCGTGGAGGGACTGGTCGTCGATCGCGCCTTCCTCGACGACCGCTCCCGCAGCGCGCTCGAACTGACGACGATCGCCGATCTCGATCGTGCCGGCCTCGCCGCCCCGCACATCGTGCAGAACATCCTCGCCGCGAGCGCTCTCGCGCGATCGCTGGGCACGGAACCGGAGTCGATCCACGCGGCGCTGCAGCGCTTCGAGCTCGACGCGCATCGCATCCAGGTCATCGCCAGGCATTCGGGCGTGATCTGGGTCGACGACTCGAAGGCCACGAACCCGCATGCGGCGGCATCCTCGCTGCGCGCCTACCCCGGTGCGGTCTGGATCGTCGGCGGAGATCTCAAGGGCGTCGACATCGCAGAACTGGTCGCCGACGTCGGATCCACGGCCCGCGCAGCCGTGGTGATCGGGGTCGAACGAGGTGACGTCGTCGCGGCATTCCGACGACACGCGCCCGTGGTCCCGGTGTTCGAGGTCGATGCTGGCGAGACTGGTCAGGTCATGAACCGTGTCGTGGAGATCGCGGCGGGGATCGTCGGCGACGAGGGCACGGTTCTGCTGGCCCCGGCGGCGGCATCCTTCGACCAGTTCTCCAGTTACGCGGATCGCGGCCATCGCTTCGCCGAGGCGGTGCGGGACTGGATCGACCGGGGGAGCGCGGATGACGCAGGTATCCCGCCCTCCGCGGTCTGAGTCCGGCGGACTCGCAGCCCGGGTCTCCCTCGGGCGCCGGTTCACGCCGGTGTCGACCGAGTTCCTGCTCATCGCGTCGACGGCGCTGCTGCTGACCCTCTTCGGTCTCGTGATGGTGCTGTCCGCCACCAGCGCGACCGCGGTCGCCGATGGTGCGAACCCGATGGACGGCGCACTGCGCCAGGGCGTGTTCGCCCTGCTCGGCATCCCGCTGATGTTCCTGATCAGCCGCCTGCCGATCGCGTTCCTGAAGAAGATGGCCTGGCCCGCGCTCTTCGGCGCCGTCGCACTCCAGATGCTCGTGTTCACGCCTCTCGGCATCGCCGACGGCGGAAACCGGAACTGGATCATGATCGCCGGCTACACGCTCCAGCCGTCCGAGTTCCTCAAGCTCGCTCTCGCGCTGTGGATCGCGGCCGTCCTGCTGCGCAAGCGCACGATGCTCGGCACCTGGCACCACGTGTTCATCCCGGTCATCCCGGTCGGTGCGCTGGCGATCGGAACCGTGCTGGCGGGCAAGGACCTCGGTACCGCGATGGTGCTCGTGCTCATCCTGCTGGGATGCCTGTTCTTCTCCGGCGTGAAGCTGCGGCTCTTCATCATCCCGGTCGTCATCGGCGTGGTCGCCGTGCTGGCGTACGCGTTCTCGAGCGAGGACCGGATGCGGCGCATGACGGCCGCCTGCGACGACATGTCGCTCTACTACACCGACTGCTACCAGTCCATCCACGGCATCTGGGGCATGGCTTCCGGCGGGATCTTCGGACTCGGGCTCGGCAATTCCCAGGAGAAGTACGGGTGGCTTCCGGCGGCCGGCAACGACTTCATCTTCGCGATCGTCGGAGAGGAGCTGGGTCTCATCGGATGCATCGTGGTGCTGGCCCTGTTCACGTTCTTCACGGTCGGCGCCTTCCACATCATCCGCAAGACCGACGACCCGTTCATCCGCGTCGCCGCGGGCGGCATCACGGTGTGGATCGTCGGTCAGGCCGTCCTGAACATCGGCGTCGTGATCGGCGTCTTCCCGGTCATGGGAGTCCCGCTCCCGTTCATGTCCCAGGGCGGCACTGCCCTGCTCGCGGTGCTGATCGCGTGCGGCGTGCTGCTCGCGTTCGCGCGCACCCTCCCCGCGGAGGAGAAGCCCTCAGCCGCAGCGGGTAGGGTCACGAGGTGACTTCGTACCTCCTCGCCGGCGGTGGCACCGCCGGCCATGTGAACCCCCTGCTCGCCGTCGCCGATGCGCTGCGAGAGCGTGACGACGAGGCATCCGTCCTCGTCCTCGGAACCGCCGAAGGGCTGGAGTCACGACTCGTCCCGGAGCGCGGCTACGAGCTGCTCATCGTCGACAAGGTCCCCTTCCCGCGGCGGCCGAACCGCCAGGCGGCCGCGTTCCCCTCCCGCTTCCGTCGTGCCATCGCCCAGGTGCGAGCCCACATCCGCACGCATGGCGTCGACGTCGTCGTCGGCTTCGGCGGCTACGCATCGGCACCCGCCTACGTCGCCGCACGGCGCGAAGGCGTGCCGTTCGTCGTGCACGAGGCCAACGCCAAGCCCGGGCTCGCGAACGTCCTCGGAGCCCGTCGGGCCGCCGGTGTCGGAGTGGCCTTCGCCGGCACTCCGCTCCGCGGCAGCGAAGTCGTCGGGATGCCGCTGCGCCGCGAGGTGATCGCGCTCGATCGTGCGGCGGCGCGCGATGAGGCGGCCACGCATTTCGGACTCGACGCCGATCGTCCGGTCCTTCTCGTCTTCGGGGGCTCTCTGGGCGCTCAGCGGCTCAACGAGGCGATGGCCGACTCCTGGGGCGACGTCCTCGCCGCAGGATGGCAGCTCCTCCACGTCACCGGTGAGCGCAGCGAAACGGTCGACCCGGAGGTGCCCGGCTACGCCATGCGGCGGTATGTCGACCGCATGGATCTCGCGTTCGCCCTCGCGGATCTGATCGTGTCGCGGTCGGGCTCGGCGACCGTGAGCGAGGTGAGTGCGCTCGGTATCCCGGCGCTGTACGTTCCCTACTCGGTCGGCAACGGAGAGCAGCGACTCAACGCGGCGTCGGCCGTGGCGGCGGGAGCCGCGCAGCTGCTCGACGACGCGACCTTCGACGGCGACGCGGTGCGACGCATCGTCGTCCCCCTGCTCGGCGACCGCGAGCGCATCGATCGGATGGCCGCTGCTGCGGAGAACGTCGGCACCCGCAGCGGGACCGAGAACGTGATCGCCCTGGTCGATCGTGCTCTCGGCGCCGCCTGAGACGGTCGAGACGCCCGAGGAAAAGTAGACTGAACCCGACATGATCAGACCCGACCTCTCCCTCCCGATCCCCGAGACGATCACCTCCGCGCACTTCATCGGCATCGGCGGCTCCGGCATGAGCGGCCTCGCGAGGATGTTCCTCGACGCCGGCATCCGCGTCTCCGGCACCGACCGCGCCGACAGCGACAATCTGCGGGCCCTCGCGGCCGCCGGCGCCACGGTGCACGTCGGCCACGACGCCGCTCACCTCGGCGACGCCGACACCGTCGTGCACACCGGTGCGATCTGGCCCGAGAACCCCGAGTTCGTCACAGCGAAGGAGCGCGGACTGCACGTCATCCACCGCTCGCAGGCGCTGCACTGGCTGATCGGATCCCGCCGCCTCGTCTCGGTCGCGGGCGCTCACGGCAAGACCACATCCACCGGGATGATCGTCACGGCTCTCCGCGAGCTCGGTGCCGACCCGCATTTCGTGAACGGCGGCGTGATCGAGCAGCTCGGCGCGTCGAGCGCGACCGGCACCGGCGACCTCTTCGTGATCGAGGCCGACGAGTCCGACGGCACGTTCCTGCTCTATGACACCGCCGTGGCGCTGATCACCAACGTCGACCCGGACCACCTGGATCACTACGGCTCGGATGAGGCGTTCCACGATGCCTTCGTGCGATTCGCGGATGCCGCCTCCGAGGCGGTCGTGATCTCGAGCGACGACCCGGGGGCGCTGCGGGTGAGCGCGGGTCTCTCGCACGCCAACGTCATCACCTTCGGGCAGGCCGAGAGCGCCGATCTCCGGGTCACCGACATCGTCGCAGCCGGACCCGTCGCCGCGACCCTGACGCACGAGGGCGAGAGCGCACGCATGCAGCTCGCGGTCCCCGGCGTGCACAACGCGATCAATGCGGCAGGAGCCGTCGCGGTTCTGCGCGCTCTCGGCCACCCGCTGGCCGAGGCGGTGCGGGCCGTCGAGGGGTTCGCCGGCACCGTGCGCCGACTCGAGCAGCACGGCGTCGAGCGCGGGGTCACCGTGTACGACGACTACTCGCATCACCCGACCGAGGTCCGTGCTGCGCTCGAGGCCATGCGCAGCATCTCCGGCTCCGGGCGGATCATCGCGATCCAGCAGCCGCACACCTACTCGCGCACGCAGCACATGTACCAGGAGTTCGCCGACGTCCTCGAGCAGTTCGCGGATCACACGGTCATGCTCGATGTGTACGGCGCCCGGGAGGACCCGGTTCCCGGGGTCACCGGGGAGCTCGTGAGCGACGCGTTCCGCGACCAGGGGCACGTGCACTACGTCGCCGACTGGCAGCAGGCCGCCGACTACACAGCCACCGTCGCACGCGACGGCGATTTCGTCATCACGCTCGGCTGCGGGAACGTCTACCAGATCATCCCGCAGGTGCTGGAGTCGCTCCGCCGGACCGACGAGGCGTAGCCCATGCGCCGGCCCGCACCGCTTCCGACCGCCCCGGAGGGCAAGGGGCAGAAGGACGCCGCGCCGGAAGGGGAGACCCGCCCGCGCCGCCGTGAGCGTGTGGAGGCGGAATCCGCCGTCCTCGAGATTGAGCCCGGAACGACGTCGGTTGAGCCCGGCGTCGAGGTGCCGCAGCCGACCTCGACCGGGGACGTGTGGCGCGCCGCCCGTGCCCGGCGCAAGGCGCTCCGCGCCGAGATCCGGCGGTTCACCCAGCGCTCGCGTCGGCGGAGGATCATCTGGCTCGGCAGCATCGGTGCCGTCCTCCTGCTCATCGGCGGGAGCGTCGCCGCCGCATACAGCCCGCTCTTCGCCGTCGAGAAGATCACCGTGGCCGGTACCACGACGCTCGACCCCGCGGTGATCGAGACCGCCCTCGCCGACCAGATCGGCACCCCACTGGCACTGGTCGACACGAGTGAGGTGAAGGCGGCGCTGCTCGCCTTCCCGCTCATCGAGACCTACGCGCTCGAGGCGAAGCCGCCGCACGATCTCACCGTGCGCATCGTCGAGCGCACACCGGTGGGCGTCATCCGATCCGATGCCGGATACACCCTGGTGGATGCGGCCGGTGTCGCACTCGCCACGACATCGGATCAGCCGGCGGGGCAGCCGATCATCGAGGTCGAGGGCGGCGTCGATTCGAAGGCGTTCGAGAGCGCGGGGCTCGTCGTGCGCGCGCTTCCCGCAGGCATCCGGAGCGCGCTCACCGGCGTGAGCGCCTCGACGGTCGATGACGTGACGCTGACGCTCAGCACCGGTCTCACGGTCGTGTGGGGGAGCGCGGAGGACTCCGGTCTCAAAGCGATCACACTCGCGAGCGCGATGAACGCGAACCTCTGGGCGACGTCGATCGACGTCACCTCGCCCAAGGTCGCCGTCGTCGGCTGACGGCTTTCGGCGGGAATGGCGCGACACGCCCGTGTCGCTGCGCTCCCGCGGGCATGCGGCGCTTACCTTCGATCTCAGGGAACGCAATACCGGGAAATACTTTACACCTCTAGTTGAGGTTTAAGGTTCAACCCCCGCACTCTCTCGACAACGAACGCAAGGCTCGACTAATCGGAGGCCGGCCATGAGCCAGAACCAGAACTACCTCGCCGTGATCAAGGTCGTCGGCGTCGGCGGTGGCGGCGTCAACGCCGTGAACCGCATGATCGACCTCGGCCTTCGCGGAGTCGAGTTCATCGCTGTGAACACCGACGCGCAGGCGCTGCTGATGAGCGACGCCGACGTCAAGCTCGACGTGGGCCGTGAGCTCACCCGCGGTCTCGGCGCCGGCGCCGACCCCGAGGTGGGACGACGCGCCGCCGAGGACCACGCCGAGGAGATCGAGCAGGCGCTGACCGGGGCCGACATGGTCTTCGTGACGGCCGGCGAGGGCGGTGGCACCGGAACCGGTGGCGCTCCGGTCGTCGCGCGCATCGCGAAGTCGATCGGCGCCCTCACGATCGGTGTCGTGACCAAGCCGTTCTCCTTCGAGGGTCGCCGCCGGCAGAGCCAGGCCGAGGCAGGCGTCGCGAAGCTCAAGGAAGAGGTCGACACCCTCATCGTGGTGCCGAACGACCGGCTTCTCGAGATCAGCGACCGCGGCATCTCGATGATCGAGGCGTTCGCGACCGCCGACCAGGTGCTCCTCGCCGGTGTGCAGGGCATCACGGACCTGATCACGACCCCCGGACTCATCAACCTCGACTTCGCCGACGTCAAGTCGGTCATGCAGGGTGCGGGCTCCGCGCTGATGGGCATCGGCTCTGCGCGCGGAGCCGACCGGGCGATCAAGGCCGCCGAGCTGGCGGTCGAGTCGCCGCTGCTCGAGGCGAGCATCGAGGGTGCGCACGGAGTGCTCCTCTCGATCCAGGGCGGGTCCAACCTCGGCATCTTCGAGATCCATGACGCTGCGGACCTCGTCAAGGAGGCCGCGCACCCGGAGGCGAACATCATCTTCGGTACGGTCATCGACGACACGCTCGGCGACGAGGTGCGCGTGACCGTGATCGCGGCCGGCTTCGACGGCGGAGAGCCGTCGCTGCGGCTCGACCCGATGGTCGTCTCCCGTCCCGCCGCCACGACGCTTCCCGAGGTCGCCCTGACGGAGGCCGAGGAGCCGGCGAAGACCGAGACCGTGGAGCCCGCGCCCGTGCAGCAGCGCGTGCCGGCCACGAGCATCGAGCCGGCGTTCGCGGATGACGACATCGACATCCCCGAATTCCTGAAGTGACGGACGAGGCGGCCGAGGCCCGGCAGCAGTCGGGCCTGGCCGCGCGGCTGTCGGCGATCGATGAGCGCATCGCCGACGCCGCGCGACGGGCTGACCGCGACCCCGCCGAGATCACCCGGATCGTCGTCACGAAGTTCCACCCCGCCTCCCTGGTGACGGAGCTGCAGGCCCTGGGCGTGCGCGAGGTCGGCGAGAACCGCCAGCAAGAGCTCTCGGCCAAACAGGCGGAGCTCGCCGCGTTGGATCTGCGCTGGCACTTCATCGGGCAGGGGCAGACGAACAAGGCCGCCGCGATACGGCGGAGCGCCGACGTCGTGCACTCCGTAGACCGCAGCCGACTCGCCGATGCATTGCACCGCGCCGCGGTGGACGACGGCCTGCTCGACGTTCTCGTGCAGGTCAATCTCACGGATGACGCGGGGCGGGGCGGTGTCGCACCGGCCGAGGCCCGCGCTCTCGCCGAGCACGTCCTGACTCTGCCGTCCCTTCGTCTGCGCGGCGTGATGGCGGTGGCCCCCCTCGACGAGGAGCCGGCGTCGGCGTTCGCCCGCCTTCGTGACATCGCCGAGGAGATCCGCACGGTCGAGCCCTCGGCCACCTGGATCTCCGCGGGCATGACGGGCGACTTCGTCGAGGCCGTCGCCGCAGGCGCGACACACCTGCGGATCGGCTCCGCAATCACCGGACCCCGCCCCGACCGGGGTTAACCTGTGAACAGACCACCCCAAACGTTCGAACCGGAGGACACGATGGGTAACCCGCTGAAGAAGACCATGGTGTATCTCGGCCTCGCCGACGAGGAAGAGGTCTACGAGGAGGAGACGCAGGCTCCCGCCCGCGCCCACCGCGAACGTGACCGCGATCGTGATCGTGACCGCGAGGAGTCGGCTCCGGCTCCCGTGACGCCGCTGCGTCGCCCGGTCGCCGTCCGCCAGCCCGCTGCCGGCACGGTGAACGAGATCCTCACGGTGCACCCGAAGCAGTACCGCGACGCTCAGCTGATCGCGGAGAGCTTCCGCGAGGGCGTTCCGGTCATCATCAACCTCTCCCAGATGAGCGACGCCGACGCGCGTCGTCTGATCGATTTCGCCAGCGGCCTCTCGCTCGGGCTCTACGGCCGCATCGAGCGTGTGACCTCGAAGGTCTTCCTGCTCTCGCCGGAGAACATCGCGGTGTCGGGCCAAGGGGGAATCGCGCACGCGGACGCTGAGTCCGCGGGCTTCGACCAGTCGTAACCCGTGGAGCTGGTCTCCGTCGTCGCCAGCATCATCCATCTGGTGCTGCTGCTGTACGTCTTCGTGCTCTTCGCGCGTCTGATCCTGGACTACATCCCGATGTTCAATCGGGAATGGCGTCCGAAGGGATTCGGTCTCGTCGTCGCAGAGGCCGTCTACACGGTCACCGATCCGCCGATCCGGTTCTTCCGGCGGATCATCCCTCCGTTGCGGATCGGCTCGCTGTCGTTGGACTTCGGGTTCGCGTTGACGATGCTGATCGTCCTGGTGCTCATGAACATCGTGGGATTGTTCATCTGACCGACCGGCGTGTTCTCGCGCCCTGGGTGTCGTGACATCGCGACGCCAAGGCATCGGGACTATGCTGGCACCCAGGTGCGCGCCCCGGGTTCGCGCCACATAAAGACCGCGCCATATTCGATACTGGCAACCGAACTCATCGAAAGAGGAGCCATCATGGCACTTACCCCGGATGACGTCGTCACCAAGCAGTTCCAGCACGTCCGCTTCAAGGACGGCTTCGACCCGGACGAGGTGGACGACTTCCTCGACGAGATCGTCATCGAGTGGCGCAAGGCTCTCGAGGAGAACGTCGAGCTGAAGGCCAAGCTGGCCGCCTACGAGTCCGGTGCGGCTCCCGAGGCCGCTGCCGCTCCTGCGGCGCCCGTCGTCGCCGAGGCGCCTGCGGCTCCCGTCGCCGAGGTTCCGGCCGAGCCTGCTCCGTCGGGTTCCGCCACCGCGACCGCCGGCATCATCGAGCTGGCTCAGCGCCTGCACGACGAGCACGTCGCCGAAGGCGAGGCGAAGCGCAACCAGCTGATCGCCGACGCCGAGGCCGAGGTCGGCCGCATCCGCAGCGAGGCCGAGGCCAAGCAGCGCGAAGAGGCCGCACGTCTGGAGCGCGAGCGCAACACGCTCGAGGCCCGGATCACCGAGCTCCGCAACTTCGAGCGCGACTACCGGTCGCAGCTGCGCGGCTACATCGAGGGTCAGCTTCGCGACCTCGACGAGAAGTCGGCTTCCACGGACTCCACGCCGGTCTCCGCGATCGGCCTGTAAGGCGCCCTCTTGTCAGGACGTCGTCCCCTTCGTCGGTCGGCGGCCGGTGCGATCGTTGCGATTCTCGCAGCGGTGGTGCTGGCCGCCGATCAGTTTGTGAAGCACCTCACGATCGAGAACCTTCCTCTGCATGAGGTCGTGCCCGTACTCGGAGAGTTCCTTCAGCTGTATTACATCCGCAACTCGGGCGCGGCCTTCTCGCTCGGCAGCGGCGTGACCTGGATCTTCACCATCGCCCTGAGCGTCGTCGCCGCCGTGATCATCTGGAAGGCCTTCAACGTCCGGTCGCGGTGGTGGGCGGTCGTCCTCGGCGCGCTTCTCGGCGGCGTGCTCGGCAACCTCACCGACCGTCTGTTCCGCGAGCCGGGTTTCGGCAACGGTCACGTCGTCGACATGATCTCGATGCCCTGGATGATGCCGGCGATCTTCAACGTGGCTGACATCTTCATCGTGACCGGGATGATCTCGGTCGCACTGCTCGTCGTGCTCGGCCTTCGCTTCGACGGGACCCGGGAGCGGGATCATGCGCCGGTCGAGACCGACGAGGAGGCTGAAGCCGCCGCCGCCGTCGCCGCCGAGGATCCCTCGTCACCGTCGGACGGTCGCTGACAGTGGAATCGCGGTCCCTTCCCGTCCCCGACGGCATGGATGGCGAGCGCGTCGACGCCGCGCTCGCGCGCATGCTCGGCTTCTCGCGCACCTTCGCCGCCGATGTCGCCTCTGCAGGCGGAGTGCAGCTCGACGGCGTCGTGCTGGACAAGTCGGACCGCCTGCGCAGCGGTGCATGGCTCGAGGTGGAGTGGCAGCCCAAGGAGGCGCCGCGGATCATCCCGATCGCCGTGCCCGAGCTCGGTATCGTCTACGACGATGACGACATCGTCGTGGTCGACAAGCCCTCCGGTGTCGCCGCTCATCCGTCCGTCGGATGGGAGGGGCCGACCGTCATCGGCGCCCTCGCCGCCGCGGGATTCCGGATCGCGACCAGCGGTGCGGCCGAGCGTCAGGGTGTCGTCCACCGTCTCGACGTCGGCACGAGCGGACTGATGGTCGTCGCGAAGACCGAGGCCGCGTACACGGCGCTCAAGCACGCCTTCAAGGAACGCACGGTCGAGAAGATCTACCACGCTGTCGTGCAGGGGCATCCGGATCCGCTCGCGGGAACGATCGAAGCTCCGATCGGCCGCCACCCGAACCACTCCTGGAAGTTCGCGGTCGTGCCGGACGGCAAGCCCTCCGTGACGCACTACGAGACCCTCGAGGCGTTTCCCGCTGCTTCGCTGCTCGAGATCCATCTCGAGACCGGACGCACCCACCAGATCCGCGTGCACATGGCCGCGCATCGGCATCCGTGCGTCGGCGACCCGCTCTACGGCGCCGATCCGACGCTGTCCGCCCGGCTCGGCCTGACGCGGCAGTGGCTGCACGCGCACCAGCTGGCCTTCACACACCCGGCGACGGGGGAGTGGGTGCAGTTCTCGTCGCCGTATCCTGCGGACTTCCAGCACGCTCTCGACGTCCTGCGCGGAGAGTAGTCCGCGCTTCTCCGCGGTGATGTCGTCGGCGTGCGACACACTGGGCGCATGAGCATCGAGGTGCGTCCAGCGACCGTGTTCGACGACGTCGCGACACTGCTCGGTCCGAAGAAGCCGACGTCGAATGTCTGCTTCTGCCTGAGCTATCGCATCGGCAGCAAAGAGAACGTCGCGCTGAAAGGCACGGCGCGCGCCGATCGGGTGAGGGAGCTGTGCCATCAGGATCCGCCGCCGGGTGTGATCGCCTACCTGGACGACGAGCCGGTCGGCTGGGCGGCGGTGCATCCGCGGAGGGATACGAGCTTCGCGCGCAATCGGCTCATCCCGCACATCGACGACCTCGACGTCTGGTCGCTGTGGTGTCTCAGGGTGCGGCCAGGGCACCGCAAGCAGGGCATCTCGCACGCCCTGATCGAGGGCTCCGTCGCCTACGCGAAGAAACGCGGTGCGCCGGCGATCGAGGGGTATCCCGTCGACAACCGCGGCGAGAAGGTGAACCTCACGATGGCGTACGTCGGCACGAGGAGGCTGTTCGAAGACGCGGGCTTCACGAAAGCGGCCGACACGGACTCGGTTCTCGACGGCTTTCCCCGGGTGCTGATGAGACTCGATCTGGGGAAGTCGAAGAAGTCGTCGAAGAAAACGTGAACCCATCGAGGGCGCACGGACAATACCCAGCGTGAGCACAGACAGCGAGATCATCCGACGGTCTCTGGACCAACCATCAGCCTTCGCTGAGCTGTTCGATCGACATGCGCGCGTGGTCAACGCCTTCGCGACGTACCGGATCGGGCGGCACGCGGCGGAGGACGTCTTGAGCGAGACGTTCCTCGTGGCGTTCCGACGTCGCGCGGACTACGACGCCGGCGTCGAGTCGGCGGTGCCGTGGCTTCTCGGCATAGCATCGCGTCTGATCCGCCGTCACCGGGCAGTGGAGGCGAAGCACTGGCGTTCGTTCGCGGCCGCGGTGTCGGGTGAGGAGCACTCGTCCGAGGGCGGTCTCGACGGTGCGTTGACGCGGATCGACGCGGAGCGCGAGGTCTCGGGGCTCAGAGCACGCATCGCCGCCCTCGCGCCGAGAGATCGCGAAACCCTCCTCTTGTACGCCTGGCAGGGGTTGTCGTACGACGAGGTGGCTACCGCGCTCGGGGTCCCGGTCGGGACGGTCCGTTCGCGGTTGAACCGCGTGCGGAAACGGTTGGATCCCGTTCGCAGGGCGCAGGCGCAGGCAAAGGCACAGACACAGGCACAGACAGACCGAGCAGCAGGGAGCATCCGATGAACGTTTTCGAGAAGGTGCAGGAGGCCCGACCGGAGATCGACGGGGCCGAGGAGAACATCTCGGCGGCGCGTGGGCGACTCCTGACCGAGATCCACGCTGAGAAGCGGCCTGCGCGATCGCGCGCAGCACGACGCCCGTGGATCATCACGGCGGGCCTCGTCGGCGCTGCGGCCGCCGTGACCGTCGGCGTGCTCGTGGTCGGCAACCTCACGACACCGACGACCGGTGGCGTCGAGGCCATTCCGACCGTCGTGCCCAAGCCGTCGGTGGAGCCGACCCCGGAGCCGACGGTGGAGCCGTTGACGGCCTCCGGAGCGTTCAGCGCGGCAGGAGCAGCCGCGAGCACGTTCGCCGGATTGACGGTCGCACCGGGGCAGTATCTCCGAATCCAGGTGGACATGCACGACGTGGTGTTCTCCGAGCCGGTCTTCGGATGGGGGGAGAACGTCGCGGACAGGTCGAATGCCACGAACGCCTGGGAGATGCTGGGGACGTCCGAGATCTACGTGCCGGCGGATCAGCACGGAGAATGGCGATACCTGGGCACATCGAGTCAGACCGGCAACCTCTACGGGCCGGAAGCGCAGCAGCGGATGGAACAGTATCTGCAGGAACTCGGACTGGGCTCCGGGCCGTCGCCCGCGACAGGACAGCTCGGTGGTCCGTCTGCACCGTGGCCGACTCCGGACGGGAGCATTCTGCTCGTGGACTTCCTGGAATCGATGCCGACAGATCCGGCAGAGCTCATCACGTGGATCGACGACCAGCAGGACACACCGCCGGAGTCGCAGAATGCGAAGGTCGGCTGGCTGCTCCTCGAGCTTCTTGCCGAGAACGTCGGGTCGGCCGGAGCGCGTTCCACGATGTACGCCGCGTTGAGCATGCTCGACGGTTTCGAGCTCGTCAGCGTCGCAGGCAACGAGTTCACGGTCGCGCTGGTGACACCCATCGACGATCTGTCAGGCAACCCGAGCACGGTGCGCCGGACGGCCAGGATCGACATGAGCACCGGTATCGTCAACGAGACAACCATCACGAGCGGATCCGGCTCTGCGCTCGTCCCCGATGCCGTGCCCGACTCGCGACGGTCGTACTCGGTGTCGATCGTCCCCACCGCTCCGTGACGAATTTCGAACCGTCTGCGCTCTCCGGGGCAATACATAGTGTGAGCACAGACAGCGAGATCATTCAGCGGTCGCTCGGGCAGCCCCGAGCGTTCGCCGAACTGTTCGATCGGCACTCCAGGACGGTGGGCGGCTACGCCGCCCGCCGTCTCGGCCCCGATGCGGGCGAGGACATCCTCAGTGAGACGTTCCTGGTCGCGTTCGCACGACGGAAGTCGTTCGACACTTCCTGGGACTCGGCGCTTCCGTGGTTGTACGGGATAGCGTCCCGACTGATCCGGAAGCATCGGGCCCGGGAGGCCAAGCACTTCCGGTCGAGCGTGGAGTCGGCGCAGCGGGAGGAGCACATCTCCCACGGAGACCTCGAGACGACGATCGCGCGTCTCGATGCGGAGATCTCCACCCGCGAGCTGGCGCCGCGGATCGCGGCCCTCTCGGCCAAGGATCGGGAGACCCTCCTGCTCTACGCCTGGGGAGACCTGACCTACGAAGAGGTCGCCGTCGCCCTGGGCGTCCCCGTCGGGACCGTCCGGTCCCGGATGAACCGCATACGAACGCGGTTGGACCCGGCAAGGGCGATCACCAGAGAACGAGTCGTGAACGAGAAGGAAGGAGCGGTCGATGGACGTTTTCGAGCGAGCGCGTGAAGTGAATGCAGGAGTGAGCCTCACGGAGGACCGGATCATCGCGGCCCGTCTCCGGCTTCTCCACGGGATCGACGACAGCCGGAGCGCGGAGCGCAAGCGCCTCCTGAAGCGGCCGATGTTCCTGATCGCCGGCGCGGTGGCCGGAGCAGCCGCGGTGACGGCAGGCGTCGTCGTGGTCAGCCAGCTCACGGCACCCTCTCCGCAGGTGGAGGCGATTCCCGCACCCACCGCGGGACCTCGTGAGCCCGGCCAGACCGTTCCGAAACCGGAGCCGACCTCCGGCACGACGATCACGGAGCCCTTCCCCGGCACGACGCCCCAGGCGGGGCAGTATCTCCACGTGGCGAGCACGACGGAGCGTCTGCTGTACCGGGACGGACGCATCTTCGTCTGGCCGGCACACGGTGACTTCCCGCCGATCTCGGGACTTCTGGTCCGCGAGTACGCTCAGACCTACGTCCCCGCAGATCGATCGGGCGACTGGTACATCGAGTATGGTCCGAACGCCGAACGGGTGCAGTTCTTCCCGGAGGATCAAGGGCCGGCCGGCGAGCTCGCGTGGGACAACCAGTACCCGGTGAACACTGAGGTCAGGGGGAACTGGTACCCGGGCGGCCAGTCGGGCGACGGTGAGCCGCTGCCCGATCCGAACGCCTACCCTCGCGATCCGCAAGCGCTGCTCGACTATCTGCGCGCCCAGGTCGCGGCGTATGCGCAGTCACCCGAAGAGATCGACGAAGTGGTCGCCGGGGATCTCATCTACAAGCTTCAGTCCAACACCGCCCCCGCCGATGAGCGAGCGGCCTACCTCGGAGCGCTCGACCTGAGCGGGCTCGCGCAGGTAGCTGTGACGAATGACGGAAAGACGAGATATCGGGTGCACCGGTCGCTCTACGTCGCTCTTACCGAGACGATCGTGGTCGACCCGGCGACGGGATGGGTGACCGAATACACCTTGCGATACGACCGTACCGACGGAGCCGAGGGGGACATGGTCCCGGGGAACGTCCCGGACGTCCGGACCACCTACGCGGTCGCCATCGTCAACTCCGGCCCGTAGCCCGGAGGGGGCGAAGAGCCCCGACACCGATCCTCGGTGTCGGGGCTCTTCGGTGCCCGACGTCGGACGTCGAAAGTAGACTCGAAGGCATGGCATCCGACTCCTTCGCCCACCTCCATGTGCACAGCGAATACTCGATGCTCGACGGTGCAGCGAAGATCGCGGCGATGACGCAGGCGGCCGCCGATTACGGGATGCCGGCCATCGCGGTGACCGATCACGGCAACACCTTCGCGGCCTTCGAGTTCTACAAGGCGGCGAACGCCGCGGGGGTCAAACCGATCATCGGGCTCGAGGCGTACGTCACCCCGGGAACGCACCGCAGCGACAAGTCGCGCGTGCAGTGGGGCTCACCCGACCAGAAGAGCGACGACGTCTCCGGTTCCGGCGCCTACACCCACATGACGATGTGGAGCGAGACGACCGAGGGCATGCACAACCTCTTCCGGCTCAGCTCCCGATCGAGCATGGAGGGCTACTACTTCAAGCCGCGCATGGACCGCGAGCTGCTCCAGACGTACTCCAAGGGGCTGATCGCGACGACCGGGTGCCCCTCCGGTGAGATCCAGACCCGCCTTCGTCTCGGGCAGTACGACGCCGCGCGGGCGGCCGCCGCGGAGTTCCAGGACCTGTTCGGCAAGGAGAACTACTTCGCCGAGATCATGGACCACGGGCTCTCCATCGAGCGCCGTGTGATGACCGATCTGCTGCGACTCGCGAAGGATCTGAACATCCCGCTGGTCGGCACCAACGACTCGCACTACACGCACCAGCACGAGGCGGATGCGCACGAGGCGCTGCTCTGCGTGCAGTCCGGTTCGACGCTCGACGACCCCAACCGCTTCAAGTTCGACGGCGACGGCTACTACATCAAGACCGCCGCCGAGATGCGCCAGCTCTTCCGCGACAACCCCGAGGCCTGCGACAACACACTGCTGATCGCCGAGCGCTGCGAGGTCGAGTTCAACACCGCCGCGAACTACATGCCGCGGTTCCCCGTTCCCGACGGCGAGACCGAGGACAGCTGGCTCATCAAGGAGGTCGAGGTCGGCCTCCAGTACCGCTACCCGAACGGCATCCCCGACAAGGTCCGCAAGCAGGCCGAGTACGAGACCGGCATCATCCTGCAGATGGGGTTCCCCGGCTACTTCCTCGTCGTCGCCGACTTCATCAACTGGGCCAAGGACAACGGCATCCGCGTCGGTCCGGGTCGTGGGTCCGGTGCCGGTTCGATGGTCGCCTACGCTATGCGGATCACCGACCTCGACCCGCTCGAGCACGGCCTCATCTTCGAGCGCTTCCTCAACCCCGACCGCGTCTCGATGCCCGACTTCGACGTCGACTTCGATGACCGTCGCCGTGGCGAGGTCATCGAGTACGTGACCCAGAAGTACGGCTCCGAGCGCGTCGCGCAGATCGTCACCTACGGCACCATCAAGTCCAAGCAGGCCCTGAAGGATGCCGGACGCGTGCTGGGCTTCCCGTTCAGCATGGGGGAGCGGCTGACCAAGGCGATGCCGCCGCCCGTGATGGGCAAGGACATGCCCCTCGACGGCATGTTCGACTCCTCGCATCAGCGGTACAAGGAGGCGAGCGAGTTCCGCGCTCTCATCGAGACCGATCCCGAGGCGAAGACGGTCTTCGATCGCGCCCTCGGGCTCGAGGGCCTGAAGCGCCAGTGGGGTGTCCACGCGGCCGGCGTGATCATGTCGTCCGAGCCTCTGCTCGACATCATCCCGATCATGCGCCGCGAGCAGGACGGCCAGATCGTCACCCAGTTCGACTACCCGTCGTGCGAGTCGCTCGGTCTGATCAAGATGGACTTCCTGGGGCTGCGCAACCTCACGATCATCTCGGACGCCCTCGACAACATCCGCATGAACCGCGGCGAGGAGCTCGACCTCGAGCACCTTCCGCTCGACGATCGCGGCGCCTACGACCTCCTGGGTCGCGGCGAGTCGCTCGGCGTGTTCCAGCTCGACGGTGGCCCGATGCGCTCGCTGATGCGCCTCATGAAGCCCGACAACTTCGGTGACATCTCGGCCCTCATCGCGCTGTACCGTCCGGGCCCCATGGGCGCGAACTCGCACACGAACTACGCGCTCCGCAAGAACGGCGCGCAGCCGATCACGCCGATCCACCCCGAGTTCACCGAGTCGCTCGCCGACATCCTCGAGGAGTCCTACGGTCTGATCATCTACCAGGAGCAGGTCATGGCCATCGCGCAGCGCGTGGCCGGGTTCTCGCTCGGTCAGGCCGACATCCTCCGCCGCGCGATGGGCAAGAAGAAGAAGTCCGAGCTGGACAAGCAGTTCGAGGGCTTCCAGGCCGGCATGCACGCGAACGGCTACTCCGACGGCGCCGTCAACGCGCTCTGGGAGATCCTGCTGCCGTTCTCCGACTACGCGTTCAACAAAGCGCACTCGGCTGCCTACGGCGTGGTCTCGTACTGGACCGCGTACCTCAAGGCGCACTACCCCGCCGAGTACATGGCCGCGCTCCTCACCAGTGTCGGGGACTCCAAGGACAAGATGGCGCTGTACCTGAACGAGTGCCGCCGCATGGGGATCAAGGTGCTCCCGCCCGACGTCTCCGAGTCGATCAACTACTTCGCGGCCATCGGAGACGACATCCGCTTCGGTCTCGGGGCCGTCCGCAACGTCGGAAGCAACGTCGTCGAGGGCATCGTGAAGGCGCGAAAGGACGCGCGCTTCGATTCCTTCCACCACTTCCTCGACAAGGTCCCGCTGCACGTCTCGAACAAGCGCACCGTCGAATCCCTGATCAAGGCCGGCGCCTTCGACACGATGGGAGACTCGCGCCGCGCCCTCATGGAGGTGCACGAAGACGCCGTCGAGGCCGCCGTCGACCGCAAGCGGAACGAGGCGCAGGGAGCGATCGGGTTCGACTTCGACAGCCTCTACGACGGCACCGAAGAAGTCGCCCCGGCCAAGGTGCCCGTCCGTCCGGAGTGGATCAAGAAGGACAAGCTCGCCTTCGAGCGCGAGATGCTCGGTCTCTACGTGTCCGATCACCCGCTCGCCGGCCTCGAGGTTCCGCTCGCCAAGCATGCGTCGATCTCCATCCACGACCTGAACAACTCCGAGGACATGCAGGACGGCGACCAGGTGACCGTCGCGGGTCTGGTGACCAGCGTGCAGCACCGCGTCGCGAAAGCCAGCGGCAACCCGTACGGCATGATCACGGTCGAGGACTTCAACGGCGAGGTCACCGTGATGTTCATGGGCAAGACCTACATCGAGTTCCAGCACATCCTGCAGCAGGACTCGATCCTGGCCGTGCGTGGACGCGTCTCGCGGCGCGACGACGGGCTGAACCTCCATGCCCAATCGGCTTTCGCGCCGGACGTCGGCTCGTTCGACGCGGCCGGTCCGCTGTCGCTCGTCCTCGCCGAACAGCGCGCGACCGAACGCGTCATGAACGAGCTCGCCGAGATCCTCCGCCGGCACAACGGCGAGACCGAGGTCCTGCTGCGGGTGCACCGCGGCGGAAGCGCGAAGGTCTTCGAGGTGCCGATGCCGGTCAAGGTCTCCGCCGACCTGTTCGGTGACCTCAAGTCACTGCTCGGCCCCGCCTGTCTGGGGTGAGCGGGTAGGATCGTGAGCCGTCGGGGGCAAGATGCACGCCCCGGTCGAGCACCGTGACGAAAGGACGACCATGAGCACGGATCTGCCCGAACAGTCGGACATCGAGGACGAGACCTTCAGCGACGACGACGGCGTCCTCTACGACGAGGACGTCACGCCGGAGTTCGGCATCCTCGGCTTCACGCTGCGCGAGCTCCTCATCGTGGGCGTGTGGCTGGTGTCTTTCGTCGTCTCGTTCTTCCCTCTGGGGGGTGGCCTCTCGCTGTGGGGGGTCGGCATCCAGTGGATCCTGCCGATCGGCGTGCCGACCGCAGCCGTGTTCCTCCTGGTGCTCCGGCGCTTCTCGCCGGACGGCATCCGTCGCGTCGGGTCGCTGGGGATCGATCAGTTCGCCTCGGTCGCCTTCTCGGTGTCCGCGACCGTCTGGATCGGGACACTGTGGCTCGCCGTCTCCACGCTGATCGAGGGAGGATTCTGGAGTCTCCCCTGGAACGGCGTGCTCCTGCTGCTGACGTCGCTCGCCCTGGTCGTGCTCACCGTCTTCGCCCCGATCATCCCGGGGCTGAAGGAGGACTTCCACGGTCGCCTGGTGACCTTGGCCCACCGCAACGCGAACCCGGTCCGCCCGGTCATCGCGCGTCCGCGGCCCGAGCCCGCTCCCGCTCCCGCTCCTGAGGCTGCCCCGGCTCCCGAGGCCGACTTTGTGCAGGACTCCGCCGCGCAGGCATCGGATGCTCCGGCACCCGGGAACACCGCCGACTTCACGGAGACCACCGCGTTCCCTCCCGGGTTCGATCAGGAACTCACCGGGCAGCAGGCGACAGACGAGGTCGCGCGGCTGGATCTCGCGGCGCAGGTCCCGCTCGTGGCGCACGCCTCCGGCGGCGACACCGGCACCGAACAGGTGACGGCCGACGAGGAATACGTGCCCACCTACTCCCGACGGTCCCGTGGCCAGGAACAGGAGATCGTCTCGGACACCGGCAGCATCGAGTCGCTGCTCGAGACGGCCGCACGCGTGGAGCCGGGCGAGATCGCCGAGGAGCAGCCGTACCTCGAGGACGACACGGATGCGGCCGATCTCGACGCGACCAACCCGCGTGAGGCCGCGCCCGTCGCGCAGCCGTTCTGGATCCTCGCGCCGTCGGAGCGCGATGTGCACGACGAGCGCGGCGAACCGCTGTTCCGCATCGGGCCGAGCGCCTGGGCTCTGGTGATCGAGGATCGGGGAGGCGCGTACGTCATCCGCCATGACGACGGCCGCATCGGCTACCTCCACGAGATCTCCGACATCACGAAGGGCTGACATGCGAACGATCGATCTGCGAGGGCGCGAGCTCTCGCCGGCTGGCATGCTCGCCGCCGTCCCGCGCGCCACGCAGGCGCGCGCAGAAGCGCTCGAGACCGCCACGCGCATCGTCGACGACGTGCGCGACCGCGGGGAAGCCGCGCTGCGCGAGCAGGCGGAGCGGTTCGACCGCGTGACCGACCACGCCGTGCGGGTTCCGGCCGAGCACCTCACCGAGGCGCTCGCGTCCGTCGATCCGACCGTGCGCGCCGCGCTCGAGGAGGCGATCGTCCGGGTGCGCCAGGGCTCCGAGGCTCAGGTGCCTGCCCCGCAGATCACCGAGATCGGTCCCGGTGCCCGGATCCTGCAGCGCTGGCAGCCGGTCGCCCGAGCCGGCGTCTACATCCCGGGCGGCAAGGCTCCGCTCGCCTCCAGCGTCGTGATGAACGTCGTCCCCGCGCAGGTCGCCGGTGTGCAGCACATCGCCCTCGCCTCACCGCCGCAGGCCGACCACGACGGTCGCATCCACCCGACGATCCTCGCCGCAGCCGCTCTGCTCGGGATCAGCGAGGTCTACGCGATGGGCGGCGCCGGAGCGATCGGTGCGCTCGCGTGGGGAGTCCCGACGATCGGCCTCGACCCGGTCGATGTCGTCTCCGGCCCGGGCAACAACTTCGTGGCCTCGGCCAAGCGTGCGGTCGCCGGCGTCGTCGGCACGGATTCGGAGGCCGGTGCCACCGAGATCCTCATCGTCGCGGATGCGAGCGCCGACCCGCGACTCGTCGCCGCCGACCTGATCAGCCAGGCCGAGCACGACGAGCAGGCATCCGCCGTGCTGGTCACCGACGCGGTGGAGCTCGCGGAGCAGGTCGCGGTCGAGGTCGACCGGCAGGCCGCGGCGACCCGGCACAGCGAGCGCGTGCGTGTGGCGCTCGACGGGCCGCAGTCGGCGATCGTGCTGGTCGACGACCGGGCCATGGCGACGGCGTTCAGCAATGCCTACGCGCCCGAGCACCTCGAGCTCCACCTCGTCGACGCCGAAGAGGCGGCATCCGCCTTCACCAGCGCGGGCGCGGTCTTCGTCGGGGATCAGACTCCGGTCAGCCTCGGCGACTACATGGCCGGCAGCAATCACGTGCTGCCGACCGGGGGACAGGCGCGCTACGCGCCCGGACTCGGCGCCTACACGTTCCTTCGGCCGCAGCAGGTCATCTCCTACGACCGCGAGGCGCTCGCCTCGGTGCGCGAGGGGGTCGTCGCGTTGGCGAACGCCGAGGTGTTGCCCGCCCACGGCGAGGCGATCGAGGCGCGCTTCACGGCGTAGGATCGGTCAGATGCACTGCCCCTTCTGCCGTCACTCCGACTCGCGCGTCATCGATTCGCGCACCAGCGACGACGGGCTCTCCATCCGGCGGCGCCGTCAGTGCCCGGAGTGCGGAGGTCGTTTCACGACGACCGAGACCGCGAGCCTCAACGTCATCAAGCGGTCCGGCGTCATGGAGCCCTTCAGCCGCGAGAAGGTCATCTCGGGTGTGCGCAAGGCCTGCCAGGGGCGCCCCGTGACCGAGGCGGACCTCGCGATCCTCGCGCAGCGGGTGGAGGAGGCGGTCCGGCAGACCGGTGTCTCGCAGCTCGACACGAATGAGATCGGCCTCGCGATCCTCGGACCTCTGCGCGAGCTCGACGAGGTCGCCTTCCTGCGCTTCGCCAGCGTCTACCAGGCGTTCGACTCCCTCGAGGACTTCGAATCCGCGATCACCGATCTGCGTGCCGACCACGCAGGGCAGGAGCCGGCGGACCGGTAATCTGGCAGGGATGTATCCGCTGCTCTTCCGCGCTGTCCTCTCGCGCTTCGATCCCGAGTTCGCCCATCACGCCGGCATGGTGGTGATCCGTGTCCTCGGGACGCCGCCGTTCTCATCGGTGACCCGTGCGCTGACCCGCCCCGATCCGTCGCTCCGCGTCGAGGCCCTCGGCCTGACCTTCCCGTCGCCCTTCGGCATCGCGGCAGGCTTCGACAAGAACGCCGTCGGCGTGCGCGGCCTCGCGGCGCTCGGCTTCGGCCACATCGAGGTGGGCACCGTGACGGCGATCCCTCAGGAGGGGAACCCCAAACCGCGTCTCTTCCGCCTCATCGCGGATCGCGCCGTGATCAACCGCATGGGGTTCAACAACCAGGGGGCGGATGCCGTGGCACGCCGTCTCGCGAAGCTGCGCAGAGGAGCACCCGACACCGTGATCGGCGTCAACATCGGCAAGAGCCGGGTCGTCGAGGTCGAGGACGCCACGGCCGACTATGTGGCGTCCGCCACGAGGCTCGCCCCGCTGGCCGACTATCTGGCCGTCAACGTCTCCTCGCCCAACACGCCGGGCCTGCGGGGCCTGCAGGCCGTCGAGACCCTCGCACCCCTGCTGCGTGCCGTGCGTGAGGCCTCCGGATCGACGCCGCTGCTCGTCAAGATCGCTCCCGACCTTCCCGACGAGGAGATCGCCGCGATCTCGCGGATGGCCGTCGAGGAGGGGCTCGCCGGCATCATCGCCCACAACACCACGATCAGCCGCGACGGGCTGCTCACGGATGACGCGGTCGTCGAGGCGGCGGGTGCGGGTGGTCTCTCGGGCGCTCCGCTCAAGCAGCGGTCGCTCGAGGTGCTCCGCGTCGTGCGCGGCTCCGTGCCCGCCGAGTTCTGCGTCATCGCCGTCGGCGGCGTCGAGACGCCCTCCGACGTGCAGGAGCGACTGGATGCCGGCGCGACCCTGGTGCAGGGATACACGGCGTTCCTCTACCGCGGCCCGTTCTGGGGCCGCGAGCTCAACAGGGGACTGGTCAGTCGGGGTACTGTCCGCGCTTGACCTGCGGCTTGGGCAGACGCATGAACCGCATCTGCAGCGCGCGCATGCCGGCGTACCAGCCGAGGCCCTTCTCCATGCGCTCGGCGCCGAACTTCGCCGCGACCTTGCGCTTGACCCGGAAGCCGAGCAGGATCATGCCGCCGATTGCGATCACCAGGTAGCCCATCATCACGATGTAGGCGTAGAAGGAGATCGCGAGGTTCGCGGGGATCAGCGAGGCGAGGATCACGAGCACCATGACCGCCATCACGAACTCGGCGGGGTGCCAGCCGGCATCCACGTAGTCGCGCACCCAGCGGCGCTGCGGACCCTTGTCGCGCGCCGGAAGGAACTTCTCGTCACCTGCGGCCATGCCGGCCTGCGCGCGTGCACGCCGCTCGTTGAGCTCGGCGCGGGCCGCGGCCTTCGCCTCCTTGGTGTTGGCGACGAGGGGACGGCGACGGGCCGCCTCCTGCTCCGCGCGGGTCGGCGTCGCGCGACCCTTGCCGACGGCTGGCGTCTCGGAAGCGTCGTCGTTCGTCGAAGGGGAGACAGGGGTAGTGGCCACGAGAGTCCTCGGTTCGCTGAAAAGAGATCACCTTAAGATTACTCGCATGACCTCTTCTGCTCACCCCGCTCCGTCGACACCGTCCACCGAATCCGAGGCGGCCGTGCTCGAAGCGGTGGCGACGGGCATCCCGTCGGCGCTGTCGGACCTGGGACATCTCGTCCGGATCCCTGGGATGGCGTGGCCGGCGTTCGATCAGACGCAGCTGGAACGCAGTGCGGATGCCGTGGCCTCGCTGGCCCAGGGCACTGGCGTCTTCGACGAGGTGCGCGTGCTGCGCGCGGCGATCCCCGGCACCGACGAGCACGGACAGCCCGCGGTGCTGGCCACACGCGCCGCGCGCAACGGCAAGCCCACGATCCTGCTCTACGCCCACCACGACGTGCAGCCTCCGGGAGACGACGCGCTGTGGGAGACGCCGCCGTTCGAGCCGACGGTGCGCGACGGTCGTCTCTACGGACGCGGTGCCGCCGACGACAAGGCGGGGATCATGGCGCACATCGCGTCGATCCGCGCGGTCAGCGAGGTGCTCGGCGACGATCTCGACCTGGGCATCGCGATGTTCATCGAGGGGGAGGAGGAGTACGGCTCCCGCTCCTTCGCGCAGTTCCTCTCCGACAACAAGGAGGCGCTGCGAGCCGATGCCATCGTCGTCGCCGACTCCGGGAACTGGGACTCCGTCACGCCGGGCCTCACGGTGTCGCTGCGCGGGAACGCCCGCTTCACGGTGCGCGTGCGCACGCTCGACCACGCATCGCACTCCGGCATGTTCGGTGGTGCGGCGCCCGACGCGATGATGACGACCATCGGGATGCTGTCGACGCTCTGGAACGCCGACGGCTCCGTCGCCGTCGAGGGACTGACCGAGCGCGATGCGCCGACACCCGAGTACAGCGAGGCGACGCTGCGCGATGAGGCGGGCCTGCTCCCCGGCACGACGCCGATCGGGAACGGCACGATCCTCAGCCGCATCTGGAACAAGCCGTCGATCACGGTCATCGGCATCGACGCCACGAGCGTGGCCGCGGCATCCAACACCCTGCTCCCCGAGGTCACGGTCGTGATCAGCGCGCGCGTGGCCCCCGGCCAGACAGGGGAGGACGCCTACGCGGCGCTCGAGCAGCACCTGCGCGCCAACGCGCCCTTCGGGGCCGAGCTCGAATTCTCGGACGTCGATCTCGGCAACGGCTTCCTGGTGGACACCAGCGGATGGGCTGTCGCCCTCACCCGCGACGCGATGCGCGACGGCTACGGCGTGCCGCCGGTCGACCTCGGGGTCGGCGGATCGATCCCGTTCATCGCCGACCTCGTCCGCGAGTTCCCCGACGCGCAGATCCTGGTCACCGGCGTCGAGGACCCGCACTCGCGGGCCCACAGCCCCAACGAGTCCCTTCACCTCGACACGTTCCGCCACGCCGTCGCGACCGAGGCCCTGCTGCTCGCGCGGATGAACGCGCGCGACGTCTGAGCCTTCCGGTCCGACCGGCGGTAGAATTACCGGGAACGCCGTGCCCCTGCGGCCCCGTGACAAGGAGCGACATGAGCGACACCACACTGACTTCCGCCGAGACGACCACCCACGCGCACGGCATCAGCCTGACCGACGCCGCTGCCGTCAAGGTCAAGAACCTCCTCGAGCAGGAGGGTCGCGACGACCTGCGTCTGCGCGTCGCCGTGCAGCCGGGCGGATGCTCCGGACTGATCTACCAGCTCTACTTCGACGAGCGCTACCTCGAGGGCGACGAGACGGTCGACTTCGACGGCGTCGAGGTCATCGTCGACAACATGAGCGTCCCGTATCTCGACGGTGCATCCATCGATTTCAAGGACACGATCTCGGAGCAGGGCTTCACGATCGACAACCCCAACGCGGCCGGCAGCTGCGCGTGTGGTGACAGCTTCCACTGATCCGGACGACCCCCGCCAACCTGCGTGGTTGGCATGAATCAGGTGTGAGGTTGCCCTAGACTTGGGGTGTGCCCTGTCCGCAATCTGAAAGGTGCATCGTGCCCTCGAAACACCGCCTTCGTTGGGTCGCTCTCCCCTTGGGAGTGGCGGCAGCCGTGGTCCTGGCGGGATGTACCACCACCGAGTTGAACGGCTACCTTCCCGGCTTCATCGAGGGTGAGCCTGCGGCCACCAACCAGACCGAGCGGGTCTCGTCTCTCTGGGTGAACTCCTGGATCGTCCTGCTCGCCGTCGGCATCATCACCTGGGGCCTGATGGCCTGGGCCGCGATCGCGTACCGCCGTCGCAAGGGCCAGACCGGCCTGCCGGTGCAGATGCGCTACAACATGCCGATCGAGATCTTCTACACGATCGTGCCGCTCATCCTGGTGCTGGGAATGTTCTTCTTCACGGCTCGCGATCAGACGGAGATCGAGGCGAAGTGGGATGACCCCGACGTCGAGATCACCGCGATCGCCAAGCAGTGGGCGTGGGACTTCCAGTACGACGCCGAGTCCGATGACGACACCGTCTGGACGATGGGCATCCAGGCCCAGCCCGACGCCGAAGGCAACATCGACCAGGCGCAGCTTCCGACGCTGGTCCTGCCGGTCGACAAGAAGGTCACGATCGACCTGCGGTCGCGCGACGTCATCCACTCGTTCTGGATCATCGACTTCCTGTACAAGAAGGACATGTTCATCGGGGCGGACAACTCCTGGTCCTTCATCCCGACCCGTGTCGGCGAGTACAAGGGCAAGTGCGCCGAGCTCTGCGGCGAGTACCACTCGATGATGCTCTTCAACGTGAAGGTCGTCGAGCAGGACGAGTACGACGCCTACCTCGAGTCGCTCAAGGAAGAGGGCAACACGGGAGACATCACGGACGAGTACGACCGTCTCTCGAACTTCCCCGGAAACACGCCGAAGAACGACTCCGAGGAAGGAGAGGAGTAAGCCATGTCGACCACTGAAGCCCCCCGCACCGATGAGGCTCCTCGCTCCCGACCCACGACTCTGCCCGCCCGCCAGGCCGCTCTGATGAGCTCCTCGCGCGTCGAGCAGAAGGGCAACATCGTCGTCAAGTGGATCACCTCCACCGACCACAAGACCATCGGGTACATGTACCTGATCGCGTCCGTGCTGTTCTTCCTCCTCGGCGGTGTGATGGCCCTCGTCATCCGCGCCGAGCTGTTCGCGCCGGGGATGCAGATCATCCCGACGAAGGAGCAGTACAACCAGCTCTTCACGATGCACGGCACGATCATGCTGCTCATGTTCGCGACCCCGCTGTTCGCCGGCTTCGCGAACGCGATCCTGCCGCTCCAGCTCGGTGCTCCCGACGTCGCGTTCCCGCGTCTGAACGCCTTCGCGTTCTGGCTGTTCCTCTTCGGCTCCACGATCGCCGTCGCCGGCTTCCTCACCCCGCAGGGTGCGGCCTCGTTCGGCTGGTTCGCCTATCAGCCGCTCGCCGGGGCCTCGTTCACGCCGGGTGCCGGCGGCAACCTCTGGATGGTCGGACTCGGAATCTCCGGTTTCGGAGCGATCCTCGGTGCCGTGAACTTCATCACCACGATCATCACGATGCGTGCTCCGGGAATGACGATGTGGCGCATGCCGATCTTCTCGTGGAACACGCTCATCACGAGCCTCCTCGTGCTGATGGCCTTCCCCGTGCTCGCGGCAGCGATCTTCGCCGCCGCCGCCGACCGCATCCTGGGTGCGCACATCTACGACCCGGCCAACGGCGGCGTCCTGCTCTGGCAGCACCTGTTCTGGTTCTTCGGTCACCCCGAGGTGTACATCATCGCGCTGCCGTTCTTCGGCATCGTCTCGGAGATCTTCCCGGTGTTCAGCCGCAAGCCGATCTTCGGATACAAGACGCTCGTCTACGCGACCATCGCCATCGCGGCGCTCTCCGTCGCCGTGTGGGCGCACCACATGTACGTCACGGGATCGGTGCTCCTGCCGTTCTTCGCCCTGATGACGATGCTCATCGCGGTGCCGACGGGTGTGAAGATCTTCAACTGGATCGGCACGCTCTGGCGAGGGTCCGTGACCTTCGAGACGCCGATGGTCTTCGCACTCGGCTTCCTGGTCTCGTTCGTCTTCGGCGGCCTGACCGGTGTCATCCTCGCGGCCCCGCCGCTGGACTTCGCGCTCTCCGACTCGTACTTCGTCGTCGCGCACTTCCACTACGTCGTGTTCGGCACCGTGGTGTTCGCCATGTTCGCCGGCTTCTACTTCTGGTGGCCGAAGTGGACGGGCCGCATGCTCAACGAGCGCCTCGGCTACGTGCACTTCTGGATGCTGTTCATCGGTTTCCACATGACGTTCCTCATTCAGCACTGGCTGGGTGTCGACGGCATGGTGCGTCGCTACGCGGACTACTCGGCGGCCGACGGCTGGACCTGGCAGAACCAGGTCTCGACGATCGGTGCGATCATCCTCGGCGCCTCGATGCTCCCGTTCTTCCTGAACGTCTGGATCACGGCGCGCAAGGCTCCGAAGGTCACGGTCAACGACCCGTGGGGATACGGCGCCTCGCTCGAGTGGGCGACGTCCTGCCCGCCGCCGCGTCACAACTTCACGTCGATCCCGCGCATCCGCAGCGAGCGCCCGGCATTCGACCTGAACCACCCCGAGGCTGCCGAGTTCGCGACCACCGCGCCCGGCGAGCGAGAGGCCCACTAAGTCATGCGCGACAATGTCATTCTCTGGTGGATCCTGACCGCCTTCTTCGCTCTCGTCGGCGTCGTCTACACCGGCTGGCACATCCTGGCCACGCCGAACGAGAACTTCGCGCTGCGGATCGAGTGGGTCGGAACGGTCGCGCTGTTCTTCGCCGCCTTCATGGGCGCGATGATCGCGTTCTACCTCGACCGCACGCACGGCGCCCAGGGCGGTGAGCTGCCGGAGGACATCCTCACGGCCGACATCGACGACGGCGATCCCGAGCTCGGTGAATTCAGCCCGTGGTCGTGGTGGCCGATCGTGCTCGCGGCTTCCGCCGGCATCTTCGTCGTCGGACTCGCCGTCGGACACTTCCTGCTTCCGATCGGGCTCGCGATCTTCGTGGTCGCGATCGTCGGCTGGGTGTACGAGTACTACCGCGGTCATTTCGCACGCTGACGATCAGCAAGCAAGAAGGCCCCCGGAGCGATCCGGGGGCCTTCTTCGTATCTCGGGCCGTGAGGCCTGATCAGGCGCGGGTGCGGATGCGAGCCACACCGGTGAGCGGGTCGACCGGGCGGTGATGGATGCCGTCGGCATCTTCCACGGGATAGCCCTCGCGGACCCAGTACTCGAAGCCGCCGATCATCTCGCGGACGCGGTAGCCGAGCTTCGCGAACTCGAGTGCGCCTTTGGCGCCGGCGTTGCAGCCGGGACTCCAGCAGTACACGACGACCTCTGCATCGGCGGCGATCTCTCGAGGAGCTCGGGTGGCGATCTCGCTGTAGTGCATGTGCACGGCGCCCGCGACGCGTCCCTGCGCCCAGGCCTCATCGGACCGCACGTCGATCACGACCAGGTCGTCGCCGGCCTTCCGAGCCGCGTGGACGTCACTGGCATCGGTCTCGTAGGCGAGCTTGGCGGCGAAGAAGTCGGCACGATCGATCATGTTCTCAGCCTATTCGGGGAGGTCTCGCCGCCTCAACGCATTCCTGTCGCTCGTCGCCGGATTCGCGACAGCATCCACCCCGTCAGAGGACAGCAGTCATCTGCAGGCGTCGTCCGTGGATCGCGAGCTCCAGGGCGTCCTCCGTGGCGACCAGACGCCGGTGGAAGTCCGAGTCCGGCTCGCTCTCGATGAAGCCGCAGGAGGCATAGAACGGCGCGTTCCAGGGCACGTCCGCGTATGTCCGGAGGGTGATGAGCGCATGGCCTCGATGCCGGGCCTCGGCGAGAGCGGTGTCGACGAGGCGGCGACCGATCCCGCGCCGTCCGAAGGAGGGGAGCACGGAGAGCTGTTCGAGGTGAGCGTGCCCGTCGATCTCGAGCACGTGCACGAAGCCGACCAGAGTCGGCACCTCGCCGGCTTCCGCCGACTCCGCGACCAGCACGAATCCGGGAAGGGAGGCGCGCTCCTCGGCATCCGTCGGGGGAGGCCAGTCGGAAGCGGAGAACCGACCGATGAGCAGCGTGTCGGCGGCGACCTCGATCGCTTCGAGCGCTGCGGCGTCTTCGGTGCGTGCGGCACGCACGGACGTCGTCACTGCTGTTCGCCTCGGACAGCGGCGACGGCTTCGATCTCGACGAGCTGGTCGCTGTAGCCGAGAACGGTCACGCCCAGGAGTGTGCTCGGCACATCGTGCGCCCCGAAAGCGGCATGCACGACATCCCAGGCATCGACGAGATCGGCCTGGTCGGATGACGCCACGAGAACGCGTGTGCTGATGACATCGGTGAGGCATGCACCAGCGGCCTCGAGCGCCTCGGTGAGGGTCTTCATGCACTGCGCGGCCTGGGCGGCATAGTCACCGGGGGAGGCCGTCGTGCCGTCCTCGTTCAGAGGGCAGGATCCGGCGAGGAAGATGAGGCGAGAGCCGGCGGGTGCGGTGGCGGCATACGCGTAGGGGGCGTCGGCGAGAGAGGCGGAACGGATGAGCTGTACGACGGAGGTCACTCTTCGATCCTTTCACAGCGACCGCAACGACGAAGGCCCCGTCCGGATCGGACGAGGCCTTCATCGATGGGGGAGTGGCGACTACTCGCCCTCCTCCGACTTCTTCTTGCGAGGCTTCTTCGCGGGCTCCGTGGCGATCACGGTGCTCGGCGTGTTCGCCGTCTCGTCGACGTGCGTCTCGCTGGCGACGAGCGGTGCATCCGGTGCACCTGCACGCTCGTGAGCGCCCTGGATCTCGGCTGCCTCGGTCTCTTCGTTGTGAGCCGTGACGTGGTGCTGGTGCGAGTCCGCTTCGTCGACCTCTGCCTGCGTGAGCGGGGCGAGGCGGTCTTCGAAGAACCAGCGCGAGATCGAGGAACGGAGGTTCTCGGTCCACGAGATGCGGCCCTTGGCGTTCGGACGGACCACCAGCGGCTCGTAGCCGTCGACGTCGATGAGCTTCCAGCGGTCGTACTGGTCGACCGGCTGGTGCACCTCGATGAACTCGCCGCCGGGGAGGCGGACGATGCGTCCGGACTCGTAACCGTGCAGCACGATCTCGCGATCCTTCTTCTGCAGCGCGATGCAGATGCGCTTGGTGACGAAGTAGCCGAGGATCGGGCCGACGAACAGCAGCGCCTGGAGGGTGTGGATCACGCCTTCCATGGTGAGCATGAAGTGCGTCGCGATGAGGTCGGACGATGCCGCCGCCCACAGGACCGCGTAGAAGATGACACCGGCCGCGCCGATGGCGGTGCGGGTCGCCGCGTTGCGCGGGCGCTGTGCGATGTGGTGCTCGCGCTTGTCGCCGGTGAGCCATGCCTCGAGGAACGGGTAGATGGCGACGACGACGATGAACAGACCGAGCACTGCGACCGGGAGCAGGATGCCGAACGACCAGGTCCGGTCGAAGAGCACGAGGTCGAGGTTCGACGGAGCGAGGCGGAGTGCACCGTCGGCGAACCCGATGTACCAGTCCGGCTGCGTGCCGGCGGAGACGGGGGACGGGTCGTACGGTCCGTATGCCCAGATCGGGTTGATCTGGAAGAACGTCGCGATCAGCACGATTGTGCCGAACACGATGAACAGGTAACCGCCCATCTTCGACATGTACACCGGCATCATCGGGTAGCCGACGACGTTCTCATTCGTGCGGCCGGGGCCGGCGAACTGCGTGTGCTTGTTGACGATCATGAGCATCAGGTGCACCACGATCAGCCCGATCACGAGCAGCGGCAGCAGCAGGATGTGCAGCGTGTAGAGGCGGCCGACGATGTCGGTGCCGGGGAACTCGCCGCCGAACACGATGAACGACGTCCAGGTGCCGATCAGCGGGATGCCCTTGACCATTCCGTCGATGATGCGGAGGCCGTTGCCCGACAGCAGGTCGTCGGGGAGCGAGTAGCCCGTGAAGCCCTCGGCCAGCGCCAGGATGAACAGCACGAAGCCGATGACCCAGTTGAGCTCACGCGGCTTGCGGAACGCGCCCGTGAA
Source organism: Microbacterium luteolum (assembly GCF_039533965.1). NCBI lineage: Bacteria > Bacillati > Actinomycetota > Actinomycetes > Micrococcales > Microbacteriaceae > Microbacterium > Microbacterium luteolum. Next base: position 106,049 of record NZ_BAAAUN010000001.1, read on the forward strand.
GAAGATGCGGAGCATGTGCACGCCGATGCCGGCGATGAACACGAGCGCAGCCCAGTGGTGGATCTGGCGGACCAGGAGGCCACCGCGCAGATCGAACGAGATGTGCAGCGACGACTCGAGCGCCGCAGACATCTCGATGCCACGCATCGGGGCGTACGCACCCGTGTAGTGGGTCTCGACCATCGAGGCCTGGAAGAAGAACGTCAGGAAGGTTCCGGAGAGGAACACGACCACGAAGCTCCACAGCGCGATCTCGCCGAGCATGAACGACCAGTGGTCGGGGAAGATCTTGCGACCGAGCTCCTTGACGAAACCGGAGAGGCTGGTGCGCTCATCGATGTAGTTCGACGCGGCTCCCACGAAGCGGCCGCCGAGGGGCGCCTTCGTGTCCTTGTCGTCCTTGGACAGCGTTGCGGTGCTCAATGGCGCTCCCAGAAGCTCGGGCCGACGGGTTCCGTGAAGTCGCTGCGTGCGACCAGGTAGCCCTCGTCATCGACGGTGATGGGCAGCTGCGGCAGCGGGCGAGCCGCCGGGCCGAAGATGACCTTGGCGTGGTCCGTGACGTCGAACTGCGACTGGTGGCACGGGCACAGCAGGTGGTGCGTCTGCTGCTCGTACAGCGCCACGGGGCAGCCGACGTGCGTGCAGACCTTGGAATAGGCGACGATGCCGTCATAGGACCAGTCCTTGCGGTCCTCGGCCTCGGTGAGCTGCTCGGGGCGCAGGCGCATCATCAGGACGATCGCCTTGGCCTTCTCCTCGAGGTAGCCGTCGTGGTGGCTGAGCTCGGCGAGTTCCTCGGGGATCACGTGGAACGCGGAGCCGAGGGTCACATCCGCAGCGCGGATCGGCGTGCCGTCGGGGTCGCGGACGAGGCGCGAGCCCTCTTCCCACATCGTGTGCTTGAGCAGCGCCACCGGGTCACCCGCGGTGGGGTCGTCCGGCGTGGAGTGGGGAGCCAGTCCGCGGAAGAGCGTGACGCCGGGGATGATCGAGGCGACGACCGCGGCGAACAGCGAGTTGCGGATCATGGAGCGGCGTCCGAATCCGGACTCCTCGTTCGCGTCCGAGAACGCCTTGATGGCGGCTTCGCGCGTCGAGTCCTTGCCACGGGTGGGGTGGCGGTACTCGATGTGCTCCTTGTCGGACATCAGAGCCTTGGACCAGTGGATCGCACCGATGCCGAGGGCCAGCAGCGCGAGCGCGATGCCGAGACCGATGAAGAGGTTGTTCTGACGGATGTCGATGAGAGCGCCGCTCTCGATCGGGAACAGCATGTAGGCGGCGACCGCCCAGATGCTGCCGGCGAGCGAGAGGTAGAACAGCGTGTAGACCGTGCGTGCCGCGTTCTTCTCGGCGCGGGGGTCCTTGTCGGTCATCCGCTCGCGGTGCGGCGGCAGTCCCGGGTTCTGCACGGGATCGCTGACTGCGACACCCAGCCCCGGAGAGGGCTGGTAGGCCCTGTCAAGAGCCTGCGAGTCGTCGTCGTGTGCCATGGTGCTCCTCGTACGTTCCTCTTCGATGAATAAGCGTCAGTTGGACTTCGCCGTGATCCACACGGTGATGGCGACGAGCGCGCCGATACCGAAGATCCAGACGAACAGTCCCTCGGAGACCGGCCCGAGGTTGCCGAGGGAGAAGCCGCCGACCGGCACGGCCTGCTGCTGGAAGAGCAGGGCCGAGATGATGTCGCGCTTGTCCTCGTCGGACAGGTTCATGTCGCCGAACACGGGCATGTTCTGGGGGCCGGTGACCATGGCTGCGTACATGTGCAGCGCGCTGGTCTCGGTGAGCGCCGGAGCGTACTTGCCCTCGGTGAGAGCACCACCCGCGGCGGAGACGTTGTGGCACATCGCGCAGTTGACGCGGAAGAGCTCGGCGCCGTTGGCGACGTCGCCCTTGCCGTCGAGCGTGTGCTCGCCGGGGTACGTCGGGCCGGGGGCGACCGACTGGATGTACGACGCCATCGCGAGGATCTGGTCCTCGGTGAACTGCGGCTCCTTCTGGGGTGCCTGCGGTCCCTGCATCTGCAGCGGCATGCGACCGGTGGAGAGCTGGAACTCTGCCGCGAGTTCGCCGACGCCGTAGAGGCTCGGTCCGTTCGCGGTGCCCTGCAGGTCGAGACCGTGGCAGGTGGCGCAGTTCGCCGTGAACAGCTTCTCGCCGTCCTCGACGGTCAGCTGGGTCGACGCGGTCGGCGTCTCGGTCGCCGCGAACGCGGCGGACGCACCGGCGTACACAGCGCCGGTGATCATGAGGCCTGCTCCGATGAGCGCGGCCGCCGCCAAAGGGCTGCGACGACCGCCAGAACGGCGCTTCTTCTCTCGTGCCATCTCGGGGATCAGCTCCGCTCTTATTTCAGGAAGTAGATAACGAGGAACAGCACGATCCAGACGACGTCGACGAAGTGCCAGTAGTAGGACACCACGATCGAGGAGGTCGCCTCTTTGTGCCGGAAATTCTTGACGGCGTACGCACGGCCGATCACGAGCAGGAAGGCGACGAGCCCGCCGGTGACGTGCAGGGCGTGGAAGCCTGTGGTCAGGTAGAACGCGGATGCATACGAGTCGGCGTTGATCGGCATGCCCTCAGCGACCAGCTGCGCGTACTCCCACACCTGACCCGAGACGAAGATCGCGCCGAGGGCGAAGGTGAGGAAGAACCACTCGACCATGCCCCAGCCGAACAGCCGACGACGACCGGCGCCGTTCTTCTGGCCCTTGCCGAGCTTGTAGGGCTGCAGGTCCTCGGCCGCGAACACACCCATCTGGCAGGTGAACGAGGAGAGCACGAGGATCGCGGTGTTCACTGCGGCGAAGGGGACGTTCAGCAGCTCGGTACGGTCGGCCCAGAGCTCGGGTGAGGTGCTGCGGAGCGTGAAGTAGATCGCGAAGAGTCCCGCGAAGAACATCACCTCGCTGCCGAGCCACACAATGGTGCCGACAGCTACCGGGTTGGGCCGCTTGATCGTTCTCGCCGCCGGGGCATACGTCGCTGAGGTCGTCACCCTTCCATTATGGCCGATCCTCGGGGGTGATTCTCGCACCAGGGGGCCTCGTTTTGCCCTTCTCCGACTTAGGGGACCCTAAGAAAACACTGCGAATACCCGGTGAATACGCGGGAAACGGCGGATGCTCGCGCGACGGGCGCGCTGCTGGAACCGTCTGCACGTTTTCTCGGCGCCGATAGGATCGCACACATGGCTGATTCCCTGACCTGGTCCGACGTGCTCACCTCTCTGCTGGAGCGCCGCGATCTGACGGTCTGGGAGTCCACGTGGGCGATGCGTCAGATCATGCAGGGGAGCGTCACCGAGGCGCAGCTCGCGGGTTTCCTCATCGCGCTCCGCGCGAAGGGCGAGACGATCGACGAGATCGTCGGCTTCCGCGACGCGATCCTCGAGGCGGCGGTTCCGCTCCCCGTCTCGCCGAACGTGCTCGACATCGTCGGAACGGGCGGTGACCGCGTCGGGACCGTGAATGTCTCGACGACGGCGGCGGTCGTCATCGGCGCGACCGGCATCCCCGTCGTCAAGCACGGCAACCGTGCCGCGAGCTCGGCATCCGGCTCCTCCGACGTCCTCGGGGCGTTGGGACTGGAGCTGTCGCTCGACCCCGCAGCCGTGGCATCCATCCTCGATCGCACCGGGATCACGTTCGCGTGGGCCGGAGCGTTCCACCCCGGCTTCAAGCACGCAGGACCGGTACGCGCCGAGCTCGGCGTGCCCACCGTGTTCAACATGCTCGGCCCGCTGTGCAACCCGGCGCGCGCCGAGGCGAATGCGGTCGGCGTCGCGCAGATCGAACGCGTGCCGCTGATCACGGGCGTCTTCCGGACGCGCGGTGCGACCGCGCTCGTGTTCCGTGGCGATGACGGGCTCGACGAGCTCACCACGACCGGGCACAGCCGCATCTGGGAGGTCACGCGCGGTGACATCCACGAGCACGACCTCGATCCCCGCGATCTCGGCATCCCGATCGCGGAGCTCGCGGACCTGATCGGCGGGTCGCCGCAGCACAACGCCGAGGTGCTCCGGCGCACGCTCGCGGGGGAGACCGGCGCGGTGCGCGACATCGTGCTGCTGAACGCGGCGGCCGGAATCGTGGCGTTCGAGCTCTCGCAGGACGCGACCCAGGTGCAGCGCCCGATCCTCGAGCGGCTCCGCGAAGGCTACGAACGCGCCACTGCGGCTGTGGACGACGGCCGGGCCCTCGCCAAGCTCGACCAGTGGATCGGCGTGAGCCGCGAACTGGCAGCCGCCGGGGTCTGACCGTGGATCCCGTCGACGCGCTGCTCGAGATCGCTTCCCTGCTGGAGCGCGAGCGGGCGTCGCGGTACCGGGCGAAGGCGTTCCGGCAGGCGGCGCAGACTCTGCAGGATCTGCCGGACGACGTCCAGACGGATCCGACGCGGCTGCGTGCGGCCAAGGGCATCGGCGAATCGACCTTCGCGGTCATCCGCCAGGCGCAGTCCGGCCAGGTGCCGGACTACCTCGTCGAGTTGCGCGGCGATGTCGAGCCGGAGCGGAAGTCCGCGCTGCGGGCGAAGCTCCGGGGCGATCTGCATGCGCACACCGACTGGTCGGACGGAACGACGTCCATTCCGGTGATGGCGGTGGCGGCGCGGGCACAGGGCCACGAGTACCAGGCGATCACCGATCATTCCCCGCGTCTGCGCGTGGCGCGAGGTCTGTCGGCCGAGCGCTTGCGCGAGCAGATGCCGCTCGTTCGTGCCGAATCCGGTGAAGGGTTCACGCTGCTCGCCGGGATCGAGGTCGACATCCTCGAGGACGGTGCACTGGACCAGGAGGACGCGCTCCTCGCGGAGCTCGACATCGTGGTCGCCTCGGTGCATTCCAAACTGCGCATGGACCGGCGGCCGATGACGGCGCGGATGATCAAGGCCGTGTCGCACCCGAGGGTCAACGTGCTCGGGCATTGCACCGGCCGCCTCGTGCAAGGTGACCGGGGGACTCGCCCGCAGTCGGAGTTCGACGCGGCCGCGGTGTTCGCCGCCTGCGCGGAGAACGGCGTCGCGGTGGAGATCAACTCCCGGCCGGAGCGGCAGGATCCGCCGGACGAGCTGATCGCGATCGCTCTGGAAGCCGGATGCCTGTTCTCGATCGACTCGGACGCTCACGCTCCTGGGCAGCTGTCGCTGCTCGATCACGGTGCCGAGAGAGCCGAGCGCGCCGGAGTTCCCGCGTCGCGCATCGTCACGACCTGGGGACTCGAGCGCCTGCTCTCCTGGGCGGAGTGAGTCGCGGCTGAGGTCAGCCGGAGGCGAGAGCCGCGTTCGAGACCGCTGCGACGGCGCGCGTCATCGAACCGCCGAGATTCCACTTGTCGGCGAGGGCGGTCGCGGCGTCGGCCTCGGCCGGATCGAGCACGTGCAGCGGGATGCCCGGATCGGTGATGGGCAGGGACTTCGCGACGGCGACGACGGTCGGCGCGACGTCGAGGTACGCGGTCGACGCGAGGATCTTCGCCCGCACGCCGGCGCTCATGCCCTCTCCGGCTTCGGCCGCGGCGCGGATGCCTTCCAGGTCGGCGTGAGCCTGCAGCAGGGTCGCCGCGGTCTTGTCGCCGACCCCGGCGACGCCGGGGAGGCCGTCGGAGGCATCGCCGCGCATCGTGGCGAAGTCCGCGTACTGAGAGGGGAGCACGCCGTACTTGGCGACGACGGTCGCATCGGTGACGATCTCGAGATTGCTCATGCCCTTGGCCGTATAGACGACGCGCACGTCGCGCGCGTCGTCGACCAGCTGGAACAGGTCGCGGTCGCCCGTCACGATGTCGACAGGAATCGCGGAGTTCGTGGCGAGCGTCCCGATGACGTCGTCTGCCTCGTGCTCGGCGACGCCGATGATGGGGATGCCGATGGCGCCGAGCGTCTCGCGGATCAGCGGGATCTGCGCCTCGAGCGGGTCGGGGACCTCTTCGACGTCGGGCCCGGCCGGGACGACCTCGACCACGCGGTGCGCCTTGTAACTGGGGATGAGGTCGACGCGCCACTGCGGGCGCCAGTCGTCGTCCCAGCAGGCGATCACATGCGTGGGCTCGTACAGGGTGACGAGCTTGGCGACGATGTCGAGCAGACCGCGCGCCGCGTTGATGGGGGAGCCGTCCGGCGCCTTCACCTTGTCGGGAACGCCGTAGAAGGCGCGGAAGTAGAGGCTGGCGGTGTCGAGCAGCATGAGGCGGTCGGCGCGAGGCATGGACTCAGAGTAACGACGACCGTCGACGTTCAGCACCCGGGTGCTGCGGGTTGCTCGGCGCAGGTGCGAGCGACGAGGGCGGTGTGGGCCTCGAAGATGCGGATCTGCTGTGTCGGGCCGGCGATGGAGAGTTGCCCCGCGACAGGGAACCAGCCGATGCCCAGGTCGACCTCGGCCGTGTACCGGACCGTGACGCCGGCGTCGTAAGTGCCCCGCTCGCCGTAGATATGGCTCGTGGCGGTCGGAGTGAATGACGCCTGGCCGAGAGACGCCCAGGGCTGACCGCCGGTGGTCGTGGATGCCGTGTCGCCGTCGCCGTAGCGGAAGTCGTAGCCGACCGGCGTGAAGCGCACTGTGAGCGGAATCCCGAAGAGGGCACTGGTTCGGGTATGGGCGGATGCCGCGGCCACGAAGTTCGTCGGCATCCCGGCGACGCCGAGGTTGTCGGGTTCGCCCGTGGTCGCGACGGGATCCGGGGCGAACTGCGCGAGGTCCGTGATCGTGATCGCAGGGATCGCGGGCTCCTCTTCGACGACCGCGGCATCCTGACGTGCGCGGAAGCAGCGGTTGTAGGTGTCCCAGTCAGTGATGCACGAGTTGAAGTCGAACGGCTTGGGTGTGTACCGGGGGCCCTGGTCGTCGTCGTAGATAGGGGAGGTACCGCCGTCAGTGCCGGGAGTCGTCTGCTCCGCGGCCACGGAAAGATCTGCGTTCCCGACGGAGATTGCCGCGCTTCCGAGTGGAGGCTCGTCATCGTCCATGCTGACCGGAACGATGCCCATCGCTGTGACAGCGAGCCAGGCGGACGCCAGAGAAATCAGAGCTCGTCGCATGCAAAGTCCTGGTTCACTATCGCGGAATCGATGAGTAGCTGTGTTTCGTCGTAGATAAAGGTCACGCTGAGGGCATATACATCGGGGCGATCCGGATCGACGTGCGAAGCACCGTCGGCGTCGACAACCGTCACGGCTCGAACATCAAGGCAGACGTCGGCTACAACTACGGTGAAGGGCGAGACGGCCTCCGAACCCTGAAACGAAAGAATCCTGGTGTCGCCGTCGACGATAAGTCCTTCTGCGTGCATGGTCGAGTACGCCTCTCGATCTGCCTTTTCGAACTCGCCGCTCGACAAAGCAAACAGCGGTTCGAACGTCGTTGAATCGCTCGTGTCAACTTCATTGAGTCGCGACGTGAACGCCCGGTACGTCTCCTCCGCCGCGGCGAACGCCTCTTCCTCCGAGGCGAAGGCCGCGGTCGGGGTCGGTGTCGGCTCGGGGGCGGGGGAGCACCCCACGACCAGTGCCGAGGTCAGCGCGAGCGCGATGATCGAGGTCGGAGCATGTCGGTGGTGGATCACCGGGACACGGTAGCCCGTTGGCGCCGCTGGCCGTTCGAGTTATCCACAGGCCGAATGGGCGAAACCGAATCCCACCGGCATCCGGACTTCTGATAACCTGAGTTGTCACTCGTGGCGTGCCTACGCATGCCCTCGTGTCAGCACACCAAAATCCAACCGCTGGGAAGCATGCAGTCGGCCGTGCGCGGCCTTTGTCACCCAGCCTGAGTCTCCATCCAACAAGGACAACCCACTACATGACTACCGCAACGACCGCCCCGGCCACCAAGCAGGTCGCCATCAACGACATCGGATCTGCTGAGGACTTCCTGGCCGCGGTCGAGAAGACCCTGAAGTTCTTCAACGACGGCGACATCATCGAAGGCACGATCGTCAAGATCGACCGCGATGAGGTTCTGCTCGACGTCGGATACAAGACCGAGGGTGTCATCCCCTCGCGCGAGCTCTCCATCAAGCACGACGTCGACCCCAACGAGGTCGTCAAGGTCGGCGACGAGGTCGAGGCTCTTGTTCTCCAGAAGGAGGACAAGGAAGGCCGTCTGATCCTCTCCAAGAAGCGTGCTCAGTACGAGCGTGCCTGGGGAGACGTCGAGAAGATCAAGGAGAACGACGGCGTCGTCACCGGTACGGTCATCGAGGTCGTCAAGGGTGGACTCATCGTCGACATCGGCCTCCGCGGCTTCCTGCCGGCCTCGCTCATCGAGCTGCGCCGCGTCCGCGACCTCACGCCGTACCTCGGCCAGGAGATCGAGGCCAAGATCCTCGAGCTCGACAAGAACCGCAACAACGTCGTCCTCAGCCGCCGTGCGCTGCTCGAGCAGACGCAGTCGGAGTCGCGCACCACGTTCCTGAACAACCTGCACAAGGGTCAGGTCCGCAAGGGTGTCGTCTCGTCGATCGTCAACTTCGGTGCGTTCGTCGACCTGGGTGGCGTGGACGGCCTCGTGCACGTCTCCGAGCTGTCCTGGAAGCACATCGAGCACGCCTCCGAGGTCGTCGAGGTTGGCCAGGAGGTCACCGTCGAGATCCTCGAGGTCGACCTCGACCGCGAGCGCGTCTCCCTGTCGCTGAAGGCGACGCAGGAGGACCCGTGGCAGGTCTTCGCCCGTACCCACGCGATCGGACAGGTCACGCCGGGTAAGGTCACCAAGCTCGTCCCGTTCGGTGCGTTCGTGCGCGTCGCAGACGGCATCGAGGGCCTCGTCCACATCTCCGAGCTCTCCAGCAAGCACGTCGAGCTGGCCGAGCAGGTCGTGTCGGTCGGCGAAGAGGTCTTCGTCAAGGTCATCGACATCGACCTCGAGCGTCGCCGCATCTCGCTGTCGCTGAAGCAGGCCAACGAGTCGGTCGACCCCAACGGCACCGAGTTCGACCCGGCCCTGTACGGCATGCTCGCCGAGTACGACGAGAACGGCGAGTACAAGTACCCGGAGGGCTTCGACGCCGAGACCGGCGCCTGGAAGGAAGGCTTCGACACCCAGCGCGAGGCATGGGAGCAGGAGTACGCTGCAGCCCAGGCTCGCTGGGAGGCCCACAAGGCTCAGGTCACCAAGGCCGCAGAGGCCGAGGCAGAGGCCGGCGCCGACTTCGGCGGCCAGGTCTTCTCGAGCGAAGCCACCGGTGCAGGCACCCTGGCCGACGACGAGGCACTCGCGGCTCTCCGCGAGAAGCTGTCGGGCGGCAACGCGTAAGCATCACGCTCTGAAACGGGCCGTCACCTCACCCTCGGGTGGGCGTGGCGGCCCGTTTCGCGTGTCCGGAACACGCGTGATTCCCTGCGTGACGGAACATTACGGCGGCATTCGTAACAATTGCCCCGCTCGGCCAGCATGGGGACCATGACTGCCCTCCTGCCTGCGTCGCGCGCTGCCGACGCCCCGAGATCGGCGGGCCTGGCACAGGCCGTGCGACTCGAGGGCATCGAGCGGGCGTTCCCGCTGCCGCAGGGACGCCGCGAGGTCCTCCGCAGCGTCGACCTCGATGTCGCCGCTGGTGAGATCGTCGCCGTCGTCGGTCCGTCCGGATGCGGCAAGTCGACCCTCCTCCGTCTTGTCGGCGGACTGGACACCCCGACCAGCGGCAGCATCCGCCTCGACGGCACCGGCGTCGCCGACGTCGATGAGCGCACCGCGATCGCCTTCCAGGAGCCGCGACTGCTGCCCTGGCGCACCCTGGCGCAGAACGTCGAACTCGGTCTCCCTCGCGGCACCGCTCGCCGACCGGGGCGCGAGCGCGTGCGTGAGCTGCTGCATCTCGTCGGTCTCGAGCACGCGGCGGATCAGCGTCCTCGCGAGGTCTCCGGCGGTATGGCGCAGCGCGCCTCGCTCGCCAGGGCCCTGGCGCGCAACCCCGGGGTGCTCCTCCTCGACGAGCCGTTCGGCGCCCTCGACGCGCTCACTCGTCTTCGCATGCACGACCTGCTGCTGAAGATCCACGCCGCCGAGCCCACCACGATCCTCCTCGTCACCCACGATGTCGAAGAGGCCCTCTATCTCGCCGATCGCGTGCTGCTGCTGCGCACGCTGACCGGAGACACCGGCGATGCCGCGCCCTCGATCGCCCGAACGGTCGCCGTGCCCGGCATCCGCCCCCGAGACCGCGCCGATCGCGGCCTCGCCGACCTGCGCGCCGAGCTCCTCGAAGGACTCGGCGTCGACACCCACCACCGCATCACCGAGGAGACCCGATGAGCACCATCACCCGCCGAATCATCCCCGCGATCGCCATCGCCGGGACGATGATGCTCGTCGCGACCGGCTGCGTCGCCGGCGAGAACGCCAAGGCCGATGCGCCTGAGAAGGACAGCACCGCGGAAGCAACGGAGTGGTCGGCCGACACGCTGTCCATCGACTTCGCCACATACAACCCACTCAGCCTCGTCATCAAGGACCAGGGCATCCTTGAGGACATCCTCGGCGACGACGTCGAGGTCGAGTGGATCCAGTCCGCCGGCTCCAACAAGGCCAACGAGCTGCTGCGCTCGGGTTCGGTCGACGTCGGCTCCACCGCGGGTTCCGCCGCGCTCCTCGCCCGTGCCAACGGCTCGCCGATCCAGGTCATCGACATCTTCTCGCAGCCCGAGTGGTCGGCGATCGTCGTCGGCCCTGACAGCGACATCACCTCCGTGGAGGACCTCAAGGGCAAGTCGGTCGCCGCGACCAAGGGCACCGACCCCTACTTCTTCCTCCTCCAGGCGCTCGAGGAGGGCGGCCTCTCGCTCTCCGACGTCGAAGTGCAGAACCTGCAGCACGCCGACGGTCGCGCCGCCCTCGACGGCGGATCTGTCGCCGCCTGGGCAGGGCTCGACCCGATCATGGCCGCAGCGGAGGCGGAATCGGGCGACAAGCTCATCTACCGCAACGTCGACTTCAACACGTACGGCTTCCTGAACGCCACCGAGGACTTCATCACGAACCACCCCGACCTGGCGCAGGCCGTCGTCGACGCCTACGAGAAGGCGCGCGAGTGGGCGCTCGAGAACCCCGAGGAGACGGCGGCGCTGCTCGCCGAGGTCGCCGGCATCGACATCGACGTGGCGACCACGGTCATCGAGGAGCGTTCGAACCTCGACGTCAGCGGCGTCCCCGGTGACGACCAGATCAAGGTTCTCGAGAAGATCGCTCCGGTCCTCGTCGAATCGGGCGATGTGCAGGGCGGCAAGGACTCCGTCGACAAGGCGCTCTCATCGATCGTGAACTCGACGTTCGCCGAGAAGGCGGTCGGCGGCGAGTGACCGCTCCCGACCAGCGGGTCATCGTCCCTGCGGATTCGAGAGAGGCTCTCGACGTCGCGAAGGGGGTGCGACGGCGCCCGGATGCCGGTGCGCGCCGCTCCTGGGACCGCTCGGCCGTGCGCATCCTCGCCGGACTCGTGCTGCCCGCCATCATCCTGGTCGCCTGGCAGGTCGTCACGACATCCGGGCTCATCGAGCCGTACCGCCTCCCTGCGCCGGCGTCGGTCTTCCTCGCGGGCGTCGAGCTGGCTGAGACCGGCCAGCTCTGGACACACATCGCGATCTCGGTGCAGCGTGTTCTACTCGGCTTCGCGATCGGGTCCGTGATCGGCCTCGCCGTCGCAGGTCTGGTCGGACTGTCACGGCTGGGCGACGTGCTCCTCAGCCCGACGCTCGCTGCACTGCGAGCCGTACCGTCTCTCGCCTGGGTGCCTCTTCTCATCCTGTGGATGCAGATCGGTGAGGAATCCAAGGTCACGCTCATCGCTATCGGAGCCTTCTTCCCGGTGTACACGACCGTCGCCTCGGCGCTGCGCCACGTCGACCCGCACCTCGTCGAGGCCGGACGATCGTTCAGCCTGCACGGCTGGTCGCTGTTCCGGACCGTGCAGCTGCCCGCCGTCGTGCCCTCGGTCGTCTCCGGCCTGCGCCTCGCGCTCGCCCAGGCCTGGCTCTTCCTCGTCGCGGCGGAGCTGATCGCCTCGTCGATGGGGCTCGGCTTCCTGCTGACCGACTCGCAGAGCACCGGCCGTGTCGACCGCATCCTGCTCTCCATCGTGCTGCTGGCTCTGCTCGGAACCATCACGAACGGCATCCTCGCGCTGCTGGAGAAGTACCTGCTCAGAAGATGGACGTGACCGTGACAGAAGCCCGACTCCAGGAGTCGCGTGTCTATGCGCCTCCTGCCGGCTTCGACGAGCAGGCGAACATCGGCGTCGAGGCGTACGAGCGCGCCACCGCCGACCCGATCGCGTTCTGGGAGGATGCCGCGCGACGGCTCGATTGGTTCGAGCCGTGGCACACCGCGCACGAGTGGGAGCCGCCGACCGATGGAGCGATCCCCGCGGCGCGCTGGTTCCTCGGCGGCACGCTCAACGTCGCGTACAACTGCGTCGACCGGCACGTCGCCGCGGGCCGCGGAGACAAGGTCGCCCTCCACTTCGAGGGCGAGCCCGGCGATCGCGCCTCGGTCACCTACGCGGATCTGCAGCGCCGCGTGTCCCAGGCGGCGAACGCGCTCCTCGCACTCGGCATCCGCCCCGGCGATCGCGTGGTCATCTACCTCCCGGTGCTCGTCGAGACCGTGGTGGTCACGCTCGCCTGCGCGCGCATCGGCGCCGTGCACTCGCTTGTCTTCGGCGGGTTCTCGGCCGAGGCCGTGCGCTTCCGGCTGGAGGACACCGGGGCCAAGCTGCTCGTCACGAGCGACGGACAGTTCCGCCGGGGCACGGCCACCGAGGTGAAGTCGACCGCCGACATCGCCGCGGCCGACCTGCCCGACCTCGAGCACGTCCTCGTGCTGCGCCGGACCGGCCAGGACGTCCCCTGGACCGAGGGGCGGGACGTCTGGTGGCACGACGTCGTCGACACGGCCTCCACCGAGCACCAGGCGCAGCCGTTCGCCGCCGAGCATCCGCTCTTCATCATCTACACCTCCGGGACGACCGGGAAGCCGAAGGGACTCGTCCACACCTCGGGCGGCTACCTGACGCACGCGAGCTGGGCGCACTGGGCGCACTTCGACGCGAAGCCCGACGACGTGCACTGGTGCACGGCCGACCTCGCGTGGGTGACCGCGCACACCTACGAGATCTACGGTCCGCTCTCGAACGGCCTCACCCAGGTCATCTACGAGGGAACGCCCGATGCGCCGCACCGGGAGCGCCACCTCGAGATCATCGAGCGCTACGGCGTCACCGTCTACTACACCGCGCCGACGCTGATCCGCACCTTCATGACCTGGTTCGGCGCCGACCTGCCGACCGGGCACGACCTCTCCACGTTGCGCCTGCTGGGAACCGTCGGCGAGGCCATCAACCCCGAGGCGTGGGTGTGGTTCCGCCGGAACTTCGGCCGCGACGAGCTGCCGATCGTCGACACGTGGTGGCAGTCCGAGACGGGTGCGGCGATGATCGCTCCGCTGCCGGGGGTCACGAGCCTCAAGCCGGGCTCGGCGACCGTTCCGCTGCCGGGCATCGACGTCGCCGTGGTCGACGAGCAGGGACGCGAGGTCGCTCCTGGGCGGTCGGGCACGCTGGTCGTGCGGCGGCCCTGGCCGGGGATGGCGCGCACGGTGTGGGGGAATCCGCAGCGGTACCGTGACGCCTACTGGTCGGCGTACGCCGGACACGGCGAGTTCGGCGGTTACTACGTCGCCGGCGATGGAGCCACCCGCGACGTCGACGGATACATCTGGATCCTCGGACGCCTCGACGACGTGGTCAACGTCTCGGGGCACCGGCTCTCGACCATCGAGATCGAATCCGCGCTCGTCGCCCACGACACGGTCGGCGAGGCGGGCTCCGCCGGAGTCGCCGATCCGGTCACCGGCCAGGCCGTCGTCGCGTTCGTGACGCCGTCGGGTCGCGCCGAGGTGACGCCGTCCGATCTCCGCGCCCAGGTCGCGCAGGCCATCGGACCCGTCGCCAAGCCGAAGCACGTCGTAGTGGTCCCCGACCTCCCCAAGACGCGTTCGGGCAAGATCATGCGCCGACTGCTGGCACAGTTGTGGGAGGCCGAGCAGGATCGCCGCGCCGGCCGCGAACCGCAGGCGCTCGGCGACACCACTTCGCTGCAGAACCCCTGGGCCGTCGACGACATCGCCGACGTGCTCGCTGCCGCCGAACTCACCCCACGGTCTCACTGACCACCCCGAACTGAGGACAGCATGACGGAAGAACACCGCTTCGGATTCCGAACCAGGGCCCTCCACGCGGGCGGGACCCCCGACGCGTCGACCGGCGCCCGCGCCGTGCCGATCTACCAGACGACCTCGTTCGTCTTCGACGACGCCGCGGATGCCGGGAACCTGTTCGCCCTGCAGAAGTACGGCAACATCTACTCGCGCATCGGCAACCCGACGGTCGCTGCCCTGGAGGAGCGCCTGGCCTCGCTCGAGGGCGGCATCGGCGCGGTCGCGACGGCATCCGGGATGAGCGCGGAGTTCATCACCTTCGCCGCACTCGTCGGCGCAGGGGACCACGTGGTCGCTGCCGCGCAGCTCTACGGCGGCACGGTGACGCAGCTCGACGTGACTCTTCGGCGCTTCGGCGTCGAGACCACCTTCGTCGCTTCGACCGATCCCGCCGACTACGCCGCCGCGATCCGGCCGGAGACCAAGGTCGTGTACGTCGAGATGATCGGCAACCCCTCGGGGGAGATCGCCGACATCGAAGGACTGGCCGCCGTCGCGCATGAGGCGGGAGTGCCTCTCGTCGTGGATGCGACGCTGGCGACGCCGTACCTGGCTCGTCCACTCGAGCACGGTGCCGACATCGTGATCCATTCGGTGACGAAGTTCCTCGGCGGTCACGGCACGACCCTCGGCGGCGTGGTGATCGAGAAGGGCACGTTCGACTGGGGCAACGGCAAGTTCCCGCAGATGACCGAGCCCGTCGAGTCCTACGGCGGCATCAAGTGGTGGGACAACTTCGGCGAGTACGGCTTCCTGACCAAGCTGCGCTCCGAGCAGCTGCGCGACATCGGCCCGGCGCTGAGCCCGCAGTCCGCGTTCAACCTGCTCCAGGGCGTCGAGACGCTGCCGCAGCGGATCGACGCGCACCTCGCGAACGCGCGCGTCGTGGCTGACTGGCTCGCGTCCGACCCGCGGGTCGCGTATGTCACGTGGGCCGGACTCGAGGGACATCCGCACCACGAGCGCGCCGCGAAGTACCTCCCGCTCGGGCCCGGCTCGGTCTTCGCGTTCGGCGTCGCCGCGGAGGACGGCCGTGCGGCGGGGGAGACGCTGATCGAGAACCTGCAGCTCGCCTCGCACCTCGCGAACATCGGGGATGCGCGTACGCTCGTGATCCACCCCGCATCCACGACCCACCGCCAGCTCACCGAGGAGCAGCTCGTGGCTGCAGGCGTGCGGCCCGACCTCATCCGCATCTCGGTGGGACTCGAGGACGCGGACGACATCATCTGGGACCTCGATCAGGCCCTCACGACGGCGACGGGACAGAACCGATGAGCGCGACGAACACTCCGGCGGATGCCTGCGTCGTTCCGGCCGTGACGGATGCCGCCGCGTGCGCGCTGCCCGGTGTCACGCCTGCCGTGGCGGGGCGGACGTGGGTCGGACCGAATCAGCAGGAGCGGTTCGCACTGCTCCGCCGGGCGAAGTCCGTGGCGATCGTCGGCGCGTCGAACAACCCGGCGCGCGCGTCGTTCTTCGTCGCGACGTACCTGCTGTCGAGCACCGCCTACGACGTGTACCTCGTGAACCCGCGCGAGACCGAGATCCTCGGTCAGCCCGTGTACGCCTCCCTCGCCGACCTCCCCGTCGTGCCCGACGTCGTCGACGTGTTCCGTCGCCACGACGATCTCCCGGGCGTCGCGCAGGAGGCGATCGACGTCGGCGCGAAGGCGCTCTGGCTGCAGCTCGGCTCGTGGAATGAGGAGGCCGCCGCCCGTGCGGAAGAGGCAGGGCTCTCGGTCGTCATGGATCGCTGCATCAAGATCGAGCATGCGCGATTCCACGGCGGGCTCCACCTGGCGGGCTTCGACACCGGAGTGATCAGCTCCCGTCGCCAGCTCCTGTCGCGGTGAGGTCGGAAGCCTCCGAACTCTAGACTGGCCGCATGCCTCTCATCGCACTCACCGGCGGCATCGCGTCCGGGAAGTCGACCATCGCGCGACGCCTGGCGGAGCGCGGAGCGATCATCGTCGACGCCGATCAGATCGTGCGCGACGTGCAGTCTCCCGGTTCGCCGGTGCTGGCACGCATCGCGGAGGCCTTCGGCCCCGAGGTCATCACCTCGGAGGGCGCCCTCGATCGGGCAGCGCTCGGCGCCAGGGCGTTCGGCGACCCCGAGCTCCTGAAGCAGCTGAACGCCATCGTCCACCCCGCGGTGCGGGAGGAGTCGCAGCGGCGGTTCGAGGAGGCCTTCGCCGACGACGCGCAGGCCGTGGTCGTGTACGACGTCCCGCTGCTCGTCGAGGCCAGGGTCGATGATCCGTGGGACCTGATCGTCGTCGCCCATGCGCCGGCATCCGTACGACGGGATCGACTGGTCGAGCTGCGAGGTATGGACGAGAAGGCTGCCCAGGAGCGGATCGACGCGCAGGTCTCCGATGAGAAGCGCCTGGCGATCGCCGATGTCGTGATCGACACGGCGGGCGATATCGCGGAGACGCACGCGCAGACCGACGCCCTCTGGGAGCGGATCCGGGGGCAGTGACCTTCTCCGGCCACGCGCCAGGATCCCGCGAGTACCGGCGCCTCATCATCGGCCTGTTCTTCGCCGGGATCGCGACCTTCGCGCAGTTGTACTCGGCGCAGGCCGTGCTTCCGCAGATCTCGGCGGACCTCGCTGTCAGTCCCGCGACGGCGGCGCTCAGCGTGTCGGCCGCGACGCTCGGTCTGGCCCTGGCCGTCATCCCGTGGTCGACGGTCGCCGATCGCATCGGGCGGGTGCCGGCCATGGCGACGGGTGTGCTCACCGCGACCCTGTTCGGTCTCGTGGCCCCGCTGAGCGGCGAGATCACCGTGCTCCTCGCGTTGCGGTTCGCGGAGGGCGTCGCGCTCGGGGCGGTCCCGGCTGTCGCCCTCGCCTACCTCAGCGAGGAGGTCGAGGGGCGCCACGCCGCCACGGCGGCGGGGAGCTATATCGCCGGCACGACCGTCGGCGGTCTGCTCGGGCGCATCGTGTCCGGCATCGTGGGAGAGTTCGGCGGGTGGCAGGCCGGCGTCCTGAGCGTCGCAGTGCTGTGCGCGGCGGCCGCTGTGCTCTTCCTCTGGCTCACACCCCGCGCAAGGGGATTCGTGCCGGGGCGCCTGCGAGACGTCCGCGGCCCCGGCATCCGGGAGCGGCTGCGCGCGCCGCTGCGCTCCACCCTGCAGTGGGCGCTGTACGCACAGGGCTTCCTGCTGATGGGCGCCTTCGTCGCGGTCTACAACTATCTGGGGTTCCATCTCTCGGCGGAGCCGTTCGACCTTCCCTCGTGGCTGGTGACCCTGCTCTTCCTCGCGTATCTCTCCGGCACCGTGTCGTCGCCGTGGGCGGGCGCCCTCGCATCCCGGGTCGGTCGCTTCCCGGTGCTGCTCGTATCGATCGGCGTCATGGCGGCAGGCGCGGGTCTGCTGCTCGTCCCCGTCGCGGCCGTGGTGCTCGGGGGACTCCTGCTGTTCACTGCCGGCTTCTTCGGCGCACACGCCGTGGCCTCGGGATGGACGCCGGTCGCTGCGGATCCGGCGAGCAGGGCGCAGGCCTCGTCGCTCTACTACTTCGCGTACTACGCGGGTTCCAGCCTCTTCGGCTGGCTGCTCGGCCTCGTCTTCGGTGCGGCGAGCTGGAGCTGGTTCGTGGCGGCCGTCGTGGCGATGTGCGCCGCTGCCGCCCTCGCCGCCTGGTCGGCCCTGCGAGGAGTCCCGACCGGTCGAGGATGACGTTCAGGCTCTGGGAGGATCGTCCCATGCAGCAGGAATATCTCGAGGCCTACGACAGCGAGCTGCGCACCGGCGCGGAGATCACGAACGCCCTCCAGGTGACTCAGCACGGTCCCCTGCATCTCGCGACCCTGCCCGGCGGTCAGGGGTTCATCACCTACGCGGATCTCGGGGGAGCGGATGCCGACGGCATCGCCGCCCTGGTGGACGCGTCCGTCACGCACTTCCTCGGGCTGGGCGGTATCGCCGCGGTCGAGTGGAAGACGCGTGGGCACGACCGTGCTCCCGGGTTGCACGACAACCTCGTCGGCCGGGGCTTCGTGCCAGAGGATCCGGAATCGATCATGATCGGCGAGGCTCGTCTGCTCGCGCAGGCCGTCGAGATCCCCGCGAGCGTGGAGATCCGGCGCGCACGGACCGACGCGGACGTGCTCGCCGCCGGCGAGATGCAGGGGCAGGTGTTCGCCGACGCGGATTGGCGTGCGCGTGCGGAGGCGCTCATCGCCCGTCTGCGGGCGGACGACGCGGTCGAACTGTGGATCGCGGTGTCGGAGGGCGCGGTGGTGAGCGCCGGTCGGCTGGAGCCCGTCGCCGGAACGGCCTTCGCCGGCCTCTGGGGTGGTGCCACGCGGCCCGAATGGCGCGGCCGGAGCATCTACCGAGCGCTCACGGCGGCGCGGGCACGGTCGGCTCTGGATCGTGGGTTCCGTTACCTGCAGTCGGACTCGACCGAGTTCTCCCGTCCGATCCTCGAGCGGTCGGGGCTCGTGAAGGTCTCGACGACGACTCCCTACGTCTGGACGCGGCCCTCGGACTGACCCGAGCCCTTCTGCCTGCGCCGTCGTGCCGCTCGCCGCAGCACCACGATCGCCGTGACGATCAGTCCGACGAGAAGGATGCCGGCGATCACCGGCACGATGATCGCCGCGGCCGCGAGGGCGAAGGATGTGCCGTCCTCGACCGTGCTCAGCACAGGGGCCGCGAGTCCTCCGGTCGTGGCGTTCGCGGCGAGGCGAGCCGTCGCCTTGAGCACGTGCACGGCGAGCGCGATCACGATGCCGGCTGCGACGGGAACCCAGGTGTTGTCCGCGAAGAACGATGCCGGATCGTCGACGGCGATCGTCTGAGCGCCCGCGCCCGCCCCGAACGCGATTCCGCCTGCCGCCGGACGGATGATGCTCTGGATGACGTCGTTGATCGAATCCAGAGCCGGGATCTTGTCGGCCACGATCTCGAACACGAGGAGCGCGCCGATCACCCAGAGCGCCACGTCGCTGGACAGCCAGGACCAGCCGGCCGGGAGTGCCATCGCAGGGAGCAGCCGGTCCGCGAGGCCGAGCAGGAACAGCGGCATCCACGCGTTCAGGCCCGCAGCGGCGGCGAGGCTGGAGCCGATGATGAACTCGATCACGCGCCCCACTCTAGGGCCGGAGACCCCGCTCCCATCCAGCTCGGAGGGTGGCGTTGATATTCTGATATGAGGCGTGGGGACGCCCAGGGGAGCGTCTGCTGGGGATGGATTTTCTGCGCCGGGAAGCAGAACATGACTGACGACAAGCCCGGGATCTCTCGTCGCACGATGGTCAGGGGTGCGGCCTGGTCGCTGCCGGTGATCGCTGTCGCCACTGCGGTCCCGCTCGCGGCGGCGAGCACCGGCGGCACGGTCAACAGCGAGGCTAACTACTACTGGGATGCCGAGGCGCAGGGCGCGTTCACGACCCTGGTCGCGGCGCAGGACGGGCTGCGGGCGACCTTCAGCACGCAGATCAGTTATCGCGCCACCCCCTGGGTGAACCCGCCGGCTGGCGCGTCGCTCGTCGTCGTGGTCGTCTTCGATTCGCCGGTCACGATCGACGCGGGTTCGTCGATCGGCGGCTGGTCCGCCACGCCGGGTCTCGGAAGCACCGCGAGCTCGTTCACGTTCGTCGCCACGCCTTCCGGGTTCGGCGGAGCGCTCACGTTCAACGTGGTCGGATCCGTGCCAGGACCGCTCACGTCGACGGCGACGATGAGCCTCCTCAACGGCGGAACGACGACGTGGGCGCAGGAATCGTCGGCGGAGACGGCCACGCTCATCTCCTGACGGCCTCGATGTCGGAGGGGCGGCATACGCTGGAGACATGCAAACCACGCGTAGCGTCCGCCCCTTCGAGGTCATCAGCGAGTATGCGCCCGCCGGTGACCAGCCGCAGGCCATCGCCGACCTCGCTGGACGCATCAACGCAGGCGAGACCGACGTGGTGCTGCTCGGCGCGACCGGTACGGGAAAGTCCGCGACGACGGCCTGGCTGGTCGAGCAAGTGCAGCGCCCCACGCTCGTGCTCGCGCACAACAAGACCCTCGCGGCGCAGCTCGCGAACGAGTTCCGCGAGCTCATGCCGAACAACGCGGTCGAGTACTTCGTCTCGTACTACGACTACTACCAGCCTGAGGCCTACGTGCCGCAGACCGACACCTTCATCGAGAAGGACTCGTCGATCAACGCCGAGGTCGAGAGGTTGCGGCACTCGACGACGCAGTCTCTGCTCAGCAGGCGAGACGTCATCGTCGTGTCGACCGTGTCGTGCATCTACGGCCTCGGCGCGCCGGAGGAATATCTCCGCGCGATGGTCGCCCTGCAGGTCGGCGAGCGATACGACCGCGACGCGCTCATCCGTCAGTTCATCGCGATGCAGTACAACCGCAACGACGTGGACTTCTCGCGCGGAAACTTCCGCGTGCGCGGCGACACGATCGAGATCATCCCGGTCTACGAAGAGCATGCGATCCGCATCGAGCTCTTCGGCGACGAGATCGAGGGACTGTACTCGCTGCATCCGCTGACCGGAGAGGTGATCGAGAAGCTCGACTCCGTGCCGATCTTCCCGGCCTCGCACTACGTCGCCGGCACCGACGTGATCCAGCGCTCCATCGGCACGATCGAGCACGAGCTCGAGGAGCGACTCGCGGAGTTCGAGCGCCAGGGCAAGCTGCTCGAAGCTCAGCGGCTGCGGATGCGCACCTCGTTCGACCTCGAGATGATGCAGCAGCTCGGCTTCTGCTCAGGCATCGAGAACTACTCGCGGCACATGGACGGCCGCATGCCCGGGGAGCCGCCGCACACGCTGCTCGACTTCTTCCCCGACGACTTCCTCCTGGTGATCGACGAGTCGCACGTGACCGTGCCCCAGATCGGTGCGATGTACGAGGGCGACGCCTCGCGCAAGCGCACGCTCGTCGACCACGGGTTCCGTCTGCCGAGCGCGATGGACAACCGTCCGCTGCGCTGGGATGAGTTCAAGAACCGCATCGGTCAGACCGTCTACCTCTCGGCGACCCCGGGCAAGTACGAGATGGGTATCGCCGACGGCATCGTCGAGCAGATCATCCGACCGACCGGTCTGGTCGACCCGCACATCGTCGTGAAGCCGTCGAAGGGCCAGATCGACGATCTGCTCGAGGAGATCCGCCTGCGTGTCGAACGCGACGAACGCGTGCTGGTCACGACGCTCACCAAGAAAATGTCCGAAGAGCTCACCGACTTCCTCGGCGAGCACGGCGTCCGGGTGCGGTACCTGCACTCCGACGTCGACACCCTGCGCCGTGTGGAGCTGCTCAGCGAGCTGCGGGCCGGCGTTTACGACGTGCTGGTCGGCATCAACCTACTGAGAGAGGGACTCGACCTCCCCGAGGTCTCCCTCGTCGCGATCCTCGACGCCGACAAGGAGGGGTTCCTGCGATCGGGAACCTCCCTGATCCAGACGATCGGACGAGCGGCACGTAACGTGTCCGGCGAAGTTCACATGTACGCCGACAAGATCACCGATTCGATGGCCAAGGCGATCGAGGAGACCGATCGGCGTCGCGAGAAGCAGGTCGCCTACAACCTCGAGCACGGCATCGATCCGACACCGCTGCGCAAGCGCATCGCCGACATCACCGAGGTGCTGGCGCGCGAGGGCGCCGACACGGCCGACATGCTCTCGGGACGCGGGCGTCAGTCGGGGAAGGGCAAGTCTCCGACGCCGAACCTCCGGCGCACCGGCATCGCGGCCGAGGGGGCGCAGCAGCTCGAGGCGACGATCCAGGATCTGTCGAACCAGATGCTCGCCGCCGCCGCGGAGCTCAAGTTCGAGCTCGCCGGCCGCTTGCGCGACGAGGTGCAGGATCTCAAGAAAGAGCTCCGAGCGATGGAGCGAGCCGGGCACGCGTGACCGGAGGCTGATGGATGGACGCTGCAGGGGAAGAGCTCGCCGACCGGGTCAGAGCGCTGCTTCACGTCGGAGGCGACGTCGAGGAGAAGCGGATGTTCGGCACTCGGGCTTTCCTGCTCGACGGGCGCATCCTCGTGGGCGCGCGGAAGAACGGCGTCCTTCTGGTGCGGGTCGACGAGGAGAGCGGAGCCGCGCTCCTCACCCGGCCCGGCGTCGCCGTCGCCGTGATGGGAGCGAAGACCATGGGCAACAGCTGGCTCGACGTGTCACCGGGTGTGCTGGCCGACGATGACGACCTCATGTTCTGGCTCGACGCCGCACGCGAGGCGAACGGAGCCTCGAGGCGCGAGTGACCCGAGCGCCATGTGGCGACGCGTGAGGCTACGGGCAGTGCACCAGGGTCTTCGGGCCGCTGCGGTCGATCTCGTGCTCCGTCATCGGTGCGCCGCACAACGGGCAGGCGCGCTCGGCGCGTTCCGCCGCGCTGGGCGGGGGAGTCTTCTCGTAGGGGCCGACGGAGGCAGGGCCGGCGAACCGGATGAGGTTGGTGTTCACCCAGGAGTAGAGCCCACCGGCTTCGCGGATGCGAGTGCGAAGAGGAGCGCGGTCGGGGTCGTGTGCCATGTTTATTAGTGTACTAACCATTAGTGTCGATGTATAGTCGCCGTGTGACGGCATCCGATGATCTGCTCCGGCTCGAGAACCAGCTGTGCTTCGCCCTGGTCACCGCGGCACGCAACGTGGTCGCGATCTACCGGCCCATCCTCGAACCGCTCGGGCTCACTCATCCGCAGTATCTCGTGATGCTCGCACTCTGGGAGCGGTCACCGCGCACGCTCAACGATCTCGCGGTCGATCTCGCGCTGGAGCCGGCGACGGCGTCGCCCCTCGTGAAGCGTCTGGAGGCGGAAGGGCTCGTCGTGCGGCAGCGGAGCACCGAA
Source organism: Microbacterium luteolum (assembly GCF_039533965.1). Taxonomy (NCBI): domain Bacteria; kingdom Bacillati; phylum Actinomycetota; class Actinomycetes; order Micrococcales; family Microbacteriaceae; genus Microbacterium; species Microbacterium luteolum. Next base: position 129,100 of record NZ_BAAAUN010000001.1, read on the forward strand.
GACGAACGGCGCCTCGAGATCACCCTGACCGCCGCCGGCACAGCACTGCGTGATCGGGCGATCGACGTGCCCCGTCAGGTCATGGCTGCCGTGGGGATGGACGTCACCGAGGTCTCCGCTCTGCGCGACGGTCTCGGCCCCTTCGCCGGGCGCCGTCCCGACCTCGGCTGAGCGTACTCACAGGGTGCGCGGAGCCGATGTCCGTGGCCCCTCGTAGACTTGACCGGTGCCTATTGTCCCCGTTGCCACCCCAGGAAAACTCAGCGTTCGCGGTGCCCGAGTCCACAATCTCAAAAACGTCGACATCGACATTCCGCGCGACTCGCTCGTCGTGTTCACCGGCCTGTCCGGTTCCGGGAAGTCCAGCCTCGCGTTCGACACGATCTTCGCCGAGGGGCAGCGTCGCTACGTCGAATCGCTGAGCGCCTACGCGCGCCAGTTCCTCGGTCAGGTCGATCGTCCCGACGTCGATTTCATCGAGGGCCTGAGCCCGGCGGTGTCGATCGATCAGAAGTCCACGAACCGCAATCCGCGGTCGACCGTCGGCACGATCACAGAGATCTACGACTATATGCGCCTGCTGTGGGCGCGCATCGGCATCCCGCACTGTCCGGAATGCGGCGAGAAGATCCAGCGCCAGACCGTGCAGCAGATCGCCGACCAGCTCATGGAGCTGCCCGAGCGGACGCGCTACCAGATCGTCGCGCCGATCGTCTCCCAGAAGAAGGGCGAGTTCGTCGACCTGTTCCGCGAACTCGGGGCGAAGGGCTACTCTCGCGCGATCGTCGACGGAGACCTCATCCAGCTCGCCGAGCCGCCGACGCTGAAGAAGAGCTACAAGCACGACATCGCCGTGGTCGTCGACCGACTCGTGGCGTCCGACGACATCCTCAGCCGCGTCACCGACTCGGTCGAGACCGCGCTGGGCCTCGCCGGCGGCGTCGTCCAGGTCAACTTCGTCGACGGCGAGGGCGACGACGCCTGGCAGACGTTCTCCGAGAAGCTGGCCTGCCCGAACGGGCACGCCCTCACGCTCACCGAGATCGAGCCGCGCACCTTCTCGTTCAACGCGCCGTTCGGCGCCTGCCCGGCCTGCTCCGGGCTCGGCACGCGCATGTCGGTCGACAGCGACCTGATGCTCGGCGACACCGACCTCTCGATCCGCGAAGGTGTCATCATCCCGTGGACCACGCAGGGCAAGGGCCTGTTCCAGTACTACGAGCGCCTGCTCGAAGGGCTCTCCCGCGACCTCGACTTCTCCCTCGACACGCCCTGGCACAAGCTCCACTCCGATGTGCAGGACGCGGTCCTCCGCGGCGAGAACTACAAGGTGACCGTGAAGTGGAAGAACCGGTACGGGCGCGAGATGCGCTACGCGTCCGGCTTCGAGGGCGTCGTCCCGTACATCGAGCGGCAGTACCTGCAGGCCGAATCCGACACGCAGCGCAGCCGCTGGGGCGAGTACCTCCGCGAGGTGCCGTGCCCCGTCTGCGACGGCAACCGCCTCAAGCCCGAGGTGCTGGCCGTGCAGGTGCACGGCCACTCGATCGCCGAGGTCTCGCACCTGAGCCTCTCCGATGCCCGGTCGTTCATGGAGACGCTCACGCTGACCGACCGTGAGGCGCAGATCGCCGCGCAGGTCCTCCGCGAGATCCGTCTCCGCCTCGACTTCCTTCTCCAGGTCGGGCTCTCGTACCTCAACCTCAGCCGGTCGGCAGGTTCGCTCTCCGGAGGCGAGGCGCAGCGCATCCGTCTCGCGACGCAGATCGGCTCCGGGCTCACCGGCGTCCTCTACGTCCTCGACGAGCCCTCCATCGGCCTGCACCAGCGCGACAACCGCCGTCTCATCAACACGCTCATCAAGCTCCGCGACCTCGGCAACACGCTCATCGTGGTCGAGCACGACGAGGAGACCATCGAGGCGGCCGACTGGGTCGTCGACATCGGTCCCGGCGCCGGCGTCAACGGCGGCGCCGTCGTGCACTCGGGGCCGTACTCCGCCCTGCTCAACGACAGCGAGTCGATGACGGGGCAGTACCTTTCGGGACGTCGCGAGATCCCGATGCCGAAGAAGCGCCGGAAGATCGACAAGAAGCGCATGCTCAGCGTCGTCGGCGCCCGTGCCAACAACCTGCAGAACGTCACGGCCGACTTCCCGCTCGGCGTGCTGACCGCCGTCACCGGGGTCAGCGGCTCGGGCAAGTCGTCGCTCGTCAACGACATCCTGTACCAGGTGCTGGCCTCGCGCCTGAACGGTGCGCGCACGGTTCCCGGCAAGCACACGCGTGTGACGGGGCTCGACAACCTCGACAAGGTCGTGCACGTCGACCAGGCGCCGATCGGCCGCACGCCGCGGTCGAACCCGGCGACCTACACCGGTGTGTTCGACCGCATCCGAACGCTCTTCAGCGAGACGCCGGAGGCGAAGGTCCGCGGGTATCTTCCCGGACGTTTCAGCTTCAACGTCAAGGGCGGGCGCTGCGAGGCGTGCTCGGGTGACGGCACGATCAAGATCGAGATGAACTTCCTGCCCGATGTGTACGTCGACTGCGAGGTGTGCCACGGCAAGCGGTACAACCGCGACACGCTCTCCGTGCACTACAAGGGCAATAACATCGCCGAGGTGCTCGAGATGCCGATCGAGGAGGCTGCTGACTTCTTCGAGCCGATCCAGGCCATCCACCGCTACATGAAGACGCTCGTCGACGTGGGGCTGGGCTACGTCCGGCTCGGCCAGTCGGCGACGACGCTCTCCGGCGGTGAGGCGCAGCGCGTCAAGCTCGCGACCGAGCTCCAGCGCCGCAGCAACGGACGCAGCATCTACGTGCTCGACGAGCCGACGACGGGACTCCACTTCGAAGACGTCCGCAAGCTGCTCGAAGTGCTCAACGGCCTCGTCGACAAGGGCAACACGGTGATCGTCATCGAGCACAACCTCGATGTGATCAAGTCGGCCGACTGGGTGATCGACCTGGGACCAGAGGGCGGATCGGGCGGTGGGCAGATCATCGCCACCGGCACCCCGGAGCAGATCGCACGCGTCGAGGAGAGCCACACCGGGCTGTTCCTCGGCGAGATCCTGGGTGAGGGGCGCGCAGCGCGGAAGGCCAGCTGATGGCAGACGTCCTGCCGTACAAGCCGCGGACGGGGGAGATCCCGACCGATCCGGGCGTGTACCGGTTCCGCGACGCCGACGGACGCGTGCTCTACGTGGGCAAGGCGAAGAATCTGCGGCAGCGGCTGTCGAACTACTTCGCTCCGCTGCGCACGCTGCACGAGCGCACCCGCCGCATGGTCACCACGGCCTCTTCGGTCGAGTGGACGGTCGTGCCGACCGATGTCGACTCGCTCCAGCTCGAGTACATGTGGATCAAGGAGTTCGATCCGCCCTTCAACGTGCGCTACAAGGACGACAAGTCGTATCCGTTCATGGCGGTGACGCTCGCCGACGAGGCACCGCGAGTGATCGTCACGCGCAACCGCAAGATCCCCGGCGCGCGCTACTTCGGCCCGTTCCCCAAGGTCTGGGCGGTGCACGAGACCATCGACCTGATGATCAAGGCGTTCCCGATCCGCACGTGCAGCGACGCGAGCTACAAGCGCGCGATGCAGACCGGGAGGCCCTGCTTCCCGGGGCAGATCGGCAAGTGCGGCGGTCCGTGTTCGATGACGGTGACGATCGAGGAGCACCGCGCCATGGTCGACGACTTCGTCGCCTTCATGGCCGGCGGAGACGAGCGGTTCACCCGTGAGCTCACCAAGCGGATGCTGGCGGCCTCCGCCGCGATGGACTACGAGGCGGCGGCGAAGTACCGCGACAAGCTCGGTGCCATCGAGGCGGTGCTCGGCAAGAGCGCGCTGGTGCTCCAGCCCGACGAGGACGCCGACCTGTTCGGCATCGCCGAGGACGAGCTGGCGGCCGCGGTGCAGCACTTCGTGATCCGCGGTGGTCGCGTCCGCGGAGTGCGCGCGATGACGATCGAGAAGGAGATCGACATCACGACCGCGGAACTCGTGGACCAGGTGCTGCAGCGTGCCTACGGCGATGCGCAGGATGTGCCGCGTCGCATCCTCGTGCCGACCCTTCCGGATGACGCCGCGGAGCTCGAGGTGTGGCTGCGCGAGCGCCGGGGCAAGAAGACCGAGATCGCCGTGGCGCAGCGCGGGCAGCGCGCCGACCTGATGCGCACCGCGACGCTCAACGCGCAGCAGGCCCTCATCCGCTACAAGACACGGCGCACCAGCGACTACGTCGCGCGCACCCAGGCCCTGACCGACCTGCAGAGCGCACTGGGCATGAGTGAGGCGCCGCTGCGCATCGAGTGCTTCGACATCTCGCACCTCGGTGGCACGAACGTCGTCGCGTCGATGGTGGTCTTCGAGGACGGGCTCCCTCGCAAGGACCAGTACCGGTCGTTCGGGATCCCCGAGACCACCGACGACACCGACTCGATGTACCAGGTGCTGCGTCGGCGCCTCGCCTATCTCGACCGTCCGGAGGAGCCGGTGGAGGAGCCCGGCGAGGAGGGCGTTGTGCGGCGGAAGCCGCGGTTCGCCTACCCGCCGCAGCTTCTGCTCGTGGACGGTGGCCAGCCGCAGGTCGAGGCGGCTGCGCGCGCGCTCCGCGACGCCGGACACACCGAGATCGCCGTCTGCGGCATCGCCAAGCGCCTGGAGGAGGTGTGGCTCCCCGGCGATGACTTCCCGGTGATCCTGCCCCGCACCAGTGAGGCTCTCTACCTCCTGCAGTGGCTGCGCGACGAAGCGCATCGATTCGCGATCACGCACCAGCGCAAGAAGCGTCGAGGCGACATCACGACGGTGCTCGCCGAGGTGCCGGGACTCGGCGCCTCGCGGATCAAGGTGCTCCTCAAGCACTTCGGCTCCGTCACGGCGCTGCGCGCTGCGCAACCCGACGAGATCCTCGAAGTCCAGGGAATCGGTCCCGTGCTCGCGCAGAACATCCACACGCACCTCTCCACTCGCTAGGCTGGAAGGCGAGGGGGAGAGGGAGAGCAGAGCAATGACTGGGGACAAGGGCGAGTTTCTCATCGTCACGGGGATGTCGGGCGCCGGCAGGACCACGGTGGCGAACGCCCTCGAGGATCTCGGCTGGTATGTCGTCGACAACCTCCCTCCGCAGATCCTTCGCCCGCTGCTCGACCTCACCGACATGGGCGGCAACGCGCTGCCCAAGGTGGCAGCGGTGGTCGACGTCCGCGGACGCAACCTCTTCGACGACTTCCCCGGCGTCGCGCGCGCTCTCCGCTCCCGCGGTTCGGTGCGCGTTCTCTTCCTCGATGCCTCGGACGACGTACTGGTGCGGCGATTCGAGTCCGTGCGGCGACCGCATCCGCTCCAGGGCGATGGCACGCTGCTCGACGGCATCCGCATCGAGCGCACACGGCTGGCGCCGATCCGCGAGGCCGCTGACCTCGTCATCGACACCTCCACGCTCAACATCCACCAGCTCGCGACCCAGGTGTCGGACATCTTCTCCGAAGAGGGCGAGGCCCGGCACCGCGTCACCCTCCTCAGCTTCGGGTTCAAGTACGGGCTCCCGACCGACGTCGACATCGTCGCCGACATGCGGTTCCTCCCCAACCCGTTCTGGAACGAGGAGCTGCGCGGTCTGACCGGCCAGGACGAGACGGTCCGCGACTACGTCCTCTCGCGAGACGGCGCGATGGAGTTCCTCGACGCCTACTCCACGGCGCTGGTCCCCGTTCTGGAGGGCTATCAACGCGAGAACAAGAGCCACTCCACGATCGCGATCGGCTGCACCGGCGGCAAGCACCGCTCCGTCGCGATGTCGGAGGAGCTCGCGCGCAGGCTCGCCGCGATTCCCGGCGTGGCCGTCAATGTCCGTCATCGGGACCTCGGCAGAGAGTAGTCGGTCGCCCGGCCGAGTAGGCTGGACGTTTGCGTCGCGATCCGGCGCGTGAACGTGAAGGAGTGTCGTGGCACTAACCACCGACGTCAAGGCTGAGCTGGTCAGCATCCGCAACGCACCTCCCACGGTGCGCGTCGCCGAGGTGACCGCGATCCTCCGGTTCGCCGGTGGCCTGCATTCGATCGCCGGCCGTGTGGCTGTGGAAGCAGAAGTCGACGCCGAGACGCTCGCGCGTCGCGTCGCCAGGGACCTCGCCGAGATCTACGGCGTGCGCCCCGAGATCGCCCAGGTGCAGTCGAGCACGGCGAACGACGGCGCCCGTTGGGCTGTGCGCGTGATCACGCAGGGCGAGACCCTCGCCCGCCAGACCGGGCTGCTCGACCAGCGCCGTCGTCCCGTACGCGGGCTTCCCAACCGTCTGACCACCGGCTCTCGTGCCGAGGTCGCCGGCCTGTGGCGCGGCGCCTTCCTCGCGGCGGGAACGCTCAGCGAGCCGGGCCGCTCGGCGATGCTCGAGGTGGTGTGCCCCTCGAGTGAAGCGGCGATGGCACTCGTCGGCGCCGCCCACCGTCTCGGTGTGGCCGCCAAGGCCCGGGAAGTGCGTGGCATGCCTCGCGTGGTGGTGCGCGAAGGCGAAGCCATCCGGACGATCCTCAACGAGATGGGCGCGCAGAAGACCGCGATCACGTGGGAGGAGCTGCGTCAGCGCCGCGAGGTGCGTGCCGGCGTCAACCGCCTGGTGAACTTCGACGACGCGAACCTGCGCCGCTCGGCCCAGGCCGCCGTCGCCGCGTGCGCGCGCGTGGAACGGGCCCTCGAGATCCTCGCGGACGAGGTCCCCGATCACCTGAAGGTCGCCGGAGAGCTGCGCCTCGCGCATCGCGACGCGAGCCTCGACGAGCTCGGTCACCACGCGGATCCGCCCCTGACGAAGGATGCCGTCGCCGGTCGCATCCGCCGCCTGCTGGCGATGGCCGACAAGCGCGCGCAGCAGGAGGGCATTCCCGGCACCGAGGCTGCCGTGCCGGTCGGCCTCGACGGCTGACCCCGATTCACGAAAGACCCGCCGCCGGTGCTCCCGGAGGCGGGTCTTTCGTCATATGGCGGAAGGTTCTGGTCCGGCCCCGCGTTGTCGTCAGTAGGATGAGTTACGTCCGCTCTACGCCGCACATCGGTGGCGCGGAGGATCGGCAAGCGCCGCGGCGCGGCGCGGATTGGATGAATGCGATATGGCGATTTACACGCTCCCCGACCTTCCCTACGACTTCGCAGCGCTCGAGCCGCACATCAGCGGCAAGATCATGGAACTCCACCATGACAAGCACCACGCGACCTACGTCGCCGGAGCCAACACGGCTCTGGAGCAGCTCGCCGAAGCCCGTGAGAGCGGCAACCTCGCGAACGTCAACAAGCTCGAGAAGGACCTCGCCTTCAACCTGGGCGGTCACGTCAACCACTCGATCTTCTGGACGAACCTGTCGCCGAACGGCGGAGGACAGCCCGAGGGTGAGCTGAAGGCCGCCATCGACGAGTACTTCGGCTCGTTCGAGAAGTTCCAGGCGCACTTCACGGCAGCGGCCACCGGCATCCAGGGCTCCGGCTGGGCCGTGCTCAGCTGGGACTCGATCGGCTCGCGCCTGATCATCCAGCAGCTCTTCGACCAGCAGTCGAACACGGCACAGGGCACGATCCCGCTGTTCCAGCTGGACATGTGGGAGCACGCCTTCTACCTGGACTACCTCAACGTCAAGGCGGATTACGTCAAGGCGGCGTGGAACATCGCCAACTGGGAGAACGTCGCCCAGCGCCTCGAGGTCGCCCGCAAGCAGACGAACGGCCTGCTGGTACTGTCGTAATCAAGACGGGCGTCCCGACGGACATCTGGCCCGTCGGGACGCCGTTGTCCATGCTTGTCTAGTTGAAACCGCGCGTATGCGCACGAGAAATCAGGAGACCTTAGTGTCTGTCAAGATCGGTATCAACGGCTTCGGCCGCATCGGACGCAACTACTTCCGCGCGGCTCTCGCGCAGGGAGCAGACCTCGAGATCGTCGCGGTCAACGACCTCACCGACAACAAGACCCTCGCGCACCTGCTGAAGTACGACTCGGTCGGCGGCGTCCTCGACGCCGAGATCAGCTACGACGACGACAGCATCACCGTCAACGGCAAGGCCATCAAGGCGTTCGCCGAGCGCGACCCCGCCAACCTCCCGTGGGGCGAGCTGGGTGTCGACATCGTCATCGAGTCGACCGGCTTCTTCACCAAGGCCGAGGCCGCCAAGAAGCACATCGACGCCGGCGCGAAGAAGGTCCTCATCTCGGCTCCCGGCACGGGTGTCGACGGCACGTTCGTGATGGGCGTGAACGAGGACACGTACAACCCGGAGACGGATCACATCATCTCCAACGCCTCGTGCACCACGAACTGCCTCGCGCCGCTCGCGCAGGTCTTCAACGACGCGTTCGGCATCGACCGCGGCTTCATGATGACGGCTCACGCGTACACGGCCGACCAGAACCTGCAGGACGGCCCGCACAGCGACCTCCGTCGTGCTCGCGCCGCCGCGATCAACATCACCCCGGCGTCGACCGGTGCGGCCAAGGCCATCGGCGAGGTCCTCCCCGAGCTGCAGGGCAAGCTCAGCGGCTCGTCGTACCGCGTTCCGGTTCCCACCGGCTCGATCGTCGACCTCACGCTGATCACCGACCGCACGGACCTGACGGTCGACGAGGTCAACGAGGCGTACAAGAAGGCGGCGGCTGACGGCCGTCTTGCCGGCTACCTCCAGTACAACGCCGACCAGATCGTCTCGAGCGACATCGTGCACAACCCGCACTCGTCGATCTTCGACTCGACCCTCACCAACGTGAGCGGCAACCTGGTCAAGGTCTCGAGCTGGTACGACAACGAGTGGGGCTACTCCAACCGTCTGGTCGACCTGACCGAGTACGTCGCCGAGCGTCTCTGAGCTCTGACACATGACTCTGCGCACCCTGGACACACTGGGTTCGCTCGAGGGCAAGCGCGTCATCGTCCGTTGTGATCTGAACGTCCCCCTGCGGGACGGGGTCATAACGGACGATGGCCGTGTACGCGCCTCGCTGCCGACTCTCAACGCACTCATCAACGCGGGCGCCCGCGTCGTCGTGTGCTCCCACCTCGGCCGCCCCGACGGCGCGCCCGACCCCCAGTACAGCCTCGAGCCGGTGGCTCAGCGGCTGTCCGAGCTGCTCGGCGCTCCGGTCGCGTTCGCACGCGACACGGTCGGCGAGTCGGCACAGGACGCCGTGGCCTCGCTCGAGGACGGCGGGGTCGTCGTCATCGAGAACCTGCGGTTCAACGCGGGGGAGACCGCGAAGGACGACGCCACGCGCGCCGCTTTCGCCGCCGAACTCGCATCGCTGGGCGACGTGCTCGTCTCCGACGGCTTCGGCGTCGTGCACCGCAAGCAGGCGAGCGTTTACGAGCTCGCCGAGCTGCTGCCCTCGGCCGCCGGTCTGCTGATCGAGACCGAGCTCGACGTGCTCGACCGCCTCACCGAGAAGCCGGAGCGTCCGTACGCGGTCGTCCTCGGCGGCTCGAAGGTCAGCGACAAGCTCGGCGTGATCTCGCACCTGCTGCCGCGCGTCGACCGGATCCTCGTCGGCGGCGGAATGCTGTTCACCTTCCTCAAGGCGCAGGGTCACGACGTGGCCTCCAGCCTTCTGGAGGAGGACCAGCTCGAGACGGTCCGCGGTTACATCGCGGAGGCTGCCGAGCGCGGCGTGGAGTTCGTGCTCCCGACCGACGTCGTGGTCGCTGCTGCGTTCAGCGCGGATGCCGCGCACGAGACCGTCTCCGCCGACGCGATCGAGTCGACGGCCTTCGGTGCGTCCGGCATCGGACTCGACATCGGTCCGGAGACGGCTGCCCGGTTCGCCGAGGTCATCCGCGGGTCGAAGACGGTGTTCTGGAACGGCCCGATGGGCGTGTTCGAGTTCCCGGCGTTCGCGGCCGGAACCAAGACGGTCGCGCAGGCGCTCACCGAGGTCGACGGCCTCAGCGTCGTCGGTGGCGGCGATTCCGCGGCTGCCGTGCGCCAGCTCGGCTTCACCGACGACCAGTTCGGTCACATCTCGACCGGTGGCGGCGCAAGCCTCGAGTTCCTCGAGGGAAAGAAACTACCCGGCCTGGAGGTGCTCGGATGGGCATAGCGACCCGTACCCCGCTGATCGCGGGCAACTGGAAGATGAACCTGGACCACCTGCAGGCGGTCGCGTTCGTGCAGAAGCTGCACTGGACGCTCAAGGACGCCAAGCACGAGGACGGATCCGTCGAGGTGGCGGTGTTCCCGCCGTTCACCGACATCCGCAGCGTGCAGACGCTGATCGACGCGGACAAGATCCCGTTCGCCCTCGGCGCGCAGGATGTTTCGGCGCACGATTCCGGCGCGTACACGGGTGAGATCTCCGGCGCGTTCCTGGCGAAGCTCGACGCGAAGTACGTCATCATCGGACACTCCGAGCGTCGCGAGTACCACGCCGAGTCGGACGAGGTCGTCGCCGCCAAGGTGCAGGCGTCGCTCAAGCACGGGCTCGTCCCGGTCATCTGTGTCGGCGAGACCGCGGAGGACCTGGAGAAGTTCGGTGCCAGCGCGGTCCCCGCCGGTCAGCTCGAGGCAGCGCTCCAGGGCGTGTCGCCGAAGGCCGACATCGTGGTGGCGTACGAGCCCGTCTGGGCCATCGGCTCCGGACAGGCCGCGACGCCGCAGCAGGCGCAGGACGTCTGCGCGGCGCTCCGCACCGTCATCGCGAAGGTCCTCGGGGATGACGCGGCCGCGCGCACCCGAATCCTCTACGGCGGCTCGGTGAAGTCGGCGAACATCGCCAGCTTCATGCGGGAGCCCGATGTGGACGGTGCCCTGGTCGGCGGCGCGAGCCTCGTCGTCGACGAGTTCGCCGCGATCATCCGCTTCGAGAAGCACGTCGGCGTGTGAGTGCGGCGGGGCTCCGGCCCCGCTGCACCGTATACTTGACCGTTACGGGGGCGCACGTGCCCCAGCGAAAGGCTCTTTCTCGTGGCAATTCTCGAGTTCGTCCTGCAGGTCGTGCTGGGTATCACCAGCGTCCTGCTGACCCTCCTCATCCTCTTGCACAAGGGTCGCGGTGGCGGCCTCTCCGACATGTTCGGCGGAGGGATGACCTCGGCGGTCGGCTCTTCCGGTCTCGCGGAGCGGAACCTGAACCGCTTCACCGTCGTCCTTGCGCTGACCTGGTTCGTCGCCATCGTCGCGCTCGGACTCATCACGAAGTTCGAGGTGATCTGATGGCTACCGGTGGTAACGCCATTCGCGGAACCCGTGTCGGTTCCGGCCCCATGGGGGAGCAGGACCACGGCTACCATGCCGACCGCATCGCGGTGTCGTACTGGGACGGTCTCGGCAACGAGACGGTCCGCTACTTCGCCGCGGGTCTCCCCGAAGAGGAGATCCCGGAGACCATCGACCACCCGCAGTCGGGACTGCCGGCCGGTCGCGACAAGGAGAATCCTCCTGCCCTCGCGAAGGCCGAGCCCTACAAGACGCACCTCGCCTACGTGAAGGAGCGTCGCACCGACGAGGAAGCCGTCCAGCTCCTCGAGGACGCGCTCACGCAGCTGCGCGAGCGTCGGGGCCAGTGAGCTCCTGAACTGACATCGAAGAAGCCGCCGCGAGAGATCGCGGCGGCTTCTTCCGTCTCAGCGGCAGCCGCTCAGCGGCATCCCGCTGCGGCGTCGATGTAGCTCTGCGGCGGGTAGCCGTACGCCCACACCCCGTTGGCGTCGTCGGTGTACCCCATGCTGATGGCCCATGCGGTCGCCCACTTCTCGATGCTGTCCTGCGTCGACGAGTCGTACATGTCCTCGCACTTCACGCTGATCGCGTGTCCCACTTCGTGCGCGACGAGTGCCCTGCTGCGATCGGCCGGCCACTGCTCGGCCACCGAGTCGGACAGCTGGATGACGGAGCGGCCGGGCTCGTCCCACCACCATGTGGTGTACCCGCCCATGCTGCCGTTGAACCCGGCGCCGTTGACGACAGGGGCCCAGTCGAACTCCAGCAGCACCCCCGGGGCGAGGGCTCGTGCGAACGCCTCGATCTCGAGCCGGGCGTTCATCAGGGGGCCGGACTTCTCGGCCAGCTCCTCGTTCTCTGTGGCGACGACCTGCGCGGCCGCACTCTGGAGACTCGTGTACGTGCTCACCGCGGCATCGTCGATCGTGGTCGTGGCGATCGCCGCGGCAGCCGCGTCGCGCAGATCGATCACCGCGTCATTGCGTGCGGAGATGTGGGCCGCCTCGAAGGCGACGGCCGCCTCGCCCGCAGCGGTCAGGAGCGCGACTCCGCTCTCCGTGACCGCGTCGGAGGAGGTGAGGACGTCTGCCGCTTCGGCCAGGAGGTCGTCGGCGAGGTCCACGGCCTCGTCGCGCTTCTCGTCGAGTCGAGTGGTCGCACCGAACAGCTCCCAGAACCAGGTGGGCTTCGCTCCGGCCGGTGAGACCTCCGTCGCGATCAGTGCGTCAGCCTCCGCCACGGCCTTCTCGGCCTCGGTGACGGCGCCGGCGAGGGCCTGTTCCGTCTCCGGCGGCGCGACGATGGCCTCGTTCTCGCCGGCGATGATCAGGCCCGCGGCATCCGCGACGCTCTGAAGATCGGCATTCTCCGCACGGAGCTGGCTCTTCTCGCTGCTCGCAGCGGCGACGGCATCCGCATGGTCGTCTGCCGCAGCGTCGTAGCCGAGGCTGGCGGAGACCTGGGTGATCGCGAGTGCGGCGATGACGGCGGCGCCGCCGACCAGGCCGAGGACGAGACCCGTGCGCTTCTTCCGGGGCGTGCGCGGGGGAGCGGTCGCCGGTCCTGCACTGCCGAACGACGTCGAGAGCCGGTGTCCGCCGAGGAGGACGGGGGCCGGCGCGTCAGCGCCGTGCGGGGGGAGAGCGGTCACGTCGTCCTCATTCGATCGGCCTCACGTTCGAAACTGCATGCATCGGCACTGCCAGGGTATGCGAGAAGGCCCCCACCGTGCGGTGAGGGCCTTCTGGAAGCGAGGGGCTGACGGGAATCGAACCCGCATCATTAGTTTGGAAGACTAAGGCTTTACCACTAAGCTACAGCCCCGAATCCCGGTGCACTTCTACAGGATCAGTGACCCGGGGATCGGACCGGAATCGGAACTCCGGCGTGATCGATCATACCGGACCGTGAGGGGTGCTCCCGTCCGTTAGACTCGATGGGGCTGAATCTGCGCGCGGATTCCCCGGGGCGTAGCTCAGCTTGGTAGAGCGCCCGCTTTGGGAGCGGGAGGTCGCAGGTTCAACTCCTGTCGCCCCGACACGGCATCTTCAGCCTGACAGCCGCGTTCACTCGCGGAGACAACAAGGAGAACACACCAGCATGGCGAACAGCACCGTCGAGAAGCTGACCCCGACCCGGGTCAAGCTCAGCATCACGGTCACCCCGGACGACCTCAAGCCGAGCATCGCTCACGCCTACGAGCACATCGCTCAGGACGTCCAGATCCCCGGCTTCCGCAAGGGCAAGGTCCCGGCCCCGATCATCGACCAGCGCATCGGTCGCGGCGCGGTCATCGAGCACGCCGTCAACGAGGGCCTCGACAAGTTCTTCCGCGAGGCGAGTGCAGAGCACAAGCTGCGCGTCGTCGGGCGCCCCGCGGCCGACATCACGCAGTGGCCAAACGAGAAGGACTTCTCGGGCGACCTGCTCGTCGACGTCGAGGTGGACGTGCGCCCCGACATCGAGATCCCGTCCTACGACGGCATCACCGTGACCGTCGACGCCGTCGAGGCCGATGAGGCCGCGCTCGACGCCGAGCTCGAGAACATGCGCGCCCGCTTCGGCACGCTCGTCCCGGTCGACCGTCCCGCCGCGAAGGGCGACTTCGTCGACCTCGACCTCGTCGCCACGATCGACGGCGCCGAGATCGACCGCGCCGAGGGCGTGTCGTACGAGCTCGGCTCCGGCGAGCTGCTCGAGGGCATCGACGACGCCATCGAGTCGCTCACCGCGGGTGAGGACACCACGTTCCGCTCGGCTCTCGTGGGCGGCGACCACGCCGGTTCCGAGGCCGAGGTCTCGGTGACCGTCAAGGCGGTCAAGGAGCGCGAGCTCCCCGAGGCCGACGACGACTTCGCGCAGATCGCCAGCGAGTTCGACACCATCGCCGAGCTCCGCGCGAGCCTCGCCGAGCGCGTCGCCCAGCAGGGCGTCTTCACGCAGGGTTCCGCCGCTCGCGACAAGCTCGTCGAGGCGCTGCTCGAGCAGATCGAGATCCCCGTCCCGCCGCAGCTCATCGAGGACGAGGTGCACAACCACCTCGAGGGCGAAGGCCGCCTCGAGGACGACGTGCACCGCGCCGAGGTCACCGAGGCGAGCGAGAAGCAGTTCCGCACGCAGGTGCTGCTCGACACGATCGCCGAGCAGGCCGACGTGCAGGTCTCGCAGGAGGAGCTCAGCCAGTACCTCATCCAGTCCGCATCGCAGTACGGCATGGCTCCGCAGGAGTTCGTCGAGGCGCTGCAGTCGTCCAACCAGCTGCCCGCGCTCGTCGGCGAGGTCGCCCGCAACAAGGCCCTCGCGATCGCGCTCGGCAAGGTGAAGGTCGTCGACAGCAACGGCAAGCCCGTCGACCTGTCGGACTTCATCGTCACGGACGACGAGGCTGAGGCGGCTGACGAGGCTCCGGCGGAGGAGAAGCCCGCGAAGAAGGCTCCTGCGAAGAAGCCTGCTGCCAAGAAGGCTCCCGCGAAGAAGGTCGACGACGCCGAGGCTGCGGAGAAGCCCGCTGCCAAGAAGCCCGCCGCCAAGAAGGCTCCGGCCAAGAAGGCGGCCGACAAGGCCGAGTGATCGGACACGATCCAGTGAAGAGGGCGGATGCTGCGGCATCCGCCCTCTTTTCGAATCAACGGGAGGCGATCATGAAGACCTGGGACGAGCGGATCGACGACGTCTGGGCGGATGCCAGTGGCGAAGAGGTCGGCGACGACACGATCGCACGCATCGACGCCCTCGCGGCCGAACGCGGAGCGGATGACGGCAGAGCCGAGTTCGAGCGGGCGGGTGCGCGGGACTCGGCGGGCCTCCCGGCCGAGGCCGTCGTCCTGTACCGACGCGCCCTGGCACTCGGGCTGGATGAGGCGCACCGCCCGCAGTGCGTGATCCAGCTGGCGAGCTCGCTGCGGAACCTGGGTGAGTTCGACGACGCCCTCGCGGTGATCCGTGCGGAGGAGGGGCTGTCGGCCGACGGTCCGTACCGCGATGCGGTCGCGGCCGTGCATGCCCTCATCCTCGCCAGTGCCGGCCGGCCCGCGCAGGGCCTCTCGGTCGCGCTTCTCGCGCTGGTGCCGCACCTCCCGCGCTACCACCGCTCGATGACCGCCTACGCGCACGAGATCGCGGACTCCGACACCTGATATGCCGACGGCGAACACGGCCTGGGTGCCGCGCCGACGCCGGTAGATTCGAAGCACGAACACGGAAACAGGAGCTGAAATGGCTGCAGAACCCCTTGTCGCGACGAGCGTCTTCGACAGGCTGCTGAAGGATCGCATCATCTGGCTTGGTTCAGAGGTGCGTGACCAGAACGCCAACGAGATCTGCGCGAAGATCCTTCTTCTCGCCGCGGAAGACTCAGAGAAAGACATCTACCTCTACATCAACTCGCCCGGTGGCTCGATCACCGCGGGCATGGCGATCTACGACACCATGCAGTTCGTGCCGAATGACATCGTCACCGTCGGCATCGGCATGGCCGCGTCGATGGGTCAGCTCCTGCTGACGAGCGGCACCAAGGGCAAGCGCTACATCACCCCGAACGCGCGCGTCCTGCTGCACCAGCCGCACGGCGGGTTCGGCGGCACGTCGAGCGACATCCAGACGCAGGCGCAGCTCATCCTCTCGATGAAGAAGCGCCTCGCGGAGATCACGGCGGGTCAGACCGGCAAGTCGGTCGAGCAGATCAACGCCGACGGTGACCGCGACCGCTGGTTCACCGCCGAGGAGGCCCTCGAGTACGGCTTCGTCGACCACATCCGCGAGCACGCCAGCGATGTGACCGGCGGCGGCGGCACCGCGGACGACGCAGAGTAATCCGGATTCGAGAGGACACCATGTACACCCCCACTTTCCAATCCGCAGGCAACCTGCCGTCCAGCCGCTACGTGCTCCCGCAGTTCGAGGAGCGCACGGCCTACGGCTTCAAGCGCCAGGACCCGTACAACAAGCTCTTCGAAGATCGCGTGATCTTCCTGGGCGTGCAGGTCGACGACGCGTCCGCCGACGACGTGATGGCGCAGCTCCTCGTCCTGGAGAGCCAGGACGCCGAGCGCGACATCACGATGTACATCAACTCGCCCGGTGGCTCGTTCACGGCCATGACGGCGATCTACGACACGATGCAGTACGTCGCGCCGCAGATCCAGACCGTCGTGCTCGGACAGGCGGCTTCGGCCGCGGCCGTGCTGCTGGCGGCCGGTGCGCCGGGCAAGCGTCTCGCGCTCCCGAACGCCCGGGTGCTGATCCACCAGCCCGCGATGGGCGAGGCCGGCCAGGGCCAGGCATCCGACATCGAGATCCAGGCGGCGGAGATCCTCCGCATGCGCACCTGGCTCGAGGAGACGATGGCCGCTCACACGGGCAAGCCCGTCGAGCAGGTCAACCGCGACATCGACCGCGACAACATCCTCTCGGCCGCGCAGGCGCTCGAGTACGGCATCGTCGACCAGGTGCTCACCACGCGCAAGCGCGCCTGAGCAGCTCGACTCCGCAGGGGCGTCCGTCATCACGACGGGCGCCCCTTCGTCGTTCCCTCCGGATGTGCAACCACTGGTGGAGCGATTGCTCATATGAGCAACACCGTGCGCGAACGCGGATCAGGGCCTACTCTGGAAGAGGAAGGAGGATGCCGTGGAAGACGATCTGCTCATGGTCCGCGTCGCTGAGCTGTACTACGACGAGGACAAGACACAGGACGAGATCGGCGGACTCCTCAAGGTCTCCCGGTGGAAGGTCGGCCGGCTCCTGACGCAGGCGCGCGAACGCGGCATCGTCCGCATCGAGATCGTGCACCCTCGCGCACGGCGCCTCGGCCTCGAGCGTCTGCTCGTCGAGCGCTTCGGGCTGGCCGACGCGGTCGTCGTGCCCGCTCCCGACGGCGACGACGGCACGCTGGAGCGCGTCGCCCAAGCGGCCGCCGACTTCCTCTCCGCCCTCCGGCCGGCACCGCGCACGCTGGGCGTGAGCTGGGGCCGCACGCTCCGGGCGGTCGCCGAGGCGCTCCCCGACGGCTGGGCCAACGGCGTCACCGTCGTGCAGCTCAACGGCGGAGTCAGCCTGAACAGGCGATCCGGCGGCGCCGCGGGCCTCGCCGTGACGATCGCGCAGCGCGCATCCGGACAGGTGTCACTGCTGCCGAGCCCCGCGATCCTCGAGCGCGTCGAGACCAAGCAGGCGATCGAGTCCGACCGCACGGTCGCGGCGATCCTCGAGGAGGCCGCAGACGCACAGGCGTTCCTCTTCACCGCCGGACCCTGTGACGCGACATCCGCCCACGTCGAGAACGGCTACCTCACCGCGGAGGACGTCGAAGAGCTCGCACGAAGGGGTGCGGTCGGCGACGTCCTCGGACGCTACGTCGATGCCGAGGGCAACATCGTCGACTCGCAGCTCGACGCCCGCACCGTCGGCGTCTCGCTCGACCGTCTGCGCGGGGCGAAGCGCGCGATCTTCGTCACCGCGGGCCCCGCCAAGCACGACATCGCGCGTACAGTCGTGACCAGCGGCCTGTGCGGCGTTCTGGTGACCGATGAGACCACAGCACGAGCATTGTTGGAGGAACAGTGACGACCAAAGAACTCAGCCGCAGAGCGGCGGTGGACGTCCTCGGCGGTGAGCCGGACGACGCCACCCTCCGACGCTTCCTGCACGGGCTTCCGGGCGTCGACGCCGTCGGCCTGGAGCAGCGGGCCGCCGGACTCGGCACGCGATCGATCAAGACCACGTCGAAGGCGTGGGCGCTCGACACGATCATCAAGCTGATCGACCTCACCACGCTCGAGGGTGCAGACACTCCCGGCAAGGTGCGCTCGCTCGTCGCGAAGGCGAAGAGCCCGGATGCCGCGGATGCGTCGACTCCCCGGGTCGCGGCCGTCTGCGTTTATGGCGACATGGTCGGCGACGCGGTCACCGCGCTCGGCAGTCTCCACGGAGACCCCGACGACGGGCTGATCTCGGTCGCCGCCGTGGCCACCGCGTTCCCCAGCGGACGCTCGTCGCTGGCGATCAAGCTCGCCGACACGGCCGAAGCGGTCGCCGCCGGAGCCGACGAGATCGACATGGTCATCGACCGCGGGGCATTCCTCTCCGGGCGCTACGGTCTTGTCTTCGACCAGATCGCCCAGGTGAAGGAGGCCTGCCGCCGCGAGGACGGCTCGTACGCCTCGCTCAAGGTGATCCTCGAGACCGGCGAGCTCAACACCTACGACAACATCAAGCGCGCGTCGTGGCTCGGCATCCTGGCGGGCGGCGACTTCATCAAGACCTCGACCGGCAAGGTCCAGCCCGCGGCCACGCTGCCCACCACGCTGCTCATGCTCGAGACCGTGCGCGACTGGTACCGCGGCACGGGCGAGAAGATCGGCGTGAAGCCCGCCGGCGGCATCCGCGCATCGAAGGACGCCGTGAAGTACCTCGTCACGGTCGCCGAGACGGTGGGGGAGGAGTGGCTCCAGCCGCACCTGTTCCGCTTCGGCGCGTCGAGCCTGCTCAACGATGTGCTCCTGCAGCGTCAGAAGCTCAGCTCCGGCCACTACTCCGGCCCCGACTACGTCACGATCGACTAGGAATCCCCATGTCATTTCTGGAATACGCTCCGGCACCGGAGTCGAAGGCGATCCTGAACCTCAAGGACAGCTACGGACTGTTCATCGACGGCGAGTTCGTCGATGGCTCAGGCACGAGCTTCAGCACCATCTCGCCCTCGGATGAGACGCGCATCGCCGAGATCGCCACGGCGGATGACGGCGACGTCGACCGCGCCGTCGCCGCGGCTCGCCGCGCCTACGAGAAGACCTGGTCGAGGATGAGCGGGCGCGACCGCGGCAAGTACCTCTTCCGCATCGCCCGCCTCGTGCAGGAGCGGGCCCGCGAGCTCGCCGTCGCCGAGAGCCTCGACAACGGCAAGCCCATCAAGGAGAGCCGCGACGTCGACGTTCCGCTCGTCGCCTCCTGGTTCTTCTACTACGCGGGGTGGGCGGACAAGCTCGACCACGCGGGGCTCGGCGCGAATCCCCGTGCGCTGGGCGTCGCCGCGCAGGTGATCCCGTGGAACTTCCCGCTGCTGATGCTCGCGTGGAAGCTCGCCCCGGCCCTGGCCGCCGGCAACACGGTCGTGCTGAAGCCGGCCGAGACCACGCCGCTGACCGCCCTGATCTTCGCGGAGATCCTGCAGCAGGCCGACCTTCCTGCCGGTGTCGTGAACATCGTGACGGGCGCCGGCGCGACCGGCGCGACCCTCGTGCGCCACCCCGACGTCGACAAGGTGGCCTTCACCGGTTCCACCGGCGTCGGCCGCGACATCGCCAAGGCCGTCGCCGGCACGAAGAAGAAGCTGACGCTCGAGCTCGGCGGCAAGGCCGCCAACATCGTCTTCGACGACGCGCCCATCGACCAGGCGGTCGAGGGCATCGTGAACGGCATCTTCTTCAACCAGGGTCACGTCTGCTGCGCAGGCAGCAGGCTGCTGGTGCAGGAGTCGATCCACGACGAGGTCATCGACCGGCTCAAGAACCGCTTGTCGACGCTGCGCCTCGGTGATCCGCTCGACAAGAACACCGACATCGGTGCGATCAACTCGGCGGCTCAGCTCGCCCGCATCCGGGAGCTCAGCGATATCGGCGAGGCCGAGGGTGCGGAGCGCTGGACCGCGGACTGCGTCATCCCGGAGAAGGGGTTCTGGTTCGCGCCGACGATCTTCACCGGCGTCGAGGCATCGCATCGCATCGCCAGGGACGAGGTGTTCGGGCCGGTGCTCTCGGTGCTGACCTTCCGCACCCCGGCCGAGGCGATCGCCAAGGCGAACAACACGCCGTACGGGCTCTCCGCCGGCATCTGGTCGGACAAGGGGTCGCGCATCCTCGCGGTCGCCGATCGTCTGCGCGCCGGAGTGATCTGGGCGAACACGTTCAACCGTTTCGATCCGTCGAGCCCGTTCGGCGGCTACAAGGAGTCCGGATACGGCCGCGAAGGCGGACGTCAGGGCCTCACCGCCTACCTCAAGGGAGCCGCAGCATGAGCAAGCGTCTGACCGTGCCGAAGACGTACAAGCTCGCGATCGGCGGGGCGTTCCCGCGGAGCGAGTCGGGCCGGACCTACGAGGTGCTGTCGCCGAAGGGCGCGTTCCTGGCCAACGCCGCGCAGGGATCCCGCAAGGATGCCCGCGACGCCGTGGTCGCCGCGCGCGCCGCCGTCAAGGGCTGGTCGGGTGCGACCGCCTACAACCGCGGACAGGTGCTGTACCGGGTCGCCGAGGTGCTCGAGGGGCGCCGTGCGCAGTTCATCGACGAGATCGTCGCCCAGGAGGGCGGATCCTCGTCGGCCGCTGCCGCGCAGGTCGACGAGGCGATCGACCTCTGGGTCTGGTACGCCGGCTGGTGCGACAAGTACGCGCAGGTCGCCGGAAACGCGAACCCCGTCTCGGGTCCGTACTTCAACATCTCGGTGCCGGAGCCGACCGGCGTCGTCGCGATCGTCGCGCCGCAGGACTCGGCGCTGCTGGGCCTGGTCTCGGTCGTCGCACCTGCGCTCGTCGCAGGCAACGCCGTCGTGGTGATCGCGAGCGAGCAGCATCCGCTCTCCGCCATCAGCCTCGCCGAAGTGCTTGCTACCAGCGATGTGCCCGGGGGAGTCGTCAACGTCCTCACCGGCTCGCCGGCTGAGATCGCGCCGTGGCTCGCCTCGCACCAGGACGTGAACGCGCTCGATCTTGCCGGAGCGGGCGATTTGGACTGGGTCGACATGCAGATCGCCGCGGCCGAGACGCTGAAGCGCGTCCTCGCGCCGGGAGAGGTCGTCGCCTCGCCCGAGCGCATCGGCGCCTTCACCGAGGTCAAGACCGTCTGGCACACGAAGAGCATGGTCTGATCCGAGACGACCGGAGGGGGGGTGCGCAGTGACTGCGCACCCGGCCTCTCGTCGTCTCGGGTCGTTGCCAGACCGGTACGCGCCAATGCGGCCCTGTGTCGTACGCAGAGGTTAGGCTCGAAGAACGATCTCTGGATCCCCCATAGGAGGACGCGCATGGCCCGTATCGGTGAAAGCGCTGACCTGTTCAAGTGCTCATTCTGCGGAAAGAGTCAGAAGCAGGTGCAGCAGCTCATCGCTGGCCCCGGTGTGTACATCTGCGACGAGTGCGTCGAGCTGTGCAACGAGATCATCGAGGAGCGGATGGCCGAGTCGTCCGCCGAGGGCGTCGCGGAGTTCGATCTGCCGAAGCCGCGGGAGATCTTCTCGTTCCTCGAGGAGTACGTGGTCGGGCAGGAACCCGCGAAGCGCGCACTGGCCGTCGCCGTGTACAACCACTACAAGCGCGTCCGCGCGCACGGCACCCTCCAGACGGCGGAGCAGAAGGCCGAAGAGGTCGAGATCGCGAAGAGCAACATCCTCCTGATCGGACCGACCGGCTGCGGCAAGACCTACCTCGCGCAGACCCTCGCCAAGCGTCTCAACGTGCCGTTCGCGGTCGCCGACGCGACCGCGCTGACCGAGGCGGGTTACGTCGGCGAAGACGTCGAGAACATCCTCCTCAAGCTCATCCAGGCCGCGGACTATGACGTCAAGCGCGCCGAGCAGGGCATCATCTACATCGATGAGGTCGACAAGATCGCCCGCAAGGCCGAGAACCCGTCGATCACACGCGACGTGTCGGGCGAGGGCGTGCAGCAGGCGCTGCTCAAGATCATCGAGGGCACGGTCGCCTCGGTTCCGCCGCAGGGCGGTCGCAAGCACCCGCACCAGGAGTTCCTGCAGATCGACACGACGAACGTCCTGTTCATCGTCGCCGGTGCGTTCGCCGGTCTCGAGGACATCGTCTCGGCGCGCGTCGGAAAGCACGGCATCGGCTTCGGTGCTCCTCTGCACGACAAGACCAAGGACCTCGACCTGTTCAGCGAGGTGCTGCCCGAGGACCTGCACAAGTTCGGACTCATCCCGGAGTTCATCGGTCGACTGCCCGTCGTGACGAACGTCTCGCCGTTGGATCAGGACGCGCTGATGGAGATCCTCACGGGTCCCCGCAACGCCCTGGTCAAGCAGTACCAGCGCATGTTCGAGCTCGACGGCGTCCAGCTCGAGTTCGACGAAGAGGCGCTGCGATCGATCGCCGACCTCGCCGTCGATCGCAAGACCGGCGCCCGCGGCCTCCGCGCCATCCTGGAAGACGTGCTCGGTCCGATCATGTTCGAGATCCCTTCTGCCGAAGACGTCGCGAAGGTCATCGTGACCCGCGCCGCCGTCGACGAGGGTGCACCGCCCACCATCGTGATGGAGCGCAAGCGCAAGAGCGCGTGAGTCCGGCCCGCGGCGACGAGCCGCGGGAGCGTCCAGCCGTCCGGGATGTCGGTGGCCACGCGTAGCGTCACGCCATGCGCAGCTTCCAGATAGCGATCCCGGACGACGTCATCGACGACCTTCGTGCGCGGCTCGCGCGAACTCGGCTGCTGCCGGACTCGCCTCGTCGCCCAGAGGCGGGCCTGTCCGCCGAGTACCTCCGTGCGCTCGTCGACAGCTGGGCGGACTTCGACTGGCGGGCTCGCGAGCGATCGCTGAACGAGAATCCGCAGTACCTCGCCGACGTCGACGGCACCGACATCCACTTCGTCCACCTTCCGTCCGATCGGCCCGAAGCGCCCGTACTGCTCGTCATGCACGGGTGGCCCCACACGTTCGCTCTCCAGCTCGAGTTCGCGCGGTTGCTGCCGGACTTCCACGTCGTGGTTCCGAGCCTCCCGGGGTTCGGCTTCTCCGCGCCGTTCGACGGCACGCTGACCGAGCGCGTGATGGCAGAACTCATGCACACGCTCATGACGGACGTGCTCGGGTATCAGCACTACCTCACCTACGGCGAAGACGTCACCGCCAACGTGAGCGACCTCATCGCCGCGAGCCACCCGGAGGCGGTGCAGGGGATACTCGCGACCCACGCGCACTTCGGCACCTCGGAGGAACGCGACGCTCTGGAGGAACCGGAGGCGCGAGCGTTCTTCGACGCACTCGCCGCCCGTGGCGGGCCGCATGGTGCCTACGGGCACATCCAGGCGACGCGCCCCGACACGCTCGCCGTCGGGCTCAACGATTCTCCCGCCGGCCTGCTCGCATGGCTCACCGAGAAGCTCGTCGAGTGGAGCGACACGCCCACTGCGCAGCCGGAGCTGGTCGAGCGACGGATCTCGCGCGACCGGATTCTCACCGAGGCGACGATCTACTGGGCGACACAGAGCATCGCAACGTCCTTTCGCCCCTACTTCGACGGCGGTGGCGACGAGCGGATCCCCCCGGTCGAGGTGCCGGCGGCTGTCGCGATCCAGACGCACGAACACGACTACCCGGAGAGCGTCGCCCGCGCGTACTATCGCGACCTGCGCTCCTTCGATCGGATGCCGGAGGGAGGGCACTTCGCTGTCGCCGAAGTCCCGCAGGCGATGGCGGAGCGGATGCGCGCCTTCGCGCGCGGGCTCGGGCTACTCGCGGTGTGATGTCAGGAGGCGCGGATCAGCTCAGGGCAGCATCCGCGACGAGTTCCGCGATGAGCAGCTCGTCGGTTCCGTCGCTCCAATCCCGGTGGCGCCGCATCGTGAAGCCGTAGCTCCCGAAGGTCTCGGCGAGGCGCGTGGTGCTCGAGTAGGGCTCGTGGTCGCGGTCATAGGGCCTGTCGGCCGTGGAGGCCTCGGGAGCGCCGTGTCCGGACGTGTCGATCTTGCGGAAGGTCGCGGTGACGAGACGCCCGCCGGGCCGCAGAAGCCGGCGCCACTCCGCGGCCGCTCCGGCGACCTCGGGAATGATGTGCAGCGCTGTCACGCAGGTGATCAGGTCGACGGATCCCGAGGGGAGCGGGATCGCGGAGGCTTCCGCCTCGATCCACCGGGCTTTCGGTAGGTGCGACCGTGCGACGTCCAGCATCCCGGCGGAGATGTCGACGCCGATGAGGTGCGGATCGGCGGCCCTCGACGCGATCTCCCGGAGCACGAGACCGGTGCCGGTGGCGACATCCAGAACGACGTCCGCCTCGGACAGGTCGAGGAACTCGGCCGTCGCCGCGGCGACCGAGCGATGCATCGCGCTCTCGTCGTAGCGGGAGGCACGCGCGTCGAAGGCGTCGCTGATCAGGCGCAGCGGGTCCTGCATGCGCGTCTCAGGCCTCGAGGCCGCGACGCGTCAGCAGCGGCCCGATCTCGGCGTCGCGGCCGCGGAAGTCACGGTATGCCTCGAGGGGGTCCTTCGAACCTCCCACACCCAGGAGCCGGTCGCGGAAGCGGTCACCGTTCTCGCGGGTCAGGCCGCCGTTCTCGCGGAACCACTCGACGGCGTCGGCGTCGAGCACCTCGCTCCAGATGTACGAGTAGTACCCCGCGCTGTATCCGCCCGAGAAGACGTGCGCGAAGTACGTGGACGAGTAGCGGGTGGGAACCACCGGGTCGTCGAGACCGATGTCGGCGAGCGCCGCCGCTTCGAAGGCCGCGACGTCGTCGATCTCGGTCGCGGTCCCGATCCGGTGCCACGCCTGATCGAGCCATGCGGCGGCCAGGTACTCACTGGTCGCGTGTCCCTGGTCGAACGTCTCGGTGGCCAGGAGACGCTCGACGATCGCGGGATCCAGCGGCTCCCCGGTCTCGTGGTGCCGCGCGTAGTTGTCGAGGACCTCGGGCCAGAGGATCCACATCTCGTTCACCTGACTCGGGAACTCGACGAAGTCGCGGAACACGTTCGTCCCGGCGAAGTGCGGGTAGGTGACGGTCGCGAACAGGCCGTGCAGCGCATGCCCGAACTCGTGGAACAGCGTCGTGACCTCGTCGAGCGTCAGCAGCGTGGGCTCGCCGTCGCCGGGCAGCGGAACGTTCAGGTTGTTCACGACCACCGGCGCCGTGCCACGCAGCCGCGACTGGCTGACGATCGGATTCATCCACGCGCCACCGCGTTTGGCGTCACGGGTGTAGAGATCGAGGATGTAGAGCCCGAGGGCGCTCCCATCGGCGTTGCTCACCTCGAACACGCGCGCACCGGGGTGGTAGGCCACGAGATCGCGGCGCTCTGCGAACGTGACGCCGAACAGGCGCTCCGCGGCGAAGAAGACGCCGTCCTGCAGGACCCGCTCGGCCTCGAACCAGGGTCGCAGCGCCCCGGAGTCGATGTCGTAGCGGGCGGTGCGCACCTTCTCGGTGTAGAACGCCCAGTCGTGCGCCTCCACGGGGAAGGGCGCCGCTTCGGTCTCGTCGACGATCGCCTGCAGGGCCTCGCGCTCGGCGGCGGCGTTCCGCGCCGAAGGGGCGGCGAGTCGGCGCAGCATCCGCTCGACCGCCTCCGGGGTGCCGGCGGTCTCGTCCGCGGTGACGTAGGCCGCGTGCGACTCGTACCCGAGGAGGTGGGCGCGCTCGGCGCGCAGGCGGACGATCTCGGTGAGGATCGGACGGTTGTCGTTCGCATTGTCGCGCGAGGCGCGTTCCCGCGACGCGGCCATGATGCGGCGGCGCGACTCCCTGTCGCGCAGTTGCGCGAGGTACGGGTGGCCGGTGAAGAGGGGGAGGGCGATCAGGAAGCCGCCGTCCAGGTCGCGCTCCTGTGCGGCGCGGGCCGCCGCGGAGAGCTCTCCCGCGCTCAGCCCGTCGAGCTCCTCGGCGGAGTCGAAGACCACGGCGAGGTCGTTCGTGTCGTTGAGGAGGTTCCGTTCGAACGTGTTGCTCAGGGTCGACAGCTGCTGATTGAGCAGGGTCAGCCGGGCCTTCGCCTCGTCGTCGAGTCCGGCGCCCGCGTGCGTCATCTCCCGGTGGTGCCGCTCGACCAGATAGCGCTGCTCTGCGTCGAGTTCGAGATGCTCGAGCTGGTCATCCACCTGCTGCACGCGCCAGTACAGCGCGCTGTCGAGCGCGACCGCATCCTGGTGGGCGGCCATGAGCGGAGCGAGCTGCTCGTCGACCGCCTGGATCGCCGGCGTCGCATCGGCCGAGCTCACGGTGTAGAACGCGTGCGACACGCGATCCAGCAGTTCGCCCGATCGTTCGAGCGCCTCGATGGTGTTCTCGAAGGTCGGCATCGAGCGCACCATGGTGATGCGGGAGACCTCGCGAAGGTGCTCATCGAAGGCCGCGCGGAATGCGGGGAGGTAGTGCTCGGGGCGGATCGCGCGGTAGTCGGGAAGCCCGTAGGGGAGTGCAGACGGCTGGAGCAGCGGGTTCGAGGCGTCGGTCATCCTCCGAGCCTAGCCATCGGTGGGGGCCGCGATCAGGAGGCGTCGTCGCTCAGCCTGGTCATCACGCGCTGCAGCGCGTCGACGGTGAGTCGCACGGAGCGGCGCCGCAGGTTCTCGGGTCGAGCGAGCAGATCGATCATGCGATGGGTGCTCACGCCCCGCAGCGGCACGCGCACGATGTCGTGATCGTCGACGCCTCGCGAGGTGAAGCGCGGCAGCATTCCCAGCACGCCGCCCGCAGCGACGACCGCCGATACCGCGCCGTAATCGTTGATGCGATGCTGCACCTCGATCGGCTGCTTCGCGACAGCGGACACCGCGCGGAGCACGTCGTCGGGGGAGTATCCGACCCGGCTCGTCACCCACCGCTCGCCGACGACGTCCTGCGGCGTGACGCTGGCGCGAGAGGCCAGCGGGTGGGATGCCGGAACGGCCACGTCCAGAGGCTCGCGGATCAGCGTCAGACTGCGCACGCCCTGGGCCGGCCATGGATCGGAGTGCTCCATGCGGTGCGCCAGCACGAGGTCGTGGCGCGCCGTGAGCCCGGGGAACTCGCTCTGCGCGACGTCTTCGTCGGTGAGCTGGACGGTGGGGGCGTCGGGGATGCCGGAGAGCTCGCGCAGCAGCGGCCCGAACAGCGCCTGGCCCACGCTGTGGAATCCGCTGACGCTCACGACGCCGGTCGCCGTGCCCTCGAAGTCGTCGAGGGCGTTCCGCGCCGCCGCCATGGCGTCGATCGCGTCCGCACCGGCGGCCGCGAGCACCTCACCGGCGCGGGTGAGCACGAGCGTCCTGCCCTCTCTGCGGGTGAGCGGGCTGCGGAAGCCGCGCTGCAGGGCCGCGAGATGCTGCGAGACGGCCGATGGCGTCACTCGCAGCGCCTCGGCCACAGCTGTGACGCTGCCCAGGGCGTGCAGCTCACGCAGGATCTGCAGCTGGTGGAGTTCCATCCTCAAAGTTTAGCTCCGACTACAACGATGGTGCAGACGATGAGGATTGCTCTACAGGGTCGGATGCGGTGTGATCGAGACCATGAAGGCACTGTTCAAAGGCGCACGCGGTCCTGGTCTGGAACTCGTCGACCGACCCGATCCGGTGGCCGCCGCCGACGAGGTGATCATCCGAGTGCTCCGCACCGGGATCTGCGGAACCGACCTGCACATCCGCCGCTGGGATGACTGGGCCGCCTCCGCGATCGCCGCGCCGCTCATCCCCGGGCACGAGTTCTACGGCGAGGTCGTCGAGGTCGGACCCCTCGTGCACGACATCGCCGTGGGGGATCGCGTCTCCGGAGAGGGGCACATCGTGTGCGGCACCTGCCGCAACTGCCGCGCGGGGCGACGTCAGATGTGCATCCGGACCGTCGGCCTCGGACTTCAGCGCGACGGCGCCTTCGCCGAGTACCTGTCGCTCCCCGCTGCGAATGTCTGGGTGCATCACGCCGAGGTGAGCCCCGAGCTGGGCGCGATCTTCGATCCCCTCGGCAACGCCGTGCACACCGCGCTCACCTTCCCGCTCATCGGCGAGGACGTGCTGGTCACGGGCTGCGGTCCGATCGGCCTCATGGCGATCGCGGTCGCGCGGCATGCCGGAGCGCGGTTCATCACGGCGACCGACGTCAGCGCCCCTCGCCTGGAGATGGCGCGACGGATGGGCGCCGACGAGGTCGTCGACGTCTCGAAACGCGACATCCGCGACGCGCAGCGCGTGCTCGGCCTGCGCGAGGGCTTCGACATCGGATTCGAGATGAGCGGCTCGGCATCCGCTCTTCCCGCCATGATCGACAACATGAACCACGGTGGGCGCATCGCGATGCTCGGCCTGCCGAGCGCAGGCTTCGAGATCGACTGGGGCAAGCTCGTCACCCACATGCTCACCATCAAGGGCATCTACGGGCGCGAGATGTTCGAGACCTGGAACGCGATGGGGGCGATGCTGCAGACCAGCGCGACGCTCCGGGAATCGATCGGCCGCGTCATCGCCGACGTCATCCCGGCCCGCGACTGGGAGTCGGGTTTCGCCGCGGCGGAGTCCGCGGGCACGGGCAAGATCATCCTCGATTGGACGGAGCTGTGATGTTCGGGACTTTCCAGAAGCATGTGGAGTCGGAGCTGGCGGGGATCGAGGAGGCGGGGCTCACGAAGCACGAGCGCGGCATCCGTGGCGCGCAGAGCGCCGAGATCACGGCGGACGGTGCGGAGGTGCTGAACTTCTGCGCGAACAACTACCTGGGCCTCGCGGACGATCCCCGGATCCTCGATGCGGCGACGACGGCGCTGCAGGAGTGGGGCTACGGTCTCGCCAGCGTGCGCTTCATCTGCGGCACGCAGGAGCAGCATCTGGAGCTGGAGCGACGCCTGGCGGGCTTCCTCGGCACGGAGGCCGCGATCCTCTACTCATCGTGCTTCGACGCCAACGGGGGTGTGTTCGAGACGCTGTTCGGCGCCGAGGACGCGATCATCTCGGACGAGCTCAACCATGCGTCGATCATCGACGGCATCCGTCTGTCGAAGGCGCGGCGGCTGCGCTACCGCAACCGCGACATGGCAGATCTCGAGGAGCAGCTGCGCGCGGCATCCGATGCGCGGTTCCGCGTGGTCGTGACGGACGGCGTGTTCTCGATGGACGGATACATCGCCCCGCTCGCCGAGATCTGCGACCTCGCCGAGCGCTATGACGCGCTCGTGTTCGTCGATGACTCGCACGCCGTGGGCTTCGTCGGCGAGAACGGTCGGGGCACGCCGGAGCTCTGCGGCGTCGCCGATCGCGTCGACATCTACACCGGGACCTTCGGGAAGGCCCTCGGCGGAGCATCCGGAGGATACGTCGCCTCGCACGCCGACATCGTCGCCCTGCTGCGTCAGCGGTCACGGCCATACCTGTTCTCGAACACGCTCGCGCCGGCGATCGTCGCCGGCACCCTGACGGCGCTCGACCTGGTGGAGGGATCCGCCGACCTGCGCGCCCGGCTGCGCGAGAACGCTGCGCACTTCCGCGAACGGATGACGGCGGAGGGCTTCGACCTGCTGCCGGGGGAGCACCCCATCGTGCCGGTCATGTTCGGCGACGCCGCCAAGACAGCGCGCATCGCGACGGAGATGCAGGCGCAGGGGGTCTACGTGACCGCGTTCAGCTTCCCGGTCGTTCCGCGCGGTCTCGCCCGCATCCGCGTGCAGCTCTCGGCGGCCCACACCGCCGAGCAGATCGAGCGCTGCGTCGCAGCCTTCGTCACGGCGAGGGCGTCGATCGGCTGATCCCGCCAACTGCAAAGAACCTGTTGCAAAGAAACGCTTGCAAAGAACTCTTTGCAAGGGTATCTTTGCATGCATGACGGAGAACACGCAGATCAGGACCCTGGACTCGGGGGCGCTCAAGGCTCTCGCGCACCCGCTGCGCGTGCGGATCTTCGATCTGCTCGCCTCGCAGGGACCGCAGACATCCAGCTCGCTCGCCGCGCTGGTCGGTGAGACCTCGGGATCCACGAGCTATCACCTGCGTGCCCTCGCCGCGCACGACCTCATCCGCGAGGTCGAGGGTCGCGGCACCGCCCGGGAGCGGTGGTGGGAGCGGCCCAAGGGGCGGATCGACATGCCCGGTCCTGATGAGGCGATGTCGCCGGCGAATCGCGCCGCCGCGCAGATCGTGACGTCGGAGTTCTTCCGACTGCGTCAGGAGTCGCTGATGGCTCATCTCAACCGCCCCGACTCCGATGTGCCGGAGGAATGGCGCGATGTCGCCCTGACCATGACGACACACCTCGACATGACCGCCGCTCAGGTCATGGAGCTCAGGGAAGAGCTCGAGGCCCTCGTCGACAGCGCGATCGAGCGCTTCCGCGGACAGACAGGGCCTGACGTGCGGCGGGTGTCCCTCCGTGCCGACATCTTCGACCTGCCGAAGGCGAACAGCCGCCGCCACAGCCCTGAGGAGGGATCATGACCACCGCAACGCTCCGCCTCGCGTCCCCGACGCCCTTCGAACGACTTCTTCAGCGCACCGCGCTCTGGCTCGCCCGGCACGTCGACCGGCGCATCGCCGCGCGCGCCGAGCGCCGCGAGATCGCCCTCGACCTGCTCCGCGAGCAGCAGGCCCGCAAGCAGGACCCGCGTGCCGTCGATCTCGCCCTCGCGCAGCTGGGACTCCCGCTGCGCTGACCCTGCCGCGGGTGAGAGGTCAGTCCTGGAAGGGGCGAGCCACGACGTCGCCTGAGGCGGTCTGGAAGACCTCCCAGCCGGCATCGAGCTCGGCGATCGCCCGGCCCTCCAGCCAGGTGAGGGTCCAGTGGCCCTTCGACAGGCTCAGGGGCCCAGCCGTCTTCGCCTCGACCTCGGCGATCGCCGGGCGCAGGGCGGCGGGTACCGAAGCCGGCGGCTCCGATCCCGCTGCCCAGCGCGTGCCCAGCTGCATCAGGCCTCCTCGACGGGGGCGAGCTCGATCGCGGTGACCGCGAACTCCTCGGCCTCGACGAACTCGAGCTCTGCGATGCGGCCGACGGCGCGGAGGTCGTCGGCCGCGGCGCGGAGCGCGGCGAGCTTGGCGGCGGGAGCGGCGATCACGGCGCGGGCGACCGGGGTCTTCTGCGAGGCCTTGGCCTCGGTCTTCGCCCGACGGATGCCGATCAGGGCCTCGCTCGCCACGGACAGCACGGCGGGGTCGCCCTCCGCCGAGCTCAGGGACCCGGCCACCGGCCACGCGGCCGTGTGCACGGAACCCTCCTCGAACCAGGACCAGGCCTCTTCGGTGGCGAACGACAGCACCGGCGCGAGCAGGCGCAGCAGCGTCGAGAGTGCCGACCGCAGCGAGAGGGCGGCCGATGCCTGGCCCACGTCGGTCTGGTTGTACGCGCGCTCCTTCACGAGCTCGAGGTAGTCGTCGCAGAAAGTCCAGAAGAACGCCTCGGTGATCTCGAGCGCCCGGGCCGCGTCGTAGCGGTCGAAGGCCTTCGTGGCCTCGGCGACCACGCCGTCGAGGGCGGCGAGCATCGACGCGTCGAGTGCGTGCGTGACCTGAGCGCCCTCGGGCACGGGGAAGGACAGCACGAACTTCGCGGCGTTGAGCACCTTGATCGCCAGGCGTCGGCCGATCTTCACCTGCGTGGGGTTCTGCGGGTCGAACGCCGCGTCCATCCCCAGTCGGCTCGATGCCGCCCAGTAGCGCACAGCATCCGATCCGTGGTTCTCCAGCACATCGGCGGGCGTGACGACGTTGCCCTTCGACTTCGACATCTTCTTGCGGTCGGGGTCGACGATGAAGCCGGAGATCGCGGCGTTGCGCCACGGCGTCCTGCCGTCCTCGAGGGTGGAGCGGAGCATCGTCGAGAACAGCCACGTGCGGATGATGTCCTGGCCCTGCGGGCGCAGGTCGAACGGCGCCGTGAGCTGCCACAGCTCCTCGTCGCGCTGCCAGCCACCGGCGAGCTGCGGCGTGAGCGACGACGTCGCCCAGGTGTCGAGGATGTCGGCCTCGGCGTCGAATCCACCGGCCACCCCGCGCTGGTCCGCGGTGTATCCGGCGGGGACGTCGGTCGTCGGGTCGATCGGGAGGGATGCCACGTCGGGCGTGAGCACGCGGTCGTAGTCGCGCTCCCCGTTCTCGTCGAGGCCGTACCAGAGCGGGATCGGCACGCCGAAGAAGCGCTGACGCGACACCAGCCAGTCGCCGGTCAGGCCGCCCACCCAGTTCTCGTAGCGCACGCGCATGAACTCGGGGTGCCAGGCGAGCTCGGTGCCGTGGGCGATGAGCTGGTCGCGCAGCTCGCCGTCGCGGGCGCCGTTGCGGATGTACCACTGGCGCGTCGACACGATCTCGAGCGGACGGTCGCCCTTCTCGAAGAACTTCACGGCGTGGTTGAACGGCTTGCCGACGGCGGTCATGTCGCCGGTCTCCTGCAGCTTCTCCACGAGCGCCTTGCGCGCGCTGAACACGGTCTTGCCGCCCATGTTCTCGGCGTACCAGGCGGACGCCTCGGCCTCGCCGACGGATGCCGGCGCCTCGGGAAGGAAGCGCCCGTCCAGGCCGATCGTGGTCATGTTCGGAAGGGAGTCGCCCGTCGTGGTGCGGAGCTCGCGCCACCAGATGATGTCGGTCACGTCGCCGAAGGTGCAGACCATCGCCGCGCCCGTGCCCTTGTCGGGCTGCGCGAGGTGGTGGCCGTGGATCTCGATCTCGGCGTCGAAGAAGGGCGTCCGCACCTTGGTGCCGATGAGGTGCTTGTGGGGACCCTCGGGGTGCGTCACGATCGCGATGCAGGCAGGGAGCAGCTCGGGACGGGTCGTGTCGACGGCGATGGAGCCGGAGCCGTCCGCGAAGGGGAACTCGATCGTGTGGTACGCGGCCTGCTGGTCGCGGTCCTCGAGCTCGGCCTGCGCGATGGCCGAGCGGAAGTCGACGTCCCAGAGCGTCGGGGCCAGCGCCTGGTACGCCTCGCCGCGCTCGATGTTGCGCAGGAACGCGAGCTGGCTCTGGCGGATGGTGTCGTCCGAGATGGTGCGGTAGGTCTGGGTCCAGTCCACGCTCAGTCCGAGCTGGCGGAAGAGGGCCTCGAACTGCTTCTCGTCCTCGATGGTGAGGCGTTCGCACAGCTCGATGAAGTTGCGGCGGCTGATCGGCTGCTGATCGGCCGCGCGGCTCGACTTGTTGTCGCCGCCCTCGAACGGGGGAGTGAAGCCCGCGTCGTAGGGGAGCGACGGGTCGCAGCGCACGCCGTAGTAGTTCTGCACGCGTCGCTCGGTGGGGAGGCCGTTGTCGTCCCAGCCCATCGGGTAGAACACGGTCTTGCCGCGCATGCGCTCGTAGCGCGCCTTGACGTCGGTGTGCGTGTACGAGAACACGTGGCCGATGTGCAGGCTTCCGGATGCCGTGGGCGGCGGGGTGTCGATCGAGTAGACGCCCTCGCGTCCGGCCTCAGCCGCACGGAGGCGGTCGAACAGGTAGGTTCCCTGCTCCGCCCAGGCGGAATCCCACTTCGCTTCGAGACCTTCGAGTACGGGCTTGTCGGGAATAGACATGACGGTCTCCTTGCGCGATGTATGCGGCACTGTGTGAGCGTGCCTGAGTGTGGGTTGTCCGACCAGTCTACCGAGCCGCGGATGTGCTCTCGCCGTCGGGGATCGAGCCGGTCGGAGCGTCACAGATCGACCCCGTCCAACAATTCGGCCATAGACTTGCTCCATCCCGACCCGTTCGTCCTGAGGAATCGTCATGCCCGCACATCCCGCGCGCCGTGTTCTGCCCTTCGCCGCACTCGCTGCCGCCACCGCACTCGTGCTGACCGCCTGCGCCGGGCCCTCCGGCGAGAGCGACAGCGAGCTCGTCTGGTCGATCGAGGGAGCGAATCTGTCGGCCGGGCACATGGACCCGCAGGTGAGTCAGCTCGACGTCTCCGGCATGGTGCAGCGCGCGGTGCTCGACTCCCTGGTCTTCCAGGAGGAGGACGGCTCGTTCACGCCGTGGCTGGCGAAGGAGTGGGAGGTGTCGGACGACAGCACCGAGTACACCTTCACGCTGCGTGACGACGTGACGTTCACCGACGGCGAGGCTTTCGACGCCGCCGCGGTGAAGGCGAACTTCGACCGCATCGTCGACCCGGAGACCGCGTCGGCTCAGGCCGCCAGCATGCTCGGCGCAGACTTCTACGCCGGCACCGAGGTCATCGACGACCACACGGTGAAGGTCACCTTCACCCAGCCGTACGCGCCGTTCCTCCAGGCGGCGAGCACGCCGCAGCTGGGCTTCTACTCGCCGGCCGTGCTGGCGGAGTCGGCTGATCAGCTCAAGGCGGGCGGTCCCGGCATCACGGTGGGCACCGGTCCCTTCGAGCTGACCGAGTACACGCCCGACCAGGAGATCGTCTATACGCGCAACGACGACTACGCCTGGGGCCCGCACGACGAGAAGGCTCCGAAGGTCGAGACGCTCCGCGTCGAGATCCAGCCCGAGGCCTCGGTCCGCGCCGGCGTCGTGGAGAGCGGCGAAGCCGACCTCGCCAGCAACATCCCGCCGAACCTCGCGAAGGATCTCGGTGACAGCCTCACGGTCGACTCGGTCGAGTACCCCGGTCTGCCGTACTCGCTGTACCTCAACGAGAAGTACGGCGTCTTCGCCGACGAGAAGGTGCGCCAGGCGTTCGCCCGCGGCATCGACATCGACCCGGCCGTGAAGGAGATCTTCTTCGGCCAGTTCCCGCGCGCCTGGAGCGTGCTGGGATCGACGACCCCCGGGTACGACGCCGCGCTCGAAGGAACGTGGGAGTTCGACCAGGACGCCGCCAACGCGCTTCTGGACGAAGCCGGATGGACCGAGCGCAACGCCGACGGCATCCGTACCAAGGGCGGTCAGCCGCTCTCCGTGCGCTGGATCGCCTGGACGCCCGTGCCCGACGACCGTGCCGCTCTCGCGAACGCGATCCAGTCCGACCTCAAGGAGATCGGCTTCGACGTCGTCCGCGAGGTGCTGGAGCCGGGTGCCTACAACGAGCAGTACGGCCCGAAGACGTTCGACCTCACCGACTGGGGGTTCTCCGGCGTCGATCCCGACTTCCTGCGCAGCCACCTGCACACGGACGGCTTCCAGAACGCGTCGCAGGTGTCCGACCCCGCGGTCGATGCGCTGCTCGAGCAGGCCGTCGCGTCCAGCGACCAGGACGAGCGCAACACGCTCTACACGCAGCTGCAGGAGTGGAACGCCGAGCACACGGCGATCGTGCCCCTGTACAGCCCGTCCGCGATCACCGCGGTGGGCGAGCGCGTTAAGGGACTCGACTACGACCTGTACGGCCGGCCGCTGTTCTACGATGTGAGCGTCGGCTGATCTCCATCGGTCGTTGATCGACACTTCGACTCGCATTCGCTCGCTCAGTGCGGGTCTGCGCCGGAGGAGAGGGATGAAGGCTGCGCTGCTCCGTGTCCTCGGCCTCGCGGCATCCGTCGTCATCGTCCTGTGGGGCGCCGCGACGGTCGCCTTCCTCGCCTTCCGGGTGATCCCCGGCGATCCCGTGTCGGTGATGCTCGGACCCCAGGCTCAGGTGAGTGAAGCGGTCAAGGACGGCATCCGCAGCGACCTCGGGCTCGACCGGCCACCGATCGAGCAGTACCTGGCGTACATCGGGCAGCTGGCACGAGGAGACCTCGGCGAGTCCTATCAGCTGCGGATGCCGGTGAGCGAGGTGATCGGCCGGCAGCTCGGGGCGACGCTGCAGCTCTCGGTGCTCGCGCTTCTGATCGCCGTCGTGCTCGCGCTCGCCGTGGCGCTGTTCGTCCGCGGGCAGGCGGGTCGTGCCGTCGCGGCGGGGATCGAGCTGGTGGTGCTGTCGTCGCCGGTGTTCTGGATCGGGCTCATCCTGCTCAGCGTCTTCGCGTTCGGACTCGGCTGGTTCCCGGTGTCGGGGGCGCGGAACCCGGCCACGATCGTGCTGCCGGCGATCACGCTGGCGCTGCCGGTCGCGGCGCTCCTCAGCCAGGTGCTCCGCGACGGGCTGGTGCAGGCGGAGCGGATGCCGTTCGCCGAGACGGTCCGCGCGCGCGGTGCCGGGCCCACCTGGTTCACGATGCGCCACGGCCTGCGGCACGGCGCCGCCAATGCCGTCACGCTCGCCGCCTACCTGACCGGCTCGGTGCTGGGCGGGGCAGTGCTCGTGGAGACGGTGTTCGCTCGTCCCGGTCTCGGACGCGTCACCCTCGCCGCCATCAGCGACCGCGACCTCCCCGTCATCACCGGGATCATCCTGCTGAGTGCGGTCGTCTTCGTGGCGGTCAACCTCGTGGTCGAGCTCCTGCATCCGCTGATCGATCCGCGCGTAAGGGCCTCGCGCGCCGGCGGTGCCCGATGAGGCGCGCTCAGCGATGCCTGCTCGGGGTCGCGATCGCGGTCCTTCTCGCGATCGCGTTCGCCGCGCTCTGGCCCGGTGTCCTCGCCACCCACGACCCGCTGCAGACCGACGTGCAGTCTGCGCTCCTGCCGCCCGGCGCCGAGCACCTCTTCGGCACCGATCAGAGCGGGCGCGACGTGTACTCGCGGGTCATCCACGGCGCGGGCCGCTCGCTGGGCATCGGGCTGCTCGCCACCGGTATCGCGCTCGTCGGCGGTCTCCTCCTCGGAGCGCTCGCCGGCGTCGCCCCGCGCGGCATCGATGCGGCGATGATGCGGATCAACGACGTCCTGATGGCGTTCCCCGAGTTTCTGGTGGCACTCGTCGTCGTCGCGGTCCTCGGACCGGGACCCGTGAACATCGCGATCGCCGTGACGCTCGCCGCCGGCCCGGTCTACATCCGTCTCGCCCGCGTGCAGACGCGCACGCTGCGCGTCGCGGAGCATGTCGAGGCGGCGCGGATCCTCGGGGTGGCTCCGGTCCGGGCGTTCGTGCGGCACGTCGCGCCCGGAGTGCTCGGTTCGCTGAGCGTGCTCGCGACGATCGGCATCGGGTCGAGCATCCTCGCCGCGGCGGGCCTGAGCTTCCTCGGCCTCGGTCCCTCCGAGCCGACGCCCGAATGGGGCCTGATGCTCGCGGGTGGTCGCAATGTGCTCGGCCAGGCGTGGTGGATCTCGGTCTTCCCCGGCATCGCGATCACGCTCACGGTCGTCTCGGCGACCGTCGTCGGCAGGATCCTGCGGGCACGGGGGGAGGGCAGGACGTCATGAGCGCCGCGCTCGAACTGGAAGGACTGCGCATCGCGTTCGACGGAACGGCGGTCGTGGACGGCGTCTCGCTGACGGTTGCGCCGGGCGAGTGCGTCGCGATCGTGGGAGAGTCCGGCGCCGGGAAGTCGCTCACCGCACGCGCGCTCCTCGGGCTGACGCCGGGTGATGCGGAGGTCACCGTCGGCACGCTCGTGATCGACGGGACGGATGCCGCGGCGTTCGGCGAGCGCGAGTGGCGGCGGCTGCGCGGTGCGCGCATTGGCCTCGTCTCGCAGGACGCTCTCGTCTCGCTCGACCCGCTGCGCCGGATCGGCGCCGAGATCGCCGAGCCGCTGCGCCTGCACGGCATCGTCCACGGTCGTGCTGCGCTCGCTGCACGGGTGCGAGAGCTGCTGACGCGGGTGTGGATGCCGGACGGCGAGCGGCGTGCGCGCCAGTACCCGCATGAGTTGTCGGGCGGACTGCGGCAGCGCGCGCTGATCGCCTCGGCCATCGCCGCGGATCCGGCTGTCCTCGTGGCGGACGAGCCCACCACGGCGCTCGACGCCACGGTGCAGGCGCGGATCCTCGGGCTGCTGCGCGAGATCGCCGACACCGGTACAGCGGTGCTTTTCATCAGCCACGACTTCGCGGCGGTCCGGCGGCTCGCCGACCGGGTGCTGGTGATGCGTCACGGCGAGGTCGTCGAGAGCGGACCGGTGGCAGAGGTCTTGGAGCGCCCGCAGCACGAGTACACGCGGCAGCTCATCGCGGCGACGATGCACGAGCCGCGCGTCTCCTCTGCGGTCGCGTCCTCGCCGGTCCTGACGGTCGTCGAGGCGTCGAAGAGCTTCGGCGATGTTCCTGCGGTGGTCGACGCCTCGTTCTCGGTCGCCGAAGGGCGAACTCTGGGGATCGTCGGGGAGTCGGGTTCCGGCAAGACGACTCTGGCGCGGATGATCGTCGGCGTCGAGCAGCCTGACGCGGGCGCTCTGCGCTGGATCGGCGACAGGAGGGTGCAGCTGGTGCACCAGAATCCTCTCGGGGCGTTCGATCCGCGGTGGACGGTCGGTCGATCACTGCGGGAGGCGCTGGAGGCGGGCGGGGTGCCACGTGCTCAGCGAGCGGCGCGGGTCGCCGCCCTCCTCGCGGAGGTCGATCTCGATCCCGCGCTCGCCGGCCGACGTCCGGCTGCTCTGTCCGGCGGACAGCGTCAGCGGGCGGCGATCGCCCGCGCGCTCGCCGCCGATCCCGAGGTGCTCGTCCTGGACGAACCGGTCTCCGCGCTCGACCCCTCGGTGCGCGAGCGCATCCTGCGTCTGCTGGCGCGGTTGCAGCAGGAGCGGGGGCTCACGATGATCCTCGTCTCGCATGACCTCGACGTGGTCGGTGCGGTCGCCGACGAGATCCTCGTGATGCAGGAGGGGCGCATCGTCGAACAGGGAGCGACCGGGGTGGTGTTCGCCGCGCCGCAGCATCCGTTCACGAGGGAGTTGCTCGACGCGAGCGGCGCCGTCAGTCCTTGATCTGGATGCCCAG
Source organism: Microbacterium luteolum (assembly GCF_039533965.1). Taxonomy (NCBI): domain Bacteria; kingdom Bacillati; phylum Actinomycetota; class Actinomycetes; order Micrococcales; family Microbacteriaceae; genus Microbacterium; species Microbacterium luteolum. Next base: position 167,637 of record NZ_BAAAUN010000001.1, read on the forward strand.
GCCGACGGCGATCACGGGAGCGAGCTGCTGCACCTGGAACCCGGTGAGGGTAGTCCCGCGCAGGCTGTTGGCGTCGAGGTAGGACGCGGCATCGAGACCACGCAGGTCGACGTCTTTCGCCCGCATGCCACGAGGATCGATCTCATCGGTCGAGGTCACGGCGAAGCGCACGCGGGTGAGCTCGGCCTGCGGGATGTCGATGGTGCGGATGCGGCAGTCGGAGATCTCGACGTCGGTGGCGCGTGCGGCGCCGAGATTGAGGTAGTCGATGCGCAGGTCGCGCAGCTCGAGCTCGTCGATGCGTGCGCCGCTGAGGTCGAGTGTCCCGATCCGGCCTCCGCTGATCCGCAGCCGACGGATTCCCGCATCGCGCAGCTTCAGCGATGCGATGCGGACGCCGTCCATCGCGACGTCGAGGATCGTGGCGCCGGTCAGGTCGACATCGTCGGCGTCAGCACGCACCGTGCACTGCTCGAGTGAGGCGTAGGCCAGATCGGCGCTCGCGGTGAGGTCGAGGCTTGCGGCCAGGAGGTCAGCGCTGCGACGAGGCTCCGCCGGGTCGAGACGGTCGGGCAGATCAGGGGGAGAGACGCGAGGGGCGACAGGGGATTCGGTCGTGCGGGCCATGGTTCGAGGGTAGGCGGTGGGGCCGACAGCCGCGTTCGGCCGGGGCCGCCCGTGCAGTTGCCGAGGACGTGTGCAATCGGCAAGGACGTTTCGCGGCAGGGAGACCTTGCGACACGCGCATCTCCTGCTGTGGCGAACGCGAGGACCGCCGAGTGAACGCCGGCCCGAAGGGGGTGTGTGACCTCCCCTGCGCGAAGAGACGACGCGCCGACTTCTCCACACCCGGTGGTGATCCGCGGGCCGAGCGACAGGATGCCGGATGCCGGAGAGCCAGGCTGTCCGGATGACGCGCCTCGACGACCTGTTGACCTTCCTCGCGGCGCGGGGCGGGATCGCCTCCTTCACGGTCGTCGTGGAACAGGGGTTCGCGCGTCGCACGGTGGAGTCGGGCGTCGCCGGTGGTGTCATCACGCGGCCACGCCGCGGATGGATCGCGTCGAAGGATGCCGACAGGCAGCTGGTGGCCGCCGCACGGTTCGGGGTGGTGCTGACCTGCCGCACCCAGGCGAGCCGCCTCGGATTGTGGCTGCACGATCACCGTGGTCGGCCGCATTTCGCGGTTCCGCCTCACAGCGCCCGGAAGCTGCCCGTGGATGCGAAGCTCCACTGGGGACGGCCTCCTCTGCCGCGGCATCCGGACGCACTCGCCGATCCGGTGGAGAACGTCCTGGCGCACATCGCGGTGTGCGAGCCGTTCGAGCAGGCGCTCGCGACCTGGGAGTCGGCGCTCCACAGCGGGTTGGTGACGGTGGAGTCGCTGCGCGGTCTCACGTGGAAACCCGTCGCGCGGCGGATTCTGCTCCGGGCGACGCCTTTCGCGGATGCCGGGCTCGAGACCTACGTGCGCGAACGGCTCCGCTGGCTGAAGCTCCCCATCCGGGTGCAGATCTGGATCGCCGGCCACCGCGTCGACACGCTCATCGGAGATCGTCTCATCCTGCAGATCGACGGAGCACACCACACGGGATCCCAGCGGTCCGAGGACATCCGGCACGATGCGGAGCTGATGCTGATGGGGTACCGGGTCATTCGAGTCTCCTACCCCCAGGTCATGTTCGACTGGGCCTCGGTGCAGGATCTGATCATGCGCGCGGTCGCTCAGGGCCACCATCTCGCGCGATGAGGCGCGCACCTCGCGAGGTCATGTGCACTTCCCAGGGCGGCATTCGCCGCATTCGTCCTTCTGAAGCGCACATCTCCGCGCGGGGCGCTCGCGCGGCGCAGGACTCCGCGTCCGCGCGTACAATGGACGCACGAGCATCGATCCGGCATCACCGGGGAGCTCTCGGAAGAACAGCCCGACCTCGCGAGAGGACGGGCCCAGTAGAACCGAGCGGGGCAGGCCCGTCACAGCCGCAGTGAGAGTGGTTTCTGGGTCCCTGAGCTCGTCGAAGGGTCGCAGAGGCACGCGAGGTGGTACCGCGGTCCGTGAGGATCGTCCTCGCAGGAGCATCCGCCACGACGATCACTGCGAGACACGATGACCTACCCCCGTTCCTCCTTCGGACCCGCCGCCGACCAGGCTGCCTCTGTCGCGCCGAGCCCTCGCTTCCCGCAGATCGAGGAGGAGGTGCTCGACTTCTGGAAGACCGACGACACCTTCCGTGCCTCGATCGAGCAGCGCGAAGGCTCGCCGGAGTGGGTGTTCTACGACGGCCCGCCGTTCGCCAACGGCCTGCCGCACTACGGTCACCTGCTCACCGGGTACGCGAAGGACGTGTTCCCGCGCTTCCAGACCATGACCGGCCACAAGGTCGACCGCGTCTTCGGCTGGGACACCCACGGGCTTCCCGCCGAGCTCGAGGCGATGAAGCAGCTCGGCATCACCGAGAAGAGCGAGATCGAGGCCATGGGCATCGACGTCTTCAACGCGAAGGCGAAGAGCTCGGTGCTCGCCTACACGCACGAGTGGCAGGACTACGTCACCCGTCAGGCGCGCTGGGTCGACTTCGACCGCGGTTACAAGACGCTCGACCTCGGCTACATGGAGAGCGTGCTCTGGGCCTTCAAGACCCTGTACGACAAGGGCCTCGCCTACGAGGGCTACCGTGTGCTGCCGTACTGCTGGCGCGACGAGACGCCGCTCTCCGCCCATGAGCTCCGCATGGACGACGACGTGTACCAGATGCGTCAGGACCCGTCCGTCACGGTCACGTTACCGCTGACCGGCGCGAAGGCGGAGTCTCTCGGCCTCACCGGCGTGCGCGCCCTGGCGTGGACGACCACGCCCTGGACCCTCCCGACGAACCTCGCGCTCGCCGTGGGTCCCGACATCGACTACGTCGTGCTCCCCGCGGGCCCGGCCGGTGCGGCCGACGTGCATCAGACGCCGGGAACGACGGATGCCGCGATCGAGGCGTCCGCCCACCGCTACCTGCTCGCGCGCGATCTGCTCGGCGGCTACGCGAAGGACCTCGGCTATGAGAGCGCCGAGGAGGCGCTCGCCGCCGTCGACGCGACCGTGCGCGGCGCGGAGCTGCAGGACGTCACCTACGACCGCCTGTTCGACTACTACGCGGATGCCGAGACGTACGGCACCGAGCACGCCTGGCGCATCCTCGTCGACGACTACGTCACCACCACCGACGGCACCGGCATCGTGCACCAGGCTCCGGCCTTCGGTGAGGACGACCTCCGGGTGGCCGGGGCCGCAGGCATCCCCACGATCCTCTCGCTCGACGACGGCGGACGCTTCCTCCCGAACGTGACCGACGTCGCCGGTGAGCTCTGGATGGAGGCGAACACGCCGCTCGTCCGGATCATCCGCGACAACGGACGCCTCATCCGGCTGCAGAGCTACGAGCACTCGTACCCGCACTGCTGGCGCTGCCGGAACCCCCTGATCTACAAGGCCGTGTCGAGCTGGTTCATCCGCGTCACGGACATCAAGGACGACATGCTCGCGAACAACGAGCAGATCACCTGGGTGCCGGAGAACGTGAAGCACGGCCAGTTCGGCAAGTGGCTCGAGGGTGCGCGCGACTGGTCGATCAGTCGCAACCGCTACTGGGGTTCGCCGATCCCGATCTGGAAGAGCGACGATCCCGAGTACCCGCGCGTCGACGCCTACGGATCGCTGGAGGACCTGGAGCGCGACTTCGGCACGCTGCCTCGCAACCCCGAGGGCGAGATCGATCTGCACCGCCCCTACATCGACGACCTCACCCGCCCGAACCCGGACGACCCCACGGGGAAGAGCACGATGCGCCGCATCGAGGACGTCTTCGACGTGTGGTTCGACTCCGGATCGATGCCGTACGCGCAGGTGCACTACCCGTTCGAGAACCAGGAGTGGTTCGACTCGCACTCGCCTGCCGACTTCATCGTCGAGTACATCGGGCAGACCCGCGGCTGGTTCTACGTCATGCATGTGCTGTCCACGGCGCTCTTCGACCGTCCCGCGTTCACCGGTGTGAGCTGCCACGGCATCGTGCTGGGCAGCGACGGCTACAAGATGTCGAAGTCGCTGCGGAACTATCCCGACGTGTCCGAGGTGCTCGACCGCGACGGCTCCGACGCGATGCGCTGGTTCCTGATGTCGAGCTCGGTGCTGCGCGGCGGCAACCTCGCCGTGACGGAGGAGGGCATCCGCGCCGGCGTCCGGGAGTTCCTGCTGCCCCTGTGGAACTCCTGGTACTTCTTCGCGACGTACGCCAACGCTTCGGGCCCGGACGGGTATGAGGCCTCGTGGCGCACGGATTCCACGGATGTGCTCGACCGCTACATCCTGGCCCGCCTGGGCGACCTGGTCCGGGAAGTCCGCGCCGATCTCGAAGGACTCGACTCGACGACGGCATCCGCTCGTCTGCGCGACTTCGCCGAGGTCCTGACGAACTGGTACATCCGGCGTTCGCGTGATCGTTTCTGGGTCGGCGTGACCGACGACCCGAAGAGCCGCGAGGCCTTCGACACGCTCTACACGGTGCTGGAGACGCTCACGCGTGTGGCGGCGCCGCTCGTGCCGCTGGTCAGCGAGCGCGTCTGGCAGGGCCTCACCGGCGGTCGCAGCGTGCACCTGCAGGACTGGCCGGATGCTGCCGCCTTCCCGGCCGCGGACGATATCCGCGACGCCATGGATGCCGTCCGCGAGCTCTCCAGCGTGGGCAACGCGCTGCGCAAGAAGGAGAAGCTGCGCGTGCGCCTGCCGCTCGCCCGCCTCACGGTCGTGTCGCCGCAGGCCGCGTCGCTGGGCCAGTTCGAGGACATCCTCCGCGATGAGCTCAACGTGAAGTCGGTCGAGCTCGTCGCGCTCGCGGAGAGCACCGCCGCCGACTACGGCATCACGCATCGTCTCAGCGTGAACGCCCGCGCCGCCGGCCCCCGTCTGGGCAAGAACGTGCAGACGGTGATCAAGGCGGCGAAGGCCGGCGACTGGGCGCAGGTCGACGGCGTCGTGACGGCCGGCGGACTCGCGCTCGAGCCCGCCGAGTACGACCTCGCCCTGGAGACCACCGGACGACCGGAGGGCGAAGCGCTCGCGATCGTGCCGTCGGGCGGCTTCGTGCTGCTCGACACGCAGACCACGCCGCAGCTCGAGGCCGAGGGCCTCGCCAGAGACGCGATCCGCGTCGTGCAGGAGGCGCGCAAGAATGCCGGGCTCGATGTGAGCGACCGCATCGTTCTCGCGCTCAACGCCGCGCCGGAGCATGCGGCGGCGCTCGAGGAGCACGCACAGCTGATCGCCGCCGAGACGCTCGCGGTGGCGTTCGCGGTGCAGCCGACCGACGAGATGGACTCGCTGGTCGATGACGTGACCAACCCGGGCGACGGGGTCTTCCGCTCCGGTGCCCGCGCTCTGGGCGCCACGAAGGCACCGATCATCGTGACGATCGACGCCACGGCGGTCGTCAGCGGAAAGGCGGCATCATGAGCGATCGGGAACGGGCCGACGCGGTCTACGAGGCGTTGCTGAGCCGTGCGGGGGAGCGCTGGGTGCAGCCGCGCAAGGAGCGCACCGCGCGGATCCTCGCGTTCCTCGACGACCCGCAGCGCACCTACCGGGTCGTGCACATCACCGGCACGAACGGCAAGACCTCGACCGCCCGCATGATCGAGAGCCTTCTGCGGGCGCACGACCTGCGCACCGGACTCTTCACGAGTCCGCATCTGGAGCGCTTCACCGAGCGGATCATGATCGACGGCGAGCCGATCGATGACGGCGCCGTCGCGGATGCCTGGGACGAGATCGAGCCTTTCGTCGACATCGTCGACGCAGAGCTCGAGACCGCGGGCGACGCCCCGCTGACGTTCTTCGAGCTGCTCACGGTGCTGGCCTTCGTGGCTGCGGCGGATGCCCCCATCGACGTGCTCGTGCTCGAAGTGGGCATGGGCGGCGAGTGGGACTCGACGAACACCGCCGACGGTGACGTCGCGGTCTTCGCTCCGATCGACATCGACCACGCGGACCGGCTCGGCAGCACGATCGCCGAGATCGCCCAGGTCAAGGCCGGCATCATCAAGGAGGGCGCCGCCGTGGTGTCGGCGCAGCAGCCGCCGGAAGCCGCCGAGGTGCTGCGCCGCGTCGCCGCCGAGCGTCACGCGACGATCGCGTTCGAGGGCGAGGAGTTCGGCCTCGTCGACCAGAAGCTCGCCGTCGGAGGGCAGCTGCTCTCGATCCGCGGTCTGGCGGGGGAGTACGTCGAGGAGTACCTGCCGCTGTACGGCGCGCATCAGGGCCACAATGCCGCTCTCGCCGTCGCGGCGGTCGAGTCGCTCATCGGCGGCGGCTCGCAGCGCATCGCGGGCGAGATCGTCACCGACGGCCTGCAGGGCGCCACTTCCCCCGGACGCCTGCAGCTGCTCGGCATCGCTCCGACCGTCGTGGTCGATGCCGCGCACAACCCGCATGGCGCGAAGGCGCTCGCGCAGGCGCTAGACGACAGCTTCGACTTCGACGAGTGGGGCGTCGTGCTCGGCGTGCTCTCGGACAAGGATGCCGCCGGGATCATCGCCCAGCTCGCTCCCGCGGCGGCGCACGTGTTTGCCACGGCGCCGGATTCCGACCGGGCGAGCGACGCGGACACCATCGCCGACCTTGTCGAGCAGGCGGGTCACCGCGCCACCGTGCACCACTCCCTGGCCGACGCCGCCGATGCCGCGCGCGAATGGGCGGCCTCGTCCGACCGCCGCGCGGTGGTCATCGCCGGCTCCGTCGTGCTGGCCGGCGAGGCGATCGCCCTCGCCGAGGAGGAGGACTGGAAGTCGGGGTGGCGCGCGTGAGCGCGGAGGCGACACCGGCTCGCAGGCCTCGCCCGCCCCGCACCCTCGTGCAGAAGCTCGCGCCGATCGTGCTGGGGTTCGAGGCGATCGTGGTGTTCCTCGCCGGGCTCACGATCTTCGGCCTGAAGGCGCTGCCGGCCGGCATCGAGCCGTGGTGGGCGATCGTCGCCGGCGCGGTCGTCGGTCTCGCCTGCATCGCGGTCGCCGGCATGATCACGAAGCCGTGGGCGGTCGCGGCCGGCTGGGTCATCCAACTCGTCATCGCCCTGGCGGCGTTCCTCGAACCGGCCATCCTGCTCGTCGTCCTGATTTTCGGCGGCATGTGGGCGTATGCGACGATCATGGGGGCCCGCTTGGACGCACGACGTCCCGCCGAGCCCTCGACCGAGACTCAGACAGAGAGTGAATGACATGGCCACCGAAGAAACACTCGTCCTCGTCAAGCCCGACGGCGTCGCCCGCGGCCTCACCGGAGCGATCCTGGCTCGCATCGAGGCGAAGGGCTACGCGCTCGTCGACATCCGCCTCGTGGAGCCTGATCGCGACCTCCTCGCCGCGCACTACGCCGAGCACGAGGGCAAGCCGTTCTACGAGCCGCTGCTCGAGTTCATGCTCTCGGGCCCGTCGGTCGCCATCCGTCTCGCGGGCAACCGCGTGATCGAGGGCTTCCGCTCGCTCGCCGGCACCACCGACCCGACCACGGCTGCACCCGGCACGATCCGGGGCGACTTCGGCCGCGATTGGGGCCTCAAGGTGCAGCAGAACCTCGTGCACGGCTCCGACAGCCCCGAGTCGGCCGCGCGCGAACTCGACATCTGGTTCGACTGAGCCCAGACACCGAGAAGCCCGTCCACCGTGAGGTGGACGGGCTTCTTCGTGCGAGGGCTCAGGCTCAGAACAGCAGCTTCGCCATCTCGCCGAGGAAGTCGAGGCCCTGGAGCTGGGCGAGGAGGATGATCAGCGCGTACGCGAGGATCGTGGCCAGCGGAACCCAGGGCAGGAGCTTCTCCGCACGCGCGCGCACCTTCTCGCTGCGGGTGAACGTGCCGTTTCGCGTGAGGTGCAGCATCGTCGCGAAAAAAGTCGGGATCGTCACGGCCCAGGTCACCATGCACCACGGGCAGAGGACGAAGAGGTCGTAGAGGCTCTGGCCGATCAGCCAGCACACGAACCCGAAGGCGAAGGTGATCCCTGCGCCGAAGGCCGCCCAGAACCAGCGCGGGAAGCGCGCTCCGGCGAGGAGAGCGACACCGATGACGATGGGTGCCATCCAGCCGGTGAGGCCCAGCAGCGGGTTCGGGAAGCCGAAGACCTCGCCCTGCCAGGACTCCAGGTTCTTGCTGCACTGGATGAACGGGCTCACATCGCACGCCAGCGCCGCCTCGGGATTCTCCAGCAGGGCGAACTTCTCGATCGTCAACTGGAAGGCGGCGAACCACCCGACGATGCCGGCGATGATCAGCCAGACGGCATAGACCACGGGGCGGGTGCGCTGCTCGCTCATATCGGGATTATCCCAGCGACGCCTATGGATGCGGGGAGAACAGGCCGGTGAAAACAGGGGACTCGGACGCGGGATGCCGTATTCCGTGCGACTTGGTGCGATAATGGCCTGTGATGTGATGGACGGCGCCGCCGTTACGCGCATCGCCGCAGACTTCGGGGCCCCATGCCCCACGCGATCAGAGCCATGAGCCGGTCGCACACCGATTGAGTTCGCGGCACCCGCGGGTGCCGCATGAGATTTCGCGGAGCACCTGGTGCACCGCGCAGGGAGCAAGCCAGAGATGGCCGATGAGAACAATGACAACAACGTCCCTACCCTCGACACCTCGGCTGACGCCGCGGAGTCGCTGACGGAGCCGACGGCGCCTGACGCCGACGCCCCGATCATCGATTCCGAAGCGGTCGCCGTCGCGCTCGCGGAGGCAGAGATCGCCGCGGACGCGGGCGACGCGGGAGCATCCGCTCCGGGCGTCGAGGAGACGTCGGTCGCCGACGCGACGCCGGTCACCGACGAAGCGGATGCCGTCGAGGCGCCGGAAGGCGACGCCGAGGTCATCGCCGAGGCGCTGGTCGCCTCCAGCCTCGAGATCGAGTCCGACGTGACGCCTGCGGATGACGCGGCGCCGTCGGCCGAGCCGGAGTCGACCGACGAGTCCGAGCAGACGGACGAGTCCGCGACGAAGGAGCCCGAGGCTCCTGCTCCTGTCACCGCGGTGTCGCTGGGCCTGCTGCCCGAGGTGTTCGTCTCCCAGGTCTCCACCCAGTTGCACTTCTACGCACCCGAGGTCATTCCGCTCCCGGCCCGCAACGAGCGGCCCGAGCGCAGCGAGCGCATCTTCGACCGCATCGCCGACCGCGACCAGGACGAGCCGGCATCCGCACGTCGCGGCCGTCGTCGCCGTGGCGGGTCCGACGGAGACGACCAGCGCGAGCAGCGGGACGAGCCTCGTCAGCGTCAGCGCGTCGTCGAGTACATCACCGAGCCGAAGGCCATCAAGGGCTCCACCCGCCTCGAGGCGAAGAAGCAGCGCCGTCGCGACGGGCGCGACGCCGGTCGTCGTCGCCCGGTGGTGACCGAGGCCGAGTTCCTCGCCCGGCGCGAGTCGGTCGATCGCAAGATGGTCGTCCGCGCCAAGAACGGGCGCACGCAGATCGGCGTCCTCGAGGACGGCGTCCTCGTCGAGCACTACGTCGCCCGCAACCAGGATGCGTCGCTGATCGGCAACGTGTACCTCGGCCGCGTGCAGAACGTTCTTCCCAGCATGGAAGCCGCGTTCGTCGACATCGGCCGTGGCCGCAACGCGGTGCTGTACTCCGGCGAGGTCGACTGGGACGGCGTCGAGACCGGCAACCAGCCGCGTCGCATCGAGCTCGCCCTCAAGCCGGGCGATCGCGTGCTGGTGCAGGTCACCAAGGACCCGATCGGCCACAAGGGTGCTCGCCTCACCAGCCAGATCTCGCTTCCCGGGCGCTACCTCGTGTACGTGCCGGGCGGGTCGATGAACGGCATCAGCCGCAAGCTGCCCGACAACGAGCGCGCCCGTCTCAAGCGCATCCTCAAGGAGGTGCTGCCGGAGTCCTCCGGCGTGATCGTCCGCACCGCGGCCGAGGGGGCCACCGAGGACCAGCTCACGCGCGACGTGCAGCGTCTCACCGCGCAGTGGGAGCACATCCGCAAGCAGGTCGAGAACCAGCAGGCGCCCGCCCTCCTGCACGCCGAGCCCGACCTGCTCGTCAAGATCGTCCGCGACGTCTTCAACGAGGACTTCACGAAGATGCTCATCCAGGGCGACGAGTCGCAGCAGACCATCCGCGCCTACCTCGAGAGCGTCGCCCCCGACCTGCTCGAGCGGGTCGAGGCCTACGAGGATGAGACCGACCCCTTCGACGCGTTCCGCATCACGGAGCAGATCGAGAAGGCGCTGGACCGCAAGGTCTGGCTGCCCTCCGGCGGCTCGCTCGTGATCGACCGCACCGAGGCCATGACCGTCGTCGACGTCAACACCGGCAAGTTCGTCGGCTCGGGAGGAAACCTCGAGGAGACGGTCACCAAGAACAACCTCGAGGCCGCCGAGGAGATCGTCCGCCAGCTGCGTCTGCGCGACATCGGCGGCATCATCGTCGTCGACTTCATCGACATGGTCCTCGAGTCCAACCGCGACCTCGTGCTGCGCCGCCTGATCGAGTGCCTCAGCCGCGACCGGACGAAGCACCAGGTCGCCGAGGTCACCTCGCTCGGACTCGTGCAGATGACCCGTAAGAAGCTCGGGCTCGGCCTGCTGGAGACGTTCAGCGAGGCATGCGAGGTCTGCGCGGGCCGCGGTGTCATCGTGCACCACGACCCCGTGGTCAAGCACCGCTCCAACGGCAACGACCGCAGCAACGGGAACGGGAACGGCAACAGCCAGGGCAACCGTCGCCAGCGCGGTGGGGGCAACAGCCAGAGCCAGAGCGCTCCGCCGGCGCCGAACGTCACGCACAGCATCCCCGAGGGGGCCAAGTCCGCGCTCGCGCAGATCGCCGCGTCGACCCTCGCACCGAGCCTCGAGCCGGTCGAGATCGCCGCGGATGCCGGGTCCGCCGAGGCTGCGCAGGGCGCTGCTCCCGAGCGCGCCAAGAAGCCCAGGAAGAAGCGCGGCTCCGACCGCAAGGCGCCCAAGTCGCCAGCGGAAGCGCTGCTCGACTCGGTTCTCGACGCGCTGCCGGAGCCCAAGGCTCCCGGTCAGGGCCGAGGACGTCGTCGCGTCAGCACCGCCGCGCTCACCGGTACCCCGGTGTCGGTCAACAACGACTCGTCAGCGGCGCCGGTCGCGGCCGCGGACTCGGAGTCCTGAGGCGATCAGTCGTCGCACCAGCTCTTTTCCCTCGACGTGCTCGGCACCCCCGGCGATGAGCCGGGGGACCAGGTCGGCGGGAACGTCGTAATGGTCCAGGTCGAACGCGCGTGCGGGCACGTCGTGCGCCTTCGCGAAGGCGTGCAGCTCGTCGAGATCCGCATCGCTGACCAGGTGCGCCCACAGGCGTCCGTGCGCAGGCCAGAGCGGGTCGTCGACGAGTACGGTCATCCCGCAAGCCTATGACTCGGACACGCCACCCGGCTCGCTTTGCGACACCGTCCCGCATCCGGTAAAGTAGTCCCTTGGTGCGTATGCCGTCCCGTCCTCGTCGGTCGGAGCGGAGAGCCTTGCTTTCGCACTCGTCGTCCTGCGACGCATGCAAGCAACAGTCTTCCCGTGAGATTCTCGGAGCCGCGTGCTCCCCAACGAAACAGGTATGAAGTGGTTTACGCAGTAGTGCGCGCCGGTGGGCGGCAGGAGAAGGTCGAGGTCGGCACGATCGTTCAGCTCGACCGTGTCAAGGCTGCCCAGGGCGAGAAGATCGAGCTTGCCGCTGTGCTGCTCGTCGACGGCGCCACGGTGACCACCGACGCTGACAAGCTGGCGAAGGTCAAGGTCACCGCCGAGGTCATCGGCAACCTCCGCGGCCCGAAGATCATCATCCAGAAGTACAAGAACAAGACCGGTTACAAGAAGCGTCAGGGCCACCGCCAGGAGCTCACGCGCGTCAAGATCACCGGCATCAAGTAAGCCAGAGGGGACTAGGACATGGCACATAAAAAGGGCGCAAGCTCCACCCGTAACGGTCGTGACTCCAACGCTCAGCGCCTCGGCGTGAAGCGCTTCGGCGGTCAGCAGGTCCTCGCCGGCGAGATCATCGTCCGCCAGCGCGGCACGCACTTCCACCCCGGCGTCAACGTCGGCCGTGGTGGCGACGACACGCTGTTCGCTCTGGCCGCCGGTGCGGTCCAGTTCGGCGCGAAGGGCGGCCGCAAGGTCGTCAACATCGTCGCCGCTGCTGAGTGATCACAGCGCGACACTAGTCATCCGGACGGGGCGGGCTTCGGCTCGCCCCGTCCGTGTATCTGCCCGCCGGGACTTCGGCGGGCGGCACAGAACCAAACAGGAGGAGATCGAGACATGGTCACGTTCGTCGACACCGTGACACTGCACCTGCGTGCGGGCAAGGGCGGCAACGGCTGTGTCTCGGTGCACCGCGAGAAGTTCAAGCCTCTCGGAGGTCCGGACGGCGGGAACGGCGGTGACGGCGGCGACGTCGTGCTGGTCGCCGACCCGCAGACCGGCACCCTGCTGTCGTACCACCACTCGCCCCATCGCAGCTCGGGCAACGGCGGACCCGGCATGGGCGATCACCGCTCCGGATTCCTGGGCGAGACGCTCGAGCTCCCGGTCCCCGTCGGCACCGTCGTGAAGAACACCGCCGGCGAGGTCCTGATCGACATGGTCGAGCCGGGGGAGCGCTTCGTCGTCGCCGCCGGCGGTCAGGGCGGTCTCGGGAACGCGGCCCTCGCTACGACGAAGCGCAAGGCGCCCGGGTTCGCGCTCCTCGGCACTCCCGGGTACGAGGGCGATGTCGTCCTCGAGTTGAAGACCGTCGCCGACATCGCTCTGGTGGGCTACCCGTCCGCCGGCAAGTCGAGCCTGATCGGTGCCATCTCGGCCGCCCGGCCCAAGATCGCCGACTACCCGTTCACCACGTTGCACCCGAACCTCGGCGTCGTGCAGTCGGAGAACTTCCGCTACACGGTCGCCGACGTCCCCGGCCTCATCGAAGGCGCGAGCGAGGGACGCGGACTGGGTCTGGAGTTCCTGCGCCACGTCGAGCGCTGCACCGCGCTGCTGCACGTGCTCGACTGCGCCACGCTCGAGCCCGGCCGCGACCCGATCTCCGACCTCGACATCATCCTCGCCGAGCTCGCCGCGTACGAGGTGCCCGAGGGACAGACGCCTCTGCTCGAGCGTCCGCAGATCATCGCCCTGAACAAGATCGACGTGCCCGAGGCGCGCGACCTCGCCGAGATGGTCCGCCCCGACCTCGAGGCACGCGGATTCCGCGTGTTCGAGATCTCCACGGTCTCGCACGAAGGACTCCGCCCGCTCACCCTGGCTCTCGGCGAGCTGGTCGAGAAGCACAAGGCCGAGGCTGTCATCGCGACTCCGAAGGAGCGGGTCGTCATCCGCCCGCGCGGGTCGAAGAAGGACTTCTCGATCCGGGTCGAGGGCGGCACGTACGGCAACATCTACCGCGTCCTCGGCGACAAGCCGGTGCGCTGGGTGCAGCAGACCGACTTCCAGAACGAAGAGGCCGTCGGATACCTGGCCGATCGCCTCGACAAGCTGGGCGTCGAGCTTGAGCTCTTCCGCGTCGGCGCCGTGCAGGGATCGACCGTCGTGATCGGCGAGGGCGACAGCATCGTGTTCGACTGGGAGCCGACGATGAACTCCGCCGCCGAGCTGATGGCCGCGCCCCGAGGAACCGACCCGCGTCTCGCGCCGAACGAGCGTCGCACGACGACGGAACGTCGCGCCACGTACTACGAGCGCATGGATGCCAAGGCCGCTGCTCGTGCGGAGGTGGAGGCTCAGCGCCTCGCGGCTTACCGCGAGGACGGCGAGTGACCGCACGCACCCGCGCCGACCTCGCGACGGCGTCTCGCATCGTCGTGAAGGTGGGATCCTCGTCGGTCAGCGGCGAGTCCTCCTGGCGGATCCCCGTGCTGGTCGAGGCCCTCGCCGCCGCACACGCTCGCGGCGCGGAGGTCGTGCTGGTCTCGTCGGGTGCGATCGCCACCGGCATCCCCTTCCTGCGCCTCGATGCTCGTCCGACGGATCTGGCGACGCAGCAGGCCGCGGCCGCGGTCGGGCAGAACATCCTCGTGTACCGGTACCAGGAGTCGCTGCGTCCCTTCGACATCGTCGCGGGACAGGTGCTGCTCACCACGGGCGACCTGGAGAACCCGACGTCGCGCTCGAACGCCCGCCGCGCGATGGAGCGTCTGCTCGGCCTGCGCATCCTGCCGATCGTCAACGAGAACGACACCGTGGCGACGCAGGAGATCCGCTTCGGTGACAACGATCGGCTCGGTGCCCTCGTCGCCCAGCTGATCGAGGCGGACGCCCTCATCCTGCTGAGCGACATCGAGTCGCTCTACACGAAGCCCCCGTCCGATCCCGGAGCGGAGCCGATCGACATCGTCGCACCGGATGCCGACCTCACCGGGCTCGAGTTCGGCGCGACGGTCGTGAACAGCGTCGGGACCGGGGGAGCGGCGACCAAGGTCTCCGCCGCACGCCTTGCCGCGGCATCCGGCATCGGCGTCCTGGTGACCAGCGCCGACCTCGTCGACAAGGCCCTCGCCGGCGCTGAAATAGGGACCTGGTTCGAACCGGCCATCTCCTAAACTGGGCGGATGACCGACCAGACCCCGCAGGTGCGCCTGGAGCGCGCCAAAGAGGCGTCTCGCGCCACCGCAGCCCTCACCAGCGACGACAAGGTGCGCGCTCTCGAGGCGATCGCCGTGGCTCTCGAGCAGAACAGTGCCCGCATCATCGAGGCGAACGCACGCGACATCGCACGCGGGCGCGAGGACGGCATCGGCGAGTCGCTCATCGACCGTCTGCGGCTCGATGAGAAGCGCGTCGCGGCTCTCGCCGCTGCGGTGCGTCAGGTGTCCTCCCTTCCGGATCCGGTCGGCCGTGTCGTGGGCGGGCACCGCATGCCGAACGGTGTGGCTCTGGAGCAGGTGCGCGTGCCGTTCGGCGTGGTCGGAGCGATCTACGAGGCCCGTCCCAACGTGACGGTCGACATCGCGGCTCTGGCGCTGCGGTCGGGCAACGCGGTCGTGCTGCGCGGCGGGAGCGCCGCGCGCGAGTCCAACACGGTGCTGGTCGAGGTCATGCGCGACGCACTCGAGGGCGCGGGAGTCACCGCCGAGGCGATCCAGACCGTCGACGACTTCGGTCGCGACGGCGCGAAGGCGCTCATGAACGGCCGTGGCTACATCGATGTCCTCGTCCCGCGCGGAAGCGCCGGGCTGATCGAGACCGTGGTCACCGAGTCGACGGTCCCGGTGATCGAGACCGGAGCGGGCAACGTCCACATCCTGCTCGACGAGACCGCGCCCGACGACTGGGCGCGCGACATCGTCGTGAACGCCAAGGTGCAGCGTCCGAGCGTGTGCAACGCGGTGGAGACGGTCCTCGTGCACCGGCAGGCGGCCCCGCGGCTCATCCCGCTGGTCGCCAGCGCGCTGCAGAGCGAAGGCGTCGCGATCCACGGCGACGATATCGTCGCCGGTCTCGTCTCGAATGTGATCCCCGCCACCGAGGAGGACTGGGCGACGGAGTACCTGAGCCTCGACATCGCGATGAAGGTCGTCGATTCGCTCGATGAGGCCCTCGATCACATCCGCCGCTACAGCACGGGCCACACCGAGTCGATCGTCACGACGGATGCGCGTAACGCGGAGCGGTTCCTCGCGGAGGTCGACTCCGCCGTGGTGATGGCCAACGCCTCGACCCGTTTCACCGACGGAGGCGAGTTCGGATTCGGTGCGGAGGTCGGCATCTCGACGCAGAAGCTGCACGCTCGCGGCCCGATGGGGCTCTCCGAGCTGACCAGCACGAAGTGGCTCGCGCGTGGATCGGGTCAGACCCGCGGCTGAGGGCTAGACTGGGGGACGCTGTCCCGCTCAGGATCCCGAAGAGCACGCCACGAAACGGAGTCACGATGAACCTCGTCGCACAGATCGCGATGGCCGCCGCCGAAACAGAGCATCACGGCAACGTCCAGCTCGAGACGCTGATCTTCGGGGTCATCGCCATCATCGTCTTCGCCTTCCTGGCTCTGGTGACCCTGTCGTACAAGAACGTCGCCAACCGTCATTCCGCGAAGGCTGAGGCCTGGGCCGCGAAGCACGGCAAGGACGGACACGAGGCAGGACACGGCCACTAGGCCCTTCATGAATGCTGCTGCGACCACGCGCACCCCGCGCATCGGCGTGATGGGCGGAACGTTCGACCCCATCCATCATGGCCACCTGGTCGCCGCGAGCGAGGTCGCGCACTCCTTCGATCTCGACGAGGTGGTGTTCGTCCCGACCGGCCATCCGTGGCAGAAGTCCGACGTCACCCCCAGCGAGCACCGCTATCTGATGACGGTGATCGCCACGGCATCCAACCCGCAGTTCACGGTCAGCAGGGTCGACATCAATCGTGAGGGACCGACCTACACGATCGACACGCTCCGCGATCTGAAGCGCGATCGGCCCGATGCGGAGCTGTTCTTCATCACCGGAGCGGATGCCGTAGCGCAAATTCTCAGTTGGAGGGACCATGATGAGTTGTGGGAGTTGGCCCACTTCGTCGCGGTCTCTCGCCCAGGACACGTCCTGAGCACCGACGGCCTCCCGAGCGACAACGTCAGCCAACTGGAGGTACCGGCACTGTCGATCTCATCGACGGTCTGCCGTGAACGCGTTCGCGACGATCAGCCGGTCTGGTACCTGGTCCCCGACGGAGTCGTTCAGTACATCGCGAAGCATCATCTGTATCGGAGCAAGGCATGAGTACTTCGGATCAGCAGGATCACGGTCCGCTGACGCGCAAGCAGCTGCGGGAGATCCGCCTGACGGGTTCCACGCCCGTGATCACCCCGGAAGAGGCGGCGGCAGCGGCCGAGACGGCCCCGCCCGCGCCGCCCCTGCCCCGCGCCTCGGAGCCGGTGGAGATCCCTCCCGCCCCCGACGCTGTCGATGATGCGGGCGTCCCGCTGACGCGTCGCCAGGTCCGCGAGCAGGAGCGGATCAAGACCGGTGCTGTTCCCGTGGGCGAAGAGCATGCCCCTGTCCAGGATCAGGCGCCCGCGACGCCCGAGGTCATCGAGCCTGAGGTCGTCGAGCCTGAAGCTGTCGAAGCTGAGGTCGTCGAGCCGGAAGTCAGCGCTCCTGAGACGGTCGAGCCGCAGGCCCCAGAATTCGCCATGCCGACCCCGGCGCCGGCGTCGTCGGGCATCGTCTCCGGCGTCCCCGACTTCTCCGCTCCCGCCCCGGCCGACACGGCGGGCGACGACGATGACATCGACGACGAGATCGTCGTCGAGCCGGTCCGGGCCTCCGAGGCGTCCGATTCCGTGGGGGCCGTACCGCTCGAGGTCATCGAGGAACCGGCGGACGCCGACCGGCAGGACGACGTGGCCGCCGTCCTCGGCCTCTCAGCGGACAGCAGCGACCCCACGACCGACGATGTGCTCGCCGATGTCGAGGACGCCGATGACGATGACGTCGCCGCGGATCCTCGCCCGACCGTCAACCCCGCTTTCGGCGAGGGCGTGCTGGCGGATGCTCCCGACGTGCATGCACCGTTCCGCCCCTCGTTCGACGAGCTGCTCACGGTGGGCGACTCCACCGGTTCGCAGCACTCCGCACCGAACGCGCTGATCTTCACCCCGTCGCCGGGGGAGGGATCGCTCTCCGGTCCCGTCGCCTCGACGGGTGAGATCCTGGTGACCGGGTCATACGAGCTCCCGAAGGGCCTCGGCTCGCAGGGCCACGCGCACGGGACCACCGACGGCAAGGACGTCGACGCAGTGCTCATCGACGGCGAGCTGCCGCCGGCATCATCTCCGACTCCGATCGCCGCGAGCTCCGCGGTCAGCACCATCAAGCCCGCCGGCGAGGTCATCCGCCCGCCGGCTCCCGAAAAGGGCAACCGACTCTTGCTCATCCTGGCCATCGTCGCCGGAGGTCTCGCCCTCGCGGTGGGAACCGCCGTCATCGTCGCCTTCTCAACGAATGTGTTCTGATGCAATCACCTGAAACCGCCGAAGAGATGCTGAGTCTCGCCGCACAAGCCGCCATCGACAAGGGTGGTGAGGACCTCGTCGCGCTCAACGTGTCGGAGCCGCTGCCGCTCGTCGACATCTTCCTTCTCGTCACCGGGAACAGCGAGCGCAACGTCGCCGCGATCGCCGATGAGATCGAGGACCGGCTGATCGAATCGGGCCATAAGCGCGTCCGCCGAGAGGGTCGTGCGGAGGCACGCTGGGTTCTCCTCGACTTCGGCGACCTGATCGTTCACGTCTTCCACCAGGAGGAGCGGGTCTACTACGGCCTCGAGCGCCTCTGGAAGGACTGCCCCGTCGTCCCGATCGACGTCGCCGAGCCGGCTGCGGATCGTCCCTGACGTGCAGACGCACCTGATCACCGGTGCGGGCTCCGGCATCGGCGCTGTCCTCGCCCGCCGGCTGCTCGATCGCGGAGACCAGGTCGTCGCGGTCGCGAGAGACCTCGGTCGCGCCCGTGAGATCGTGGCAGAGCTTCCCGGTGTCTCGACGCTGGTGGCGGACCTCGCGAATCCTGGCCGCATCTCCTGGGCGCTCTCGAAGCAGAACCTGCCGGAGCGCATCGACTCTGTCCTGCACGTGGCGGGTGTCGTCGACCTCGGCACGGTGGCCGACCTTCCGCCGGCGCTGTGGGAGCAGCAGCTGGCAGTGAACCTCGTCGCACCTGCCGAGCTCACGCGGCTCCTCCTCCCGGTGCTGCGCGTGTCACGCGGACAGGTGGTGTTCGTCAACTCGGGCGCCGGTCTGCATGCACACGCCGGGTGGTCGGCCTACGCCGCCTCGAAGCACGGGCTCAAGGCGCTGGCCGACGCCCTGCGGGCGGAAGAAGCCGAGCACGGTGTGCGCGTCACCTCGATCTTCCCCGGACGCACGGCCACGCCGATGCAGGAACGCGTGCATCAGCAGGAGGGCAGCGATTACGTGCCCGAGCGTTTCATCAGCGCGGATGCCGTCGCGACGACCATCCTCACGGCGCTCGATCTGCCGCGTGATGCGCAGATCACGGATCTGACGGTGCGCCCCGGCGTCTGAGCCGGGTCACGCCGTCAGGCGCGTCCTCCGCGACAGCATCCCGCGCTCTGCGCGCGTCTGCGGAGGGATCGCCGAAAGCAGCGACCGCGTGTACGGATGCGTGGGATTCCGGTAGACCTCTTCCGTGGCGCCGATCTCGACCATGTGGCCCAGATACATCACGGCGACGCGGTCGGCGATGTGCCGCACGAGCGAGAGATCGTGCGCGATGAAGACGATGGACATCCCGAGGCGCTCCCGCAGATCGCAGAGCAGGTCGATGATCTGCGCGCGGATCGACACATCGAGCGCGGAGACCGGCTCGTCGCACACCAGCACGTCGGGGTCGAGGGCGAGAGCACGGGCGATGCCGATGCGCTGGCGCTGACCGCCGGAGAACTGATGGGGGAAGCGCGAGGCCATCTCCGGGGTGAGTCCCACGAGTTCGAGCAGCTCTGCGACGCGGTCGCGCCGGCTGGACGGACTCCCGGTCCGTGTGGCGGCGAGAGGCTCGGCGATGATCTGCTGGACGGTCATCCTCGGATTCAGCGACATGTACGGGTCTTGGAAGACCATCTGCACGCCGCGACGGAGGATCCTGCGATCGCGCAGCCGTCCTCGCGTCACGTCCTCGTCGCGGTAGCGCAGGGTGCCGGCGTCGGGGGAGTCCAGGCCGACCAGCATGCGCGCCAGGGTCGACTTGCCGCTCCCGGACTCTCCGACGATCGCGAGGATCTCGCCGCTGCGCAACTGGAGGTCGACGCCGGCCACGGCAGCCACGCGGTGCGCGCGACGCCCGCTGCCGGAGCGGAAGGTGCGCTCGAGGCCGCGGCCGTCGAGGATCGGGGTGGAGCCGTCGTCCTCGACAGCAGCACTCACGTCCTGCGGCACGGCGTTCAGCAGCTGCAGGGTGTACGGATGCTGGGGTCGGGTGAGGACATCGTCGGCTCTGCCTGCTTCGACGATGCGCCCCGTGCGCATGACGGCGACATGATCAGCGACCTCCATCACGACGCCGAGGTCGTGGGTGATGAGCAACATGCCCATGCCGAGTCGATCGCGCAGCGAGAGCAGCAGGTCGAGGATCTGCGCCTGGACAGTGACGTCGAGCGCCGTCGTCGGCTCGTCGGCGATGATGAGGTCGGGTTCGAGTGCGATCGCCATCGCGATGAGGATGCGCTGACGCTGGCCGCCCGAGAACTGATGCGCGTAATCATGCACGCGCTTCTCCGGGGTGGGGATCCCGACGAGCGTCAGGAGCTCGACGGCGCGCGCCAGAGCTGCGCGCCGGCTGTCTGGCCGGTGGGCGCGGATGAGGTCGACGATCTGATCGCCGATGCTGACCACCGGATTCAGGGCGGAGAGTGCATCCTGCATCACGAGACTGACTTTGACGCCACGCAGACGGCGGTGCTGCTCGGGGGAGAGGGCGAGCAGGTCGGTGGAGCCGAGCGTCATGCTCGTCGCCTCGACGTCACCGTTGTCGATCAGGCCCATGATCGCGCGGGCCGTCATGGACTTGCCGGACCCGGACTCGCCGAGCAGGGCGAAGACCTCGCCTTTGCGCACCGTGATGTCGATGTCGTCGACGACACGGTTCGGACGCCCGTCCGTGGACAGCGTGACTGTGAGCCCGCGGACGTCGAGGACGACGCCGTTCTCCGGCGGTGACGTGTTCTCCATGCTTGCCATCATGCCAGGAGCGTACCTCTGAATTGTTTCGAACAGGAAACATCTCAGCCGAATTTGTTCAACAAGGTTGACATTTGCGCCGAAATCATCGAGATTCGAGAAATCTCCCACGCGTCGATCGGGAGAGGCATCCGCATCACCGAACCGAAGGAGCGCATTCGTGCTCGAAGAAGCAG
Organism: Microbacterium luteolum; assembly: GCF_039533965.1. NCBI lineage: Bacteria > Bacillati > Actinomycetota > Actinomycetes > Micrococcales > Microbacteriaceae > Microbacterium > Microbacterium luteolum. The sequence goes on from NZ_BAAAUN010000001.1 coordinate 188,567, forward strand.
ACCGCTACAGCGGCTACACCGCCTACGACTACCTCGAAGCAGGCAAGGACTACCGCGAGTTCCGCTACGCGAAGCAGATCGGCCGCGTGCCGGCATACGAGGGACTCGAGCTCAGCGACACCCAGAAGGAGCGCACCGAGCGCCTGTTGCGCGAGGAGACCGTCATCTCCCTGCACGAGCATGTGCAGGTGTTCCCCGAGGACATGGGCGAGCTCCGCGACCACATCCGCCAGGGCCGCGAACCCACCGGCTACCAGGGGCTGGCGCGCTCTGGTCTCACCGCCGTCTTCGACAACGGCATGGACGGCACCTGCTGCATCTCCAGCGACGCCGGCTGGAAGTATCAGGACGTGCTCTTCGACCTCGGCGTGCGCATGGCCGACCTCGCGCACCAGGACTTCGTCATCAAGGCCGAGTCGATCAAGGACATCCGTTATGCGGCGGAGACCGGTCGAGTTGCCCACGTCTTCGCACTCGAAGCGTCGACGATGATCGAGAACGAGGTCGATCGCCTGGACGTGCTGTACGGTTTCGGCGTGCGCCAGATGGGCATCGCCTACTCGGAGGCGAACATGCTGGGCGGCGGCCTCAAGGAGCGCGGCGACGGCGGCCTGACGTACTTCGGCGAGCGCGCGGTCGAGCGCATGAACAAGCTCGGCATCGCGATCGACATCTCCCACTCGGGCGACCAGACGTGCCTCGACGTGATCGCGCACTCCCAGAAGCCGGTGTTCATCACGCACGCCGGTGCGCGCGGCCTGTGGCCGACGAACCGCATGAAGACCGACGAGACCATCATCGAGTGCGCGAAGCGCGGCGGCGTGATCGGCATCGAGGCGGCGCCGCACACGACGATCTCGCCGCAGCATCCGAAGCACTCGCTGGAATCCGTGATGGACCACTTCCAGTACTGCGTCGACCTGGTCGGTCTCGAGCACGTGAGCTTCGGTCCGGACACGCTCTTCGGCGACCACGTCGGATTGCACGACGCCTTCTCGTCGAACCTGTCTCTCGGCCAGGCGCACGCCAACGTCGAGTACGAGAAGCAGCCGTACGTCGACGGCATCGAGAATCCGGCCGAGGCGTTCTACAACATCATCGGCTGGCTTGTGAAGCACGACTACTCCGACGACGAGATCCGCGCCGTCGTCGGTGGGAACACCATGCGCGTACTCGAGGAGGTTTGGGTCTGATGAAGCACAGCAAGTACCTCGCACTCGGCGCCGCCGCGGCTCTCGCCGTCGGTCTCGCCGCGTGCGCCCCTACGGCTCCGGAGCCGGGCGAGACATCCGGAAGCACCGGTCCGAGCGATGAGACGCTCAGCATCGGCACGACGACCGACGTCGTGAACTTCAACCCGGTGCTCGGAAACAGCCGGACCGACTCCTGGATCACGAACCTGATGTATCCGCACCTGCTGAGCATCAGCGAGGACGGCACCAAGGAGGCCCACGTGGCCACCGACTGGGGCTACGTGGACGACACGACCGGGTTCTACGAGATCCGCGACGACCTCACGTGGAGCGACGGCGAGCCGCTCACCGCCGAGGACGTCGCCTGGACCCTGAACGCGGTCAAGCGCGATCAGGCGCCCGGGACGTTCTTCGGGCAGCTGGGCAACCTCGACACCGCGACCGCGGTCTCGGACACCCGCGTCGAGCTCACACTCACGCAGCCGGACTCGTCGATCATCGAGGAGATCGGATTCTGGGGCGTCGTCGTCCCGAAGCACGTCTTCGACCCGAAGGGCTCGATCGCCGAGTTCGCGAACGACGGCAGCGACGGCGGCTGGGTCGGCATGGGCCCGTTCGTCCTGAGCGACTTCCAGGTCGGCCAGCACTACACGCTCGAGCGTGTCGAGGACTACCCCCTCGTCGAGGGCGGCGTGCCCGGCCCCGCCGAGGTCGTCTACCGCGTGTACCCCGACGTCAACACCGAGATCCTCGCGCTGCAGAGCGGCGAGATCGACGTGATCGCGAACGCCCTTCCGCCGGCGCAGGTCGAACAGCTCAGCAGCACCGACGGGCTGCAGGTCATCGAAGCGGCCGGACTCGGCTACGCGCACCTCGTGTACAACATGGAGAAGCCGGACCTCGCGAAGACCGAAGTGCGTCAGGCCCTGGCGCATGCGGTGGACTACGACGCGATCCGGACGGTGGTGCTGCAGGATCAGGCCGTCTCGACCGGGTCCAGTGCGCTGATGCCGGTGCTCGCGAAGTACTACGACGACTCGGTGAAGGAATACGAGTTCGATCCCGAGAAGGCGCGCTCTCTCATGGAGGACGCCGGATACACGGCGGATGCCGGCGGCAACTTCCCGGTCTCGTTCCGCCTGATCTACTCGCTGCAGGACAGCGTCACCAGCCAGTGGGCGCAGATGGTGAAGGACTCCGCGGCCGAGGCGGGCATCACGATCGAGCTCCAGGGCACCGAGCGGAACACGTACCTCTCGATGACCAGCGAAGGGGATTACGACATCTATGCGGGCAACTTCGCCATCATGGACGACCCGGTGACGAACTTCGCCCTGTCGTACCTGCCGGGTGGAGCGATCAACTACACGCACGTCGACGACCCCGAGCTGAACGCCCTGATCGAGGAGGGCATGGTCACCTTCGACGAGGACGAGAAGATCTCGATCATGCGCGACGCGAACAAGATCGTGCACGAGCAGGTCTACGACAACATCATGTACACGCAGAACCTGTTCTTCGCCGCCAGCGATGAATGGGCCGGCTTCATCTCGAAGCCGAGCGAGCTGCTCTCGATCGTGAACCCGCTCTCGCTCGCGAGCGCGCACCCGGTCGAATAACCACTGAAATCTCGAGGAAGGTCGCCCGGGTGTCCCGAGCATCGTTCATTCTCCGTCGCGCAGGTCGAGGTCTGCTCACGATCTGGTTCGCCGTGACCGTGACGTTCCTGCTCCTGCGGCTGCTTCCCGGTGACCCGGCGCTCGCGCTGGCGAGCCCGAACATGACGGACGACATCCGGGCGACCATCCTCGAGCAGTACGGGCTCGACCAGCCCCTGATCGTGCAGTACGGCCTCTACATGTGGCAGCTGGTCCAGGGGAACCTCGGGATCTCGTTCACGCAGTCGATCCCTGTGCTCGACGTGCTCCTGCAGCGGCTGCCCTGGACGCTGCTGCTGACGCTCACGGCTCTGGCGCTGACGATCATCATCGGCATCCCGCTCGGAGTCGCGGCCGCCTCGCACAAGGGACGATTCATCGACCGGGCGGTGCAGATCGTCGGGGTCACGGGACAGTCCCTGTTCGTTCCGAGCGTGGCGATCCTGCTCCTGTTCGTCTTCGGGCTGAACCTCGGCTGGTTCCCGATCGGCGGCGCGTACACGAACAACACCTACGGTCTCGAGTGGTACCTCAGCGTCGCCCAGCACCTCGTGCTCCCGGCCGTCTCGCTCATGCTGATCCAGGTCGGCTCCTACGTGCTCACCATGCGCTCGACGCTCATCGAGACGCTCGGCGAGGACTACATCCTCCTCGCCAAGGCCAACGGGCTGCGCGGCCGGCGCATCCTCTGGAAGCACGCGCTCCGCAACGCCCTGCTGCCGACGACCACCCTGATCGGCCTGCAGCTCGGCTTCCTCGTCGGCGGGGCGGTGCTCACCGAGACGGTGTTCGCCTACCCGGGCATCGGCCGTGGCATCTACGAAGCGGTCACGCAACTCGACTTCCCGGTGCTGCAGGGTGCCTTCCTGATGCTCGCCACCACGGTCGTGGTCGCGAACACCGCCACCGACATCATCTACGGCTACCTGGACCCGAGAGTGAAGACCTCATGACCGCGCCGCTCCCTTCCTCCGTTCCCCTCGCTCCCAGCGAGCCAGCCGCTGTCGGCAGCGAGCGCGCCGGTGCGCACACCTGGCGGGCGTTCCGTCGCGACCCGCTCGGAATGATCTCGCTCGGGCTGCTGATCCTGCTCGTGATCGTCGCGCTCGCGGCGCCGCTGATCGCACCGTATCCGGCCAGTTACGGACCCGACGTGCTGCGGCCACCGAGCGGCGACCACTGGTTCGGGACCGACGCGCTCGGTCGCGACGTGTTCGCCGAGGTCATCTGGGGCACACAGCAGAGCGTGCTCGTCGCGGTCGCAGCATCGGTGATCGCGATCGTGTTCGGCACGATCATAGCGGTGATCGGCGCCTATTTCCGCAAGCTCGACAGCATCATCAGCGTGATCGTCGACATGACGCTCTCGCTGCCCGTGCTGCCGCTCATGATCCTGATCGCCGCGCTCGTGGGTCCCAGCACCTCGACGATCATCTTCGTCGTCGCGGCGTTCTCCTGGCCCGAGGTCACGCGCCTCGTGCGCTCTCAGGCGCTCACGGTGGTCGGTCTGCCGTACGTCGACGCGTCGCGGCTCATGACGACATCGCCGCTGTGGATCATCTCGCGGCACGTCCTCCCTGCGGTCACCCCGGTGGTGGTCGTTTCGGTCGTGGTGACGGCGTCGCGCGCCGTGCTCTCCGCCGCGGGCCTCGCCTTCCTCGGTCTGGGGGATCCGACCACGTGGTCGTGGGGGCGCATCCTCTACGAGGCGCAGCAGGCGGGTGCGATGGTGAGCGCGTGGTGGTTGACGCTCTTCCCGTCCATCGCGATCCTGGTCCTCGTGCTCTCGGCGACGCTCCTGTCGATCGCGTACAACGACGCGCGCAACCCGCGCCATCTCGCCCGCTAGGAGGCCGACATGACCGTGTTCGACCAGCGTCTCGACCCCGCGTTCTTCGACCGGGTGCAGGCCCGTGTGCGCGATCGTATGGCGGAGGAGGGCTTCGACGCCTTCCTGACCGACCACCCGGAGGACATCGCCTATCTCACCGGGTTCTTCCACCACCCGTCGGAGCGGCCGGTGGCGATCTGGATCGAGGCCGGCGGGCGGGTCGTGATGCTCCTGCCGGAGCTCGAGCGGGAGTACGCACAGTCGCAGTCGGCGCGCGCCGAACTGGTGGCGTTCTTCGAGTTCCCCGGTATCGTGTCGCCGTTCGCGGTGCTCGCGACAGCAGTGGCGCCGAGGGGCCGGGTCGGCTTCGCCTCGACCATGCCCTACGAGCGCCTCGCTGCCGCGCGGGCCGCGATGAGCGGTGCGGAGCTCGTCGGGTCCGACCTTCTCACCCGAGCCCGCTACGTGAAGTTCCCCGAGGAGGTCGCCCTGCACCGCGAGGCGGCGCGCATCACCGATCGGATGCTGGACGCGGGCGTGCAGCTCGTCTCCGACGCGGTCGCCGCCGGCGGCGACCTGCCCACCGAGGCCGAGCTCGAGCGTCACGTGACGTCGACGGGCACCGCCCTGATGTACGCGGAGCACCGCAACGTGGTCGTCGCCTCGCTGCTCGCGGGCGGACTGGTCTACTCCGGGGCGAACTCCGCTTTCCCCCACGGTCTGCCCTCCGTCAACCGGCTGAAAGCGGGAGACACCTTCATGCTCTCGCTCGGTTGCGCGGTCGGCGGACGCTTCATCGAGGGCGAGCGCACGTTCGTGCTGGGGGAGCCGACCCCCGACCAGCGCCGCTATCACGACACGATCCGTGCCGCCCAGCAGCTCGGCCGCGAGACGATCCGGGCGGGGCTCGAATGCCGCGAGGCCAACCGCCTCTGCCTCGATGTGATCCGCGAGGCGGGACTCGGCGAGTTCATCCGCCACCGTCAGGGGCACGGCATCGGCCTCGGCATGCATGAGGCGCCGTGGCTGGAGGACGGCGACGCCACCGTGCTCGAGGCGGGCATGGTCGTGTCGAACGAACCCGGCATCTACGTGCCGGGCCACGCGGGCTACCGCATCAGCGACAGCATGCTCGTGACAGACGACGGCGCTGAGGCGCTCACGACCTTCCCCCGCGGTCTCGACGACTGCACCATCGCGCTCTGACGCATCCGATCTCGAGAAAGAGGACGACATGACATCCACCCCGCCGGTTTCCCCGGAGTTCGCCGCCGCGACGAGCGCCTACGAATGGGTCGAGATCAACGGCAACCATCTGGCGGTCGAGGTGCTCGGTCCTGAGGGTGCTCCGGTCATCATCACGCATCACGGCGCCCCCGGACTCGGATCTCGGGCAGAGCCGCGCGCGAGCTTCGGCCGTCTCGCCGACGAGTACCGCGTCGTGGTCTTCGACGCCAGGGGGAGCGGGCAGAGCGAGGGGGAGGGAACGTACAGCCACGAGCAGTGGGCCGCCGACATCGACGGTCTGCGTGAGTGGATCGGAGCCGAGAAGATCGTCATGGCCGGCGGATCGTACGGCGGATTCATGACGATGGAGTACGCGCTGCGCTACCCGGACCGCGTCGCGGCGATCGTGCTGCGGGACACGTCGGCCGACAACTCCAACGCGCACCTCGCCCGCGAGAACGCCCTGGCCTCCGACCGCGTGGCGATCGACATGGAGAAGTTCGATCGCATCGACGTTGGCCAGGTCCGCGACGATGAGGACCTGAAGGACTGCTGGCGCGAGATCCTGCCCCTGTACGACTTCGTGTACGACCCGGATGCCGTCGAGCGGAAGGTCCAGGCGACGCCGTACCGGTACCGCGCCCACAACTACGCATTCTCGGTGAACCTCCCGAACTACGACCTGAAGCCGCGTCTTCCCGAGATCGCGGTGCCGACACTCATCACCGTGGGCCGGACCGACTGGATCACGCCAGTATCGTGTAGCCAGGTGATCGCCGACCTCATCCCGGACTCCGAGATGGTCGTGTTCGAGAAGTCGGGTCACTCCCCGCAGATCGAGGAGGCAGAGGCGTGGACCGAGACCGTGCGCACGTTCCTGCACCGGGTGTACCCGCCGCTGACACGATGAGCAGTATTCACATCGGCCGCGAGTTCAGCGATCTCGACCGTCGCATCGTCGTCGCCCTGCAGCAGGACGGGCGAGCGAGCTGGACGTCGATCGCCGAGTTCGCCGGAGCATCCGTCTCCACCGTCACCCGACGCGGTCAGCAGCTGCTGTCCGAGGGCGTGGTGCAGGTCGGGATCGTTCCGACGCTCGGCAGCGAGGGGCACGTGGAGACGTTCTTCGTGCGGATCAACTGCACGCCCGGGTCGCAGCTCGCCGTCGCGCAGAAGCTGATCGGATCGCCGTACGTGCGATTCGTCACCCTCGTGACGGGCAAGTTCGACGTGTTCGCCGAGGTCGTGATCCCCGGTGACTCGGCGACGTACGCCCACGTGCTCACCGATCTCCAGGGGATCCCCGGGGTCGAGCGATGGCGCAGCGATCTGGTGGTGCACACCTACAAGGTGAGCTTCGACTGGGGGCGTCAGCTGTACGACGCGCACGCCGAGGCCACGAGCGACCCGAAGTCCTACATGCCGGCGCCGAACACCTGCGATCCGACGCATTTCGATGATGCGGACCGCGCGATCGTCGAGGAGCTCCGGCACAACGGCCGCGCATCGTTCCTGTCGATCGGTGCGAAGCTCGACATGAACGAGAGCAGCGTGCGCCGTCGCTACGAGCGCATGCGCAACGGCGGCTGCCTCACGACTGTCACGATGGTCCCGGCATCCGCTCTGGGGATGAGCGCCGAGACGCTACTGATCCTGCGCGTGGAGCCGTCGAGGATCGCATCGGTCGCGCAGACCCTCGCGCAGCACGTATCCGTCCGCTTCCTCGCGGCAGCCCTCGAGGAGAACTCCCTCTACTGCGAGATCATCCTCCCGAGCACCGAGACGCTGCACGACTTCCTCACCGGGACGATCGCGCACCTGAAGGGCGTGCGCGGCTGGAACGCCTCGATGGAGCTCGTCTTCATGAAGCGCGGCTTCATCGAGACGCCCTGGTGGCGCGCGCAGGTCGCCTCGGCGGGCGGGACCGAGGTCGAGGCCTAGGTCGCGTCGTCGTCAGCCTCTTCGTCGACGCCGGCCGCAACGCGGTCGGCCTCGGCGCTGTCGACCAGCGCATCGTCGATGTCGGTGTCGGGCACCTGCTCGCCGTCGACCTCCTTCGTCGGAACGCCGTCGGGGCTGTCGTCATCCGGGAAGGGGACGACGGGCGGGATCGGGTTGGACATGATCGCATCCTTTCGCGTGGTAGATCTGGATGCGGACACAGTACGACCCGCGCGGTCGCGCGACGGAGCGGGTTGACCGCGGCGGAACCGCGCGCTAGGACGGGAAAAGCCCCCGAGGATGAACCTCGGGGGCTTTCGTTGTGGACCTGGGGGGACTCGAACCCCCGACCCCCTGCATGCCATGCAGGTGCGCTACCAGCTGCGCCACAGGCCCAGAACGCCGCTCCGAAGTTCCCGGAGCAACTTGAAAAGAGTACTACACGAATCCGCGCGAGCACCAATCGGAGCGGGGGTCCCGGGCGCGTCGTCCCGGGTGCGGAACAACAGCGTGCTCGAGGACGTTCGATTCATCGTGAGCATCCTCGACAGCCTCGTGATCGGTGCAGGGCAGGCCGGCCTCTCGTCGTCGTTCCACCTGTCCCGCCTCGGGATCTCGCACGTCCTCCTGGACTCGGGCGACCGCCCCGGGGGAGCGTGGCAGCACCGCTGGGACGCGCTGACCATGCGCGACGTGCACGGAGTCGCGGAGCTCCCCGACGACGTCGCTCCCCCGCGTGACGACGAGCGCGCGAACGTCGCGGTGCCGGCGTACTTCGACGCCTACGAGCAGAAGCATGCGCTGCCGGTGATCCGGCCGGTGAAGGTCGATCGCGTCCAGGATCGCGACGGTCTTCTCGTCGTGCGCGCCGGGGAGAGGGAGTGGACCACCCGCACCCTCGTGAACGCGACGGGCACGTGGACGCATCCGTTCCTCCCGCACGTCCCCGGCATGGAGACCTTCGTCGGGGAGCAGCTGCATACGGTCGACTACCCCGGTCCCGCGCACTTCCTCGGCAAGCGCGTGCTGGTGGTCGGGGGAGGAGCGTCTGCCGTGCAGTTCCTCGGCGCCCTCGCCCCTCTCACCGAGACGCTGTGGGTCACCCGCCGCGAACCCGTCTGGCGCACGGACGACTTCTCCCCGGAGGCTGGTGCTGCGGCGGTCGCGCTCGTCGAGCAGCGCGTCGCGGCCGGGCTCCCTCCGCAGAGCGTCGTCAGCGTCACCGGTCTCATGCTCCGTCCGCAGGAGCGCGAGGCGGAGCGGCTCGGCGCCTACGCCGACCGCCGCCCGATGTTCGAGCGGATCGAGGCCGACGGCGTGCGCTGGGCGGATGGCTCGTTCGAACGCGTCGACGTGATCCTGTGGGCGACCGGTTTCCGTCCGGCGACCGCGCATCTCGCCCCCCTCCACCTCCGCAGCGCCGCAGGTGGCATCCAGCTCGATCGGAACGGCCGGGGGACGACCGCGGTCGCCGATCGTCGGATCCAGATGGTCGGATACGGTCCGTCCGCGAGCACGATCGGTGCGAACCGTGCAGGACGCTCGGCGGCGAAGGGCGTGCAGCGGATGCTGCGCCTCGCAGAGACTCCTGTGCCCGCCGGCTGACGGCGCGCCATCGATGCGAAACCTGTGTTCGGTAGGCAGCGCACCCCGTCGCTACGCTGAGGGCATGCTTCGCATCGTGTTCCTGGTCGTCTGGCTGCTGCTCTCGGTCTGGCTCCTCATCTGGGTGGGCGAGGGCCTCTTCGGCGTCGACCAGCGCCATTCGATCCTCCCGTTCTCCGGCGAGGACACGCTGGGCGGGCCGATCTTCATCGGCGTCGCCTGGGGGCTGCTGCTGACCTTCGGCGGGGTGTTCCTCGGCTTCAGCGGTCGCAAGAGCCCGCGAGGCGAGCAGCAGATCGGCGTGGGCTCGATCGTGGAGGTCTCCCGCACCGGGCTGACCATCAACGACGTGCCGCAGTACGACGTCTTCGTCCGGGTGACGCCGTCCGCCGGAGACGACTTCATCGGGCAGCTGCGGATGCTGGTGGAGGCCACCGATGCCGCTGCTCTGCAGGTCGGCCAGCCGCTTTCCGTGCGCTACAGCCTGACGGATCAGGACACCGTCGAGCTCGCCGATCCCTCCGAGCCGGCCGTCCGGGACGCACTCCTGCAGTGGCGCATCGACCGCGGGCTGATCGATCCGAGTCAGGTGCGGGCGCGGACCACCGGCATCTCGGTCCCGGCATCCGTCCTCGAGGTCCGTCCGACGGGCCGCCGCCGCGAGGGGCAGAGCGAGCTCGCCCTGAGGGTGCTGATGGCTCCGGACGGCGCGGCGACATGGGAGGCCGACACCACCGTCTTCGTCTACCCGCAGGCGATCTCCCACCTGCAGGTCGGCGCGCCGATCTGGGCGTTCTACCGTCGGGAGGATCCGCAGACGGTCGCGATCACGATCGAGAAGGAGGTCGGGCGATGAACCCCCTGGACACGCTGATGTGGCTGCTGAACTTCCCGGCGGCGCACGGCTACGCGATGGTCTTCGTCGCGGGCTTCTCGATCCTCGGCCTGTTCGCGATGTCGGTGCGCGCCGCCTCGCCCGGCGGCGAGCTCCGCGCCATCCGCGCGCGCGAGGGCCTTCTTCGTCCGGAGGAGCAGGCACGCGGACAGGTCGGCGGACGCATCCTTCGCGTCTTCTTCCGCATCCTGGCGTTCGTCATGCTGGGATCCCTGGTGATCGGCATCCTGAGCCTCACGGGTGTTCCGGTGACGCGCGCGTACATCCACGACAACGGCCGCCCGACCACGGCGACGATGGACGGCGACTGGGTGACCTTCACCACGGCCGAGGGCGTCGAGTACACGCTCGAGAGCAACTTCTTCACCCCGGCGGTCTACCCGGACCGTGACAGCTACCTGCCGAGCGGTTCGCCCGTGGCGGTGCGGTATCTGGCATCGCACCCGCAGGCGTTCGTGATCGACAGCACGCAGACTCCGCGCTGACCCCGGCCCCGAGGTCGCACCCGGAGCGTAGGGTGAGGAGCATGTCGCGCATCATCGTGTTCGGCGGCCACGGCCGCATCGCCCTGCTCCTCGCGCCCCTCCTCGTCGAGCGAGGTGACGAAGTCACCGGAGTCATCCGCAACCCCGACCACGCCGGCGATGTCGAGGCGGGCGGCGCCAGCGCGCTGGTGGCCGACATCGAGACCATGGACGTCGAGGCTCTCGCCGAGATCATCCGCGGTCACGACGCCGTCGTCTGGTCGGCCGGTGCAGGCGGGGGAGACCCGCAGCGCACCTACGCCGTCGACCGGGATGCCGCGGAACGATCGATGGATGCGGCGGAGCTCGCAGGGGTGCGCCGCTACGTCATGGTGTCCTGGATCGGTTCGACGGCCGATCACGGCGTTCCCGAGGGAGACTCGTTCTTCGCCTACGCCGATGCCAAGTGGGCAGCCGACGAGCACCTGCGCGGCACCGGGCTGGAAGGCACGATCCTCGCTCCCGGAACGCTCACCCTCGATGACCCCACGGGGCGCATCCTGATCGACCCCGAGGGTCGCGGAGAGGTGTCCCGCGCCGACGTCGCGGCCGTGATCGCCGCCTCGCTCGTCGAACCCTGCACGATCGGGCGCACCCTGCGTTTCGGCAACGGCGGCGAGCAGACCGCGCTTCCCATCGCCGAGGCGCTCGCCTGCTGATCACGCCGCAGGGAAGAGACAGCGGGAAGGGCACCGGGATGCGTCGACGCCGCGGTTGGGCGACCACCGCCCTCGTGGGGATCGCCGTCGCGACGCTGTGCGTCGGATCGGCTGCGTCGGCGACATCCACGACGGGCGCCCCTGAGCCGGCAGCCGCCGCGGTGCCATCCGGACCGAGCGATCGCGCCGAAGAGCTCGTCGCCCGGATGACGGTGGCGGAGCAGGCCGCGAGCATCGTCATGGGACACGTGCCGGAGACGGATGCCGGTGCCCTCCACTCCTACATGGAGTCCGGACTCGGGGGCTTCATCCTGATGGGTGCCAACATCCCGGGGACCGAGGCCGAGCTCCAGAGCCTCACGGCTGCGCTCACCGTCGATCCGGCCCTTCCGCCGTTGATCGCCGTCGACCAGGAGGGCGGCCTCGTCTCGCGGCTGAACGGCGACGACTTCGCCGCCTCGACGACACTGAAGGATCGTCCGGTCGACGAGGCCGCTGCCGCCTTCGCCGCCCGCGGCTCGCTCGTCGCCCGTGCCGGCATCACGGTGAACTTCGGAACGGTCGCGGACTTCACGGCCGACACAGCATCCTTCAGCTACGGGCGCTCGCTCGGCACCGATGCGACGACGGCAGCCGATCGGGTCGCCGCGGCCACGACGGCCCAGGAGCAGTTCGTCGGCTCGACGCTCAAGCACTTCCCGGGCCACGGGGCTGCGCCGGGGGATTCGCACAGTGCGATCCCGAGCACTCCGATGGGGCTGGAGGAATGGCGTGCGACGGAGGCTCTGCCCTTCGCCGCCGGCATCGACGCGGGCGCGTCGCTGCTCATGTTCGGCCACCTGTCCTACACGTCCGTCGATCCGGCGCCCGCCTCGCTGTCGGCGACGTGGCACGAGATCGCGCGAGATGAGCTCGGATTCGAGGGGGTCGCGGTGACTGATGATCTCGGCATGCTGCTGTCGTCCGGGGATCCCGCGTACGCGGATCCGGTGGCCAACGGGGTGGCCGCCGTCGCCGCAGGCAACGACCTCGTGCTGATGATCGCCGGGTCCGATGCGCAGACGGCGGGACAGATGGCCGCGGGTATCGCTGCCGCGGTCGACGCCGGCTCGCTCCCGGCCGAACGCCTGGCCGAGGCGGCCACGCGCGTGATAACGCTTCGGCTCGCTCTGTCCGCAGCGACCGCGCAGTGGTCGGTGTGCTCGGACTGCGAGCCGGTCGACTGAGCCTCAGGCCGCTTCGGCCGTGCTCTCCCCGAGCCAGGCCGCGAGCAGCGCGGATCGCAGGGCGATGCCGCGGTCCGCGAACTCGCGCTGACGGCGCACGTACTCGCTCTTCCCCTCGACGGTCTCGATCGGCACGGGCACGATGCCCCAGGCCGAGAGGTCGTACGGCGCGGCCTCCATGTCGAGCAGGCGGATGTCGCGCGCGAGCTCGAACGTGTCGAGCAGCAGCTCACCCGGGATCAGCGGTCCGAGCTTCATCGCCCACTTGTACAGGTCCATCCCGGCGTGCAGGCAGCCCGGCTGCTCGAACAGCGGCTGCTCATCGCGCGACAGAGAGGTGCGATTGCGCGGCACGGCGTCGGGCGTGAAGAAGCGGAAGGCGTCGAAGTGCGTGCAGCGCAGGTCATGATTCTCGACGACCGCGTCGGTGCCTGCCTGTCCGAGCCGCAGCGGCACCGGATGCCGGTGCTCGTCGGCACGGTACACCATCGCCCACTCATGCAGGCCGAAGCATCCGAACTGGCCGGGGCGCGAGGCCGTGCGGCGCAGCATCCGCTCGATGAGGTCGGCGAGCTCCTGCTTCTCGGCAGCGAAGGCCTGGGCGTCTGGCACCACGGAGTCCATCGTCGAGCCGGGGGAGTACCAGCGCCAGGAGGCGCGCTCGGGGGCATCCGCCAGCTCGATGCCGGCCCCCGGGTGCCATCGCCGCAGCTGTGCGGGCTTATAGGCGTAATAGGTGAAGAGGAAGTCCCACACCGGATGCTTCTCGCCGCGCGCGGCGCGGTCGCGATGCGCGGCCGTCAGGGCGTCGGCCCGCTCCTGGTGGGCGCTCTCGCGCACCAGCCACTCCTCGCGTGCCACCGCCATGTCAGTGCAGGATGCCGGCCTCGCCGAGCTGATCGCGGAGCCCTGCGCCGTCTTCGGCACTGACCCAGGGAGCGGAATCCGCGGCGTGCGGCTCCGACTCGGCACGACCACCGGCGAGAACGGCTTCGGCGGGGAGCAGGCGACGGATAGCGACGCCCGCCACGGACTCGGGATGCTCCTCCATGAACTGCGTGTAGATGGACTCGTCGTGCTGACCGTCGTCGCCGATCAACAGCCACTTCACATGAGGGAACTCGGAGGCGAGCCGACGGAGGTTGGTGAGCTTGTGCTCGCGTCCGCTGCGGAACCAGCGGTCGTGCGTGGGGCCCCAGTCGGTGAGGAGCATGGATCCGGCCGGGAACAGGTGGCGACTGAGGAAGCGCCACAGAGTGGGGGCGACGTTCCACGCGCCGGTCGACAGGTAGACCATCGGGGCGCCGGGGTGCTGACGCAGCAGCTGGTCGAGGAGCACGGCCATGCCGGGGACGGGGAGGCGCGCATGCTCGTCGAGGACGAAGGAGTTCCAGAAGGCGATGAACGGGCGCGGGAGGGCAGTCACCATCACGGTGTCGTCGACATCGGACAGCACCCCGAAAGTGGTGCTCGCGGCGACGATGAAGGCGCGGGCCTCGACGGGCTCCTGTCCCTCGACCGAGATCGTGAAGGTCTGCCACCCTGGCTCGAGATCCGCGTGGATGACGGTGTCGACGACGCCTCCGCGGTCGGCGACCACCTGGTGCGTCGAGCCGCCGACATCGACGGTGACCGCAGCGAAGCTCACCGGGATTCCGACGAAGCTGCGCCATCCGCGCACACTCGCGGGTTCGCCGTCGCGTGTGCGGCGCTGCGGAGGAACGATCAGCACACGGCCGACGACGCGCACCCAACCCGGTCCGCCGTAACCGGGGAACGGCAGGATCGTCGCGACCCGTCCACGGCGTCGCGCGCGGCCCTCACGCCAGACGTGGAGGCGGTGTTCGAGTCGCGCGAACCAGTGGATCCGGGGCGCCGGGGGTGCGGAAGCCATTGCCTCAGTCTTTCACGTCGGCGTCGGTCTCCGCGTCCTCCGAGTTCAGGTGACGGGATTCCAGACGCTGCAGCAGCTTCTTCCCCAGGAAGGCGAGCACGAGGAACAGCGCGATGATGCCGACGAAGATGTACCCGGCGAAGTGCACGCGGTCGACGAGTTCCCGGAAGCTCCCGGCCGCCAAGGACGAGACGCTGACGTACGCGGTGGCCCAGATGACGCACGCGGGTGCCGTCCAGGCGAGGAAGCGGCGGTACGGGTACTCGCTCATGCCGACGGTGAGCGGGACGAGCGAGTGCAGCACCGGCAGGAACCGGGACAGGAAGATGGCAATGCCGCCGCGGCGCGCCAGGTAGTTCTCGGCGCGCACCCAGTTCTTCTCGCCGATCCGCCGTCCCAGCCACGACGAGCGGATGTGCGGCCCGAGCCAGCGGCCCAGGAAGAAGCCGATGCTCTCGCCGATGAGGGCGCCGATGACGACCGCGACGCCCATCGCGATGCCTTCCAGAGGGCTGGCGACGCCGATCGACGCGATGATCACGATCGTGTCGCCCGGGACGATGAGTCCGATCAGGATGCTCGTCTCCAGCATGACGGCGAGCCCGGCGACGAGGGTGCGCGTGACCGGATCGATCGACTGCACGGTGTCGAGGAGCCAGAGCAGGAGGTCGTCCACCTCATGAGGATACGGGAGCAGGCCGGTCCTAGGCTGGACAGGTGCGCGAACGCCTGAGTCCCCGAGAGCTGCCCGGGTGGGTGGACCCGGCGCGCGTGTTCCGGATGCTGGAGGCGCAGGCAGCCGACGTGTTCTGGCTCGATGCCGGTGCGGCAGCGACCGAGGGCTGGAGCTTCGTCGGCACGGGGGAGCCGTCGTCACTCCCCGACGACGTGCGCCTCGACGTGGTGCCTGCGGATGACGGGCGTCCGCCGTTCGCCGGTGGATGGGTCGGCTGGCGTGATTACGAGAGCGGGGCGAGGGCAGCGGGAGCGCCGGTGTCCGACAGTGCGGACGAGTCGGCATCCTCCTGGTTGCGCGCCACGCGCGTCGTCGCCTTCGATCACGCGGCCGGCCGCACCTGGACGCTCAGCGCGGAGGCGGATGCCGAGACGTGGGCGGTCGCCGTCGCGGCGGCATCCGCTCGTCCGGCCGGAGAACCCGGCGGCGAGGCGGACAGCGCTCCCCGGGTCGCCGAGGCGCGACACGATCCCCAGGAGTACGCCGCCCTGATCGAACGCTGCCGCGGACTCATCCGTGCGGGCATCGCCTATCAGCTGTGCCTCACGACGCGCTTCACCGTACCGGGGGCGCATGACGCCGTCGCGGTCTACGAACGGTTGCGCGCGGCCACGCCCGCGCATCACGGCGGGTTCGTCCGCATCGGAGGGCGCGCACTGCTGAGTGCGAGTCCCGAGCAGTTCCTGCACGCCGGGGGAGGCGTCATCCGCTCCCGTCCCATCAAGGGGACGCGTCCGCGCAGCGCAGACCCGCAGACGGATGCCGCGCTCGCTGCCGAGCTCGCGGTGAACGTCAAGGAGCGCGCCGAGAACGTGATGATCGTTGACCTGATGCGCAACGACCTCTCTCGGGTGTGCGTTCCGGGAACGATCCGGGTCGACGGCCTGTGGACCGTGGAGAGCTATCCCGCGGTGCACCAGCTCGTGAGCACCGTGAGCGGCACGGCGGCGGAGGGCACCACCGTCGGCGCGCTGCTCGAGGCGACATTCCCGGCCGGGAGCATGACGGGAGCGCCGAAGCTCTCGGCCATGACACGGCTGCACGAGTTGGAGGGCGGCCCGAGGGGCGTGTACGCCGGATGCTTCGGGTATGTCGGCGTCGACGGCGCTGTCGACCTCGCGATGGTCATCCGGAGCATCGTGATCGACGCGGACGAGGCCGTGATCGGCGCCGGGGGCGGAATCACCTGGGGGTCGGTCGCCGCGGCGGAGGTCGCCGAGGTCGCGACCAAGGCGCGTGCCCCCCTGGCCGCGCTCGGCGCGGAAATGCCCGCCCTCTGGGGTTCCGATATCCTGAACTGATCCCGTTTTTCCCTGCAGATTGGTCGTGCGTTCGTTGTCTGAGAACCTGTCCTTCGGTCCCGCCGACGAGGGGACCCCGTCGGCGCACGCCATCCAGAGCAAATGGCAGAAGTACTGGGCGGAGAACGAGACCTTCCTCACGGGCGGCGATGACGACAAGCGCCCGCGGCGGTACGTGCTGGCGATGTTCCCGTACCCCTCGGGCGACCTGCACATGGGGCACGCAGAGAACTACCTCTACTCCGACATCGTCGCGCGCTTCTGGCGCCACCGCGGGCACAACGTGCTCAACCCGATCGGCTGGGACTCGTTCGGTCTGCCCGCCGAGAACGCCGCGATCCGCCAGGGGGCCGACCCTCGCGAGTGGACGTACACGAACATCGCCCAGCAGAAGGCGGCCTTCCAGTCGTACGGCGTCTCGTTCGACTGGTCGCGCGTGCTGCACACCTCCGACCCGGAGTACTACCGCTGGAACCAGTGGCTGTTCCTGAAGCTGCACGAGCGCGGACTGGCCTATCGCAAGAAGAGCGCCGTCAACTGGTGCCCCAACGACCAGACCGTGTTGGCGAACGAGCAGGTCGTCGACGGCCGCTGCGAGCGCTGCGGGTACGAGGTCGTGAAGAAGAAGCTGACCCAGTGGTACTTCAAGATCACCGACTACGCCGACCGCCTGCTCGATGACCTGAATCAGCTCGAGGGGTTCTGGCCGCACAAGGTGCTGCAGATGCAGCGCAACTGGATCGGCCGCTCGATCGGAGCCGACGTCGACTTCCGCATCGAAGGACGCGACGAGCCCGTCACGGTCTTCTCGACGCGCCCCGACACGCTGCACGGTGCGACGTTCTTCGTCGTGGCGCCCGACTCGGATCTGGCGTCCGAGCTCGCCGTCGGTGCCCCCGTCGAGGTGCAGGAGCGGTTCCGCACCTATCTGGAGCAGGTGCAGAAGGAGACCGACATCGATCGGCAGTCCACGGACCGCCCGAAGACCGGTGTGTTCCTGGAGCGCTACGCGATCAACCCGGTCAACGGCGAGAAGCTGCCGGTCTGGGCGGCCGACTACGTGCTGGCCGACTACGGTCACGGCGCGGTCATGGCCGTGCCGGCGCACGATCAGCGCGACCTGGACTTCGCCCGCGCGTTCGACCTGCCTGTCAAGGTCGTCGTCGACACCACGGCGCCTGTCACCGGGGCGATGCCGGTCATCGAGGTCGATGAGGAGGGCGTGCCGATCGACACCGGCGCCGCACTCGACGAGCAGAACCCCGCGTCCACCGGCATCGCCCTGACCGGCGAGGGGCGCATGATCAACTCAGGCGCGCTGAACGGTCTGTCCAAGCGCAACGCGATCGCCCGCGCGATCGAGCAGCTGGAGGCATCGGGCACCGGGCGTGCGGCCAAGAACTACCGTCTGCGCGACTGGCTGATCTCGCGCCAGCGCTTCTGGGGCACCCCGATCCCGATGCTGCATGCCGAGGACGGCCGGATCATCCCGGTCTCCGAGGACCAGCTGCCGGTGAAGCTGCCGAGCGTCGAAGGCCTCGACCTGAAGCCCAAGGGCTCGTCGCCGCTCGGTGCGGCCGAGAGCTGGGTGCAGACGGTCGACCCCGAGACCGGTGACCCGGTGCTGCGCGACCCCGACACCATGGACACCTTCGTCGACAGCTCCTGGTACTTCCTGCGCTTCCTGTCGCCGAACAGCGGCACCGTCGCGTTCGACCCTGCTCAGGCGGCGCGCTGGGCACCGGTCGACTCGTACATCGGCGGTGTCGAGCACGCGATCCTGCACCTGCTGTACGCGCGCTTCATCACCAAGGTGCTGTTCGACATGGGGCTGATCGACTTCACCGAGCCGTTCTCGAACCTCATCAACCAGGGCATGGTGCTGCTCGACGGCGCCAAGATGTCGAAGAGCAAGGGCAACCTCGTGCTCTTCGAGGAGGAGCTCGACGCCTACGGAGCGGACGCGCTCCGCGTCGGACTCGCGTTCGCCGGGCCGGTGGAGGACGACAAGGACTGGGCCGACGTCTCGACGACCGGTGCGCAGAAGTTCCTGGCGCGTGCTCTGCGGATCGCGGGCGAGGTCGACAGCCCGGTGGACGTGGTGTTCGCCGGTGGCGATGCCGCCCTGCGTCGTGCCACCCACAAGCTGCTGGCCGAGGCGCCGGCGCTGGTCGAGCAGACGAAGTTCAACGTGCTCGTGGCACGCCTGATGGAGCTCGTCAACATCACGCGCAAGACGATCGACGGCGTCGCCGGTGCCACCGACCCCGCCGTGCGCGAGGCCGCGGAGACCATCGCCGTGATGCTCGACCTCATCGCCCCGCACACCGCGGAGGAGATGTGGGAGATGCTCGGCCATGAGCCGTCTGTCGGCCTGGTGACGTGGCGTTCGGCCGATCCTGCACTGCTCGTGGAGGACACGATCACGGCCGTCGTGCAGGTGGGCGGGAAGGTGCGCGCGCAGCTCGAGGTGTCGGCGCGGATCGGCGAGGCCGAGCTCGAGTCGCTCGCGCGGGCCGACGAGCGTGTGATCCGGTCGATCGGCGACCGCGAGATCGTGAAGGTCGTCGTGCGCGCGCCGAAGATCGTCAGCTTCGTCGTCAAGGGCTAGAGCCGTTCCTCCACCGGGGGCGATCCTGAGGGGTTGTCCCCGGTGCGTGGTTTCCGGGCTCTGTCGGGTGTCCGCGTCGGCCTAGCGTGGCGGGATGCCTCCAGAGCCGCCCCCGCCTGCGCCGCGACGTCGTCTGCGGCTGAGCATCGGCGCCGGTGTGGTTCTCGCGCTCGTCGTGCTCTCGGCAGCGGTCGGGTTCGGCATCCTGCGTGGCCAGGCGGCGCCGGTGGATTCCCTGCCGCTGTCAGAAGCCGGCGCCACGCCGGGCCCGACCGGCGAGCTCTACGTGCACGTGCTGGGAGCCGTCGCGCGTCCGGGACTCTACGTGCTCGACCTCGATGCGCGGCTCGTGGACGCCGTCGCGGCAGCGGGGGGAACGACCGATGATGCCGACCTGACGGCGGTGAATCTCGCTCGCGTCCTCGCGGACGGCGAGCAGATCATCGTGCCCACGGTGGGCGCGACCGCGGACGCATCGGGCGCCACTGCGCCGGGCGACGACCGCATCGATCTGAACACGGCCGACCAGGCGGCGCTGGAGACGCTTCCGCGCATCGGCCCGGCACTCGCGGAGCGGATCATCACGTGGCGCGACGAGAACGGGCGCTTCGCGTCGGTGGACGACCTGCTCGCGGTGCCCGGGATCGGCGAGAAGCTGCTGGCCGGCATCCGCGAGGCCGTGCGCGTATGAGGTCCCGCGATCTGCGTCTGCTGCCGCTCGCGGCGGCGGTGTGGTGCGTGGCTCTCTTCTGCGTGCTCGTCCCGGGGGTCGCATGGGGGAGTGCGGCGATCGGCGGTGTCGCAGCCGTCTCTTTTCTCTGCGTGCTCGTCTGGCGCCGACGTGGTCATGGCCGGCGCATCGACGGTGGCGGACTGCTCGTGGTGGCTCTGGCCGCCGGTGCCGCGGTCGCGATGTCTGCGGGGTTCGCGTCACCCGCGCGCGACCGCATCGCAGAGTGGGACGGCCGTGTGGTGGAGGTGCTCGCCGACGTGACGTCCTCGGCGTCGGTCGGTCAGGACGGACGACTCTGGTTCGAGGCCGTGTCGGTCGGCGTCGGGCCACCGGGGAAGACGGCGCCGCTGTCGGCGCCCGTGCGAATCGGCATCGACCCGGCCGACGGGTTCGATCTCGGAGCGCGCATACGCGTCACCGGCGAGGCGGCCGCGACCGATGCGGGGGAGCGCTCGGCCCTGGTCCTCTTCGGCGGCGACGCCGAAGTGATCGCGCCAGCATCGGGCGTGTTCGGTGCGGCGGCGGCGCTGCGGCTGGCCTTCATCGAACGCTCACTCCGCCTGCCCGACCCGGGCGCAGGGCTCCTTCCCGGACTCGCCGTGGGCGACACCCGTGCCGTGACCGACGCGTTGACCGACGACATGCGTACGAGCGGGCTCAGCCACCTCACGGCCGTCAGCGGCGCGAACTGCGCGATCGTGGTCGGTGCCGTGTTCTGGCTGACCGCCCTGTGCGGCGGAGGACGGATGCTGCGCGTCGTGCTGGCCGCGACGGCATTGGCGGGGTTCGTGGTGCTCGTCACGCCGGAGCCGAGCGTCATCCGCGCTGCCGTGATGGCCGGTGTCGCGATGCTGACCGTGCTGCTCGGCCGACCGAGCGCGGGCGCCGGCATGCTCTCGCTCTGCGCCGTCGTGATCCTGCTCGCCGACCCGTGGCTGGCAGCGACTCCCGGTTTCGCGCTGTCGGTCGTGGCCTCCGGCGCGCTGATCCTGCTGGCACCGCCACTGAGCCGGGGGATGACGCGATGGATGCCCGGCCCCGTGGCGCTGGCGATCGCGGTGCCGCTCGCTGCCCAGCTCGCCTGCGGACCCATCATCGCCCTGTTCGCCGAGCAGCAGTCGCTCATCGGGATCGCCGCCAACCTTCTCGCGGCGCCGGCCGCCCCCGTCGCGACGGTGATCGGACTGCTCGCGTGCCTCGCCGCACCGATTCCACCCCTCGCGGACCTCTTGACGGCGTCTGCCTGGCTGCCGGCAGCGTGGATCGCGACGACGGCGTCGACCACGGCGCAGCTGCCGATCGCTCAGCTCCTGCTCCCGGCGGGGATCGCCAGCGCGCTGCTGGTGCTTCTGGTCAGCGCCTCGCTGGCTGCCGTGCTGATCGGTCGGCGCGGCACCTCTTCTCCGCGGATCGCGCGGGCGATCGTGCTGGCTCGACAGGGTGCAGCGGGCGTCCTCATCGTGGTGCTCTCCCTCGCCGGAGCGCATCTCGTCCTGTCCGGCCCGCTCGCCACATCCACGGCACCCGACGGCTGGTCGATCGCCGCGTGCGACGTGGGGCAGGGCGATGCGCTCCTCGTGCGATCCGCCGGCCAGGTGGCGCTGATCGACACGGGTCCGGAGCCGGGACCGCTTTCCGAGTGCCTGGCGTCGCTCGGCGTCCAGCGCATCGACCTGCTCGTGCTGTCGCACTTCGACCTCGACCACGTCGGCGGCACGGCTGCCGTCGAAGGGAAGGTCGGCACCGTGCTGCACGGCCCCACGGCAGAACCTGCCGATCAGCGGCTCATCGACGACCTGGCAGCCGCCGGGGCGCGCCTCGCACCGGCGTCGGCGGGCCTGCGGGGCGTCCTGGGGTCAGCGGCCTGGCGAGTGCTGTGGCCGCTGCGGGACTCTGCGGCCTTCCCGCCCGGCAACGACGCGAGCGTGGTGATCGACTTCGCCGGCGGAGAGGTGCCCCGCTCCCTGTTCCTCGGAGACCTCTCGGCTGAGCCGCAACGCATGCTGATGCGCTCGGTGCGGCTCGGCGCATACACCGTGGTGAAGGTCGCGCATCACGGCAGCGCGGATCAGGATGCCGGACTGTACGACGCGGCGCAGGCGACGGCGGCGATCTTCAGCGCCGGAGCCGACAACGACTACGGCCACCCGCGGGAGGAGACGCTCGACCTTCTCGGCGCAACCGGCGCACATCTCCTTCGTACCGATACCCAGGGGCGCATCCTGCTCGGTATCCGCGATGGCCGGCTGCAGGTCTGGACGGAACGGGACCCGTGACCGTCCTCACGCGCTCGTGAATATACATCGGGGCGTTCCCCTGTACGCCAGGGAGGTATTCTGCTGCCATGCCTCTCACCCTCGGCGAGCTCATCGCGGACCCGGAGCTGGACATCCGTGTCGAGTACTGGAACCGCGACGCGGATCCGGTGGTCACGGGTGCGCACGTGTCAGAACTGCTTCGTCCCGGCGAATGGCTGGCAGGCGGCGAGATCCTGATGACCGTCGGTGTGCAGCTTCCGATCACGCCGGACGACTGCGCCGCCTACGTCCGCGACGTCAAAGCGGGCGGTGCGGTCGTTCTCGCGCTCGGTCTCGGGCACCGGCTCCCGCACCGGTCGGTGCCGCCGCTCCTCATCGAGGCGGCGTTGGCAGAGGACCTTCCTCTGCTCGGCATCCCCGAGGAAGTGCCCTTCATCTCGATCACGAACGCGGTGTACGCGGCGATCGTCCTCGACGAGCGGCACGCTCTGGAGCGCCTCGTCGAACTGCACAAGTCGCTGACGTTCAGTGCGGCATCCGGAGGCGGACTGGAGGGGATCGTCGCGACCTGGACCGCGGCGACCGGCGTCGGCGTCGTCGTCACCGACCCCCTCGGTGTGCAGATCGTGGCCAGTGATCCCTCGGAGGGAACCCATCCCGAGGAGGAGACGCTGCGCGAACTCGCGGCCGTGCTGGCTCCGAAAGGCGTGCGCGGGGCGCTGAAGACGACGATCGACGGCCAACCCGTCGAGGTGCAGCCGGTCGGAACGACCAGGCTGCGTGCGTTCGCGATGCTCATCGGCAACGCGGGTCCGCTCATCCCGGTGGCGACCACCGCGCTGATCTCGATCCTCGCGCTCGAGCTGGAGCGACGATGGCTGACGAGCGAACCGGACAGACAGCAGCGAGCGCGGGACTTCCAGCGAATCCTCATCGCCGAGTCGGAGAGCGAGGCCGAGGCGCTGCTCCGCGCCGCAGGGCTGACCGGCGCGGAGTTCCGATGCATCGCCGTCGATCCCGGCGACGGATCTCCCACGGACCTGGTCGCAGATCTCTCACTGACCATCCGGGGCGGGCTCATCCGGCACACGGAGGGCGGGCCCGTGGAGGCCATCGTCGCGAGCGACGCCGACATCGAGGAGGACATCCGCCGTTTCGCCCCCGCATCGGCCGCGGGGATCGGATCATTGATGACGCCCGGGACGCTCGCCTCCTCGCGGGCGCAGGCGATGGCGGCGCTGGTCACCAGTCGCACGCTCGGGCGTCCGGTCGCCTACCGACGCGGATTCACGCAGGACTGGCTCACGAACGCGACCGACCTCGAGATGGCGCAGACGTTCAGCGATGCGGTGCTCGCGCCGCTCACCCAGGCCGACCCGAGCGGCGCGCTGGTGGCGACGGTCGAGGCCTGGCTGACCGCCAACTGTCAGATCGATCCTGCGGCGGAGCGCCTGCGCGTCCACCGGCACACGGTGCGCGCTCGACTCCGCAAAGTCGAACAGCTCATCGGCCAGCCGCTCGACCAGCTCGATACACGGGTCGAGCTCTGGCTCGCCCTGACCGCGAAGGGCGTGCACCGGCTCCCGAACGCCAGGCCGATGGATTCCTGAGCGAACTGCTCACAGACTGATGCGCCTCGCCGGGGGGCGAGGCGCATCAGCCGTTCTACCTGGTCGCGACGAGCGCGGAGCGTGGATCCGACACCAGCTCCTCGACGGCGTCGCTCCAGGAAGTCCCCTGCCGGATGTGCCGTCGAGCGGCGACGATGGCCCGACGCATGGCGATTCCGCACGCGGCGGAGATCCGGTCGCCCGAGCGGGCGAGTGCCAGGAACCCGCCGTCCGGGAGGTCGTCGTGCACGACGACCATCTCCTCGCCGGATGCCACACCGACGAACTGCAGCCGCTTGCCGTAGACATCCGACCAGTAATACGGAACCGTGTCGAACGGTTCCTGCGCGTCGGTGACGGCGTTGCGGCCGGCACACGCGCCCTGCTCGGCAGCCGGGGTCCAGTGCGGACTTCTCAGCCGGCGTTCGAAGAGCTCGCTGGGCCAGGAGACGATGTCCCCGGCCGCGTACACGTGCGGCGCCGCGCGGAGGAACTCGTCGCACACGATTCCGCCCGGATCGAGCTCGACCCCGGAGCCTGCCAGCCATTCGGTCGCCGGCTCACCGCCGATGCCGTAGGCGACGACGTCGGCGGCGACCTCCGACCCGTCGGAGAGCACGATGGATGATGCGCCGACCTCGGTGATGGTGCATCCGAGCCGAACATCGACACCGTGCGCGCGATGCATGCGGACGAGGGCATCGGCAGCCTGCGTGCCGAGCGCACCCTCCAGCGGTCTCGGCGTCGCGCTGAGAAGGGTCACATCCACGCCGCGGCTCCGTGCCGAACTGGCGAGCTCGGATCCGATGAATCCGGCCCCGAGGATCGCCAGGCGTCCTGCTCCCGCATCGAGGCGCTCCCGCAGCCGCAGCGCGTCGGCCATCGTGCGCAGCGGGTACAGGCTCTGCTCCTGCCGCTCCGTGCGGAAGCTCCGGGATCGGTGGCCGACGGCCAGAATGATCGAGGAGTAACTCAGCCATTCCCCGCCCACACGGACGCGCCTGCCCGCGACGTCGAGCTCCTCGGCGGATCGGCCGAGCCGCAGGTCGATGTCGAGTTCGCGCGTGAGCTCGTCCACATCGCGCAGCAGCACCTCCGGCGGTGCCGACTCCGTGATGAAGTCCTTCGACAGAGGCGGACGGTCGTAGGGCGGATGTTCCTCGTCGCCGATCATCATCAGCGCTCCGGAGTAGCCTGCCTGCCTCGCGCCTTCTGCCGCACGGAGACCGGCCAGGCCGGCGCCGATGATGATCAGCGGCGGAGCAGGTTCTTCGACAGACTCGGGAGCAACGATCGGCGTCTCCATCAGCCGACTCGATCTCGCACGGTCATGGGGAACGCGGAATATCCCCAGACGCCGATGCGGTCACGGCGGACGACGCGATCGGTCGCGACCTCGAAGGAGTCCCAGCGGCTGACGGCGTGCTTCAGCAGGGTGCGCATCTCGAGACGGGCGAGATGCTGTCCGAGGCACGCGTGGATCCCGCCGCCGAATGTGATGTGCGGATTCGGCGACCGATGGATGTCGAGCACGTCAGGATCGGTGAAGACGCGAGGATCGCGGTTCGCAGCGAGGATGGCGAGCTGGATGGACTCGCCGGCCTTGATGGCCTGATCGCCCAGCACGATATCGCTGATCGCGACTCGTGCGGTGAACGGCGAGGGCGATGCGAAACGGAGGAACTCCTCGGCAGCGCCCGGAATGAGCTCGGGGTCTGCCTTCAGCTCTTCCCAGACGTGCGGGAACTGCGTCATCGCCTCGAACGCCGCCGGAATGATGGTGGTGGTCGTCTCCGTGCCGGCGGAGACGAGCTCTTCGAGGCGGATCACGGCCTCCTGCTCGGACAGCAGCGTTCCCTCCTCCAGGCCCCGATGCAGCTTGTACAGGACCGTGCCGGGCTCGGCGGTCGGTCCGAACGTTCGCAGAGCGTCGCGGAGGTGGTCCTCCAGGTTCTGGGCGGCGGCGTCGCTGAGCTCCAGGTCGATGCTCTCGAGATGCGGCTCGAGTGAACGGGTCAGGTCGATGGCCCAGTGGTTAAGCTGCAGCGCGTCCTCGGGCTCGTACCCGATCAGCTTCGTGACCACCGCGAGCGGCAGCGGCACGGAGATCGAGTCGAGGACGTCGAACTCGGTGTCGGCTTCGAGGTCGTCCAGGAGGCTGATGACCGTCTTCTCCACGATGTCGGCATAGTCGCGCTCGACCGCGCGGGGCGTCAGGAGCGGTGCCGTGTGGCGTCGCAGGCGGGGATGGTCAGGCAGGTCCGTCGTCACGAGCGCGCCCTCGATGCCTCGAGCGATCGCAGTGCCTTTGCCGAACGGGCACTGCTGCGCGTAGTCGTTGATCTTGTAGAGGCTCGCGTGGGCCTCTTCGAGGTTGTTGAGCACGCTCACGACGTCGGCGTGGCGACTGATGATCCAGCTGCCGGCGGCATCCGACCAGTGGACCGGGTTCTCTTCCCGCATCGCGTTGAACACCGGGACCGGGTTCTCGTAGAGGGCGGGATCTGCGAAGTCGAGCGTCGTGCTCATGGCATGGTCCTTTCAGTGGAGAGGATCGGGAGGTCGGCGGACGTGAGAGCAGGACGATCGAGGACACGGGACAGGATCACGAACAGGACGGCGGTCACGAGCCCTCCGAAGAGGATGGACATGTCGACGCCGCCGAGCCACCGCGAGATGGGGCCCTGGTAGGACGCCCCGTTCAGGGAGAGGAGGGCGATGACCGATCCGACGAGCAGAGCGACGATGCCGGAGATCCGGAAGCCCCCGCGGTACCAGAACGGGCTGTCCGGGGAGGTGACAGACAGGGCTCGGCCGTCGTAGCGACCGCGACGGCGGATGCTGTCGATGAGGAGGATCGCCGTCAGGGGTGCGGCGATCGAGCCGAGGCAGGTCAGTCCGAGCTGGAGGATGCCCAGGAAGTCGTCGGCGAGGAAGAGCACGTAGACCGTGGCGGCGGCGGCCGTGAGGCCGAGTGCGATCACCGCGGTCACCCTGTTCACCGGAACACCCGCGGCCTGGATGCCGAAGCTCCCGCCGTAGATCGTCATGACCGTGTTCATGATCGAGCCGATCACGATGACCACGACGAGGACGGTTCCGAACCAGTCCGGAACGAGTCCCACGAGACCGGCGATCGGGTCGGTCATATCGGTCGCGGTCGCGGCGAGCACGCCGATCAGCTCGAGGCCGACCAGGGGGATCATGCCGCCGAGACCGACCGCGAGGACGATCGGGGTGCGTCGTGCCGTGCTCGGGATCTGCCGCGCGAAGTCGGCGGCGCTGCCCCAGGAGAGCGGCATCGCGATGCACAGCGTCAGGGCGATGATGAAGCCGATCACCGGCTGATCCGTCGGGACCGGTACAAAGGCCGCGAGATCGACCTTCTGCACGACGAAGAAGGCCAGCAGGACGAAGGCTGCGGCGATGATGATGGTCAGGACACCACTGGTGCGGACCATCATGTTGTAGCCGTAGATGGCCAGTCCCACGGATGTGAGCACGATCAGCCCGCACACGACGGCCGTCGTCGCGGGACCCTGCGCGATGCCGAGTCGCTCGGCGATCACCAGGCCGCCCTGGGTGCCGATGACCAGATTCACGGTCGTCACCATGGCGGACAGGACGACGACGACGCCGGCGCCGAAGATCCGATTCCCGCGTAGACCGAAGATGGCCCGGGTGATGATCGAGGTCGGCACTCCACCGGCAGCGCCGAGTGTGGCGAACCACCCCATCAGGAACATCAGGGTGTTCGACAGGAGGATGACGACGACGGCCTGCCACACTTCGAGCCCGAAGAGCATGATCGTCGCGCCGATGACCACGTAGAGCTGGGTGACGTTGGCCGAGAGGAACATGAAGAAGAGGTCCCGCGGCCGACCGGATCGCTGCTCGTCGGGGATGAAGCTCGCGCCCTGGACTTCGACGGCACTCGCGCTGGCGTTCATCGCCGCGCCTACGCCTTCTCAGCAGACGACGGCGAGCCGATCTCCAGGAGGGTGATCGCCTGCGTCGGGCACCGGACGCACGCGGCCTTCACATCTTCCAGAGAGGCGCCGTGCACCTCGGCGATCATGACCTGGGCGATGCCGTCGTCATCGATCTCGAAGACATCGGGGGCGAGCTCCTCGCAGATCCCGTGGCCTGTGCATTTGACCTGATCAACCATTACACGCATGAGAAGTCCTTCATCGGATTGTCCTTCGGGGGACGGGGCGGTCGCGTCTCTGCGCCATCCCATTCCCGGAACGATATGGCGGTAGGTGCTCGTCCGCACATATCCGCCGTGTACAAGAATTCGGCGCAGGTTGGCTGCTGTGTACGTCGCGGCGAGGTGGGCACGGGTGGTGGAGTGGCGGAACGCCGGTGAGTCTCACGGCCCACTCATCCCTTGTGCGAGGAGAAACGTCAATGTCGACGACACCCATCGAAGAGGCTCGCAGCCTCCTGAACCCATCCAATGCACCCACTCGATACGCCGAGCGCTCCGTCGGACCGTTCTCCCTCGCGGCCATCTGGTTCGCCATGGCGATCCAGGTGGCGATCTTCATCGCCGCGGGACAGATGACGAGCAGCTTCCAGGTCTGGCAGGTGATCGTCGCCATCGCCGCAGGATGCACGATCGCAGTGATCCTGCTCTTCTTCACCCAGAGCGCGGCGATCCGCTGGGGCATCAACTTCACGGTCGCCGCGCGGATGCCTTTCGGCATCCGTGGATCGCTGATCCCGATCACGCTCAAGGCCCTGCTCTCGCTGTTCTGGTTCGGTTTCCAGACGTGGCTGGGCGCGCTGGCACTCGATGAGATCACTCGTCTCCTCACCGGATTCACGAACCTGCCGCTGTGGATCGTCATCTTCGGCGCGATCCAGGTCGTGACGACTTTCTACGGGATCACCTTCATCCGCTGGATGAACGTCTTCGCCTCGCCGGTGCTCCTCGCGATGGGCGTGTACATGGTGTACCTGATGCTCGACGGCGCCGACGTGAGCCTCGGCGAGGTCATGTCGATGGGCGGCGAGAACCCTGGCATGCCGTTCTCGACCGCGATCATGATCTTCGTCGGCGGCTGGATCGCCGTCGTGGTGAGCATCCACGACATCGTGAAGGAGTGCAAGGTCGACCCGAACGCGTCGCGAGAAGGTCAGACGAAGGCCGACGCGCGATACGCCACGGCGCAGTGGCTCGGCATGGTGCCGGCATCCATCATCTTCGGATTCATCGGCGCCGCCTCGATGGTGCTGGTGGGGGAGTGGAACCCGGTCATCGCCATCACCGAGGTGGTCGGCGGCGTGTCGATCCCGATGGCGATCCTCTTCCAGGTCTTCGTGCTGCTCGCCACCTGGTCGACCAACCCCGCAGCGAACCTCCTCTCGCCGGCGTACACGCTGTGCAGCACGTTCCCGCGGGTGTTCACGTTCAAGACCGGTGTGATCGTCTCGGCGGTCGTCGGCCTGCTGATGATGCCGTGGCAGTTCGCCGGCGTGCTCAACACCTTCCTGAACCTGCTCTCGAGTGCTCTCGGCCCGCTCGCGGGGATCATGATCAGCGACTACTTCCTCGTGCGCCGTCGCCGCATCAGCCTGCATGACCTGTATCAGACCAAGGGCATCTACACGTACTGGCGAGGGGTCAACTGGGTCGCACTCGCGGTCTACGCGGCCGCGCTGGCGGTGTCGTTCCTCACTCCTGACCTGATGTTCGTGACCGGCCTGATCGCCGCCCTTCTGCTGCACATCCCGGCGATGCGATGGGTGGCGAAGACCTTCCCGCTGTTCTCCGAATTCGAGAACCAGAACGAGGACTACCTGCGACCGATCGGCCCTGTGGCGCCGGCGGACGAATCAGCGACTGCGAACACGAAGGAGCAGAACCAGCGATGAGAATCCATGTCATCAATCCCAACAGCTCGGTGGATCTCACCGATGCGGTGGCCGAGGCGGCGCGAAGTGTGGTGTCACCGGGAACCACCATCACCGCGGTCAATCCGTCGAAGGGCCCCACGGTCATCGAGGGCAGTTACGACGAGGTGCTGGCCACGTATCACCTCGTCGAAGAGGTCCGCCGCGCGGAGCGCGAAGACCGACCGGACGCCTACGTCATCGCCTGTTTCGGCGATCCAGGTCTCGACGCCGTCAGGGAGCTCACCGACAGGCCCGTGGTCGGAATCGCCGAGGCGGCGATCCAGATGACGAGCTTCGTCGCCGCGAGCTTCTCCATCGTGAGCATCCTCCCGCGCGTGCGCAAGCATCTGCACGAGCTGGTGCACCGGGCGGGGGCAACGGATCGACTCGCCTCACTCAAGCTTCCGGATCTCGGAGTGCTCGCATTCCACGAAGACGAGGCAGCGGCGTTCGAGACCCTCCGGCGCGTGGCAGGTGAGGCGGTGCGCGAGGACGGCGCGGAGTCGATCGTGCTCGGCTGCGCGGGCATGGCCGGATTCGCCAGACAGCTGAGCGAAGAGCTCGGCGTCCCCGTGATCGACGCGGTCGAGGCAGCCTGCCGCGTCGCGGAGAGCCTCGTCGCCCTGGGGTACCGCACCAGCAAGGCCAACACCTATCAAGCACCCACCGAGAAGCAGTACCTCTAACGAGAAGGAGCGATGTCATGTTCGACGTCATTGTGAAGAACTGTCGAGTGGTTTCCAGTCAGGGCATCATCGAAGCCGACATCCTCGTGAAGGACGGCCGGATCGCCGCCATCAGCGAGGAGCCCCTCGAGGCCGAAGCGGCCCGGACCATCGATGCCGCAGGCAGGTTCGTGATGCCCGGTGTGGTCGATGAACACGTGCACATCATCGACATGGATCTGAAGGAGGTCTACGGGCGGTTCGAACTCGATTCCGAGTCGGCGGCCGTCGGCGGTGTGACCACCATCATCGAGATGCCGATCACGTTCCCGCCCACGACCACCCTGGAGGCCTTCCTCGAGAAGAAGAAGCAGGGAGAGCAGCGACTCAAGGTCGACTTCGCGCTGTACGGCGGCGGAGTGCCCGGAAACCTGAGCGAGATCCGGAAGATGCATGATGCCGGCGCCGTGGGCTTCAAGTCGATGATGGCGGCCTCCGTTCCCGGGATGTTCGACGCCGTCGACGACGGACAGCTGTTCGAGATCTTCCAGGAGATCGCGGCCTGCGGCTCGGTGATCGTGGTGCACGCCGAGAACGAGATGCTCATCCAGACGCTGCAGAAGCAGCTCAAGGCGGCCGGGCGCAAGGACCTGGCGGCGTATGAGGCGTCCCAGCCGGTCTTCCAGGAGAACGAGGCGATCCAGCGCGCGCTGCTCCTGCAGAAGGAGGCGGGCTGCCGACTCATCGTCGTTCACGTGAGCAACCCCGGCGGCGTGGAGTTGATCCACAAGGCGCAGTCGGAGGGTCAGGACGTGCACTGCGAGTCAGGCCCTCAGTACCTCAACCTCACAATGGATGACGCCGAGAAGGTCGGCCCGTACATGAAGATCGCCCCGCCGGTCCGTTCGGCCGAGCTGAACGCCGTCCTCTGGGAGCAGCTCGAGAAGGGGTACATCGACACGCTCGGATCGGATCACGGTGGGCACCCCGTCGAGAACAAGGAGGGCGGCTGGGACGACATCTGGACGGCCAGCAACGGTGCGCTGGGACTGGAGACGTCGCTGCCGATGATGCTGACCAACGGCGTCAACAAGGGCCGCGTCTCGCTGGAGCGACTGGTCGAGGTGATGTGCGAGAACCCGGCGAAGCTCTTCGGGATCTATCCGCAGAAGGGCACGCTCCAGGTCGGCTCGGACGCCGATCTCCTCATCCTCGATCTCGAGATCGAGGACAGGAAGGTGGATGCTTCGCAGTTCCGCTCGCTCCTGCACTACAGTCCGTTCGATGGACGGCCGGTCACCGGCGCGCCCGTCCTCACGATGATCCGTGGAACAGTCGTCGCCCAGGACGGAGAGATCCTCGTCGACCAGGGGTTCGGGCAGTTCGTGACCCGGCGCGACAGCGAGGTGTCGTCGTGACGCTGCAGCAGGCGCGGGCCGATCGCATCGAGGAGGAGCTCTGGACTCTCTCCCGCTTCTCGGTCGAAGGGCCCGGCGTGACACGTCTCACGTACACTCCGGAGCACGCTGCCGCGCGAGAGGTGATCGTAGCCGCCATGCAGCGGACGGGGCTGAGCGTCCAAGAGGACGCTCTCGGCAACATCATCGGTCGGCGTGAGGGGAGCGACCCCGCTCTGCCGGCGATCGCCTTCGGCTCGCACTTCGACTCGGTCCGCAACGGCGGGATGTTCGACGGCACCGCGGGCGTGGTGTGCGCGCTCGAGGCTGCGAGGGTGCTGCAGGAGAGCGGATATGTGAACCGTCATCCTCTCGAGGTCATCGCGATCGTCGAAGAGGAGGGCACCCGCTTCAGCAGCGGCATGCTGGGCGGTCGCGCGATCGCGGGGCTCGTGTCCGACGCCGATCTGGACACCCTGGTGGACGAAGACGGCGTGACGGTGCGCGAGGCGGCCACGGCCTTCGGGCTGGAACCGGGTGAGCTGCGGACGGCGGCCCGTACGAGGGATGACCTTCGCGCCTTCATCGAGTTGCACATCGAGCAGGGGCCGATCCTCGAGCAGGAGAAGGTGGAGATCGGCGTCGTGACGGGGATCGTCGGTGTCCGCGCCTTCCGGATCACGGTGGAGGGCAGGAGCGACCACGCCGGGACGACCCCCATGCACCTGCGGCAGGACGCGCTGGTGCCGGCGGCGCTCATGGTGCGAGAGATCAATCGGTTCGTCAACGAGATCGCGGACGGCACGGTGGCGACCGTCGGCCACCTCACGGTGACCCCTGGTGGGCTCAACCAGGTTCCCGGAGGCGTCGAGTTCACGCTCGATCTGCGATCGCCCCACGAGGAGTCGATCCGGCTCCTGGTCGACAGGATCGAGGCGATGGTGGCAGAAGTCGCCGCCGCGGCCGGAGTCGAGGCCGCGGTGAACGGGTTCTTCGCGCTCAGCCCTGTCGGTCTGTCTCCGGTGGTCGTGGATCGCGTGCGCGACGCGGCGTCCGAACTCGGCTTCACCCATCGCGACATCACGAGCGGGGCCGGGCACGACTCGATGTTCATCGCCCAGATCACCGACGTCGGAATGGTGTTCGTCCCCAGCCGCGCCGGGCGAAGCCATGTGCCGGAGGAATGGTCCGATTTCGACGATCTGCGGAAGGGGACGGATGTGGTCCTTCACGTCGTGACGGCGCTTGACCGGTGACGTTGCGGGGGCCGGGCGAGAGCGTCGCGGCGAGTCGCGCTAGGCTCCTACGTCATGAGCGCAGACGTCCCCACCGCCGATCTCGACGACACGGTCGGGATCGGTTCCGGGACGACGGTGCGACCTCAGCACCTGATCGTGACCGTCTTCGGCCGCTACGTGCGCGCGCACGGCGGGGTGATCCAGATCGCCGATCTCATCGAGATGATGGCGGCGCTCGGAGTGGACGCCTCCGCCGTGCGCTCCGCTGTGTCGCGTCTCAAGCAACGGGGGGTGCTGGTCAGCATCCGCTCCGGCGGTGGAGCCGCCTACCGGGTCGCCGAATCGCTCGAGGCGGTGTTCGCGGCCGGCGACCACCGGATCTTCGAGGAGCGCCGCGCGCAGCCGTCGGACCCGTGGCTGCTCGCATCGTTCAGCGTGCCGGAGCGGGAGCGCCCCCTCCGCCATCAACTGCGCAAGCTCCTGCAGCGGCTCGGCTTCGGGCAGGTCAGCGGTGGCCTGTGGATCGCTCCCGGGGCGATCGCGGACGAGACCCGCATCGCGCTGGCACGCGCCGGCCTCCATGGCTACGTCGAGCTCTTCGTCGGCTCGCGCGTCTCGGAGGAAGACCTCACGCAGGCGGTGCGGCGGTGGTGGGATCTGCCCGCCCTGGAGCCGATGTACGGCGGCTTCCTCCAGGCGTTCCGCCCTGCGCTGACGGGAGAGAGAGCGGATCGCGATGCTTTCGCGGCGCACGTCGGCGCGATCACCCAGTGGCGCCGGCTCGCCTATCTCGACCCGGGGATTCCCCTGGCGCTGCTTCCCGAGCGCTGGATCGGACTCGAAGCGGAGCAGCTGTTCGGCGCTCTGCATCGGAGGCTGGAGCCGGCTGCCGAGCGCTTCGTAGCTTCCGTCATGAACTGATCCCGGCCCTCGCCGACCCTGGATGCGGCCGCCGCTCCGGGGTTCTCGGCGTGCGCGCAGATGTTCCCATATTGCACTTGCGTGACGATAGTCACGTATGTGACACTTCTTGGGTCGGGATCAGGATGTGCTCGACACGCGACGATGCCGCGCCCTCAGACACGAGCGAAGGAGCTCTTCCATGACCGAGAACGAACTGCGCTGGGACAAGGTTCCGCAGGTGACCCGCAGCGGCCAGGAGGACACCCAGACGATGTCATCGGGTGGATGCGTCCGCGTATCCGGCGTCGGTCCGCAGCACACCGAGGCCACGAAGATCTGGTTCGGTCAGGTCTCCAACGAGCCCGGATACCGATCGCTCCCTCACCACCACGGAGAAGCCGAGACGGGCGGCTTCGTGCTCCGCGGAACGGCCCGCATCTACTTCGGCGCGGACTACCAGGAGTACCTGGACATGACGGCGGGGGATTGGGTCTTCGTGCCGCCGTTCATGCCGCATGTCGAGGCGAACATGTCGACGACCGAGGAGCTGGTCTGGCTGACGACCCGCACGCCGGACAACATCGTGGTGAACCTCGACGAGGTCGACGACTCCGTCCTCGAGGGCTTCCGGCGCGCATGAGCTCCTCCGCCGCCTTCCACCGCGCGATCGCGCTGACCGAGTGCGCACCCCAGCACGCCGATCGGGCGTTCACCGCACAGGCGCAGCCGGTGCCTTGGCCGAAGGCCTACGGCGGCGACTCCGTGGCGCAGGGTGCCCTCGCAGCCATCCGCACGGTCGACGGCGATCGGATGCTGCACTCCGTGCACAGCACGTTCCTCCGCGGCGTCGACACCTCGGAGCCGGTGACGTACGAGGTCGAGACGCTTCGCGACGGCCGGAGCTTCTCCACCCGGCACGTCCGTGCTCACCAGCACGGCACGCTCGTCTATCTCGCGACGGCATCCTTCCACGTGCCGGAGCCCTTCCCGGAGCACGGCCCGGTGATGCCGGAGGTCGCCGACCCGGAGAGCCTGCCGAGCGCGGCCGACGCGCTGGCAGACCTCGAAGGACCCGACGTCGAGTACTGGTCGCACGGACGCAGCTTCGATATGAGACACGTGCCCGGTCCGGTCTACGTGCACATCGAGGGCGAGCGCATCGCCCATCAGGCCGTCTGGGTCCGTGCGTTCGAGCGTCTGGAAGACGACCCTGTCATCCATCAGGTCGCGATCGCCTACGTCTGCGACTACACGATCCTCGAGCCCGTCCTGCGGGTCCTCGGACTGCCGTGGCGCTCCGACGGACTGGTGACCGCGAGCCTCGACCACGCCATGTGGTTCCACGCGCCTGCCCGAGCGGACGATTGGCTTCTCTACGCGCAGGAGAGCGCGGGGATCTCCGACGGCCGTGGCCTCGGGATCGGCCGGTTCTTCGATCGCGGAGGCCGCCTCATCGCCACGGTGGCTCAGGAGGGCATGATCCGTCCCGGCCGACCGCACTGAAACTCTCGAACACTCGAACCACCATCCGAAGGGACCGGCAATGAAGCTCTCCCCCTCTGCCCACATCGACACGTTCACGCGCGACTCGCTGCCACCGTCCGATCTGTGGCCGACCCTCGAGTTCACTCTGTCCGGCGTGCAGTACCCCGAGCGGCTGAACGCCGCTGTCGAGCTCGTCGACCGCGCCGTCGAGCGTTTCGGTCCCGATCGCGACGCCATCATCGTCGGTGACGGCGACCGGTGGAGCTACGGCGAGCTGCAGCGCCGCGCGAACCAGTTCGCGCAGGTGCTGACCGAGGACTACGGCGTCCTGCCGGGCAATCGCGTCGCGCTGCGACTGCACAACGGGCCGTGGGCGGTCGCGTGCTGGCTGGGTGCGCTCAAGGCCGGAGCCGTCGTCGTCACCACGATGATCGCCTGGAAGTCGAACGAGGTGCGGAACATCTTCGGCCGGGTGAGCCCGCGCGTCGCGGTGGTGGACGGCCGCTGCCTCGACGACGTCGCCGATGCGCTCGACGAGCTGGTGCCGGCCGGCGGTCTGATCGTGGCCGGGGGAGCGGTCGACGCCCTGGCTGCCGCCTGCGACACCAAGGACGGCGTGTTCACGGCGATCGACACGGCGGCCGACGATGTCGCACTCCTCGGTGCCACCAGCGGCACGACGGGCGCACCGAAGATCACGATGCACTTCCACCGCGACATCCTCGCCAATGCCGACACGTTCGCCGAGCACGTTCTGCGCCTCACAGAGGACGACGTGAGCGCCACGACGGCACCGCTCGCCTTCACCTTCGGGCTCGGCGGCGCCGTCGTCTTCCCGCTTCGCAGCGGGGGAGCGGCCGTCATCCTCGAACGGGCGACGCCGATCGAGCTCGCGAAGCTGATCGAGCCGCTCGGCATCACGGTGCTGTACACCGCGCCGACCGGATATCGAGCGGTGCTCAACGAGGGGCTGGCCGACCAGCTGCGCAGGCTGCGCGTCGGCGTCTCCGCCGGGGAGCACCTGTCGCGCGAGACCTTCGAGGCGGTGGAGGCTGCGAGCGGGCTGCGTCTGGTGGACGGGATCGGCTCCACCGAGATGCTGCACGTGTTCATCTCGGCTGCGGGCGACGACATCCGCCCCGGTGCCACGGGGCGCGCGGTCCCCGGCTACCGCGCCGCCGTCCTCGATGAGGAGGGACAGCCGCTCGGTCTCGGTGTGGCCGGCCGCCTCGCGGTGATCGGACCGACCGGATGCCGGTACCTGCAGGACGAGCGGCAGACCAACTACGTCCAGAACGGCTGGAACATCACCGGCGACACCTTCGTGATGGACGAGGAGGGCTACTTCACCTTCCATGCGCGGAACGACTCGATGATCATCACCGCCGGCTACAACGTCGGTGCACCCGAGGTCGAGGAGGCCGTCGCGGCGCACCCCGACGTGCTCGAGTGCGCGGTCGTCGGACGACCGGACCCCGAACGGGGGAGCGTCGTCAACGCCTTCGTCGTCCCTCGTGCCGGCGTCGACCCGAGCGATGACCTCACCACGGCGATCCTCGGTGTGGTCAAGGAGCGGCTGGCGATCTACAAATGCCCGCGCCGCATCGACTACGTCGACGAGCTGCCGCGGAATCCCAGCGGGAAGATCCAGCACTTCATCCTTCGCGAGCGCGCAGCGGCCGAAGCCGCTGCCGCCGCCCTGATCAGCCAAGGAGCCTGACATGCGTGTCGCCGTCATCGGAGGAGGGCCAGGAGGCCTCTACTTCTCCGCACTCATGAAGCAGCTGAACCCCGATCATGACATCACCGTCTGGGAGCGCAACGCTCCGGATGACACGTTCGGCTTCGGCGTCGTGTTCAGCGACGAGACCCTCGGCGGCATCGAGAACGCCGATCCCGTGATCGCGCAGCGGATGGGCGAGCAGTTCGCGCGATGGACCGACATCGACATCCTTTTCGGAGGTCGCACCCACACCATCGGCGGCCAGGGCTTCGCCGCGATGGGCCGCAAGGAGCTGCTGCAGCTCCTGCAGCAGCGGTGCCTCGAACTCGGCGTCGACATCCGGTTCCGCACGGAGGCGCCGGATGCGGCGGAGTTGATGGGCACCCACGACCTCGTGCTGGCAGCCGACGGCGTGAACTCGCGGGTGCGAGGGCAGTTCGCCCACGAGCTCGGTCCGGATCTGGATCGGCGGGTGTCGAAGTACATGTGGCTGGGCACCGATCGTGTGTTCGAGGCCTTCACCTTCGCCGTGCTGCGGACCCCGCACGGCGTCATGCAGCTCCATGGGTACCCGTACTCCGATCAGGGCAGCACGTTCCTGATCGAGATGCACGAGGACGTCTGGCGCGCGGCGGGCTTCGACGCGACCGAGGGCGAGATCTTCCCCCCTGGGGTCAGCGACATGTACTCGGTCGAGAAGATCCGCGAGTTCTTCGCCGACGTGCTCGACGGGCACGAGGTCCTCACGAACAACTCGAAGTGGCTGAACTTCACCACCGTCCGCAACGAGCACTGGCATCACCAGAACCTCGTGATCCTCGGGGACGCTGCGCACACCGCGCACTTCTCGATCGGTTCCGGCACGAAGCTCGCGATGGAGGATGCCCTGGCGCTGGCCGCCTGCCTCCACGAGCACACCTCGTTGAGCGACTCGCTCGCCGCATACGAGACGGAGCGGCGGCCCGTCGTCGCATCGACCCAGCGCGCCGCGCAGGCATCGCTGGAGTGGTTCGAGCAGATCGGCCAGTACGCGGATCAGGATCCGCTGCAGTTCTCGTTCAACCTGCTCACCCGCAGCCGCCGCATCACGCTCGAGAACCTCGCCGTGCGCGATCCGGCGTTCGCCGCGGACATCGTGCAGGGCGCGGCACTTCCTGCCAGGGAGCCGGATGAGCCGGCGATGTTCCGTCCCCATCGGATCGGACGTCTGGAGCTGAAGAACCGCATCGTCGTGTCGCCGATGGACATGTACTCGTCCGTCGACGGGGTGCCGGGAGACTTCCACCTCGTGCATCTCGGCTCGAAGGCCATGGGTGGAGCGGGCCTGGTGATGACGGAGATGGTCTGCGTCTCGGCCGAGGGCCGGATCACACCCGGCTGCGCCGGGCTCTACACCGACGAGCAGACGGAGGCGTGGCGGCGGATCGTCTCCTACGCGCACGAGCAGTCCACGGCGAAGGTCGGCGTGCAGATCGGGCACTCCGGCCGCAAGGGATCCACCAAGCGGATGTGGGAGGGCATGGACCGGCAGCTCGATGCGGACAACTGGGAGGTCATCGCACCGTCGGCCCTCGCCTACGGACCGGTCAACCAGGTACCTCGGCAGATCGACCGCGCCACGATGGAACGGGTGCGCGACGAGTTCGTCGCCGCGACCCGGCGTGCGGCGGAAGCGGGTTTCGACCTCGCGGAGCTGCACGCCGCGCATGGCTACCTGATCTCGTCTTTCCTCTCGCCCGTCTCGAACCAGCGCACGGATGAGTACGGCGGCAGCCTCGAGAACCGGCTCCGCTATCCCCTCGAGGTGTTCGATGCCATGCGCGCCGCGTGGCCGGTGGAGCGCCCGCTCACCGTGCGTCTGTCGGCGGTCGATTGGATCGAAGGCGGCAACACGATCGACGAGGCCGTGGAGATCGCCCGAGCATTCATCGAGCACGGAGCCGATGGCATCGACGTCTCCTCCGGCCAGATCTCGAAGGACGAGCGGCCGCAGTTCGGCCGCAGCTACCAGACGCCCTTCGCGGACGCGATCAGGAACCGGGTCGCCGCGGCGGCCGGCGTCACGGTGATCGCGGTGGGCGCGGTGTCGAGCTACGACGATGTGAACTCGATCCTGCTCGCCGGACGCGCCGACATGGTGGCGCTGGGCCGTACGCACCTGTGGGATCCCCAATGGACCCTTCACGCTGCGGCCGACCAGGGCTACCGCGGTGCGGGAGCAGACTGGGTCGATCCGTTCCGCGCGGGATCGCGCAAGCCGCCGAGCGCCCGCACCGATGCGGTGCGACCACGGCTCTCGCTGGTGCGGGACGCGCAGGGCGGGGTTGAGGCGACCGCACACCGGCGCTGGACGCCGGCGCGAACCGAGACCCTCG
This sequence comes from Microbacterium luteolum, assembly GCF_039533965.1. Taxonomy (NCBI): domain Bacteria; kingdom Bacillati; phylum Actinomycetota; class Actinomycetes; order Micrococcales; family Microbacteriaceae; genus Microbacterium; species Microbacterium luteolum. The sequence continues at coordinate 228,159 of NZ_BAAAUN010000001.1, forward strand.
CGCGCTGAGGCGCGACACGACACGACGACGGACCCAGGAGAGAACCGACATGACCAGACAGATCATCAACCCGCCCGCCCTGATCAAGCCGAGCGGCTTCGCCCACGGCGTGCGCGCCGGGGAGTTCGTCTACCTCGGCGGCCAGACGGCCATGGATGCCACCGGCGCGATCGTGCCCGGCGGGATCGTCGAGCAGTTCGCGCAGGCGTTCTCGAACGTCCTGACCACGCTGGATGCCGCCGGCGGGCGTCCCAGCGACCTCGTCGATGTCACTATCTACCTCACCGATGTCGAGGACTACCAGCGCAACGGCCGTGAGATCGGACGGGTCTGGCGCCAGCTGGCCGGCACCGAGTATCCGGCTATGGCCGGCATCGGCGTGACCAGGCTCTGGCAGGCGGAGGCACTGATCGAGATCCAGGGGGTCGCGCACATCGGCGACGAGGCGAACGGATGAGGCTTGCCACCGTGCGCCACGGCGACGGCACGCGCGCCGCCGTCGGCGACGACGCGGGCTGGGTCCTGCTCGAGGAGACGGACGCTCAGCGGCTGTTCTCTGCGCCGGACTGGCGAGAGCGCGCCGATGAGGCGCTGCGGGATCCCGCCAGATCGGCCGTCGAAGAGGGTGCCTTCGCCACCCCGGTGCCGCGTCCGGCGAAGATCTTCTGCTGCGGACTCAACTACCGCGACCACATCGTCGAGACCGGGCGCCCTGTCCCGGAGTTCCCGACACTCTTCGCCAAGTTCGCCGACACTCTCACCGGCCCGTTCGACGAGATCATCGTGCACGACACCGACCGCGTCGACTGGGAGGCCGAGCTCGCGGTCGTCATCGGGGCGGAGGTGCACCGCGCCGACCGGGAACAGGCCAGTGCGGCGATCCTCGGCTACGCGGTCGCGAACGACGTGTCGATGCGCGACTGGCAGCAGCGCACGCTGCAGTGGCTGCAGGGCAAGGCGTTCGACGCGACGAATCCGCTGGGTCCGTGGCTGGTGACGGCCGACGAGATCGAGCCGAAGGACGGTCTGCGCATCACCTGCGCGGTCAACGGCGTGATCATGCAGGACGGTGACACCGCGGAGCTCGTCTTCGATGCGGCGGATCTGGTCGCCTACGTCTCTCAGATCACCGTCCTGCGTCCCGGCGACATCGTGCTCACCGGCACGCCCGGCGGCGTCGCCCTCGGCATGGATGATCCGCGCTGGCTTCGTGACGGCGACGTCGTGACGACCGCGGTCGACGGCATCGGCGAGCTCCGCAACACCATCCGCTTCGAATAGTCGAGGGCGGAGCACCGGGGCGCCGGGACCGCGCCGTCGCCGCGTCCGTGGCCACCGGTAGTCTGGATCCATGGCAGCTTCGCGTCCTCCTTCCCGTGGCGGCGCCAAAGCGGGGAAGATCCCGCAGGTGTCGTGGCGCGAGCCGCATCCGGCACCGCTGGTCCTCGTTTCCGGTCCGGAGGAGATCTGCGCCGAGCGCGCGATCGCGGGCGTGCGCGACTACCTGCGTGCTGAGGATCCATCACTCGAGGTCAGCGACGTGCGGGCCGACGACTACGAACCCGGCACCCTGCTGTCGCTCACCTCGCCGTCCCTGTTCGGTGAGCCGCGGCTCGTTCGCGTCTCGGGCGTCGAGAAGTGCACCGACGCGTTCATCCAGGAAGCGGTGTCGTACCTCGACCACCCTCAGGAGGGTGCGACGGTCGTGTTGCGGCACACGGGGGCGAGCGTCCGCGGCAAGAAGCTCCTCGACGCGCTCCGTTCCGGCACCGGGGGCGGTATCGAGATCGCGGTTCCGGCGATCAAGCGCGACAGCGACAGGGTCGACTTCGCCGCGGGCGAGTTCCGCTCGGCGAAGAAGCGCATCGCGCCGCCCGCACTGCGAGCGCTCGTCTCGGCCTTCGCCGACGATCTCACCGAACTCGCCGCGGCGTGCCAGCAGCTGATCGGCGACGTCGAGGGCGACATCACGGAAGACACCGTCACCCGGTACTACGGCGGTCGGGTCGAGGTCTCGGCGTTCGTCGTCGCAGACACGGCGATCGCCGGTCGTTACGGCGAGGCGCTGATCGCGCTGCGTCATGCGCTGTCCTCCGGTGCCGACCCCGTGCCGATGGTGGCGGCATTCGCCATGAAGCTCCGCGGCATGGCGCGGGTGGCGGGCAATCGAGAACCCAGCAGGCAGCTGGCTCAGCGCCTCGGCATGAAGGACTGGCAGGTCGATCGCGCACGGCGCGACCTGGCCGGCTGGAACGAACGCTCGCTCGGCATGGCGATCCAGGCGACCGCGCGCGCCGACGCCGAGGTCAAGGGCGCCGCGCGCGATCCGATCTTCGCCCTCGAGCGCATGGTGACCGTCATCGCCACCCGTGAGCCCTTCGGGGCATAGGGCGGGCACGAAAAAGCCCGCCTCGGTGAGGCGGGCTGATTCAGAAGCTGATGCTCAGTGAGCAGAAGCGTTCGCTCAGAGAGCGGAGACCTGCTTGGCGAGAGCCGACTTGCGGTTCGCGGCCTGGTTCTTGTGCAGAACGCCCTTGCTGACGGCCTTGTCGAGCTTGACGGCGGCCTTCTTGAGGGTGGCCTCGGCAGCGGTCTTGTCGCCGGCGGCGACGGCGGTCTTGGTCGAGCGGATGAGCGTCTTGAGCTCGCTCTTCACGGCCTTGTTGCGCTCGTTCGCCTTGATGTTGGTCTTGTTGCGCTTGATCTGCGACTTGATGTTTGCCACGTGTGGAACCTTCTGTACAGGAGTGATGGGAAATGCTGGCAGCAGAAGAGGGCTGCTGCACAGCGGTCGTATGGGAAGAACCCACACGCAAGCCAAGAGTCGAGTCTATCAGCAGAGGACTCGATCACGCGAAACGGCTGCAAGAAGCGGTACTGAGTCGCGGAAACGCTGGTACCGGGTGCAGAATCAACCTTATCCGGACACCGATGTCGAGGAGCCACATGACCGCCGTCCCCACCCGCTCGTCTCTGCCCGCGGGATTCCGCTGGTCCGCTGCGACATCCGCCTTCCAGATCGAAGGGGTCCGTGGTGCTGAAGGCAGCGGTCGATCGATCTGGGACGACTACCTCGAGGCTCCCGGCGCGATCAAGGACGGCTCCACGGCCGATCCCGCGTGCGACAGCTATCGGCATCCGGAGGCGGACGTGTCTCTCGCCGCCGGCCTCGGCCTCGATCGCTACCGCTTCTCGATCCCGTGGGCGCGTGTGCAGCCCGATGGCAGGGGAGCGGCGAACACCGCGGCCCTCGACCACTACTCGCGCTTCGTGGATCTCCTGCTGGAAGCCGGTGTCGATCCCTTTCCGACTCTGTATCACTGGGAGATGCCCAGCGCCGTCGAGGCCGAGGGCGGATGGCTCCGTCGTGACACGGTCGACCGCTTCGCCGACTACGCCGCGATCGTGGTCGACCGACTGGGCGATCGCATCGCCCAGTGGTACACGCTGAACGAGCCGGCGATGACCACGCTGCAGGGCTATGCGGTCGGTGCGCTCGCCCCCGGGAAGCAGCTGCTGTTCGACGCCCTGCCGACCGTTCACCACCAGCTCCTCGCGCACGCGCGCGCCGCCGAGGCCATCCGATCCCACGGCTCCGCCCAGGTCGGCCTGGTGAACAACCACACCTGGGTGCTTCCTCTGAACGACACGGCAGAGGACCGTCGTGCGGCAGCTCTCTACGACATGATCCACAACCGGGTGTTCAGCGAGCCGCTCCTGGCCGGCAGGTATCCCGACCTTGCGGCCTGGGGGCTTCCTGCCATGCCGGTGCAGGACGGCGATCTCGAAGCGATCCGGGCGTCGATCGACTTCTACGGCATCAACTTCTACAACCCGACCACCGTCACCGCCGCAGATGCGTCGAGCCCCATCCCGTTCGACATCGTGCCGACACCGGGCGTCGCCGTCACCGGATTCGGACCCGAGTGGCCGATCATGCCGGAGGCGCTGCGCGATCTCCTGATCGACCTGCACACGCGGCATCCGCACCTCCCTCCCGTCATCATCGGCGAGAACGGCGCCTCGTTCCCCGAGCCCGATCGCGCCGCACGCGTCGAGGATGCGGACCGGATCGGCTACCTCGCAGGTCATATCGCCGCGGTGGGAGAGGCGATCGCGGCCGGCGTTCCCGTCGAGGAGTTCACGGTGTGGTCTCTCCTCGACAACTGGGAGTGGGCGGACGGCTACACGCAGCGCTTCGGCCTCGTCCACGTCGATTTCGAGACGGGGGAGCGCACCCCGAAGGCATCGTACGACTGGTATCGCGACCTCATCGCGAGCGCACGTTCCGCAGCAGCACGCCAGGAGGAGACACGATGAGCGGTGCGACCAGGGCTGGCGCGCGATGGATGTCCCTGTTCACGCTCGCGTGGCTCGCCATCTGGACCGTGCAGCTGACGCCGGTGCAGCTTCTCCTGCCCCTCCAGCTCGATACCCCCGAGGATGACTGGATCCGCGGGGTGGTCTCCTCCGGGCTCGTGCTCGGGATCGGCGGGCTCGCCGGCATCGTGGCGGGTCCCCTGGCAGGGGCGCTCTCCGATCGCGCCGCCGCCGGACGACACCGCCGGCGGCCCTGGGCGCTCGGGGGAGTCTGGCTCACCGCGGTATGCCTCGTGCTCACCAGCTTCGCGAGCGGTCCCTGGGCGGTCGGTGCCGGATGGGTGGGCGTCTCGATCGGCGTCGCCGTCTCGTCCGCGGCTTTCACCGCGCTGATCGCGGACCAGCTGCCGACCACGCAGCGCGGAGCGGCTGCCGCCGCGGTCGGCTCGAGTCAGGCCGTCGGCATCGTGCTGGGCGTGGGCCTGGTCGTGCTCCTCGGCCTCGACATCGTCGCCGGATACCTGCTGCTGGCCGGCATCATCGCGGTGATCGGCACGGCATCCGCTCTGCTGCTGCCCGACCCTCCGGGGACGGCAGAGATGCGTCCGAAGGGCGCAGGGCGCAAGACACTCGCGTCGCTCCGTGATCGCGACTTCGCCTGGATGCTTTCCGGCCGGCTGGTGACCAACATCGGCAACGCGCTCGGCACGGCGCTCTTCCTGTTCTTCCTGCTGCACGGACTCGGGCAGCCGAGTGCGGCCGCGCAGGACAACCTGCTGCTGCTCATCCTCGTCTACACGGTGTTCGTGGTGATCGCGTCGGTGCTCACCGGCATCGTCTCCGACCGCACCGGCAACCGTCGTGCGCTCACGGTCGCTGCGACCGTCGTCCAGGCGGCATCCGGCGTCGCGATCGCACTCGTGCCCACCTTCGAGATGACGATGGTCGCGGCCGCGCTGATGGGGCTCGGGTACGGCGCGTTCTCGACTGTGGGGCTCGCGTTCGCCGCCGACCTGCTCCCCGACGAGCAGGACCACGCACGAGATCTCGGCATCGTCAACGTCACGGCGGCACTGGGTCAGCTGATCGGTCCGGTGCTGGGCGCCGGACTCGTCGCGCTCGTCGGCGGGTTCTGGCTCGTGTTCGTGGCTGCCGCTGTGCTGTCGCTCGTCGGCGGTGTCCTCACCGCGTTCGCACGGCAGCCTGCGCGGTCATGATGCGTCGGCCTGGGCGATCGTCGCGATAGCCAGCTCCAGCACGGCGTTGAACACGCGCGGCCGCATCGCCGTCACGAGATGCGTCGTCCGCGGTACGACGATGAGCTCCGCCTGCGGGGCGAGGCGCTGGAACAGGCGCTCGTTCGCCCGCAGCTGGTCGTACTGGCCGTTCACGAACCACAGCGGGATCCTGATCCGCTCGACGGCCGTCGCGACGTCGAGGGTGGAGAGGCTGCGCAGCGCGGCATCCTGCGTGTCCAGGGCGTAGCCGCCGGCGGCGAAGTCGGCGCGGTTCTCGGCGGGGATGGTTGCGGCCAGCATGCGGCGGGTGATCCACATTCCGCGATCCGGGAGCGAATCGACGGCGCGGAAGAGCAGACGGTAGGCGGAGAGCCCGGCGCCGCGGGGGAGCGACGTGCAGGCGGCCGCGACCAGGCCGGCGACCGGAGGCGTCTGCGCGCCACCCGCGTAGGTGAGGGACAACAGCCCGCCCATCGAATGCCCGACGAGCAGCACCGGACCCTTCTCGGCCGCTGCGCGCACCGCGGCATCGATCGTGTGCAGTGCCTCGTGGAGGGTGAAGTCCTCGTGCATGCGCGAGCCGTGACCGGGGAGGTCGACGGCGGTGGACGAATACCCATGCTCGTCGAGATACGCGACCTGGGAGCGCCACATGGTCGCAGAGGTGCGGATGCCGTGCACGAAGACGATCTGGACGTTCACGCGTTCAGCATAAGGAAAGCGGGGCCGGTGGATGAACCACCGACCCCGCTCCGGGGCACTTCGACGAGCTCAGTGTCCCCGGGGAATTACTTCTCCCAGCCGAGGTTCTCGACGGGAGTGACTCCGAAGAGGTCCAGTCCGACGTACGGCTCCGGCGTGAGGTTCGCCAGACCCTTCTGGGCCACGTAGACCGACGGACCGTTGTAGAGCGGGATGACGCCCCAGGTCTTCTCGATCAGCTTCGGCTCGAGCTTCATGGCAGCCTCGGTCCAGCTCTTGGCGTCCTTCTGCGACTCGACCTCGTCAGCGATCTCCTTGTCCATCTCGGCGTTGCCGGTGGCGGACAGGTTCAGACCGCTGTCGGAGCAGTAGATCTGGCACATCCACGCCGGTCCGAACGGGTCGGAGTCGGTGAAGCGGAGACCGAAGATGTCCCAGTTCTTCGACGTGAAGTCGTCGGAGAAGTCAGCCGACGCGCGGACCTCGATCTGCACATCGATGCCGATCTCCTTCTGCTGAGCCTGCAGCGACTTCGCGAGCGCCTCCTGCACGGGGCTGTTGCTGAAGATCGGGTAGACGACCGTGAACTTGACGCCGTCCTTCTCGCGGATGCCGTCATCGCCCTCGACCCAGCCTGCGTCGTCGAGGAGCTTCTTGGCGCCGTCGACGTCGTACTTCAGACCGGCTTCGCCGAACGCGTCGGACCACCCGTCCTGGAAGGAGTACATGTTCAGCGAGCCGGCCGCCTCTTCCTCGTAGCCGAGGCCGTTCCAGGCGATCTGCTTCTGCTGGTCGATGTTGATTCCCATGAAGAACGCCTTGCGCACCTCGAGGTCTGCGAACTGCGGCTTGTCGCCGTCGACCATGAGGACCGTCTTGGCGGTCTGCTGAGCGCGACGGACGACAGCGCCGTCGACGTCCTCGACCTGGGCCAGGCGCTCCTGGCTGCCGGCCTCGACCTGGTCGATCTCGCCGTTCTTGAAGGCGTTGATCGCGGCGTCGTCTTCCAGCGCCGTGAAGGTCACCTTGTCGAGCAGCGGCGCGTTGCCCCACCACTCGGGGTTCGGCTTGAACGAGACGAAGCCCGCGTTCGCGTCGAACTCGTCGACGGTGTACGGACCCGCACCCCACTCGGCGTTGAGGTTGCCGATGTAGGCGTTGTTGAAGGTCTCGACATCAGCGTGCTTCGGGTTGAGGACACCACCCGTGAGGAACGCCATGGACGGCCATGCGTAGATGCCGTCGAAGGTGACGACCGCGGTCTTCACGGAGTCGCCCTCCTCGACCGACGTGATCTGCTTGTAGCCGTCGGTCGCGTTCGGGTTGTAGCCCTCCTCGGTCGAGCGGTTCGCCTTCCACGTCGCGTCGATGGCGGTCCAGTCCATGTCGGTGCCGTCGTTGAAGTGGGCCTCGTCCGTGAACGTGAAGGTCAGCGTCGTGTTGCCACCGTCCTCGCCGATCTCGTAGGCGTCGAGGTACGCGTCGTTCTTCGTGACCTCACCCTCCGGGCTGACGAGGAGGAGCTGCGGCATGTAGTAGTACCACAGGCGCGCCGTGTCGGCGCTGGCGTCGCTGTTGAAGGCGTTGAGCTGCTCCGGGACCTCGTTGATCTCGAAGTTGACCTCGCCGCCCTCCTTCAGGTTCTCGCGGGGCTGCGGGTTGTAGTCCGCTGCCTTGGTCTCGACGGTCTCGCCGCCGCCGTTGTCCCCGCCGCCGGTGTTCCCGGAGCCGCTCGCGCAACCCGCGAGGGCGAGTGCGAGGGCGCCGCTGATCGCGATGGCCCCCAACAACTTCTTGTTCTTCATGGTGCTCCTTCCGCCTTTCGGCGATTCATAAAGGGAAGAATAGTTCGCCTTGTTCCGAACCACAGCGGGCGACAGTGAATACCGCCTAACCGTTATCGGACGGTGACCACAGCATCGTTCCGCGGATTTTCGTGGTCGTGTCTCAGGCCGTCACGGCGCGGGTGCTCATGGTCTCGGCATCGAAAACCACGCGCTGGCGCGTGCGTTCGATGTCGGGATCGGGAACGGGGATGGCCGAGAGCAGCGCCTTCGTGTACGGATGCTGCGGGTTCTCGAAGACGTCGTCGACGTCGCCGTGCTCCACGAAGTCACCGAGATACATGACCGCCACGCGGTCCGCGATGTGCCGCACGACGGACAGGTCGTGCGCGACGAACAGGTACGACAGCCCCAGCTTCGCCTTCAGCTCGTCGAGGAGGTTGATCACGCCCGCCTGGATCGAGACGTCGAGTGCCGACACCGGCTCATCCAGGACGACGATCTTCGGGTTGGTCGACAGGGCACGGGCGATGCCGATGCGCTGTCGCTGTCCTCCGGAGAACGCCTGCGGGAAGCGGTCGCTGTGCGCGGGATTCAGCCCGACGAGGTCCATCAGCTCGTCGACCCGGCGGTGCGCCTCCTCCTTGGGGGTCCCGATCGCGAAGAGCGGCTCCGAGATGATGTCGGCGACCGTCATGCGCGGGTCGAGCGCTCCCATCGGGTCCTGGAAGACGATCTGGATGTCGCGGCGCAGCTGACGCTCGACTTTGTGGCTGTGGATGTCGTTCACGCTCGTGCCGGCGATGACGATGTCGCCGTCGGTCTGCTTGACCATGTCCATGATCTGCAGGAGCGTCGTCGTCTTGCCGCTCCCGGACTCGCCGACGATCGCCATCGTCTCGCCCTCGCGCACATCGAAGCTGACGCCCTTGATCGCGTGCACCTCGCCGACCTTGCGCTTCAGGAACGCGCCCTTGAGAAGAGGGAACGTCTTGGTGAGGTTCTTGACCTCGAGCGTGATGGGCCGCTCCTCGCGGGGAAGCTTCGCCAGCGGGCTCTCCGGTACCTCGCGGACGGGGTACACGGGGATGCCGCCGAGGAGGCCGCCGTCCTCGATCTCGTGGGCGCGGATGCAGGCGGCGCGGTGGAGGTCGCTGGAACCGGTCGCGACCGGCAGGAGTTCCGGCTCCCTCGTGCGGCACGCGTCCATCACGATGGGGCAGCGGTCGGCGAAGGGGCACGCATCGGGCAGGTTGATGAGCAGCGGCGGGTTGCCCTTGATCGGTGTGAGAGGTTCCTTCTCCGCCTTGTCGACGCGCGGGATCGCTCCGAGCAGACCGATCGAGTACGGCATCCGGGTCTTGTGGAACAGCTCGTGCACGGGAGCCTGCTCGACGGGCTTCCCGGCGTACATCACCATGACGTCGTCCGCGGTGCGGGCGACGACACCCATGTCATGGGTGATCATGATGACCGCGGCGCCGGTCTCCTGCTGGGCCTTCTCGATGAGGTCGAGGATCTGTGCCTGGATCGTCACGTCGAGGGCGGTCGTGGGCTCGTCGCAGATGATGAGCTTCGGATCGTTCGCCATCGCGATGGCGATCACGACGCGCTGGCGCATGCCGCCGGAGAACTCGTGCGGGAACGACTTCATCCGTCGCTCCGGCTCGGTGATCCCGACGAGCTTCAGCAGCTCGACCGAGCGGTTCCAGGCATCCTTCTTCGACAGGCTCCGGTGCACGGTCAGCGCCTCGATGAGCTGATCACCGATGGTGAACACCGGCGTGAGGGATGTCAGCGGATCCTGGAAGACCATCGACATGCCGTTGCCGCGGATCACGGAGAGCTGCTTGTCGGTCATGCCGAGAAGCTCCTTGCCCTCGTACATGATCGACCCGGTGACCTTGGCGTTCTCGTCGAGGAGCCCCATGATCGCGAGGGACGTGACCGACTTGCCGGACCCGGACTCGCCGACGATGCCGAGGGTCCTGCCGGCCTCGAGATCGAAGGACACACCGCGCACCGCATCGACGCGGCCCGCCTCTGACGCGAAGCTGACCGCGAGATCGCGGACGGAGAGTACGTTGCTCATGCTCGGCCTCCAGCCGCAGACGTGGGATCGAGGGCATCGCGCAGGCCGTCGGCGACGAGCGCCATCGACACGGTGAGAAGGGTGAGCGCGGCGGCGGGGAAGTAGAACAACCAGGGCGAGGTGATCAGCGAGCTCGAGCCGGCGCCGATCAGCGCGCCGAGGGAGACGTCGGGGATCTTGACGCCGAACCCGAGGAACGACAGGCCGGTCTCGGCCACGACCGCGTTGACGACGCCCAGGGTGAAGTTGATCACGAGGAGCGAGCCGATGTTCGGCAGCAGGTGGCGCAGCACGATGCGGAAGCCGCGAACGCCCATGTAGCGGGCGGCGCTCACGTACTCGCGCTCGCGCAGAGACAGAGCGAGCGTCCAGATCACGCGAGCGGGGAAGTACCAGCCGATCACGAAGATCATGATGAGCGCGATGACGCGCCAGTCGCCGCCGGACTTGTTCGAGATCATCGCCAGGATGAGGAACGAGGGGATCACCATCATGAAGTGGATGACGAGCAGGGTGATGCGCTCGGTCCACCCGCCGAAGTAGGCGGCCGCGGTTCCGACGAGAGCCGAGACGATCGTCACGCCGACCGACACGCTCACCGCGATCATCAGCGAGCGCTGCAGACCGACCGCCACCTGGGCGAACAGATCGTTGCCGGCGTTGTTCGTGCCGAACCAGTGCTCTGCCGTGGGCCCGGTGCTGAGAGCGAGGAAGTCGAGTTCGACGTGGTCGTAGCGCGCGATGAGCGGTCCGATGATGGCGAAGAGGACGAGCAGGGCGAAGATGATGAGGCCGGCGACCGCACCCTTGTTGCGGGCGTAACGCCGGGAGTACAGGGTCCACTTGGACAGTCGCCGGGTCGCGACCCGCGTCGTCTCGGGGCCGGGAGCTGCCGTCGAGGCTTCGACGGTGGGATCGATCATTTCCGAGGTCATGTCAGCTCACTCTCACTCGAGGATCGAGCACCACCACGGCGACATCGGCGAGGATGGCGCCGATCGCGGTGAGCACGGCACCGAAGGCCGCGACCGCGACCGTGCCGTGGATGTCGTTCTTGGTGATGGTCTCGATGAAGTACTTGCCCATGCCGTTCCAGGCGAAGATCGTCTCGGTGAGGACCGCCCCGGTGAAGATGGCGGGGATCGTGAAGGCGACCTGCGTGGCGACGGGGATCAGCGAGGTGCGCAGGGCGTGCTTGCGGATCGCCTGCTGCTTCGTCAGCCCCTTGGCTCGTGCCGTGCGCACGTAGTCGGCGCCGATGTTGTCGAGGAGGAGCGACCGCTGCAGGAAGTGGATGCCGGCGTAGCCGATCACCACGAGAGCTATCGTCGGCAAGGTCAGATGTTGGAGGACGTCTATGAGGACGGGGAAGAAGCCTTCGACACCTCGGCTCGCGTTGCCCGTCACGTAGAAGATGCGGACGCCGGTGGCGTCGTTCAGACCGATCGCGAGGAGCACGATCGCGAATGCCGCGACCACGATCGGGATGTTCATCGTGATGATGCTGGTCGCCTGACCGATCCGGTCGGCGAGCTTGTACTGACGCGAGGCGGTGTAGACGCCCAGCGCGATTCCGAGGACGGTCGTGAGGATCGTCGCACCCAGGACGAGCTCGGCGCTGACCCACATCCGGTACGCGACCTGCTCGTTGACCGAGCCTCCCGTGGGGCTGACGCCCCAGTCCCAGCGGAGGAGGATGCCGGTGAGCCAGGTCCACCACCGTTCGATGAGCGGAACGGTGTCGCTGAGGTTGCGCGGAGCGAGCGTATTGACGATCTGCTCTTCGGTCAGCGGCGGACGACGCCCCACGTAGTTGCTGCGCGGGTCGAGGAACCCCCACGCCAGGAAGTACGTGATGTTCGTCGCGACCACGATCATGAGCAGCCAGCCGAGTGCACGGCGCACGAGATACTTGATCAAGGTGATGATTCTTTCTCTTTTACAGAGATGCGCGGGATCGCCGACGCAACGCTGAGCCGGGTAGACATTCAATCACCATCCACCTCTTTGCGCGACGCGACGCCCTGCACGAGGTCTGTGACGGAGTCCTATCGCTCTCGGGATCCGGTGTCACGGATTGCTCCCGGGCAACCTCGGCAGAATATCAGCACCTGGGGCGAATCGAGCATTGGCCTGCCCTGACCGTAGAATCGACGGGACATGTCACCACGCGCCCTCACTCCTCTTCAGCCTGCCGCGACGCCGCCCGCGCAGATCCGCAATTTCTGCATCATCGCCCACATCGATCACGGCAAGTCGACTCTCGCCGACCGCATGCTCCAGATCACCGGGGTGGTCTCCGACCGTGACATGCGCGCGCAGTACCTGGACCGGATGGACATCGAGCGCGAGCGCGGCATCACGATCAAGAGCCAGGCGGTGCGGATGCCGTGGGAGATCGAGGGCGAGACCTTCGCGCTCAACATGATCGACACCCCTGGCCACGTCGACTTCACCTACGAGGTGTCCCGATCGCTCGCGGCATGCGAGGGTGCCATCCTCCTCGTCGACGCGGCGCAGGGCATCGAGGCCCAGACGCTCGCGAACCTTTACCTGGCACTGGAGAACGACCTTCACATCATCCCTGTCCTCAACAAGATCGACCTCCCCGCGGCCGACCCGGAGAAGTACGCGAAGGAGCTGGCATCCCTCATCGGCGGCAAGCCCGAGGACGTCCTGCGCGTCTCCGGCAAGACCGGCGTCGGTGTCGAGGAGCTGCTCGACCGGCTCGTGAAGGAGATCCCGGCACCGGTCGGCGACGCCGATGCTCCTGCCCGCGCGATGATCTTCGACTCGGTGTACGACGCGTACCGGGGAGTCATCACCTACGTGCGCATGATCGACGGCAGCTTCGCGCCGCGCGAGCGCCTCCAGATGATGTCGACCGGCGCGAACCACGAGGCGCTGGAGGTCGGCGTCTCGAGCCCGGAACCGACACCGACCAAGGGTCTGGGCGTCGGCGAGGTCGGGTACCTCATCACCGGTGTGAAGGACGTGCGTCTGTCGAAGGTCGGCGACACCGTCACCACGGCGCGTCGGCCGTCGGACAAGCCGCTTCCCGGCTACACCGATCCGAAGCCCATGGTCTTCTCGGGTGTCTACCCGATCGACGGCAGCGACTACGCCGAGCTCCGCGAGGCGCTCGACAAGCTCAAGCTCTCCGACGCCTCGCTCGCGTACGAGCCCGAGACCTCGGTCGCGCTCGGCTTCGGCTTCCGCTGCGGATTCCTCGGTCTTCTCCACCTCGAGATCATCACGGAGCGCCTCGAACGCGAGTTCGGTCTCGACCTCATCACCACCGCGCCCAGCGTGATCTACGAGGTGCTCACCTCCGACACCGGCGAGACGGTCACGGTCACCAACCCGAGCGAGTACCCGGACGGACGCATCGGATCCGTCTCCGAGCCGATGGTGAAGGCGGCGATCCTGCTGCCGAAGGACTACGTCGGCACGGTCATGGAACTGTGCCAGGGGCGCCGCGGAACGCTGCTCGGCATGGAGTACTTCTCCGAGGAACGCGTCGAGCTCCGCTACAACATGCCGCTCGGCGAGATCGTCTTCGACTTCTTCGATCAGCTCAAGTCGAAGACGCAGGGCTACGCCTCCCTCGACTACGAGCCCTCCGGACAGCAGGAGGCCGACCTCGTGAAGGTCGACATCCTGCTCCAGGGTGAGAAGGTCGACGCCTTCAGCTCGATCGTGCACCGCGAGAAGGCGTACGCGTACGGCACGCTCATGACGGAGCGGCTGCGCAAACTAATCCCTCGTCAGAACTTTGAGGTGCCGATCCAGGCTGCCATCGGCGCCAGGGTCATCGCGCGTGAGACCATCCGTGCACTCCGCAAGGACGTCCTCGCCAAGTGCTACGGCGGTGACATCAGCCGCAAGCGCAAGCTCCTCGAGAAGCAGAAGGAGGGCAAGAAGCGCATGAAGATGGTCGGTCGCGTCGAGGTCCCCCAGGAGGCGTTCATCGCCGCACTCTCGGGTGACGTCGACGGCAAGGACAAGAAGTAGGGATGCCGCTCCCGGCATACGAGCGCGGCCTCACACGTCGGCCGCTCGACACTGTGCCGAGCGGGATGCGCGGCGTGGAGCACTCCACGGTCGTACCGCCGGAGTCCGTCGAAGCCGTGTCCGCGCTGGTCCGGTCCTGGGAGTTCAAGCGGCGTGCGGGGTTCGAGGTTCCGGTCGGCGAACCCGTTCCCGGCGCGGAGGGGGTGCTCGCGAAGCGCCTCCTCGGCATCCGCTTCGTCGAGCCGATCAGGGTGGTGTGGGCCGATGCCCGCGGGTTCGGCTATGAGACGAGGCCGGGGCATCCGATCTACGGCGAGGAGTCCTTCCTGATCGACGAGCACGGCGTGTTCACCGCGCGGTCCGTCTCCCGTCCGGCCACTCTCCTCTGGATGCTGATGGCGCCGGCGGTGCGGCTCCTGCAGCGCCGCACGCACGCGAAGTACGTTCGCATCGTGCAGGCCGCCGCTGATGCGGCGCTTCGGGCCCTTCGACAGGCTCAGGGACCCACGTCCGGCTGAGGTTGTCCTCGGCGCTTCGCGTCCTGGGTCGCTGAGCTTGTCGAAGCGTCGCCGTCTCGTGGGTTCGCGTCCTGGGGCGCTGAGCTTGTCGAAGCGTCGCCGTCTCGTGGGTTCGCGTCCTGGGGCGCTGAGCTTGTCGAAGCGTCGCTGCCTCGCGACCGGGACAGCGCAGGAAGGTCGTGACCTCTCAGCTCGATCAGAGCGATCTTCTTCGCCCGGCTCCAGCCCTGGATCTGCTTCTCGCGGCGGGATGCCGCGTCGACGGTGTCGAACTGCTCGGCATAAGCCAGGACGACCGGACGGCGTCTGCGCGTGAAGTTCGCAGCGTACTGATCGTCATGGTTGTGCTGCCAGACGCGCGACTCGAGTTCGCCGTTCGTGCTTCCCGTGTAGAAGGTGCCGTCATTGCATTTCAGAATGTATTTCCGGGGCATGACTCATCGTGCCGCGCAGCCCGGGTGCCCGGACGGCGTTGTGGATAACGCGTGGCCCTTCGACAGGCTCAGGGACCCAGGGGTATGGGTCCTTCGACAGGCTCAGGCGCCCGGGGGAGCGCGTCACGGGGACAGGGATGTGACCGTATGCGGCGCGTGGGGGGTGATCACTCAGGGAACCCGAAGTAGGCTGGAACTCATGCGGCGCGGGACTTTCCGAGACGACACGGTGGACTATGCGGCCGTGGGTGCGACCCACGCGCCCGATCTGATGCAGTATCCGCCGGAGCGCAGCATCCCGGCAGAGGATTCCTGGCGGATCGGCAGTGGTGCCGAACGCTTCCAGACCGCCGGCGAAGCCCTTCTCTCCTGGACGGCGCAGCGCGCCGCGGGTCTCTCCGTCGACGACCTCCGGCCTGCACCGGGACCGGCGTACGCCGGCGTGAGCTTCGACGCCGAGGGCAATCCGATCGCTCCCAGCAAGCACGACGTCGAGCCTCGCTATGACGCCGAGGGCACGCCGTTCGTCGGCGCGGGCATGACCCTCCACCTGAAGGGGCGCATCGGCGGAATGCGCGCCGATTCCGAACTCCGCGTGATCTCGGTCACCGAGGAGACCCGGCGTATCGGGTTCGTGCTCGGCACCGTCGGCGGATCCGTCGTCAGCGGCGAGGAGTCGTTCGACGTGGAATGGCGCGAGGACAACGATGAGGTGTGGTTCACCGTGCGGGCCTTCGACGCACCGAACTCCCTGCTCTACCGCACCGTCCCCGCCCTGGTGAAGCGGCGTCGGCGCGAGCTGTTCGCCCGCTACCTCCGCGCGATCTCGCCGCTCTACGCGACGCCCGTCTGATGCCGAGACACCACTGATGGCGGGACCGCTCCCGCTCGGAGATCCTGCGCCCTCCGACGGCAGGCTGCCCGACGATCTTCCGATCGACCTCGGTGTGCCGTTCTCGGCCTACCTGCACGTCCCCTTCTGCCGCGTGCGCTGCGGATACTGCGACTTCAACACGTACACGTCGAGCGAGCTGCGAGGTGCCAAGCAGGAGGACTACGCGTCCACGCTGATCGGAGAGATCGACCTCGCCCATCAGGTGCTGAGCCAAGCAGGTGCCCTGCGACCGATGGACACGGTGTTCTTCGGCGGCGGCACGCCGACGCTGCTCCCGGCGGGTGATCTGGCGCGGATGCTGGACGCCGCGGCATCCGCCTTCGGTCTGGTCGAAGGTGCCGAGGTCACGGTCGAGGCCAATCCCGACACGGTGACTCCGGACGTCGCGCGCACTCTCGCGGCCTCCGGCGTCACCCGCCTCTCGATCGGCATGCAGTCCGCGGTGCCGCACGTGCTCGCCGCGCTCGACCGCACTCATCGTCCGGAGAACGTGCGCACGGCGGTCGCCGCCGCGAAGGACGCGGGCCTCGCGGTCAGCGTCGACCTCATCTACGGCGCGCCCGGCGAGTCGCTCGCCGACTGGGAGGCGTCGATCGATGCCGCGCTCGAACTCGACTCGGACCACATCTCCGCCTACGCCCTCATCATCGAGGACGGCACGAAGCTCGCCAGGCAGATCCGGCGGGGAGAGGTTCCGACGCCCGACGACGACCTGCAGGCCGACATGTACGAGCTCGCCGATGCGCGCCTCGCCGCCGCCGGCTTCGACTGGTACGAGGTGAGCAACTGGGCGTGTGCCGCCCACGGCCGGACTGCAGAGCAGAATCGGTCTCGGCACAACCTCGCCTACTGGCGGGGGAGCGACTGGTGGGGCTTCGGGCCCGGTGCGCACAGCCATGTCGCGGGTCTCCGCTGGTGGAACGTGAAGCACCCCGCCGCCTACGCTCAGCGGCTCGCAGCATCCGAATCTCCCGCCGCCGGCACCGAGCGACCCGACGCGGATTCCCGCCTGCTGGAGCGGATCCTGCTGCTCAGCCGCATCCGGGAGGGGATCGCGATCGACGAGGTGAGCCCGGCGAACCGTACGCGGGTGGCCGGGCTCATCGCCGACGGGCTGGTCGATCCGGTCGCGGCCGTGAAGGGCCGCGTCCAGCTGACGCTCCGAGGTCGGCTCATGGCCGACGCGGTGGTGCGCGAGCTGACCGACTGACTCAGGTCGGCAGCAGGTCCAATCCGGTCGTGCGCCGTTGCGGAACCGTCGCGCTGGTCGTGTCGAACACACGGGTCCGGCGCTCCGTGCCGAGCACCGGCCACCCGGGGTCGCCGGTTTTCACGAACGCGACCCACGCCGCATGCATCTCCGCCGCGAGCTCACGTGGCGCGTCCGGGCCGGCGAGGCGCTGCGCCTCGGGGTCGTCGAGCCGGTCGAACACGAATCCGAGCTCGAGCGCGTGCGCCGCTCGGAGGTCGCGCACCGGGCTGTTCCAAGCGAACTCATACACGTACGTCGGCGCGGTCCGCTTCCGAGCGAGACGCGTCAGCGGAGCGCGCAGGAGAACGTCGGTCGCGAGCTGCCCGAAGATCTCGCCGGTCGACGCGTCGGGGAACTCCGCGCGGTACGCCTGCACGGCGGCGCGCGGGATCCGCAGGGCGAGACGGGCCGCGAGGAGCTTGAGCGCGCTGATGCCGTCGAGGGCCGCCGGCGGGAACCACAGCCGGTACTCGTCGGTGTTGCTGCCGATGAGCAGAGGGATGTCGACGTCGGGCAGCACCTCATGCGGGGAACGCGGGAGGCTCTCCGCGTCGATCGCGAACTGGAAGCCGGGTGCTCCGCCCAGCGGGGAGGATCCTGCGGCGTGCTGTCGCCTGGCCTCGAGCAGGCGGTCGGGCGAGATCTCGGCGAAGGCCCCGCGTTCCGGGCGGACACCGAGTCGCTTCGCGAGCTGCACGGAGATGCGGCCGGCCTTGTGCGCCGCCTGCGCCTCGAGCGGTCCGGATTCGATGATCGCGCGCGCGATGAGCGTCCGGGACTGCTCCTTCGCCAGGAGCCCCGCGACGATCGCCCCTCCCGCCGATTCGCCCATCACCGTGATCTGCCCCGGGTCGCCGCCGAACGCCTCGACCTCGCGGTGGACCCAGGCGAGGGCGGCCGCGGCATCCTCCAGACCGAGGTTGCGGGGAGCGCCGTCGAGCACCGAGAAGCCCTCGGACCCCAACCGGTAGTTGATCGACAC
This sequence comes from Microbacterium luteolum, assembly GCF_039533965.1. NCBI lineage: Bacteria > Bacillati > Actinomycetota > Actinomycetes > Micrococcales > Microbacteriaceae > Microbacterium > Microbacterium luteolum. Next base: position 246,390 of record NZ_BAAAUN010000001.1, read on the forward strand.
GAACACGATCCCGGCGCGTGCGAAGGGCATGCCGTCGTACAGCCCGAGCGCCGCCGTGCCGCGTTCGAGCGCGCCGCCGTGGATCCACAGCAGTACCGGCGCGGCGGCGGCATCCTGCGGCGCCCACACGTTCGCGGTGAGGATGTCGTCGCCCTCGATGCGGACGCTGCCGAGGAGTTCGCCGATCGGACCGGGGTACGGCAGCTGCGGTGCGGTGGGGCCGAACTCGGTGGCGTCTCGCACCCCGTCCCACGACGTCGCGGGCTGCGGGGCGCGGAAACGGTTCGCACCGAACGGTGCGGCGGCGTAGGGGATGCCGAGGAAGCGGCGGATGCCGGTCTCGAGAGTTCCGCGGACGGTGCCGCCGGAGAGGGTCGCGGTCGGCGGCGTCGTCGTCATGAGCGCCATCTTAGGGGTGGCCTTTCGGGGCTTACTCGGCTGCGCGGGGTAGGATTGGCACTCGGAACATCAGAGTGCCAGCGAGTGTCCGAGTGCCGGCGGAAGGGGAAGGTGATGGTCTCAGAGCGAGGACTCCAGGTTCTCCGTGCGATCGTGCAGGACTACGTCGAGACCCACGAACCCGTCGGAAGCCGCTCCATCGTCGATCGCTACTCGTTCGGCGTCTCCGCGGCGACCATCCGCAACGACATGGCGCTGCTCGAGGACGAAGAGCTGATCACCGCTCCGCACACCTCCTCGGGGCGGGTGCCCACCGACAAGGGGTACCGCGTCTTCGTCGACCATCTCGCGCAGCTGCGACCGCTCAGCGTCGCCCAGCGCACCGCCATCGAGTCGTTCCTGACGGGCCCCACCGACCTCGACGATCTGATGATCCGCACGGTCCGGGTGCTCACGCAGCTGACCGGGCAGGTCGCGCTCGCGCAGTACCCGTCCTTCGCTCGCGCGCACATCACGCACCTCGAGCTCGTGGCCCTCGCGCCGAATCGCGTGCTGATCGTCCTCGTCACCGACGCGGGGGGCGTCTCGCAGCGGTTGACGCCGTTGCCCGTCGACGTGGACGAGGCCGACACCGCCGTCCTGCGCGCGCGGCTCTCGGCCCTGATCACGGGGCAGGCGGTGAGCGATGCGGCCGAGCGGCTGCAGAACCTCGTCGCCGCCGAGGACCAGACGAAGGACGTCGCGCTGCGCACGCTCGCCGCCGTCGTCATCGAGGAGCTGGGGGAGTTCCGTCAGGAGCGTCTGGTCATGGCGGGAGCCGCGACGCTCGCGCGGCGGGAGCAGGACTTCCGCGGCAGCATCCATCCGATCCTCGAGGCGATCGAGGAGCAGGTCACGCTGCTGCGGCTGATGGGCGAGATGGTGACCGACGAGCAGGGGCTCGGCGCGAGCATCGGCACCGAGAACGAGCCGTTCGGTCTCGGCGAGGCGTCGATCGTCGCCAGCAACTACGCCGCCCCCAGCGGGACGGCGAGGGTCGGTGTGATGGGGCCGACGCGCATGGACTATCCGAGCAATCTCGCGGCGGCGCGGGCGGTCGCCCGCTACCTGTCGCGGATGCTCGACGAGGACGAGGCCGGTCGCTGAGGCGACGGTCACGAGAGACACACGCAGAAAGGCGATCGTGGCGGACCACTATGAGGTTCTCGGGGTGTCCCGAGACGCTTCCACCGACGAGATCAAGAAGGCGTATCGGCGCCTGGCGCGGCAGCTGCACCCGGATGTGAACCCGGGCGACGAGGCCGCAGAGAAGTTCAAGCTCGTCACGCACGCGTACGACGTGCTCAGCGACGACGACTCGCGCCGTCGCTACGACATGGGCGGGGGCGACGGCGCAGCCGGCAACTTCGGCGGCTTCGGCGGTTTCGGGGACATCTTCGAGACGTTCTTCGGCGCGGCACAGGGTGCCGGCCGCGGCGGACGACCGCGTTCTCGTCGCGAACGGGGTCAGGACGCCCTCGTGCGCGTGACGCTCGACCTCGGCGACGTCGTCTTCGGTGCGCACCGCGACATCGAGGTCGACACGGCAGTGCTGTGCGAGACCTGTCAGGGGTCGTGCTGCCAGGAGGGCACCTCGCCCGTGACCTGCGACATCTGCGGCGGTTCGGGACACGTGCAGCGTCAGGTGCGCAGCCTTCTCGGCAACGTCGTCACCTCTCAGCCGTGCGGTACCTGCGAGGGCTACGGCACCACGATCCCGTTCCCGTGCGGCACCTGCGGCGGCCAGGGGCGCGTGCGCTCGCGCCGCACCGTGTCGCTGGACATCCCGGCGGGTGTGGAGACCGGACTCCGTCTGCAGCTCCCCGGCTCGGGCGAGGTCGGCAAGGCCGGCGGCCCCAACGGAGACCTGTACGTCGAGGTGTCCGTGAACGCGCACCAGGCCTTCAGCCGCGAGGGCGATGACCTGCTCGCGACCCTCGAGGTGTCGATGTCGGATGCGATCCTCGGCACGGAGACCTCGATCCAGGGACTGGACGGCGAGGTCGACCTCGAGATCCGTCCCGGCGTGCAGTCCGGTGACGTGCTGACGATCAAGGGTCGGGGCATCACCCCGCTCCGCGGTTCGCAGCGCGGAGACCTCCGTGTCGGCGTGCAGGTCGTGACGCCGACCAAGCTCGACTCCGCGCAGCGCGCCCTGATCGAGGACTTCGCGAAGAAGGCCAAGGCCCCCGGCCCGCAGCTCGCCCAGTTCCAGCAGGGACTCTTCTCCAAGCTCCGCGACCGGTTCCGCGGGCACTGATCGTGGCGCTGCACTTCCTCGTCGAGTCGTCGACCGACGCCCGTGTCGGAGACGTCGTGTCGCTGACCGGCGCCGAGGCGAAGCACGCGGCCGTGGTGCGCCGGCTCCGCGTCGGCGAGGCCGTCACGGTCGGCGACGGTGCCGGTGTGTGGCTCGCCGGTGTCGCGGAAGAGGTGTCGCCGTCGCTCGTCGACGTGCGCATCGAGGAGAGGATCGAGCATCCGGCACCCTCGCCGCGGATCGTCCTCGTGCAGGCCCTCGCGAAGGGCGATCGCGACGAGCTCGCCGTGCAGGCCGCCTGCGAGCTCGGCGTCGACGAGGTCCTGCCGTGGCAGGCCGGCCGCAGCGTGTCGCGCTGGGAAGGCCCCAAGGCCGCGAAGGGGCGGGAGCGCTGGGCGACCATCGTGCGGGAAGCGGCGAAACAGGCGCACCGCGCCTGGGTCCCCGAGGTCGCCGCACCGGTGACCACGAAGCAGCTCGCCGCGCGGGCGAGCACCGACCGCGTGCTGCTGCTCGATCCGACGGCATCGGTCCGGCTCTCGGCGATTCAACCGGACGGGCGCGACCTGGTACTGGTGGTCGGTCCCGAGGGCGGGATCTCCGACGAGGAGCTCGCCCTGCTGACGGATGCCGGTGCAGAGCGCGTGCTCCTCGGCGACACGGTGCTGCGCACCTCGACGGCGGGTCCTGCGGCGATCGCCCTCCTGTCGGTCGCGCTCGGGCGCTGGTGAGCCGGGACCCACGGACCGCGGTCCGTGACGGTCAGTAGACTTGACACCATGACGGAACCCTCGATCTTCACGCGCATTCTGAACGGGGAGATCCCTGCGGAGATCCTCGGTGAGACCGATCGCGTCTTCGCGCTGCGCGACATCGCGCCCCAGGCGCCCGTGCATCTTCTCGTGGTGCCGAAGTCGGCGGAGTACCGCGACGTCGCCGAGCTCGCGGCCGGAGATCCGGCTCTGCTCGCCGAGATGATCGCCTTCGCGAAGGAACTCGCGGCGACGCACACGGACGACGGCGATTTCCGCCTCGTCTTCAACACCGGCGCGAACGCCGGTCAGACGGTTTTCCACGTCCACGCACATGTGCTGGCCGGCGGACTGACGGAGAAGAGTGTCGGTGCCTGACAACCACGAACCGCAGGAACGCAGCCTCGGCGGCGTCCCGCCCGAGTCGGTCGAGAAGATCTACGCCGACGGCGTCGCGATGGTGCAGCTGCTCGGTCCGCAGGACCGGTTACTGCGCATGCTCGAGAAGGAGCACCGTGATGTGCAGGTCCTCGTGCGAGGCAACGAGATCACCCTGAGCGGCTCGCGGGAGGCCGTCGCCGGAGCCAAGAGCCTGGTCGACGAGCTGCTCGCGATGACCAGGGCGGGTCACGACCTGGCTCCGAGCGATGTCTCGAACTCGGCTCGGATGCTGAGGCAGGAGGGCGGTCCGCGTCCCAGCGAGGTGCTCGGCGAGGCGATCCTCACGACGCGGGGCAAGGTCATCCGGCCGAAGACGCTCGGGCAGAAGGAGTACGTCGACGCGATCGAGGAGAACACGATCGTGTTCGGCATCGGTCCCGCCGGAACGGGCAAGACCTATCTCGCGATGGCGAAGGCCGTCCAGGCGCTGCAGCGCAAGGAGGTCACCCGCATCATCCTGACCCGTCCTGCAGTTGAGGCGGGGGAGCGGCTCGGGTTCCTCCCCGGCACGCTCACGGACAAGATCGATCCGTACCTGCGACCGCTGTACGACGCGCTCAACGAGATGATGGACCCCGAGATCGTGCCGCGGCTGATGGCCACCGGAACCATCGAGGTCGCGCCGCTGGCATACATGCGCGGTCGCACCCTGAACGACTCGTTCGTGGTGCTCGACGAGGCGCAGAACACCACGCCGGAGCAGATGAAGATGTTCCTCACCCGCCTGGGCTTCGGCACGCGGATGGTCGTCACCGGCGACATCACCCAGGTCGACCTCCCGCAGGGCTCCTCGGGACTCCGACTCGTCACGCGCGTGCTCGACGGCATCGACGACATCCACTTCTCGCGGCTCACGAGCGCCGACGTGGTGCGTCACTCCCTCGTCGGTCGCATCGTCGACGCTTACAGCGAATACGACGAGAAGCGCACGGCGCAGCGATTCGAACGCGAGCAGGCGGCGGAGTTCGCCAATCGCGCCGAGCGCCGAGGGGCGCAGCGCCCAGGACCCCGTGACCGGATGCCGAAACGAGGCCTCTCCTGATGAAACGAGCACAGTCATGATCGAGATCAACAACGAGTCGGCGATCGACGTCGACGAGACCGTGCTCCAGCGGCTGACCGACTTCAACCTCGCACAGCTGCATGTCAGCCCCGACGCCGAGGTGGCCATCGTGCTCGTCGACGAGGGTGCCATGGAGGCGCTCCATGTGCAGTGGATGGACGAGCCGGGTCCGACCGACGTGCTGAGCTTCCCGATGGACGAGCTGCGTCCAGGGACCGAAGATCGTCCGACCGCTCCGGGGCTGCTCGGCGACATCGTGCTGTGCCCGCAGGTCGCGGAGACCCAGGCGCAGGCGGCCGGTCACACACTGATGGACGAGCTCATCCTGCTCACCACCCACGGCCTGCTCCACCTCCTGGGCTTCGACCACGCCGAGCCCGACGAGGAGCGTGAGATGTTCGGACTGCAGAAGGAGCTCATCCAAGGCTTCGCCGCGGCCGAACGCCGCCGATGACAGCGACCCTCCTGCTCATCGCCGCCGTGCTCCTGGTGGCTTTCGGTGGTCTGATGGCCGCGATCGATGCCGCCTACGGTGTCGCCTCGCGCGCGAACCTCGCCGACATGGCGACCGAAGGACGGCGGGCGAAGGCCCTCGGCCGCATCGCCGCCGACCTCGATGCGCACGTCAACGCGGTCGCGTTCATCCGCGTCCTGGCGGAGGTCACGGCTGCGGTGCTCGTGACCGTGGCATTCACGATCCTGATCGAGAACAACTGGTGGGCGATGCTCGCCGCCGCGCTGCTGATGACTGCGATCACGTTCGTCCTCGTCGGCGCCAGCCCGCGGTCGTTCGGCCGCCAGCACGCTGAGGGCATGATCCGCGGTACCGCGTCGATCGTGCGCGGGCTGCGCATCTTCCTCGGCCCTCTCGCTCAGGCGCTCGTCGTGCTCGGCAACAGGGTCACCCCGGGCACCGGGCGCAGCTCCTTCACGAGCGAGGACCAGCTGCTCAGCATGGTCGACGAGGCGGCCTCGAACGACCTCATCGAAGAGGACGACCGGGACCTCATCCACTCGGTGTTCGACTTCACCGACCAGTTCGTCCGTGCGGTGATGGTTCCGCGCACCGAGATGGTGACCGTCGACGCCACCGCGACCACTGACGAGGCCATGTCCCTGTTCTTGAACCGCGGCGTGTCGCGCATGCCGGTGGTGGACGACGACGCCGACGACGTCGTCGGGGTGCTCTACCTGAAGGATCTGGTGCAGTTCGCCTACCGCGACGACAGCGCCTGGCGCGCGGCATCCATCCGCCCCATCGCCCGCCCTGCCACGTTCGTGCCCGAGTCGATGCGCGCCGAGACGCTCCTGCAGCAGATGAAGCGCGACGCGGTGCACGTGTGCCTGGTGATCGACGAGCACGGCGGCATCTCCGGGCTCGTGACACTCGAGGACCTCATCGAGGAGCTCGTCGGAGAGATCTCCGACGAGTACGATCAGGTATCCGCGGAGTTCGTCGATCTCGGTGATGGCCGGTACCGCGTGAGCGCTCGGCTCTCGCTCGAGGACGTGGGCGATCTCTTCGGCCTCGAACTCGAGGACGAGGACGTCGACTCGATCGGCGGTCTGCTCGGAAAGGCCCTGGGCCAGGTGCCGCAGCCCGGCGCGACCGCGACGGTCTCGGGGCTCGCGCTGACCGGCGGAGCATCGCGCGGCCGCGGTCGAGGAATCGCCACGGTCTTCGTGGAACGCACGGCAACGGAGCCCGACGCTTCGCAGGACGAGGGAGAACGACACGATGACTGAGAACACCCGAAGCGGGTTCGTGACCTTCGTCGGCCGGCCGAACGTGGGCAAGTCCACGCTCACGAACGCGCTCGTCGGCGAGAAGATCGCCATCACCAGCGAGAAGCCGCAGACCACCCGCCGTGCCATCCGCGGCATCGTGAATCGCCCGGAGGGTCAGCTCGTCATCGTGGACACCCCCGGGATCCACAAGCCGCGCACCCTGCTCGGCGAGCGCCTCAACGACCTCGTCGACCAGGTGCTCGGCGACGTCGACGTGATCGGGTTCTGCGTGCCGGCGACGGAGAAGGTGGGCCCGGGCGATCGGCGCATCGCGGCCTCCCTCGACGGCTATGCGCGGGCGAAGAAGATCGCCATCGTCACGAAGACGGATGCCGCCGGCCGAGACGAGATCACCGAGAGGCTCTTGGAAGTCGATGCCCTCCGCGAGGATTGGGCTGCCGTCATCCCGCTCTCCGCGCTGACGCGGGACCAGCTCGAGGTGCTGGCCGACGAGGTGCTGAGCCTCATGCCGAAGGGCCCGGCCCTGTATCCCGAGGGCATGACCACGGACGAGTCGCAGGAGGACCGCATCGCCGAGATGATCCGCGAGGCGGCCCTCGACGGCGTGCGGGACGAGCTCCCGCACTCGATCGCGGTCGTGATCGACGACATCGCGCCCCGGGAAGGCACCGACCTCACCGACGTCCACGCGTCGATCGTCGTCGAGCGGGACAGCCAGAAGGCCATCATCATCGGGCACAAGGGCAAACGGCTCAGTGATGTGGGAGCTCGTGCGCGCAAGGGCATCGAGGAGCTCCTCGGCACGCGGGTCTTCCTGGGTCTGCACGTCAAGGTCGCCAAGGAGTGGCAGCGCGACCCGAAGCAGCTCGGCCGGCTCGGATTCTGAGATGTGTTCCGGCACCACGTCGAGGGCGGCGGGCAGACCGCCGACCCCGCAGGCATGAACGGCCGCAGCCCGGACCCGGAAGCGCTGCGGAACGAGGTCTTCACCCGCGTCTTCGACGATCATTGGGCGGCGGTGCGTCACCACATCGAGTGCGTCGTCGATGACGACGCCGAGGTGACCGAGATCGTCTCGGAGGTGTTCCTCCTCGCCTGGTCACGGCTGAAGCCTGCTCGACCGATGGGTCGGGTCTGGCTGCTGCGTGCGGCGGAGCGTCGCCTGCGCGCGCGTTCCGGGCGTGCGTTGACGCTGCTCACCGCGCTCGATGCGGTGCACGCGGGAGTCACCGGCGATCCCGCGCCTCCCGGACGAGTGGGGCAGGCCGAGGTCGTGCGGGCGGTGGGGGTCCTCACCGCCAGGGAACGGCGTATCATCATGCTCACGTACTGGGACGGACTCGCGGAGGGGGAGATCGCGGAGCTGTTGCGCGCTTCTGAGTCCAGGGTGCGGAGAACGCTTCGCCGTGCGCAGGATCGTCTGCGCACGGAGCTCGGCCTGGAGGGGGGGGACATCCGGTGATGATTGACGACACGGTTCTCGACAGGGCCTTGAGTGACGCGGATCCCGGACGCACCCCGCGCGACGCCGTTCCCGACGCGAACGCCATCGCGACCCGCGATCGGATCCTCCGATCGACGGCGGCCCCGAAGAAACGTCGTCGTGTGCGCGTTCTGGGCTGGGCGACCGGGCTCGTCGCGGTCGCGACCGCCGCGGTCGTCGCCTTCGCGCTGGTCACGCCCCAGGTCGCCGCTGTCGCGGGCACGCCGGCGCCCCTGGACTTCGAGGGCGAGGCCACGGTGGCCGACGTCGTCGAGCAGGCGCATACCGCTCTCGCCGCGTCGGCCGGTCCTTCCGCGGCGGAGCGAACGGTTCGGACAGCGTCATGGGGTTTCGCGGTCGACGTCGGCAAGAAGGAGTCGAAGGTCGTGCCGAAGCTCTCGACGCTGACGTGGGAGCCCGACGGCTCCGGGCGGATGACGATCATCGCAGGCGTCCCCTACGATCCCGCGGATGCCGTGGCCAACAGTGCCGCCGAGGTCACGAGCAGCGGCGAGGTCATCACGGACCTCATCATGGAACCCGGCGACTTCACGACGCCCTGGACGACCGTGCCGGCCGACGACGGTGAGGACATGGTCGCGATGCTCCGCGCTTTCGGCATGCCGGACGATCCCACAGCGTTCGATGTCGAGAGCGCGTTCACGTCGGTTCTCCAGCAGTGGACTCTGACGAACGCGCAGCACGCCGAGCTTCTCTCGCTCCTGGAGGAGGCCGGCGACGGTGTCGCACTCGGCACCTCCACGGATCGTCTCGGTCGGCCGGTGGCGGGCATCCGCGTGCAGTCCCCGGACGGGGCAGCGAGCGACCTCATCCTGATCTCGCGCGAGACGGGCCGGATCGTCGGTGTCGAACGCACCGTGCTGATCGCGGACGAGATCTTCGACGCGGGAGCGATCATCTCCTACGAGATGTGGGATGTCCCGGAAGGAACCATCGAATGAAGCGTGTGACCATGGCACTGCAGTGGATCGCACGGACCCCGGGCGCACCGGAGACCTGGGACTTCGTCGAGTACGAGCCGCCTGCGCCGGCCGAGGGTGAGGTCACGATCCGCGTGCGGGCCGCCGGCGTGAATCCGGCCGATGCGAAGCATGTCGCAGGCCCGCGGGCAGGGGTCGAGTTCCCGGCGGCGATCGGATACGAGGTATCCGGGGAACTCACCGCGATCGGCCCGAACACCGCGATCGGATCGGGCGCCGCATCCGTGGGCGACGAGGTCGTCGCCTTCCGCGTGCGCGGCGGATACTCGACTCAACTCACGGTGCCCGCCGAGAAGGTGTTCGCGAAGCCGACGACACTCACCCACGCCGAGGCCTCCAACCTCCTTCTCGTCGGCACGACCGCGGCCGAGATGCTCGCGGTCACCGGCGCAGCGCCGGGAGAGACGATCCTGCTGCACGGCGCTTCGGGGGCTGTCGGTGTGAGCGTGCTGCAGCAGGCGCGGCTGCGCGGTATCCGAGTGATCGGGACGGCGGGGGAGAACCGCTTCGACGAGGTGCACAGATTCGGAGGGGTGCCCGTGCGCTACGGCGACGGCCTCGCCGATCGGGTGCGCGACGCAGCCGGCGGGCCGATCGCTGCGGCGCTCGATGCCGTCGGCACGGATGAGGCCGTGGACGTCTCGCTCGATCTCGTCGCGGATCGCCGGCGCATCGTCACGATCGCCGCGTTCGGCCGCGCCGGGGCCGACGGCATCCTGGCCATCGCCGGGTCGATGCCGGCCAGTACGCGGTTCCGCGACGAGGTCCGCGCGGAACTGATCGCTCTGGCGCAGAACGGCGACCTGGTCGTGCCCGTGGCGCGAACATTCGCGCTGGACCAGGCACCCGAGGCGCATCGCCTCCTCGCGACCGGCCACCCCGGCGGCAAGCTCGCGTTGATCCCAGACGCCTGAGGCCTCTATTCGGGTTTACCGGTCAGTCGATCTCGCGGAGCGACGAGGTCACGATCACCACGTCGTCGCCGAACTCGGCATCGGCAGCATCCTGGATCGTGCCGTCGTCCCACACGACCTGCAGCCAGACGTATCCGCGGTCGGGGCCCACGGTGAGGGCGTCCTGTCCGAGGCGTGCGGAGATGTCGTCTTGGATCCGGGTGAGCTCGGCATCGTCGGTCGCGCCCTCCACACCGCCGGTCGGATCCTCCGGAGCCACCGGGTCGAACAGGGCCAGCATGATCGGCGGATCGGTGTTCGTCAGACGCTCCCCGTCATAGGTGCCGTAGACCGCATAGGCACCCCAGGTCGTCTCACCGCTGGTCTCGCTGCCGTCCACGCCGTCCCACGTCCAGTCATCGAGCGGGACGCCGGTGCACTGCGGCGGGTACGATTCCATGATCGCGCCCAGGCACAGCTGCATGTCGCCCGCGACATCCAGGACGGTGCCGACGCCGATCACGCGGCCCTCCGGCAGGCCGGGCGTGGCGTTCTCGAGGCGCTTGTCCGACGGGATCGCGGTGTTCGTCGGCGCGGGGGAGTCGCCGGCCCCGCCTGCGCAGGCGCTGAGGGCGAACACCCCGAGGACGGATGCCGCGGCGAGAGCGAGGCGACGGTGCGATGTGCTCATACTCCTCAGTGTCGCTTGCGCATCGATCGTCTCACGACCGTCGAACGGGACAGGAGCTTCCCTGCTACCATTGCCGCATGCCTTTCGGCGGTCTGCTTCTTCTTAGCTGCCGCGACGAGTCCTAAGAGCTAGGGCCTTCCTCGTCGCGGCGCTTGTGTTGGCCCGTACATCTTGACGAAGAGAAGAAGCCCATCATGCAGAACACTCAGCGCTCCTCAGCGATGCCGATCCACAAGTACCGGCCGTTCCACGAGCAGATCAACGTCCACCTGCCGGACCGCACCTGGCCCGACGCTCGCATCACCGAGGCGCCCCGCTGGTGCGCGGTCGACCTCCGTGACGGCAACCAGGCCCTGATCGACCCGATGTCGCCCGAGCGCAAGCGGGTCATGTTCGAGCTGCTCGTCAGCATGGGCTACAAGGAGATCGAGGTCGGTTTCCCGTCGGCGAGCCAGACCGACTTCGACTTCGTCCGCCAGCTCATCGAAGAGAACCTGATCCCGGACGACGTGACGATCCAGGTGCTGACGCAGGCGCGCGAGCACCTGATCGAGCGCACCTACGAGTCGATCGCCGGTGCGAAGCAGGCCATCGTGCACCTGTACAACTCGACCAGCGTGCTGCAGCGCGAGGTCGTCTTCCGCACCGACAAGCAGGGCATCATCGACATCGCGCTGGAAGGCGCACGCCTGTGCCGGAAGTTCGAGAAGACCATCCCCGACACGAAGGTCTACTACGAGTACTCGCCCGAGAGCTACACCGGCACCGAGCTCGAGTTCGCCCTCGACATCTGCAACCAGGTCATCGAGGTCTTCGAGCCGACTCCCGACCGCAAGGTGATCATCAACCTGCCCGCGACCGTCGAGATGGCCTCGCCGAACGTGTACGCCGACTCGATCGAGTGGATGAGCCGCCACCTCGCCCACCGCGAGAACATCATCCTGTCGTTGCACCCGCACAACGACCGTGGCACGGCCATCGCGGCGGCCGAGCTCGGCTACATGGCCGGGGCTGACCGCATCGAAGGCTGCCTCTTCGGCAACGGCGAGCGCACCGGCAACGTCGACATCGTCGCGCTGGGCATCAACCTCTTCACGCAGGGCATCGACCCGCAGATCGACTTCAGCGACATCGACCAGGTCAAGCGCACGGTCGAGTACTGCAACCAGCTGCCGGTGCCCGAGCGCAGCCCGTGGGCCGGAGACCTGGTCTTCACCGCCTTCAGCGGCTCGCACCAGGACGCGATCAAGAAGGGCTTCGAGGCCATGGAGGTCCGCGCCGCGGCCGAGGGCGTCACGGTCGACGACATCGAATGGGCCGTGCCGTACCTGCCCGTCGATCCGAAGGACCTGGGCCGCTCGTACGAGGCCGTCATCCGCGTCAACTCGCAGTCCGGCAAGGGCGGCGTCGCGTACCTGCTGAAGTCGGATCACGCGATCGACCTGCCGCGCAAGCTGCAGATCGAGTTCTCCGGCGTGGTTCAGGCCAAGACGGATGCCGAAGGCGGCGAGGTCACGTCCGACCAGATCTGGTCGATCTTCAACGACGAGTACCTGCCTGCCGACGACTCCGCCGCCAAGTGGGGCCGCTTCGAGCTGCTCGCGACGCAGACCCGCAGCGACATGTCGGGCGAGGTCGTGCTCGACGTCGTGCTGCGCGACGACGAGCAGCAGTTGGCCGTCGCGGGTTCCGGCAACGGACCCGTGGCCGCGTTCGTCGAGGTGCTGCGTGCGCAGGGCTTCGACATCACGGTCTACGACTACGTCGAGCACGCTCTCAGTGCGGGCGGCGACGCGCAGGCTGCGGCCTACGTCGAACTGCAGGTCGGGGACCAGCGGCTGTGGGGCGTCGGAATCGACGGCGACATCTCGACCGCATCGCTCAAGGCGATCGTGTCGGGCGTGAACCGCTCGATCCGCACGCGTCAGCAGGAGCTGGCCGCCGTCTGACCCCGTCGCCCACGGGTGCCCGTGGTTGGCACCTCTTGCCGGAATGCACCTCCGATTCCGTCGAGAGGTGCCAACTGCGAGTCCCGTCCCACCGCGAGGTTGGCACGTGATGTCGGAAGGCCGAGGCGATTCCGACGTGAGGTGTGTCAATCCCGCGGGGAGGGGTGGGCGGCTCGCCGGGCCTCCGCTCAGTCGCGCGGCTTCACGATCGGGATGGCGCCGGTCTCGGCGGCGACCTTGCGGCGATAGATGCGTCGCTGCTCCGGGAGCGAGACGTCGAAGCTCACCGCGAGCACACGGATCACGGCGGTCACCACGATGCCGATGATCGCGGCGAGTGTGATCGACATGCCGAAGCCGTTCGCGATCACGATGAACGCGCACCCGGCGCCGGCGGCGACGGCGTACAGCGAACCCACGTGCATGATCGCGGTCGGAAGACCCATCAGCATGTCGCGCAGCACGCTGCCGCCGACCGCGGCGCAGACGCCGATGAAGACGGCGGGAACCTCCGGAATCCCGAAGGCCAGAGCCTTGCTCGTCCCGAAAGCGCCGAACATTCCGATGACGACCGCATCGAGCACGACGATCACGGTGTTCAGGCGGCTGAAGAGCCCCGCGAGGAGCATCCCGAAGAGCGCTGCTCCGGTGGCCGTGACGAGATACCACTGATTCTGCAGAGTCGCCGGCGTCTGACCGAGCAGGATGTCGCGGATCAGACCGCCGCCCATGCCGATCATGATGCCGATGATCGCCACGCCCAGCCAGTCGAGGCGCCGCTGCCCCTGGAACCCGGAGGCGAAAAGTGCGCCCTGCACCCCGCCGAGGCCGACACCGAGGAGGTCCGCCCACAGCGGAATGGTGAAGAGCGGTTCGGTCACGCTCCCATTCTCGCGCACGGAGGATAATCGAAGGGTGCCCACCTACCGAGACGAAGTGGTGATCCTGCGCACCCACAAGCTGGGCGAGGCGGATCGCATCGTCACCATGCTGTCGCGTCGGCACGGCAAGGTGCGGGCGGTGGCGAAGGGCGTGCGCCGCACCTCGTCGAAGTTCGGCTCGCGGCTGGAGCCCTTCATGGTCGCCGACGTGCAGCTCTACCAGGGTCGCTCGCTCGACATCGTGCAGCAGGCGGAGTCGCTGGGCTCGTACGGCACCGACATCGCCGCGCACTACGACCGCTTCACCTCGGCCAACGCGATGGTCGAGACCGCCGACCGGCTGAGTGATTCCGAGGCGACGCCCGAGCAGTATCTGCTCCTCGTCGGCGGCCTGCGCGCGCTCTCGCGGGGCGAGCACGTGCCGCGCAGCATCCTGGACTCCTACCTTCTACGCGTCATGTCCCTGTCGGGATGGGCGCCCTCGCTCGACGACTGCGCCCGATGCGCGGCGCCCGGACCGCACAGCACCTTCGTCGCTCAGCTGGGCGGACTCGTGTGCGTGAACGATGCGCCGGCCGGGAGCCCCCGCATCGCCGAACGCACGCTCGAACTGCTCCGCGCGCTGATCCGAGGCGACTGGGAGTTCATCGACGCGGCGTCTCCTGCCGAGTCGGCTGCCGCGGCCGGACTGGTCGGCGCCTACGCCCAGTGGCACCTGGAGCGCGGCATCCGCTCGCTCTCGCACGTTTCCGACATCCGAGGAGAAGGAGCACGGTGACTCCCAAGCCCTACACGCACAAGGATGCCGTGGCTTATCGCCCTCTCGACTGGACGGGTGTGCACCCGCCAGCGTTCCCTGCGGTGCCCGAGCACGTCGCGATCGTCATGGACGGCAACGGCCGCTGGGCGAACCGCCGCGGCCTGAACCGCGTCGAAGGACACAAGGCCGGCGAGGAGGTGCTCCTCGACGTCGTCGCCGGTGCGATCCAGGCTGGAGTGAAGCACCTGTCCGTGTACGCGTTCTCCACCGAGAACTGGGCGCGCTCTCCCGAGGAGGTGCGCTTCCTGATGGGATACAACCGCGATGTGCTGCACCGCCGACGCGACCAGCTGAACGAGTGGGGCGTGCGGGTGCGCTGGGCCGGACGGAAGCCGCGGCTGTGGGGCAGCGTCATCAAGGAGCTGCAGTACGCCGAGCAGCTCACGCGCGACAACGACGTGCTCACGCTCACCATGTGCGTCAATTACGGCGGACGGATCGAGCTCGTCGACGCGATGCGCTCGATCGCCGCTGATGTCGCCGCGGGGAGGGTGAAGCCGAACGCGATCAGCGAGAAGATGATCCGCCGCCACCTCTATGTGCCCGACATGCCCGACGTCGACCTCTTCGTGCGGAGTTCGGGGGAGCAGCGCACCTCGAACTTCCTGCTGTGGGAATCGGCGTATGCCGAGATGGTGTTCCTCGACACGCTGTGGCCCGACTTCTCCCGCGAGGAGCTGTGGCGGGCGATCGGCATCTACCTGTCGCGCGACCGTCGCTTCGGGGGAGCCGTCGACGCGCCCGACGCGTCGGCCTGAGCGCGGAGCCACTTCTCGGTCTCGCGAGGATGCCGCAGGCGCACGATCGTGAGGTGCGGGAAACGCTCCGAGATCGTCGGCATCCGCTCCTCCCACGTGCGAAGCGTCTTCGTCTGCCACCGGAGGATGTTCTGCTCGGGATCGCGATTGAGCAGGTTCCACGGCCCCTTCTCGCGGTTGCCGTTCCACAGTTCTCGCCGCAGGATGCCGCGGGCGAGAGTCCGACGGATCAGCCGCGCACGCACCACGCGGTAGGGATAGTCGAGCCAGACCGCCAGCTGGGCACGGGGCGTCAGGATCTCGTCGGTGCCCTTGCTCGTGTACTGCCACTCCGTCACCCAGCGGTCCTCGGCCGCGAACGCGCGCACGTCGTCGAGGAACTCCGGTCGCGGTGTCCAGTTCGGCCCATGGAACAGCGCGTCGATCTCGACGTGCTGCAGTCCCCATGCGTCACCGATGCGGCCGGCGAGCGTCGTCTTTCCCGACCCGGATACTCCGGCGATCAGTACTCGCTCCGGTCTGAGCGGTAGCGGATCGTCGGCGGAGAGCATCCGGAAATCCTATCGATCGCGGGGATTCGTCGCCCTGGACCTGAGCATGTCCCGGAATAGCTCACAGAACCATGCGGTTGGATGAAGGTGTGAGCGAACCCATCTCGATCGACATCTGGTCCGACATCGCCTGCCCATGGTGCTACATCGGCAAGCGCAATCTGGAGAAGGGCCTCGAAGCCGTCTCCGCCGACGAGGACGCCCCGGAGGTCACCGTCACCTTCCACTCCTTCGAGCTCTCGCCCGACACCCCCGTCGACTTCGACGGCGATGAGATCGACTTCCTGGCCGGCCACAAGGGGATGCCGCGGGCACAGGTCGAGCAGATGCTGTCGAACGTCACCGGCGTCGCGGCGAACGCGGGCCTCGAGTACCGCTTCGACCTCCTGCAGCACACCAACACCGTCAAGGCGCACGAGCTGCTCCACTTCGCGAAGGCCGAGGGCCTTCAGCACGCGATGGAGGAGCGCCTGATGTCGGCGTACTTCACCGAGGGCAAGCACGTCGGCCGCATCGACGACCTCGTCGCTCTCGCGGTCGAGGTCGGTCTCGACGCCGATGGCGCGCGGCAGGCTCTCGAGAGCGAGACCTACCTCCCCGCCGTCCGTCAGGACCAGGCGCAGGCGCAGGCCTACGGCATCCAGGGCGTGCCGTTCTTCGTCATCGACGGCCAGTACGGCATCTCCGGCGCTCAGCCTCCCGAGGCGTTCGAGAACGTCCTCCGCGATCTCTGGGCGAAGCGCGGAGAGACCGAGGACGAGACCGAGCCCGCGGCGGTCTAGCGGGTCAGGGCCGCTTCGATCGCGCTGACGATCTCGGGGGCGTCCGGCTTCTGCTTCGGGCGGAAGC
Organism: Microbacterium luteolum; assembly: GCF_039533965.1. Classification (NCBI taxonomy): domain Bacteria; kingdom Bacillati; phylum Actinomycetota; class Actinomycetes; order Micrococcales; family Microbacteriaceae; genus Microbacterium; species Microbacterium luteolum. The sequence continues at coordinate 262,969 of NZ_BAAAUN010000001.1, forward strand.
GCAGAACCTCGCCGTCCGGCAGCACGAGGAACTTCTCGAAGTTCCACTCGACGCGGCCCGCCTTGCCGCCGGCATCCGGGGCCTCCTTGAGAGCCTTGTAGAGCTCGGAGGCGTTCTTGCCGTTCACTTTCACCTTGTCGTTCACCGGGAACGAGACACCATAGGTCGTCGAGCAGAACTCGAGGATCTCGTCGACGGAACCCGGCTCCTGACCGAAGAACTGGTTGCACGGGAAGCCCACGACGCTGAAGCCGCGGTCACCGTAGAGGCGCTGCAGCTCCTCGAGCTGCTCGTACTGCGGGGTGAGGCCGCACTTGGAGGCGACGTTCACCACGAGCACCACGTCGGCACCGAGGTCGTCGAGCGTCTTCTCGTTGCCCTGGGCGTCGGTGAACGGGATCGAACGGAGCGCAGAATCGGTCATATTCACAGCTTAGGTCGCCGCATCCGCACCGGCTCCGCGTCTGGGAGAATGGAGGGGACATGACTCTCGCCACCGCCCCCGCCCGCCCGCTTCGCATCGGTCCGATCGACCTCGACGTGCCGGTCGTCCTCGCGCCCATGGCGGGCATCACCAACACCGCATTCCGTCGTCTGTGCCGCGAGTACGGTGCGGGGCTCTACGTCAGCGAGATGATCACGTCGAGGGCGCTCGTCGAGCGCAACGAGACCACGATGCGCCTGATCCGGCACCACGAGTCCGAGACCCCGCGATCGATCCAGCTCTACGGCGTCGATCCCGGGACCATCGCCGAGGCCGTGCGGATCATCGTCGCCGAGGATCACGCCGACCACATCGACCTGAATTTCGGATGCCCGGTGCCGAAGGTCACGCGCCGCGGCGGGGGAGCGGCGCTCCCATGGAAGTCGAAGCTGTTCGCCGACATCGTCGACCAGGCCGTCAAGGCCGCCGGTTCCATCCCGTTGACGGTGAAGATGCGCAAGGGCATCGACCGCGACCACCTGACCTTCCTCGAGGCCGGACGCGCCGCCGAAGACGCCGGCGCCGCAGCCGTCGCGCTCCATGCCCGCACGGCGAGCGAGTTCTACTCGGGGCACGCCGACTGGAACGCGATCGGCGAACTCAAGCAGGCGGTCACGAGCATTCCGGTGCTCGGGAACGGCGACATCTGGTCGGCCGACGACGCGGTGCGCATGATGGAGCAGACGGACTGCGATGGCGTCGTCGTCGGCCGCGGCTGCCTCGGCCGCCCCTGGCTCTTCGGCGAACTGGCCGCCGCCTTCGGCGCAGAATCGCACCCGGTCGATGCAACGCTCGGCTTCGTCGCGAACGCCTTCCGCCGGCACGCTCAGCTCCTCGTCGAGTTCTTCGACGAGGAGGACCGCGGATGCCGTGACATCCGCAAGCACGTCTCCTGGTACTTCAAGGGCTATCCGGTCGGCGGAGACATCCGCACCGGACTCGCCACCGCATCCAGCCTCGCGGAGATCGACGACCTGCTCGGCCGGCTCGATCACACCGCACCGTACCCGGGTGCCGATGCGGAGGGCCAGCGCGGACGCTCCGGCCATCCGAAGCGGACGGCCCTGCCGGACAAGTGGCTGGAGTCGCGGGAGATCGAGTCGTCGGCCTCCGAGATGATGCGTGGAGCGGAGATCGAGAACAGTGGTGGCTGACACTCAGGCCGGTGCGCGGACCGACGGTTACGACTCCCGTGACGCCGAGCGCTTCTTCGCGGAGACGCACCGCTCCGAGCGCGACGATTTCGCCCGCGACCGCGCCCGTGTGCTGCACTCGGCGGCGCTGCGCCGCCTCGCCGCGAAGACGCAGGTCCTGAGCCCCGCGAGCACAGCCGACTTCGCGCGCAACCGCCTGACGCACTCGCTCGAGGTCGCGCAGGTCGGTCGCGAGCTCGCCACGGCCCTCGGCGTCTCGGCCGACGTCGTCGACACGGCCTGCCTGAGCCACGACCTCGGCCATCCGCCGTTCGGCCACAACGGCGAGCGCGCGCTCAACGAGTGGGCCGAGAACATCGGCGGGTTCGAGGGCAACGCCCAGTCGTTGCGCATCCTGACGCGGCTCGAAGCCAAGGTCCTCGACGACGACGACCACTCGGTCGGACTCAACCTCACGCGGGCGAGTCTCGACGCGACGTGCAAGTACCCCTGGACCGTCGACAGCCCGGTCCCCGATCCGGGCGGTCGACTCAAGTTCGGCGTCTACCCCGAGGACGAGGCCGTGTTCCGGTGGATGCGCGAAGGCGCCCCCGGGCGCCTCCGCTGCATCGAGGCCGAGATCATGGATCTCTCCGACGACATCGCGTACTCCGTGCATGACTTCGAGGACGCGATCGTCAACGGCTACGTCGACGTCGCCCAGCTCGCGGATCCGCGCGGTCACGATGCCCTCGTCGGCCGCATCCAGCAGTGGGTCGGCTACGACTTCACCCGTGACGAGCTCGCCGACGCCCTCTACCGGCTGGCGTCGCAGTCGATGTGGCTCCCGTCCTTCGACCGGTCGCGTCAGGCCCTCGCCCGTCTGAAGAACCTGACCAGCGATCTGATCGGGCGCTTCGCGCGTGCCTCCGTCTCGGCCACCCGCGACGCGTATGGCGGCAGCAATCTCGTGCGTTACAACGCCCACGTCGTCGTGCCCCGTGTCGTGGAGGCGGAGATCGCGGTGCTCAAGGGCATCATGGGACAGGCGATCGTCACGATCGATGCGCGCAAGGGCGTCTACAAGGAGCAGCGGCGTGTGCTGAAGAGGCTCGCCGACTCGCTGTGGTCGACCGATGCACTCTGGTCGGCGGGGGCCGACGTGCTCGAGCCCGCGTTCGCGGCGGACTTCGTCGCCGCGGTCGACGATGCCGAGCGCGCACGGGTCGTGGTCGACCAGATCGCGAGCCTCACCGATCAGAGCGCGATCGACTGGCACAACCGTCTGGTGGGCGAGATCGACCCCGCCGAGGTCGGCATCTGGACGCCGCGGCACGCCCGTGCGAGGGCAGGCGCGCACGCCGAGAGGCGGCCCGTCGCCGAAGGGGTGGGCTGATGCCCCGCATCCGGCAGGCCGACGTCGACGAGGTCAAGGCGCGCACGAACATCGCCGACATCGTCGGCGAGCGCGTGGCGCTGAAGTCGGCCGGAGTCGGATCCCTCAAGGGGCTGTGCCCGTTCCACGACGAGAAGAGCCCGAGCTTCCACGTGCGGCAGCAGGTGGGCTACTACCACTGCTTCGGCTGCGGCGAGTCGGGGGACGTGTACTCGTTCCTCCGCGAGATGGACCACGTCAGCTTCTCGGAGGCGGTCGAGCGTCTCGCCGGTCGCATCGGCTACACGCTGCACTACGAAGACGGGGGAGCGGCGCCCGAGACCAGCGGACGCAGCCGCCTCTACGCGGCGAACACGGCCGCGGCGGAGTTCTTCCGCGCACAGCTGCTCTCTCCCGACGCCGAGGCCGGGCGGCGGTTCCTGGGCGAGCGCGGATTCGATTCCGGGGCCGCCGCGCATTTCGGTGTCGGCTTCGCTCCGCGCGGCTGGGACGGGATGCTCAAGGCGCTCACCGCGCAGGGCTTCACCCGTGAGGAGCTCGCCACCGCCGGCCTGGTCTCGACCGGACAGCGCGGCGTCTACGACCGGTTCCGCGGACGCCTGGTGTGGCCGATCCGCGATGTCTCGGGGCAGACGATCGGCTTCGGCGCGCGCAAGCTCTTCGACGACGACCAGGGCCCGAAGTACCTCAACACGCCGGAGACGCCGATCTACAAGAAGGCGCAGGTGCTTTACGGGCTCGACCTCGCCAAGCGCGACATCTCCCGCGGAGACCCTCGCCGAGTCGTCGTGGTCGAGGGGTACACCGACGTCATGGCCTGCCATCTCGCGGGGCTGACGACGGCGATCGCGACCTGCGGCACCGCGTTCGGCACCGAGCACATCAAGGTGCTGCGCCGGGTGATGGGAGACGACAACGCCTCGGGCGAGGTCGTCTTCACGTTCGACGGCGATGAAGCCGGACAGAAGGCGGCGCTGCGTGCGTTCACCGAGGACGACCGGTTCAACGCGCAGACCTTCGTAGCGGTCGCGCCGGACAGCCTCGATCCGTGCGATCTGCGTCTGCAGCGCGGGGATGCCGCGGTGCGCGCGCTCATGGACGCCAAGGTGCCGATGTTCGAGTTCGCGATGGACCGGAAGCTCGGCGGCTTCGACCTCTCCACGGTCGAGGGGCGTGTGGGTGCACTTCGTGCGGCCTCGCCCATCGTCGCCGAGATCAGGGACCGGCTGCTGCGCCCCGGGTACGAGCGCGTGCTGGCCCGGCGTCTCGGGATGGATCCCACCGAGGTGCACAGCGAGGTGGAACGCGCCGCGCGTGGGGCCTCGCAGCAGCCCGCGGCACGGCGCGAGACGACGCAGGCCGATCCGGCGACCGGTATCGCCGCCGTCGCCCCCGTCACTCTCGCGAGCCTGCCCCGGACGGCCGACGTCGCGGTCGAGCGCGATGCTCTGATGGGGGCCCTGCAGTACGGACACCAGGTCGACCAGACCCTCCTGAACCGCGCCCTCGGCGCGCCGTTCCGGACACCCGGGCTCGATGCCGTGCGCGAGGCAGTGGCATCCGCTCCCGACCGCACGAGGGCGGGCTGGGTGACGGACGCCGTCAACGGCGTGCGGGAGCCGTACCGGTCGCTGGCCGGCGAGCTGCTGATGACGCCGTTCCCCGCCAGGAACGAGGAGGGCGCCGTCGCCTCGACGACCGATCTCGCCCGTCGTCTCATCCTCCGTCAGTTGGAGCGCGACAAGCAGGAGCTGCTCGGCGCGGTGCAGCGGGTCCCCGCGGAGTCCGACGGCGGTCGCGCCCTGCGTATGCGTCTGCGCGACATCGACGCAGAGCGTCAGAGGTTCGCCGAGTCGTAACGCGGCCAGCAGGTCCGCAGAGGGCAGGATGGAGTCATGTCCCGCAGGCCCGAATCCCAGAACGCGATCGATTGCTCGGATCTGGTGATCGACCGGATCGGGCACGGCACGCCCACCCGCGCCGTCGATGGCGTGACGTTCTCTCTCGCTCCAGGCGAGCTCATCTGTGTCGCGGGTCCGACGGGGTCGGGAAAATCCACCCTGGTCGCCGCCCTCGCGGGGTCCACCGACCCGTCAGTGCGCGTCGTGGGCGGCAGCGCCACCGTCTGCGGTGTCGACGTGCGCCGGCCCGGACGGAAGCACCGCATCCTCACGTACCGCACCGGCTTCGTCCCGCAGGGCGCGGGTGCCGACCTCCCGCCTCGTCTGACCGTCAACGAGGTGATCGCCGAGCCGATCCTGATCCGAGAGCGCCGGGTCAACACGAAGGCGCTGTCTATCCGTGTCGCGACGCTGCTCGACGAGTTGCACCTTCCGCTCGGCACCGCAGCCAAGTTCCCGTACGAGCTGAGCGCCGGTATGCGTCAGCGCGTGGCGATCGCCCGGTCGTTCATCCTGGAGCCGAAGGTGCTCATCGCCGACGAGGTGCTCGCGAACCTCGATCTGGAGGTGCGACCGGTGGTGTTCGACGCGATCACCCGTCGCCGGAAGGAAGAGTCGATGGCGGCGCTCCTCGTGACCAATGACGCCGCGTTCATCCGCGAGCTGAACGCCGAGACGCTCATGCTCCGGGGCGGTCACGTGGTCGCTCGCGGCGTCGGCAAGGACCTGCTCTGGGTCCCGAACGCCGAGTCCGATTCGCGGCACTGAACACGACACGCCCGAGCTGCGTCGACCCCGCCCCGGTGTCACGAGTGGGGCCCGGAGTTTGCTAAGCTTGTCGAGTTGCCCGCTCAGCGGAGCACATTCCTCGGTAGCTCAATTGGCAGAGCAGCCGGCTGTTAACCGGCAGGTTCTTGGTTCGAGTCCAAGCCGGGGAGCAATCCCCTGAAACCCCGCCCCTCCGGGCGGGGTTTCGCCGTTTCCGGCGTCACGCGTCTCGAGCCATGCAACCCGATGGCCGGTTGCGAGAGGCGGCCTACCGTAGCGTGGGAGAAACGGACCCGCGCGCGAGGGAGGATGCCATGAACCCCAAGGAACGCGCTGTCTGCGTGTGCTTCGACGGCTCCCGCGTGCTGCTGATGAGGAGACTCCACGGCGGCCGGCAGTACACCGTGCTCCCGGGCGGCGGCATCGAGCCCGGCGAAACCCCCGACCAGGCAGCAGTACGCGAACTGGCCGAGGAGACCGGGCTCGTCGCGACCGTGACCGGCAAGCTCGCCACTGTCGATCACGACGACCGAAGGGCGCATTACCTGCTCATGGCGGCAGTGCCCGGAGAGCCGGTTCTGGGTGGGCCGGAAGCCCTCGCGGAGAGCGAGGACAACCGGTATCGGCCCGGATGGGTCCCGATAGCCGAGCTCGCAGACGAGCCGCTCGTACCCGAGGAGGCACGAGAGATCGTGCGGCGAGCCTTCGCGGAATGCCTCGCCGACGGCCGCTGAGGACTCGTCCGGCTCGGAGCCCTCAGCCCCGCAGTCCCAGCTGGTCGACGACCTCTGCGACTCGTCCGCGCGCTGCCGCACCCAGCCCGAGCACCGGGCGCGGAAGGCAGTCCGGGGCGACGAGCTGCAGGTGCTCGGCGATGGCGGCGGTGACGCGGTAGCCGCCGTGTTCCAGGAACAGATCCCACAACGGCTGGAGGCGGGCTGATTCCGCGGTAGCCGCGGCGTGGTCGCCGGCCTGGGCGGCTCGGGTGATGGTGAGTGCCGGGTCGGGGAGCGTGCCGCCGATGACCGAGTACCAGGCGTCGCACCCGGCGTTCATGCCCGTTGCCGCGAGCCAATCGCCCGACACGCCGATCGACACCGTGCCGGGGATGCGCTCGCGCAGCGCCTGCACTCGCGCGGCTGCATCCCGGGGATCCGATGGGACGCCGGGGATCTTGATGGATGCCACATTCGGCAGGGCAGCGATCTGCGCGTGGAGCTCATCGGTGAGCGCGACGTGCGTCGTGCGCGGGTTGTCGTAGACGACGAGCGGCACCGAGAGCCCGGCCGTGACGTCCTCGAACAGAGTGAACACCTCGTCGGGGCTCAGTGCCTGGTACGTGACCGGCGCGAGCAGCACGGCACTCGCGCCGGCATCCTGCGCATCATCGGCGAGCCGCTGCGCCTGAGAGGTGCGCAGCGCGCCGATGCCGACCATCACCGGAACGTCTCCCGCGAGCGTCACGGTAGCGCGGGCGACGCGCCGGCGCTCCTCGCGGTCGAGGTAGAGGTAGGAGCCGGTCGAGCCGAGCGCTGTGATCGAGTCGACGCCGGCGCTGACGAGCCGCTCGACGAGGCGCGCGTACGCGGCTTCGTCGAAGGCATCGTCGCGCAGGGGAGTGAGAGGGAAGGCGCTCAGGCCGGTGAACACGGAGGGGCTCCTCTGCTCGTCATACATGCTCAGCGAGAATAGCGCAGGGGAGCGGCGCTTCTCGTCGCGTGGCCTCAGTCGTCGGCGAGACGGTCGCCCCGGCCGTACTCCTCCTTGACGGTCCGCAGGTTGGTCCAGGTACGCATCCCCGTGATCTGCGAGCTGGCACGCAGCTGGTCGGCGAGTTCGAGGAGTCCGTCGACCGACTGGGCGGAGAGGGTGGCGATGAGCTCGTATTCGCCGATCGTGATCGCGAGGAACTCCGGCGAGAGACGGCGCACCTCTTCCAGCGCGGCGGCCAGCTCTCCGCGGACTCGGATGCCGACGCCGAGGGTGAGGAGATCGGGGCTGTCATGTCGCACCGGGATCCCGACGACCTTCACGGCGTCGTGACGCACGAGGCGGTTCAGCCGGAGCCGCGCGCCGCTGGGGGAGATGCCCGCTGCTTCTGCGAGCTCGAGGAACGATGCGCGGCCGTCGATCTGCAGCCGACGCACGATCGCCCGGTCGACGGCGTCGAGGCGGAACGCCGTGCGACCGGTGCGGAGCGGGGAGTAGAGGTTGATCTCGATGCTCTCGTAGAGGTGTGTCTGCATGTCGCGCACTCCCGGGAGACAGCGGATGCGATCGAGAGTGCGCCTCAGATGCGGATCGGCACCCACTCGGATCTCCGCGTCGATCGGTGCCTCGCCGCTGATGTCGGCGACGAACGTGGTCTCGGGCATCGCGATGAGGGCCTCGCGCACCGGAGCGACCGGCCCGTCGAGCCGGAGCTGCGTGTAGGCGAACCGCTGCAGCGCCAGCAGATCCGGGCTCACGGATACCGTGAACACGACCTCATGGCGTTCGACGGCGCGTTCCACGATCTGGGTGATGCGTCGCCGAGTCACGCCGAGCGACTGCGCGATGCGGGTGTAGCTCGCCCGTCCATCCTCGCGCAGCGCGGCGAGCACCTGCGTGGTCAGCGGGTCCCGATGCTCCATCTCGGCCTCCAGATTCGTCAAGCACGGGCGTACACATCGCGAGGATCAGGCTCCTCGGTGCACGTTGAGTCTCTCATTCTGCATTGAATTGCGGCGAATACGCACAGTCAGTGAGATCCGGCTCGGTTTTCGCTTCAGTTCCCGCTGAACCCGCCCTACTGTCGTCCTTGAGCGAGCAGGTCGACAGCCGGAAGAAGACGACTGACTGTTCGGCACGACGAGGACCTCCGGGTCCCGATCGACTGATCGATGACGATCCGACCGATCTCTCAATGGCGAAAGGCACCCCGATATGTCCACCCCCTCCTCTCGATCATCCGGGCGAACCGCAGAGCTCGGCCACGATGAGAACGAGCTCGCAGACTACGGCTACAAGCAAGAGCTCAAGCGCGCTCTCTCGCCCTGGGCGGTCTTCGCCCTCGGCTTCGCGACGATCTCACCGGTCGTCGGGATCTACGCCGTCATCCAGCTCGGATTCGTGTTCTCGGGTCCCGTCTGGATCTGGGCCGTGCTGATCGCGTTCATCGGCCAACTGCTGGTGGCGACCGTCTATGCGCAGCTCTCGTCCCAGTTCCCGATGACGGGAGGCGTCTACCAGTGGGTGCGGCGCCTCGCCGGTCCGAAGCTCGGCTGGATGACCGGGTGGATCTACCTCGCGGCGGCCATCGCATCGCTCTCGACGGTCGCCTACCTGGGCGGGATCTGGATGAAGGCGCTCGTCGGCGACGCCTCGGAGAGCGCCGGAGGCCTCGTGCTCTACGGCGCGGTCTTCCTCGTGGTCGCTCTCGGTATCAACCTGCTCGGCGTGAACCCGGTCAAGCACTTCCTGAGCGCCGGGATCATCGCCGAGGGCGTCGCCTCGATCGTGGTCAGCGTGCTGCTGCTCGTCTTCTTCCTCCACAACGACATCGGGATGCTCGTGCAGACCCTGGGAGCGGAGGAGAACTCCGGCGGATCGACGCTCGCGGGGTTGCTCACCTGTCTCGCGGTGGCCGGCTGGGCGTTCCTCGGCTTTGACGCGACGACGCAGGTCGCCGAGGAAGCGCATGAACCGCGTCGTACGGTGCCTCGGGCGATGCTGCTCTCCTTCCTCTTCGTCGGCATCACGGTGCTGTTGAGCGGTACGGCGGTCACCCTCTCGCTGCGGGACCCGGCTCGTGCCGTGACCGGCGAGGTCGGCGACCCCGTGCTGGCCTCCGTCACCGAGGCCTTCGGCGCCTGGACGGAGAAGCCGTTCATCGTCGTCGTCCTCATCGCCTTCTTCGCCTGCGCGGTCTCGATCCAGACCTACATCGGCCGCATGGTGTACAGCTTCGCCCGCGACCGCCAGATCCCGTTCTCCACGCCGCTTTCGCGGATCGGCAAAAAGGAGATCCCGCACGTCGCGCTCATCACCACAGCGGTGCTCGCGGGACTCGGCCTGCTGCTGGGCCTGAACGGCAATGCGGCAGCCACGCTGATCTCGTTCGGCTCTGGTGGCTTCTACATCGTCTTCCTGATCGTCGCCGTGGTCGCGCTGTGGGCACGCCTGAACGGACGCTGGGATCCGAGCCGTGGCTCGTTCGCTCCGGGACGCTTCGGCTTGATCATCAACATCCTCGCGGTGGCGTGGCTCGCGTTCGAGGTCGTCAACGTCGCGTGGCCCAGGGCGGAGCTCGCCCCGGCATCCGGCACGTGGGTGCAGGTATGGGCGGTGATCGTCGTGTTCAGTGCGCTCATCCTGATCGGCATCGGGTATCTCGTGGTGCGCAAGCCGCACCTCGAGGTCCAGGTCGCGGCGGCCGCAGCCCAGCGAGGCGACCGGACGGAGAAGGGGACCGGACGATGACCGTCACGAACCCCGCCGTCGTGTTCGAGCCGGGATCCGGCATGCGCGTCCGAGAGGTCGCCGTCCGGGCTCCGCGCGCGGGCGAGGTCGCCGTCGAGATCCGTGCCGCCGGCGTCTGCCACTCCGATCTCCATATCCTGAACGGCGACTGGCCGGAGGATCGCCCGCTCGTGCTCGGACACGAGGCTGCCGGCGTCGTGACCGCCGTCGGCGCCGGCGTGGACCTGGAGCGGGGCGACCACGTCGTCCTCTCCTGGTTCGCCCCGTGCGGTCGCTGCGAGCGCTGCGCCGCCGGCAGAGCATGGCTGTGCACCGGCACTCGTGCGGTGGAGAACGTGCTGCCGGACGGCGGCACGGCTTTCGAGGAGGATGGTGAGCCGGTGTGGCCGTTCCTGGGCTTGGGCGCGTTCACGAAGAACGTGGTCGTGCCACGGACAGCGGCGATCAAGGTGCCGCAGGAACTGCCGTTCGACGTCGGCGCGCTGCTCGGCTGCGCGGTCACGACCGGGGTCGGTGCCGCGGTGAACACGGCCGGCGTCCGGCCCGGTGACACGGCCGTGGTGGTCGGTTGCGGGGGAGTCGGGCTCGCGATCATCATGGGCCTGCGTCTCGCGGGGGCGGGAGCGATCATCGCCGTCGACCTGTCAGCGGAGCGTCGCGCGGCGGCCGCGCATTTCGGAGCGACCGCGACACTCGACGGTGCGACGGTCGATGTCCCGGCGTGGTGTCAGGAGCACCTCGGTGGCGCGGACTACGCCTTCGAGGCCGTCGGCCGCCCCGCTCTCATCGAGCAGCTCCCGGCGATGGTGCGTTCGGGCGGTGCCGCCGTGGTGGTCGGCATGCCGCCGATCGATGCCAAGGTGGGGATCGACGCCTTCGACCTCGCCGACCAGGGCAAGAGTCTGCTGGGATGCAACTACGGTTCGAGCGTCGGTGCTGTCGACATCCCGCGCCTCGCGCGTCTGTTCCTCGACGGCCGCCTGCCGCTCGGCGATCTCGTGGGTACGACGCGCCCGCTCGCCGAGGCGGAGATCGCCTTCGAGGAGCTCCGCGCAGGCATCGGCCTGCGCGGAATCCTCGTTCCATAGTCGAGGCGGCGACCATGCAGCGATGACGCGCACCCTATGCGCGTGGGCCGGACCGCCTCACGCGCAGCACGGCATCGACGAGCGTCACCGTCGAGCCGTCGCGCCAGATCGCGGTCCTCTCCACCATCGCCCGGGTCTCCGTGATCCACTCGTCGGTCAGGGCGAGCGACTCGAGCACCTCGTCGGTGGTCGGCAGCGGCGGCCCGTCGTGGTCGTGGTGGCTGAGCTTCGAACCTGGTGGGGCTGCTCCGTGTCCCACGACGAGGAGCCGCCCGCCGGGCGCCACAGCGGATGCCGCGCGCCGCAGCACCTCGTCGCGCGGCAGCTCGACCGGGGAGTGCAGGAACGCCGAGGTCACGAGATCGAACGCGGAGGTCGGCTCCCACGTCGAGAGATCGCCGCGGACCCAGTGGATCCGGTCGGCGAGCCCCGCACGCTGCGCCTCCGCCCTGCCGACGTCGAGCGCGGCTGCGGAGATGTCGATCGCCGTCACGGTCCATCCGTTCGCAGCGAGCCACAGCGCGTCGCCCCCTTCGCCGCAGCCCAGGTCGAGAGCCGTGCCGGGAGTGAGACCCGCGACCTCGCGTTCCACGGCCGCGTTCACCTGACCGCTCCACACTCTCCCGTGCTCGCCGCGGGTGCTTCGATAGCGCGCTTCCCAGAACTCCGCAGGGTCCGTCACCGGATCGACGGAGTGCCCGGCGTCACTCATGATGCGACCCGCGCGACCCGCTCGGCGGCAGCGGCGACGTCCAGCGCCACGAACTCCCCGTTCAGTGCGAGGGCCGCGGCGGCGCCGGAACCGGCGGCGATCGGAACGAGTGCGCCCGGATTCGCTGCATTGCCCACGGCCCAGACGCCGTCGACACTCGTTCGTCCGAGCGCGTCGACGTCGGTCCACGGCCCCATCGGCGTGTCGACGCGCTCGGCTCCGAGCTGGCGCAGCGGCTCATCGAGCGCGACCAGAGCCGGTTCGGCGAACACGACGTCGACGGGGATCGTCGAGCCGTCATCCAGGCCGAGGGCGGTGAGCTCGCCGGAGGAGGCGACCACACGGGTGACGGCACGGGTCTCCACACGCATCCCGCGCGCTTCGAGGACGAGCCGCTCCTCGTCGGGGAGGCCGTCGATGAGCCCGGTGAACACCGTGATGTCCTCCGAGTAGGACCGCAGCATGTGCGCCTTGTGCAGGCCGGCCACCGAGGTCGCCAGCACGCCGATCGCACGCTCTCGGGCTTCGTATCCGTCGCAGTACGGGCAGGCGACGACGCCCCGACCCCACTGGTCGGCCAGTCCGGGGATCTCGGGCAGCAGGTCGCGCGCTCCGGTCGCGACGATGAGGCGCCGGGCGGTCGCACGTGCACCGGCCTCGGTGACGACCTCGAACCCGTCGGCGATCGTGCGGGTCGTGGCGACGCGGGCGTCGACGATCACGCCGTCGACGGCGCGCACCTCGCGGTAGCCGTCGGCGACCAGGTCGAGCGGAGAGTAGCCGTCCCGGCTCAGCACGCCGTGCATGTGAGGCGCGAACCGGTTGCGCGGCTCCTGAGCGTCGAGCACCAGCACTCGGCGCCGGGCTCGAGCGAGGACGAGCGCGGCACTCAGGCCGGCTGCACCTCCGCCGATGATGATGACGTCCCAGCGCTCGTCCGAGATGGGAGCCGTCGAGGACTCGGAGGGATGGGCGGGGACGGTGGGGGGAGTAGTGGCGTCGGTCATGTTCTCAGCATCCGAGCCTGATACGCTTTCGGCAACTATCCGTGCCGAATCAGCAAAGGGAGACGACGTGCCCGACGATTCCCTGTCCCTCATCGGCCCTCGCCTCAAGAGCTGGCGGGAGAAGCGCAGCATGACTCTTGCGGACCTCTCCGCGCTGACGGACATCTCTCCGAGCACTCTGTCGCGCCTGGAGGCAGGCAAGCGGGCGCCGAACCTCGAGCTGCTCGTGCCGATCGCGCGTGCACTCGGCCTCGGCCTCGACGACATCGTGCCGCGCGCCGTTCCCGACCCCCGGGTGTCGCGGACGACCAGGGAGGTCGAGGGCATCCGCTACGAATCGCTCTCGCCGGCGTCGAGCCCTGTGCAGACCTACAAGGTCACCTTCCCCGCCCGCCCCGTCGGCATCACCGCCGTGCCGCAGCCGAAAGTGCACGACGGTCAGGAATGGCTCTACGTGATCTCGGGCCGTCTGCGACTGGTGCTGGGCGATCAGGACGTGACGCTCGGGCCTGGCGAGGCGGCGGAGTTCGACACCCGGGTTCCGCATTGGCTGTCGGCCGCGGGTCCGGGTCCGGCCGAGATCGTGTCCATCTTCAGCAAAGACGGCAAGCGCATCCACCTGCGCGCACGCCCGGCCGCCTCCTGACGCAGAGAGGGCCCCGCCGAACGGCGAGGCCCTCTCCGGATGTCGCTCGGACAGCCGACTGCTTTCAGATCAGCGTGCGGCGCCTGCGAGGCTGCCGGTGACCGGGCCCGCCGGGTCGGAGATCACGCACTGGATCACGCGGTCGTTGAGCTGGTCCCAGGTCTCCTTGGTCGGGGTGATCGGGTAGACGTCGAGGGTCGACTCGTCCCAGATGACGCCGACGAACGTGGTGAAGGCATCGCCGATGCAGCCTTCGGTCGCCGCGTCGACGGCCTCTTCGGAGAACTCGCCGTCCTCCATCGAGAACTCGTGGTAGACCTCTTCATCATGCGGCTCTCCGCACGGCACGACGTCGACGGCCTCGATGAGACCCGTCGCGCTGGACATCTTGCAGTCCCCGACCTTCAGAGCGAAGACGTCGATGTTCGAGCTCTCGGTGACCTGTCCGGTCTCCTCGTCGCGGTCGGCGTCGCCGGAGCCGCTCCCGAGAATGCTGTTGATGGCGCTGCAGCCGCTCAGGGCGATGGAGAGCGCCACCGCGGTTCCTGCGAGCATCAGAGCGCGTCGATTGCGCAGTTTCATCATGATTGTGTCCCCTCCACAGAGCCTCTTGATGCGCGGGCATGCCGAAATTTCGGTCGCGCGAACTCACGCTAGCCGCCGCGGAGTCTATGACGCAACTCCACAGACCCTGTGATCCGGCTGGGAGCGGGCTCAGCCCTCGAGGTCGTCGACGCCCGGCATCCAGCTGGCTCCTGGGCGCCCCCAGCCGCGCTTGCGCGCGATCTTCTGAACGGTCTTCCAGTCTCCGTCGGAGAGACGGTCGACGTAGAGGATGCCGTCGAGATGGTCGAACTCGTGCTGCATGATCCGTGCACGCCAGCCGTCGACGTCGATCGTGACGGGCTGCCCGTCCAGATCGGTCGCTGTCAGGTGCACACGCTCGGAACGACGGAGGGGGAATCGCTCCCCGGGGAAGGAGAGGCATCCCTCCGACTCCAGATCGGGGTCGGGGTCGCCCGGCTCGATCGGTGCGATCCAGAGCACGGGGTTGATGAGCACGCCGCGCCAGGGCTGATCGTCATCGTCCACATACGCGTAGGTGTAGATGCGCAACGGAACGCCGACCTGCGGTGCGGCGAGTCCGACTCCGGGCGCGGTATCCATCGTCTCGAACATGTCGGCGACGAGTGTGCGGATCTCGTCCGTGATCTCCTCGACGGCGGATGCGGGGGAGTGAAGCACGGGGTCGCCCATGATGCGAATCGGAAGTACAGCCACGTCACAACCCTACTGGGCGGGAAGTGCCAGGTAGGGTCGTAGTGTGAGCGCTGGGGTGTGGACGAATACGGCCGAAGAGGTCGGCGAACAGCTCGTCGGCGCCTTCCAGAACCCCGGACTTCTGCTCGGAATCCCGCTGGCCCTCGCCGGTGCGGTGTTCATGTCCCTCGGTGCGCAGTACCAGCATCGCGGCGTCGAGAAGGTCGAGCGTCTGAGCGGCTCCGACGGCACCACCGGACTCACCGGCGGCCAGATCAAGGCGCTCCTGACCCGCCCGTCGTGGATCCTCGGCACGCTCATGCTCGGACTCGCGATCGTGTGTCAGCTCGCGGCGCTCGTCAAGGCTCCGCTCATCGTGGTGCAGCCGCTCGGTGCGATCGCGCTCGTGATCACGACCCTCCTGAACGCGCGCATCTCCGGCCATTCGCCGACCCGGAAGTCGCTCACGGCGATCATCTTCTGCGTCGGCGGCATCTTCCTCTTCGTCTTCTTCGCGGCCATCTACGCCACCGAGAAGGAGGTCACCGAGCGCGAACTGTTCGTGATCCTCGCCCTCCTCCTCGTCGTGATCATCGTGCTGGGGGCGTGCTGGCTCGTCCTCCGTCACCGTATGCGCGCGCTGTTCTATGTGATCGGCGCCGGCATCCTCTACGGCTTCGTCGCCACTCTCGCGAAGGTCGTCATCAAGCGCATCGAAGCGGGCCAGTTCGAATGGATCACCGCCATCTGCGTGGTCGCGCTCCTCGCGGCAGCGTCGGTCGGCGCGTACTTCGTGCAGACCGCCTACAGCTCGGGGCCGCCGGACCTCGTCATCGCCGGCCTCACGGTCGTGGACCCGCTCATCGCTGTCCTGATCGGCATGATCGTGCTCGGCGAGGCCGCGGCCGCGCCGTGGTGGGTGTTCATCATCTTCGGCGTCGCCGGGGCCATCGCGGTCTGGGGCGTCGTCAATCTCGCCCGATACCACCCGCAGGTGCTGAGCGAGAGCCAGGAACTGCCGATCGTGCGGGGCAGCGATCCGTCGCAGCCCGCCTCAGATCCCGGCACGACGGAGCCGTCGAGCCGGTCGGATGCCTGGCCGCAGACGGATCAGACCCGGCCCGACGCTCCCTAGCCGAGCGCGTCGACGCCGCGAAACCGTCGCGGTGGAGGGGCCTCAGTAGGCCTGGTCGATGAGGTCGGGGGAGACCTCTGCGGCCGCCGCCTCGTCGACGAAGAACACCGTGCGCTTGCGGCCCTTCGCCCCGGCAGCCGGGACGCTCGTGTAGCTCGCGCCGGCCAGCGCCAGTCCGAGGGCGGACGCCTTGTCGGCTCCGGTCAGGACGAGCCAGACGCGCTTGGACGAGTTCAGGACGGGTCGCGTGAGCGTCACCCGCTCGGGCGGAGGCTTCGGCGAGTTGCGCACGGGCAGAGCCGCGGCGTCCGTCACCGTGACCTCGTCGCGATCCGGGAACAGGGAGGCGATGTGTCCGTCGGGTCCGACGCCCAGGAAGCAGACGGCGAACGACGGCCAGGGATGCTCGTCCGTGCTGTACCGCGCGAGATCGGCCGCATATGCCGCGGCGGACTCGTCGAGGGTGAGCCCGCTGTCGGGGCCCGCGACCTCGTGCACGTTCTCCGAGGGCACCGGGATGTGGTCGAGCAGCGCGCGACGCGACTGCAGGGAGTTGCGGTCGGGGTCGTCACGGGGAACGAAGCGCTCGTCGCCCCACCAGAAGTGGACCAGCGACCAGTCGATCTCCGACACGCGAGGATCCTCCGCAGCCGTGCGCAGCACCGCTCCGCCCATCGAACCGCCGGTCAGGGCGATGTGAGCGATCCGACCGTTCCGCGTGCGCGCACGGACGCGTGCGAGGAAACGGTCGGCGACCCGGGAGGCGACGGCGGCAGGCGTGGCCTCGACCACGACCCGCTTCTCTGCGGACGAAACCTGCATCGACTTCACTCTCCCGTCTCAGGCGGACCCAGCTTCTCCCAGCCCTCGGTGATCACTCGACCGTACAGGACATCCGGGTCGAGCCGTCGCAGCTCCTCCGCGAGGCACTCCCGCAGCGTGCGACGCGGCAGGTGCAGATCGTGGTTCGGCTGATCGGGCTGCGTCAGGACCGCGACGCCCGGTATCGGACGCTCGAGCAGGATGTCGCCGGATTCGCGTGTGAGGCGCACCGACTTGATCCCCTCCTGCCAGTGATCGGGTTCCTCGTAGGACCAGCGCACCGGCACCTCCAGCGCCATCTGCAACCAGGCCGCGAGCAGCGCCGTGGACGGCGAGGCTGCCGCTCCGCGGACCTCGACATCCGTGATCGATTCGTACGGGGGCTGGTCGAGCACGGCAGCGAGCTGTTCGCGCCAGTGCGTCAGGCGGGTCCACGCGAGGTCGGTGTCGCCCGGAGCGTGCGTGCGGCCGAGCAGCGCGAGCCGATCGCGCACATCCGGAGCGGTCGCGGCGTCGGTGATCCGGCGCTGCGCGATGCGCCCGAGCGGCGACGTCGCGGGGGACTCCGGCGCCTCCTCGGGCCACCAGGCGACCACGGGGGCGTCCGGCAGCAGAAGGCCCGTGAGCAGGCTCTCCTCGTTGCTGGCGGCGTCTCCGAAGGCGCGGAGCACCACGACCTCACTGGCTCCGGCGTCGCCGCCGACGCGG
The DNA here is from genome assembly GCF_039533965.1 of Microbacterium luteolum. Lineage (NCBI taxonomy): Bacteria > Bacillati > Actinomycetota > Actinomycetes > Micrococcales > Microbacteriaceae > Microbacterium > Microbacterium luteolum. Next base: position 280,490 of record NZ_BAAAUN010000001.1, read on the forward strand.
ATCTGCGCGTCGAGACGGGACTCTCCCTCGCCGGTGGTGAGCACGATCACGCGCATCGGGTGCTCGCGGGAGGCATCGTTGGCCGCGTCGATCGCTGCCTCTGCGACGCCGTTGCGCGCCGAGATGACCAGCGTGAGCACGCGCCCGAGGGCGACGGCGCCGCCGTCTTCACGCACCTTGACGAGCTGCTTCGCGACCTGGCTGACGGTCGTGTCGGGAAGGTCGATGATCACGGGCGTCTCCAGACTCGTCCGTCGCGGGCCAGCAGGTCGTCGGCGGATGCCGGTCCCCACGAGCCTGGCGCGTACTGCTCGACCGGGCCGCCGACGGCTGCCCAGTACTTCTCCACCGGGTCGAGGATCTTCCAGGAGAGCTCGACCTCCTCGTGCCGCGGGAACAGCGGCGGATCGCCCAGCAGGACGTCGAGGATCAGGCGCTCATAGGCCTCGGGGCTGGCTTCGGTGAAGGCATGGCCGTATCCGAAGTCCATCGTGACGTCGCGCACGTTCGATCCGCTGCCCGGCACCTTCGAGCCGAAGCGGATCGTGACGCCCTCATCGGGCTGCACACGGATGACCAGGGCGTTCTGTCCGAGCTCGGAGGCATTGCCCCGCCCGAAGAGGTGCTGCGGTGCGCGGTTGAACACCACGGCGATCTCGGTGACCCGGCGGCCGAGTCGCTTGCCGGTGCGCAGGTAGAACGGCACTCCGGACCAGCGCCGCGTGTCGATCTCGAGCTTGATCGCCGCGTAGGTCTCGGTCGTCGACTCCGGGTTCATCCCGTCCTCGTCGAGGAAGCCGGTGACCTGCTCGCCACCCTGCCATCCGCCCGCGTACTGGCCGCGCGCGGTCGCCTGGGAGAGATCCTCCGGCACGTGGACGGCAGCGAGCACCTTCTCCTTCTCGGCCCGCAGGTGCTCGGCCGAGAGGCTGATCGGCTCTTCCATCGCGGTGAGCGCCAGGAGCTGCAGCAGGTGGTTCTGGATCACGTCTCGGGCCGCGCCGATGCCGTCGTAGTAGCCGGCGCGTCCGCCGACGCCGATGTCCTCGGCCATCGTGATCTGCACGTGGTCGACGTAGTTGCGGTTCCAGATCGGCTCGTACAGCTCGTTGGCGAAGCGCAGCGCCAGGATGTTCTGCACCGTCTCCTTGCCGAGGTAGTGGTCGATGCGGAAGATCGAGTCGGCGGGGAACGCCACCTCGAGTGCGGCATTGAGGGCGCGCGCGGACTCGAGGTCGTGTCCGAACGGCTTCTCGATGACGACGCGGCGCCAGTTCTCGTCGTCGTCGGCGTCCTCCCCGACGAGTCCGGACTCCTTCAGCTGCTTCGCGACGAGGGGGAAGTCCTTCGGCGGGATCGACAGGTAGTAGGCGTGGTTGCCCATCGTGCCGCGTTCCACGTCGAGCTTCTCTACCGTCTCGCGGAGCTTGCGGAACGAGTCGGGATTGTCGAACTCTCCCGAGACGAACCGGATGCCCTGCAGCAGCTGCGTCCAGGTCTCCTCGCGGAACGGCGTGCGCGCATGCTGCTTGACGGCGTCGTAGACGACCTGGGCGAAGTCCTGGTCCTCCCAGTCGCGTCGGGCGAAGCCCACGAGGGCGAACCCGGGCGGCAGGAGGCCGCGGTTGGCCAGGTCGTAGACGGCGGGCATGAGCTTCTTGCGTGACAGATCGCCGGTGACCCCGAAGATCACGAGGGCGCTGGGCCCCGCGATCCGGTTGAGGCGACGATCATCGGGGTCACGCAGCGGGTTGTGCCCGCGCGAGATGGGAACAGACATCGGTGGGGGATTCTCCTGCTGTCTACTTCTGTGCGGCTTCGAAGAGGGCGAGCACGTCGTCGGAGGACTCGGTGATCGTCAGCGAGACGACGGGGCGCCCGTGCTCCGCGAGCACGCCCGCGTCGCCGGCGGCCTGCGCCTGGATGAGCTGACCGAACGTGAACGGACGGTCCGGAATCTCGAGATCGACATCGGTGCGCTCGAGGATCTGCAGGAACACGCCCTGGGCCGGTCCGCCCTTGTGGTACTGGCCGGTCGAGTGCAGGAACCGCGGTCCCCATCCGAACGTCGTCGGCCGGCCGGAGTCGGCGGCCACGAGCTCGCGCAGACCCTGGAGCTGCGGGACCTCGAGACGGTTGACGTACGCCTGGATGGACACGTATCCGTCGGCCGGGAGCTGCGCCCAGAGTGCGTCGAGCACGCCCTCGACCGTGCCGGATGCGGCGAGAGCCGGGTCGGACACCCGCACCTCGACGCCGTTCTCGGTGAACGCCGGGGCGGTGGGCTCCGGACGCGCATCGAGCAGGCCGCGTGCGGCGATCTTGGCCGACTCCACGTCGGGCTGGTCGAACGGGTTGATGCGGAGCAGGTGCCCCGCGATCGCCGTGGCGTACTCCCAGACGATGAGCTGTGCGCCGAGCGTGCCGCTCACGAGGATCTCGCCCGGGTGACGCTCGTGCAGGTGGAACTCGTTGGCGTCGTCGACCAGACGGACGATCTGCAGGTCGGCGGGCTTCGAGTCGAGCTCGGGGGAGACCGGGAGCAGGACGACCGGGAGGATGCCGGTGCCGTCCTTGCCGGTGGACTCCGCGATGAGCTGCTCGATCCAGTCGGGGAGCCCGTTGATGTGGGTCCCGTCGGTGATCAGGCCGAGCTTGTCGCGGCGCGGAGTGGTCGCGGCGATCGCCGCCCCGAGGCGGAGCGCCGGGTTCTCGGCAGAGTCCACGGCGACCTCGAGCAGCGAGGCCTCGGCCTCGTTCAGCAGTTCGTCGATGTCCACGCCGGCCAGGCCCGACGGAACGAGGCCGAAGGCCGTGAGAGCCGAGTAGCGTCCGCCGACGTTGGGGTCGGCGTTGAAGACGCGGTAGCCGGCTTCGCGTGCCGAGACGTCGAGCGGAGAGCCCGGGTCGGTCACGACGACGATGCGCTCGGTGGGGTCGATGCCCAGATCGCGGAACGCCGCCTCGAAGGTGCGACGCTGCGAGTCCGTCTCGACCGTGGAGCCGGACTTGGACGACACGACCAGCGCGGTGTCGGCGAGTCCCTCGTCGAGGGCCGCGAGCACCTGGCCGGGTGCGGTCGAGTCGAGGATCGTCAGCGGCACGCCGGCCGTCTGCGCGATGACCTCGGGCGCGAGCGAGGAACCGCCCATGCCGGCGAGAACGACGCGCGTGACGCCCTTGGCGTGCAGCTCGGATCGGAGAGCCGTGATCTCGGCGACCAACGGGCGGGAGATCGAGACGGCCTCGACCCAGCCGAGCCGGACGGCCGCCTCGGCCTCGGCAGCGGCGCCCCAGAGCGTCGGATCGCCGTTCGTGATGCGCGAGGCCACGAGGTCGTGGACGAGGCCGGGAACCGTCTCGTCGATCGCGGCGCGAGGAGCGCCCGACGTGTGGATGGAGAAGGTCATCGCTGGGCCTCCAGGCCCTCGGCGACCTGGCTGAGCAGGTCGTGCCAGGAGTCGATGAACTTCGCGACGCCCTCATCCTCGAGCACCTGGGTGACGTCGTCGAAGTCGATGCCGACCTCGGCGAGCCCGGCGAAGACCGCGCGGGCCTCGTCGTAGCCGCCGGTGATCGTGTCGCCGGTGACGACGCCGTGGTCGAACGTCGCCTCGAGCGTCTTCTCGGGCATCGTGTTGACGACGCCCTGGGCGACCAGCTCGGTGACGTACAGCGTGTCGGGGAGAGCGGGGTCCTTGACACCGGTCGACGCCCACAGCGGGCGCTGCGGGTTCGCGCCGGCGTCGAGGAGAGCCTTGGCGCGGTCGCCCGCGAAGGTCTGCTCGAACAGCTCGTAGGCCAGGCGCGCGTTGGCGAGTCCTGCCTTGCTCTTCAGCGCCTCAGCGGCATCCGTTCCGATCGCGGAGAGACGCTTGTCGGTCTCGGTGTCGACGCGCGAGACGAAGAACGACGCGACCGAGTGGATCGTCGAGAGGTCGATCCCGGCGGCCTTGGCCGTCTCGAGCCCGGTGAGGTAGGCGTCGATGACCGCCGCGTAGCGCTCCAGGCTGAAGATCAGCGTGACGTTGACGCTGATGCCGGCGCCGATGGCCTCGGCGATCGCGGGCAGCCCGGCCTTCGTGGCGGGGATCTTGACCAGCAGGTTCGGCCGGTCGATCTTGGCCCACAGCTCCTTGGCCTGAGCCACGGTGCCCGCGGTGTCGTGAGCGAGATCGGGGGAGACCTCGATCGACACGCGACCGTCGACGTGGCCGGACTTCTCCCAGACGGGACGGAACACGTCGAGCGCGGCGGCGACATCCTGCGTCGTGGCGGCGAAGACGGCCTCCTCGGCCGTGGCTCCGGACGCGGCGAGCTCGGTGACCTGAGCGTCGTACGAGGTGTTGCTCTTGTCGGTGATCGCGTTCGCGAAGATCGTCGGGTTCGTCGTGACGCCCACGACGTTGCGGGACTCGATCAGCTCGGCGAGGTTGCCGGAGGAGATGCGGGTGCGCGACAGGTCGTCGAGCCAGATGCTGACACCTGCGGCGGCGAGCTCTGCGGTGGGGGTGCTCATGCGTTCTCCTTGGTGCTGTTTGCGGCGATGGTCTCGCGTGCGGCCGCGATGACGGCCTCGGTGGTGATGCCGAACTTCTCGAAGAGGGTCTTGTAATCGGCGGAGGCGCCGAAGTGGTCGATGCCGATCGAGCGACCGCGGTCGCCGACGATCCCGCGCCAGCTGAGCACGGAGCCCGCCTCGACGGAGACACGGGCGGTGACGGCCGCCGGGAGCACGCTCTCGCGGTACGCCTCGTCCTGCTCGTCGAACCACTCCAGCGACGGAGCGGAGACGACGCGCACGTTCACGCCCTCGGCGGCGAGTGCCTCGCGGGCGTTCACGGCCAGCTGCACCTCGGACCCGGTGGCGATGATGATGACGTCCGGCGTGCCGTTCGGCGCCTCGGCGAGCACGTACGCGCCCTTGACCGCGCCGGAGGCGGCGGCGAACTCGTCACCGGATGCTGCGCCGTCGCCGCGCTCGAACACCGGGATGTTCTGGCGGGTCAGGGCGATGCCGGTCGGGCCGGCCTGACGGCGGAGGATCTCGAGCCACGTGACGGACGTCTCGTTCGCGTCAGCGGGGCGGACGACCGAGAAGTTCGGGATCGCGCGGAGCGTGGCGAGCTGCTCGATCGGCTGGTGGGTCGGGCCGTCTTCGCCGAGCGCGACGGAGTCGTGCGTCCAGACGAAGATGCTCGGGATGTTCATCAGCGCGGCCAGACGCACCGAGGGGCGCATGTAGTCGCTGAAGATGAGGAACGTGCCGCCGAACGGGCGGGTCGGGCCGTGCAGCACGATGCCGTTGACGATGGCACCCATCGCGTGCTCGCGGATGCCGAAGTGCAGCACGCGGCCGTAGGGGTTGCCGGACCACTCGTGCGTCGACCACTCGGCGGGGATGAACGACGGCGCGCCCTTGATCGTCGTGAGGTTCGACTCGGCGAGGTCGGCAGATCCGCCCCACAGCTCGGGGAGCTCGGCGGCGAGGGCGTTGATGACCTGACCGGATGCGGCGCGGGTCGAGACCTCTTTGCCGCTCTCGAAGACAGGGAGGGCGGCGTCGATGTCGGCGGGCAGCTCGCCCGACTCGAGCCGGTCGAGCAGCTGCTTGCGCTCCGGGTTGGCGGCGGCCCAGGCGTCGAAGGACTCCTGCCAGTCCGCGCGTGCCTGGGCGGCACGGTCGGCCAGGCCGCGGGTGTGCGCGATCACGTCGTCCGCGACGGCGAAGTTCTGCTCGGGGTCGAAGCCGAGGACCTTCTTGGTCGCCGCGAGCTCGTCGGCGCCGAGCGCGGAACCGTGGATCTTGCCGGAGTTCTGCTTGCCGGGCGACGGCCAGCCGATGATCGTCTTGAGGATGATGAGCGAGGGCTTCGCGGTCTCGCCCTTGGCGGCCTCGATGGCGGCGTAGAGCTCGGCGACGTCCTCGACGTACTCGCCGGTCTTCTTCCAGTCGACGACCTGCACCTGCCAGCCGTAGGCCTCGTAGCGCTTCGCGACATCTTCCGTGAAGGCGACGTTCGTGTCGTCCTCGATCGAGATCTGGTTGGAGTCGTAGATCGCGATGAGGTTGCCGAGCTGCTGGTGGCCCGCGAGCGAGGAGGCCTCGCTCGTGACGCCCTCCTGCAGGTCGCCGTCACCGGCGATCACGTAGACGAAGTGGTCGAACGGGCTGGTGCCGGCAGCGGCATCCGGATCGAACAGGCCGCGCTCGTAGCGGGCGGCGTAGGCGAAGCCGACGGCGGAGGAGAGCCCCTGGCCGAGCGGGCCGGTGGTGATCTCGACGCCCTTGGTGTGACCGTACTCCGGGTGACCCGGGGTGAGGGAGCCCCACGTGCGCAGCGCCTTCAGGTCGTCCAGCTCGAGGCCGAATCCGCCGAGGTACAGCTCGACGTACTGCGTCAGAGAGGAGTGACCCGCGGAGAGGATGAAGCGGTCGCGGCCGAGCCAGTCGACATCGGTCGGGTCGTGGCGCAGCACACGCTGGTAGAGGAGATACGCGGCGGGAGCCAGGCTCATCGCGGTACCGGGGTGGCCGTTGCCGACCTTCTCCACAGCATCCGCCGCCAGGATCCGTGCGGTGTCCACCGCACGCCGATCGATCTCATCCCACTGCAATTCCGACACGGTGAAGCCCTTCTCCAACAGTTCGAGAGCACCCGGGAAGCAACAATCGCGGTCCGCATCGTTACGGAAGAGGTGGATGAGCGCCGGGCGCGCGAGTCTTTTCAGCATAGCCCCGTGGGTCGCTCCGTTACCCCCTTTTACGACGCTTCACATGGCTCGGAGAGCGGGTGTGAAGCCGTCAGCGGACAAGGCGCCCGGCCGGTGTGCCATAGACTGGAAGGGCTGTCGTGACGCGTGCGGAGGAGGCGATCGAGATCTCGACGATGTCTGATCAGACCGTTGTGAGGAAATCCATCGGTCGCACCGTGAAGGCGTACGTCGCCCTCACCAAGCCGCGCGTCCTCGAGCTGCTGCTGGTGTCCACCGTTCCGGTGATGTTCCTCGCTCAAGGCGGACTCCCGAACATGTGGCTCGTGCTCGCGACCGTTGTCGGAGGCTCGTTGAGCGCCGGCTCCGCCGCGGCGTTCAACATGTACCTCGACCGCGACATCGATGCGCACATGCACCGCACCGAGAAGCGCCCGCTGGTGACGGGCGAGGTCACCCCGCGCGGTGCGCTGATCTTCTCCTGGACGCTCGCCGTGACCTCGACGGTCTGGCTGTTGCTCACCACGAACTGGCTCGCCGCCACACTCTCCGCCGTCGCCATCTTCTTCTACGTCGTGATCTACACGATGATCCTCAAGCGCCGCACCGAGCAGAACATCATCTGGGGCGGGATCGCCGGATGCTTCCCCGTGCTCATCGGATGGTCCGCCGTCACCGGCTCGCTCGACTGGCCGGCGTTCATCCTCTTCCTGCTCGTCTTCCTCTGGACGCCGCCGCACTACTGGCCGCTGTCGATGAAGTACAAGGGCGACTACGAGGACGTCGACGTGCCGATGCTCGGTGTCACGCGCAACGCCTCGCAGGTCGGGCTCCAGGTCATCCTGTACGCCTGGGCGACGGTGGCGTGCTCGCTGCTGCTCGTCCCGATCGCGAACATGGGACTGGTCTACACCGTCTCGGCTCTCGTGTTCGGCGGATGGTTCATCTACGAGTCGCACCGTCTCTACAACCGGGCCGTGCACGGCACCGAGGCGCGGCCGATGCGGGTGTTCCACGCGTCGATCACGTACCTGACGCTGATCTTCGTCGCCGTCGCGCTCGATCCGCTGCTCCCGTTCTGACCGGCTGACTTTCCAGTCTCGACCGCGAGCCCGTCGCCGCGGTGGTGCGGAGACGACGAAGCGGCGCCGATCGCTCGACGCCGCTCCTTGTGAGGCGATCCGATCAGCGCGTGACCGCCGGAGTCGTCTCTTCGGACTCCGCCTCGGTGTCGGAAGGTTCTGCGTCGGCGGGTTCTGCATCGGCGGCGGCAGCAGGCTCCGCATCGTGAGTGGCGCCGACCGAGCCCTCGACCGTCGTCGATGCCGTCTCGACCGGGGTGGCCTTCTCCTCGGGCTCGGCCGTCCAGTCGATCGCCTCGACGACCGCGGGCGCGGGTGCGGGTGCGGGGACGAGCGATCGCGCCGCGACGAGTCCGAGGGTGAGCAGGATGCCGACGATCCCGGCAGCGAGCACACCGGCGCCCACGACGACGAGGGACTGCCCGACGTAGACCTCGACGCCGGTGGCGGTGCCATCGAGCAGGGTGGTCGTCATCGTGCCGATCTGGCCGGAGATGAGCCAGCCGCCGACTGCCGTCGTGGCGAGGGACACGACCAGGAGGAGCCAGAATCCGATGCTTCGTGTGAGTGAGGTGTTCATGCGGCCCACGATTCCCGATGCGCTGATGAGACGCCGATGCGGGCCCTATGGATCGCCTGTGCGGGGTCAGTCCTCCTGAGCGACCGGTCGCTTGAGATGCAGCACGACGACCGTGTACGCGGCGGCCGACAGCGAGGCGAGCACCATGTGGATGCCGACCAGCAGGGGAGGGAGGCCCTCGCGAGCCTGCAGCACGCCGACGCCGACCTGCACGGCGATGGCGATGACCAGCACGAGCAGCCAGCGACGCGGCTCCAGGCGCAGAACCCAAGCCGAGATCGTCAGCGCGAGCACGAGCCCGGCGAGGATGTACCCGGGCCAGGAGTGCACGTGCGCGAGCACGGTCGCGTCGAAGCCGTGGCGGAACACGTCGGCATCGCCCGAGTGGGGGCCGGAGCCGGTCGTCAGTACGCCGAACACGATCGTGACGGCCAGAGCGAGCCCCGTGACGTGGCTGAGGATCGCGAACCACTTGGGCACCGCTCGCTCGCGCGGGCCGGGCGCCGCGTAAAGACGCACGATGAAGGCTGCGGTCACGCAGACGAGCAGGAGGGACGACGTGTAGTGGAAGCCGACGATGAACGGGTTCAGGCCGGTGAGCACGGTGATGCCGCCGACGAACGCCTGCGCGACCACGCCGACGAGCGTGATCCAGGCGAGCAGGATGAGATCTCGGCGCTCGGTGGCTGCACGCACTGAGTACACCGCCGCGGCGATCACGACCAGCAGCAGCACGGCCGCCGCGACGGGGAAGGCCAGATCCTTATTGATGGGGCGCGCGATCGCGTAGGCCACGACCGCGGCCACGATTCCGCCGCCGGCGAACCAGAGCGAACTGACCAGCGCACGCCGGCCGCCGATGCGGTGAAGCACGAGCAGGACGACCGCGATCGCGATGATCCCGACCACGCCGGTCATCATCCGGTTGCCGAACTCGATGACGCCGTGGATCCCCTGCTCCGGCGTCGGAACGAGCGATTCCGGTGTGCACAGCGGCCATTCCGAGCATCCGAGTCCCGAACCGGTGAGGCGCACGGCGCCACCTGTGCCGATGATGATGGTCTCGGTGAGGAACGACAGCCAGGCGAGGATCCGAAGTGCACGCCCCCACACGGCGGGTCGCGTCGCTGTCGCCCCCGGACCGCCGCCGGTCTTCGCGATGGCGGCGGGCATCTTCGTGTCGGGCATGGGTCCTCCGGACCGGGCTGACTCGGCGGGCACGGCCCGGTTGTCAGGCGAAACCTGTAGAATCGGATTGTTGCGATGAGCGCTGACAGCGCTGCAGCATCGACAACAGTTTAGGCGCGATGAATGCGCCGGTGATGAGGGCCCAACCAACGGCACACACTCCCGCAGACTCGACGGGGATCACGTGTGCCGGGGCGGATGACACCGTTTCGGGACCTGTGAGGAGAGTGTGAGATGTCGGATGTGCTGATCGACCGCCCAGAGCTGGACAGCCTGGGGGTGTACGAGTTCGGCTGGCACGATGAAGATGCCGCCGGAGCCATTGCGAAACGCGGAATCTCGGAAGAGGTGGTCCGCGGCATCTCGGCCCTCAAGCATGAGCCCGAGTGGATGCTGAAGACCCGTCTCAAGGGATACCAGCTCTTCGGCAAGAAGCCGATGCCGACCTGGGGTGCAGACCTCAGCGAGATCGACTTCGACAACATCAAGTACTTCGTGCGTTCGACGGAGAAGCAGGCGCAGTCCTGGGAGGACCTGCCTGTCGAGATCCGCGAGACGTACGAGCGCCTCGGCATCCCCGAGGCTGAACGCCAGCGCCTCGTCGCCGGCGTCGCCGCGCAGTACGAGTCCGAGGTCGTCTACCACCAGATCCGCGAGGACCTGGAGCAGCAGGGCGTCATCTTCATGGACACCGACACGGCCCTGCGCGAGCACCCCGAGTTCTTCGAGGAGTACTTCGGCACGGTCATCCCGGCCGGCGACAACAAGTTCGCCGCGCTCAACACCGCCGTCTGGTCGGGCGGCTCGTTCGTCTACGTCCCCAAGGGCGTGCACGTCGAGATCCCCCTGCAGGCCTACTTCCGCATCAACACCGAGAACATGGGCCAGTTCGAGCGGACGCTGATCATCGCCGACGAGGACAGCTACATCCACTACATCGAGGGCTGCACGGCCCCGATCTACAAGTCGGACTCGCTGCACTCCGCCGTGGTCGAGATCATCGTGAAGAAGAACGCCCGCGTGCGCTACACGACGATCCAGAACTGGTCGAACAACGTCTACAACCTCGTCACCAAACGTGCCGTCGCCCACGAGGGCGCGACCATGGAGTGGGTCGACGGCAACATCGGCTCCAAGGTGACGATGAAGTACCCGTCGATCTACCTGATGGGCGAGCACGCCAAGGGTGAGACGCTGTCCGTCGCGTTCGCCGGCCCCGGCCAGCACCAGGACGCCGGCGCGAAGATGATCCACATGGCTCCGTACACGCAGTCGTCGATCGTCTCGAAGTCGATCGCCCGCGGCGGCGGACGAGCCGGCTACCGCGGCGAGGTCCGGGTGGATGCCAACGCGCACCACTCCGCGAACACCGTGCGCTGCGACGCGCTGCTGGTCGACACGAAGTCGCGCTCGGACACCTATCCGGCGATCGACATCCGCGTCGATGACGTGCAGCTCGGCCACGAGGCCACGGTCTCGAAGGTCAGCGAGGAGCAGCTGTTCTACCTGCAGTCCCGCGGCATGCCCGAGGACGAGGCGATGGCGATGATCGTGCGCGGCTTCATCGAGCCGATCGCGCGCGAGCTGCCGATGGAGTACGCGATGGAGTTGAACAAGCTCATCGAGATGGGCATGGAAGGCAGTGTCGGCTAGATGACGGCTCAGGCTACGGCGTCCGCAGGGACGCAGGATACGAACGCGCACATCGACCCGGCAGCACAGGTCGCCGCCGCGGGCTTCGTCCCCGTGCAGACCCGCTCCGAGCGGCCGCATTCCTTCGAGCCCGCCGACTTCGGCGCGCCGACGGGGCGCGAGGTCAACTGGAAGCACACGCCCGTCGCGAAGCTGACGTCGCTGTTCGCCGTCGCGTCGCCGAACGACGGCGTCCGCTACGAGTTCAGCGCGGGGGAGCAGTACGTCTCCGCCCCGCTCGCAGCCGGCGATGCTCCGCGTGGCGAGGTCTTCCTCGCCGAGGACGTGACGGCGGCCGTCGCCTGGCAGGGCGCGACCGAGGCCCTGCACGTGCGCATCCCGCGCGAGGAAGAGGTGGCGGAGCCCGTCTTCGTGTCGATCACGGGTCTCGGCGCCGACCGTCGCGCCGATGCGCACATCGTGATCGAGGCGCTCGAGCACAGCTCCGCGACCGTCGTCCTCCAGCACACGGGTTCGGCGCAGTACGCGCAGAACGTCGAGATCATCGTCCGCGACGGTGCGAAGCTCACGGTCATCAGCCTGCAGCAGTGGCAGGACGACGCCGTGCACGCCTCCGCGCACCAGGCCCGCGTCGGAGCGGATGCGACGCTCAAGCACTTCGTCGTCAGCTTCGGCGGCGGCGTGGTCCGGGTCAACCCGAACGTCGAGCTCGCCGGCGCCGGCTCCGAGGGCTACCTCTACGGCCTCTCCTACGCGGATGCCGGTCAGCACCTCGAGAGCCAGGTCTACCTGCACCACAAGGGATCGCACACCAAGGGCGACGTGCTGTACAAGGGCGCCCTGCAGGGTAAGGGTGCGCACAGCGTCTGGATCGGCGACGTGCTGATCGGCGCGAACGCCAACGGCACCGACTCCTACGAGGCGAACCGCAACCTCGTGCTCACCGAGGGCGCGCGCGCCGACTCGATCCCGAACCTCGAGATCGAGACGGGCGACATCCTCGGCGCCGGCCACGCGAGTGCGACCGGTCGTTTCGACGACGAGCAGCTGTTCTATCTGCAGGCGCGCGGCATCAGTGAAGAAGAGGCACGACGGCTCGTCGTGCTCGGCTTCCTCACCGACATCGTGCAGCGCCTCGGTATCCCGGCCCTGGAGACGGAGCTGCTCGACGCCATCGAGACCGAACTCGCGGTGGTCGACGCATGACCGCCGAACGCGTGTGCGGCGTCGCCGACCTCGAGCAGGACACGCCGCTGCGTGTCGATCCCGCCGGTGTGCCGATCACGGTGATCAAGGACGGCGACGGCGTGATCCACGCCATCGGCGACGTCTGCACGCACGGCGACATCTCGCTCTCCGAGGGCTTCGTCGAAGGTGACACGGTGGAGTGCTGGGCCCACGGCTCCGCCTTCTCGCTGCTCACCGGCAAGCCCCAGAACCTCCCCGCTTATGAGCCCGTCCCGGTCTACGTCGTCGAGATCGACGGCGACGACGTGCTCATCGACCCGACCGTGACGAAGGAAGTCTGAATGTCTGTTCTCGAGATCCGCGACCTGTTTGTGACGGTCGAGACCGAGTCGGGGACCACCCCGATCCTCAACGGAATCACCCTCACCATGAACACGGGTGAGACCCACGCGATCATGGGCCCCAACGGCTCGGGCAAGTCGACGCTCGCCTACACGATCGCGGGTCACCCCAAGTACACGGTGACCTCCGGCTCCATCACGTTCGACGGCGAGGACGTCCTCGCGATGAGCGTCGACGAGCGTGCTCGTGCCGGCCTGTTCCTCGCGATGCAGTACCCGGTCGAGATCCCCGGTGTCACCGTGACGAACTTCCTCCGGACGGCCAAGACCGCTCTCGACGGCGAAGCGCCGGCGATCCGCGGTTGGACCAAGGACGTCAAGGCGGCCATGTCCAACCTGCGCATGGACCCGAAGTTCGCACAGCGCAACGTCAACGAGGGCTTCTCCGGTGGTGAGAAGAAGCGTCACGAGATCCTGCAGCTCGAGGTGCTGAAGCCGAAGTTCGCGATCCTCGACGAGACCGACTCCGGCCTCGACGTCGATGCGCTGAAGATCGTCTCCGAGGGCGTCAACCGCGCCAAGGAGTCGACCGGCCTGGGCGTCCTGCTCATCACGCATTACACGCGCATCCTCCGCTACATCCGTCCCGACTACGTGCACGTGGTCGTCGCCGGCAAGATCGTCGAAGAGGGCGGACCCGAGCTCGCCGACCGGCTCGAGGACGAGGGATACGACCGTTTCCTCGACCCCGCTGCCCCCATCGAGGCGTAGGCTGACCGCATGACCGCGACGCTCACCGACCAGAAGTACGACGAGGTCACCGAGGCTCTGAAGGACGTCATGGATCCCGAGCTCGGGATCAACGTCGTCGACCTCGGTCTCATCTACGACCTCGCCTGGGATGACGAGAACGATGCTCTCGTGATCCACATGACGCTGACGAGCGCGGGCTGCCCCTTGACCGACGTCCTCGAAGAGCAGACCGCCGAGGCGCTGGACAAGGTCGTGGATCGCTTCCGCATCAACTGGGTGTGGATGCCGCCGTGGGGTCCGGAGAAGATCACCGACGATGGGCGCGACATGATGCGCGCCCTCGGCTTCGCGATCTAGGGATGCTCCGCGTCACGGCCCTGCCGTTGGCGGAACTCCGCGAGCGCAGCAGCGAGAAGTGGCGGGAGTATCCCGCTGACGTCCTGCCGCTGTTCGTCGCGGAGACCGACTTTCCGCTGGCGCCGGCGATCACGACCGCACTTCAGCGCGCCGTCGAGATCGGCGACACCGGGTACGTGGCCTCTCGGACGCCGCTGGCGGAGTCTTTCGCCGCGTTCGCCTCCCGTCGCTACGGGTGGGATCCCGACCCCGCGCGCATGCGGAGCACGGCCGACGTGAGCATGGGGATCGTCGAGATCCTCCGGCGCGTCACGCAGCCCGGCGACCGCGTCATCGTCACGCCCCCGGTCTATCCACCGTTCTACGAGCTCGTCGCCGAGGCCGGCGCGGAGGTGGCACGCGTTCCGCTGCGCGACACCGGGACGGCGTGGGAACTCGATCTCGACGGCATCCGCTCCGCGTTCGAAGACGGGGCGACAGCGATCCTGCTCTGCAATCCGCACAACCCGACCGGGACTGTGCACGATCGCGACGCGCTGACGGCTCTCGCCGAGATCGCCGAGGAGTTCGGCGCCGCCGTCGTCTCCGACGAGATCCACGGACCGCTCGCTCAGCCCGGCACCGGCTTCACGCCGTTCCTGACAGCGGGCGACGCGGCACAGCGCGTCGGCTACGCGGTCGTGAGTGCGAGCAAGGCGTTCAACCTCGCCGGACTCAAGTGCGCCCTGATGGTCACCGCGCACGACGAGACCAGCGCCGTCGTGCGCGGACTCCCCGTCGAGGTCGAGTGGCGCACGGGGCAGTTCGGACTGCTCGCCGCGGTCGCCGCGTTCTCCGCGGAGAGCGACGAGTGGCTCGACGGGCTGCTGCGCACGCTCGATGAGAATCGGGTGCTCCTGGAGGATCTGCTCGCCGCGCGTCTGCCCGGTGCGCGGTACCGCATCCCCGATGCCGGCTACCTCGCCTGGATCGATCTTTCGGCTCTGGAGTGGGGCGACAACCCCGCCCGAAGGATCCTGAAAGACGCCAGGGTGGCGCTCCACTTCGGCCCGGCCTTCGGCGCCGAGGGGGCTGGACACGTGCGACTGAACTTCGGGACGAGCCCGGAGATCATCACCGAGGCCATCGAGCGCATCGCGGCGCTCGTCGGCCGATGACGTCGGTGGAACCCGCCGCGTCGATCTGGGATCGCCACCGTATCTGGGTCACGCTCGGCGCGGTCGCCCTGATCTTCCTCGCGGCGATCGAGGCGCTGGCGGTCACGACGGTCATGCCGGTGGTGAGCGAGGCGCTCGACGGTCAGTCGCTCTACGCGGTCGCGTTCGCCGGAACCCTGGCGACGAGCGTGATCGGCATGGTCGCGGCGGGGGCATGGTCCGACGCCCGCGGGCCGCGCGGCGCGCTCTATGTCGCGGTGACGCTCTTCGTCGCCGGTCTCCTGATCTCCGGCCTCGCCACGACGATGCATCAGTTCCTCGTCGGCCGGCTGGTGCAGGGCCTCGGCACGGGCGGTCAGACCGTCGCGCTCTACGTCGTGGTGGCGCGACTGTACCCCGCGCACCTGCACGGCCGCATCTTCGCCGCGTTCGCCGCGGCGTGGGTGGTGCCCTCCATGGTCGGACCGTTCCTCGCCGGGGCCGTCGCGGAGTACCTGGACTGGCGCTGGGCGTTCCTCGGCGTCGCGGTCCTGACCGCAGGGGCCTTCCTCATGATCGCGGTGCGACTCCGTGGGGTCGACCTCGGTCACGGCGAGCCTCAGGACGGCCGCGCGCTCGTCACGAGGCTGCTGCTCGCCGTGGTGGTCGCGGTCCTCGCCGTGGTGATCGGATTCTCCGCCGACATGGCACCCGCGGTCGGATGGCCTGTCGCACTCGTCGCGGTGGCGGTGATCGCGTTCGCCGTGCTCCCGCTGGTGCCGCGACGCACGCTCCGCGCCGGACCGGGACTGCCCAGCGTCGTGCTCATGCGCGGTATCGCCGCGGGGGCGTTCTTCGCAGCCGAGGCCTACATCCCCTATCTGCTGATGGAGCGGTACGCGTTCACGGCCACCTGGGCCGGCGTGGCCCTGATGCTGGCGGCATTCGCTTGGGCGGGTGCGTCCGCGGTGCAGGGAAAGTTCGGCGAGAGACTGGGCAACCATCGCATCACTCTGATCAGTCTCGGATTGATCCTCTTCGCGATGATCTGCGTGCTCGTGGCCGCGCTGACGGGTATCACGCCGATCGTCGTCATCATCGGCTGGGCGTTCGCCGGGGGAGGGATGGGTCTGCTGTATCCCCGTCTGACCGTGCTCACGCTGGCCTACTCCGACGAGACCAACCAGGGGTTCAACTCCTCCGCGCTGTCGATCTCGGATGCCACGGGATCAGCCGTGGCGATCGCCCTCGCGGGGCTCGGCGTCGCCACGCTCGGCGGTGGAGCCGGGGCCTTCGGGGCCGTGTTCGCCTTCGGGATCGCGCTGGTGCTGCTGGCGGTCGTGCCCGGGCTCAGGCTCGGTCACGCGGCGGAGTCGCTGCCGCGCTGATCGCACCCGTGAGGGCGGTCACGCCGAGATCGAAGACGCGGTCCAGTCCGGCGGTGACGTCGTTCTCATCCCCGCCGAGCAGGGCCCCGTGGCTGTCGGCGTGCATGCGCTGCTGCACGAGAGTCGCGTGCCCGAGGATGAAGTGCAGGATCGCGACCGCGCGCTGCTCGACGTCCGTGGCCCCCTCGTTCTCGAGGGCTCTCGCCAGGGCGGACTGCGCGGGCGAGGCGCCGAGTCGGAGGGCGTAGGTGCTGAGGACAAGCTCCGCGCCGTCGCGGTGGGCGAAGAGCGCGTCGCGGATGCTCCGTGCCGTCGTGAGCACTCCCGCCCCGGTTCCGTGGATGATCGCTGTGATCCGGTCCGCGAGATCGGCGAGGAGCTCCTGCTTGCTGGAGAAGTGCCAGTAGAGCGCGCTGGGCTGCACGTCGAGCCGACCGGCGATGCGCCGCATGGAGAGATCGGCGAGGCCCACCTCGTCGAGCAGCGCGAGGGCCGTGCGTGCGACGCTCTCGCGGTCGTGCCGTGCCGGATTGTGTTCGGGGCTCATGCTCTCACTATAGTGAACAGCGTTCAGGTGAACGGTGTTCAGGAGGGCTGCCCGCGAGGTGGCAGCGCTCCGCCGACGAGAGGACCGCGGATGGAGAAGGTCGTCACGACAGCCCGTGCGTCGATCGCGGTCGAGGGTGTCTCGGTCGACTTCGACGGTCGCGCCGTGCTCCACGATGTGACGGTGGACCTGACCGCGCCGACCATCGCCGTCATCGGGGCGAACGGTTCGGGCAAGTCGACGTTCGCACGTCTGCTCAACGGGCTCGTCGCTCCCACCACAGGGCAGGTGACCGTGGACGGCCTGGACACGGTGCGCGACCGTGCACTCGTGCGCCGTCGCGCCGGCTTCGTGTTCGCCAACCCGGAGGCGCAGATCCTCATGCCCACGCCCGCGGAGGACCTCGCGCTCTCGCTCCGCGACCTGCCGCGTGCCCAGGTCCAGGTGCGGGTGCGGGACACCCTCGCCGCCCAGGGGCTCGCCGCCCACGCCGACGTCCCGGCGTCGACGCTGTCCGGGGGCCAGAAGCAGATGCTCGCCCTGGCGTCGGTCCTCATCACGGAGCCGCGGGTGATCGTGGCGGATGAGCCGACCACACTCCTCGACCTGCGGAATGCATGTCGGATCGCCGATCTGCTGCTCGCGCAGTCGGCGCAGGTCGTGCTCGTGACCCATGACCTCGAACTCGCCGCGCGCTGCCACACGGCCGTGCTCTTCGACGAGGGCCGCGTGACGGCTTCAGGTGCGCCGGACGACGTCATCGAGGCGTATCGGCGGAGCTGCGGATGATCCCGCTCCACCGGCCGGGGTCGAGCCTGCTCCACCGTGCGCCGGCGGGCGTCAAGCTCAGCATCCTCGCGGTCGCCGCGCTGGTGCTCTCGCTGTATCCGCATGATCCGCTGAGCATCGGCATCGCCCTCCTCGCGGTGTGCGCGCTCTACGCGGTGGGACGGATGGGGTCACGTGTGCTCGGCGCTGAACTCTGGCGCCTCCGGTGGATCGTCCTGGTGCTCGCCACCGCGCTGGCGGTGTTCGTCTCCCCGGTCGCGGCGTGGATCAGCACCGGACGCGTCGTCGTGCTTCTCCTGCTGGCGAGCCTGCTGACCCTCACCACCCCGATGTCCGCGCTTCTGGACGTCCTGCGCCGGTTGCTGCATCCGCTCCGCCGCATCGGCGTCGATGTGGAGGCGGTGGCGATGACGATCTCGCTCACCCTCACGATGATCCCGGTGGTCGCGGGGTTCGCGGAACGGGTGCGTGAGGCGGGCCGAGCACGCGGTGTGCGGCTCGGCCCGCGAGCGGTCGTCCCGATGCTCGTGCTCGCTCTGCGTCACGCCGACGACGTAGGCGACGCGCTGGCCGCTCGCGGCATCGGCTGACGGTCACGCGAGGGCGAACGCCGCGCGGCCGGGCATCGTCTCGGTGGGCGCGCGCCGAGCGAGGCGGAGAGATGCGGCGAGGAGAGCGGCCGCGATCATCGCGGTCGCCACGGACGTGCCGAGCACCAGGAGCAGCACGATGCCGATCAAT
Source organism: Microbacterium luteolum (assembly GCF_039533965.1). Taxonomy (NCBI): domain Bacteria; kingdom Bacillati; phylum Actinomycetota; class Actinomycetes; order Micrococcales; family Microbacteriaceae; genus Microbacterium; species Microbacterium luteolum. Next base: position 298,947 of record NZ_BAAAUN010000001.1, read on the forward strand.
CCCAGCAGCGTGCCCAGCGCGAGCCCGCGCGTCGAGCGCGTCGGCTCGGGGGCGGCCTGCGTCTCGAATCGGGTGAAAGCCAGGGCCGTGACGGCCGTGAGCGCGAGAGCCGTGGCGAGCCACAGAGGCCTTCCTGCCCACCAGTCCGCGCTGTCGAGAGCGGGAAGGACGACGCCGGTGAGCAGCGCGAAGACTGCGGTGATGCCGGCCATGGCCAGCAGGATCGGCATGTGCCACAGGTAGATCGTCATGGCGCGTCGCGTCACGAATCCGGTGAACGCGGCCGGGAGGGGGCGCCGGCTGAGGCGTTCGATCCTGTCGCGGTGCAGCGAGAGCGCCCCGGTGTGCGCCACGCCGACGAGCAGCAGCGCCGCCGTGGGCGGGTTGATGTTCGCGATGAGGTCGGGGGAGTAGACCCCGGTGAGGAAGGTGGTTGCCAGGAGCGCGACCGCTCCGCCGACGGCGAGCATGCGCGTGCGGCGGCTGAGGGCGTCGATGCGGCCGTCGGCGAGGAAGAAGCCCAGCTGCTGGAGCGTCATCCAGACGAAGGCGAGATTCAGGAAGCCCAGGCCGTCGATGCCGCTGGTGGCGCGCAGCGCGTCGACCAGGACGGATGCCGTCGCCAGCGCCGCGATCGTCACGAACGGAGCGCGCTCGTGCGCCGCCGCGAGCACCGGCAGGAGCGCCTGGCAGAGGACGAACACGCCGAGGAACCACAGCGGCTGACCGTAGCGGAAGCCGGCGGTGGCGATGAGGTCGGCGGGGACGCCGATCACGGTGAGGACGGCGAGGGCGAATCCGACGACGACGACCGTGAAGATCGCGGGTCGCAGGAGGCGGTGGATCCGCCCCGCGACGAAGTCGGTCGCCGTCCCGCCTCGCTGCTGCAGACGCCGATACGCGAGGAGACCCGAGAACCCGCCGATCACGAAGAAGAGGGGCATCACCTGGAGCACCCAGCTGAGCGGCGCGATCCACCACGTGCTGTCGCTGGCGTTCTCGAAGAGCGGCCCTGCGTCGGTGACGGTGACGCCGACCATGATCGAATGGAGCAGCACGACCCCCAGGACGCACAGGGCCCTGACGAGGTCGATCCCGGTGTCGCGCGAGGCGCGCGGCGGGGGAGTGGGAGTCGCCGTGCGCGGCGCCTGGGCGATGGTCATGAGTCCTCCTCGGAACGGTGTTCCCGAAGACTATGGACGCGGTGCACGCGGAGGCATCACTCTCCGGTCCCGTTCTCTCCCCCTACCGGAGGATGAGTCAGGAGGACGGTTCGACGAGCCCGGTGTCGTACGCGAGGATCACCGCGTGGACGCGGTCGCGCAGGTTCAGCTTCGCCAGCACCTTTCCGACGTGCGTCTTCACCGTCTGCTCGGCGATGAACAGATCGGCGGCGATCTCGGTGTTCGAACGTCCCTTTCCGATGAGCACGAGCACCTCCCGCTCGCGCTCGGTGAGCTCGGCCAGCGCCGTGGTCGCTCTGGGACTTCGCGGACGTCGTCCGGCGAACTGCTCGATCATGCGTCGCGTGACGCTCGGCGCGAGCAGGGCATCACCGCCGGCCACGACCCGCACCGCATGCACGAGCTCCTCCGGCAGCGCGTCCTTGAGCAGGAACCCGCTGGCCCCGGCCTCCAGCGCGTCGTACACGTAGTCGTCGATGTCGAACGTGGTGAGCATCAGGATCCGCGGCACGTGCGCGGCGAGGTAGTTCGGACCGAGGATGCGCCTGGTGGCCTCGATGCCGTCGAGTTCCGGCATCCGCACGTCCATCAGGATCACGTCGGGATCGACGCGGGCCGCGAGCGTGACCGCCTCGGCGCCGGTCGCGGCCTGCCCGGTGACGCGGATGCCCTCGTGGGCATCGAGCAGGGCGGCGAATCCCGCGCGGACCATGGCCTGGTCGTCGGCGATGAGCACGCTGATGGTCACGTGGTCTCCTTCTCGATGGTGGGGCCGTCGCCGACGGGGAGCGACGCCTCGACGGTCCACCCTCCGTCGCCGTCCGGGCCGGCGGAGAGACTGCCGCCCAGTAGTTCGGACCGCTCCCGCATGCCGCGGAGGCCGTAGCCCGTGCCGTGGTCTTCCGGGCTGCGCGGGGGCGCGGCGTTGTGCACGCGGATGCGGATCGACGCGGCGTCCGCGTGCAGTCGCACGGCGATGCGGGCGCCCGGGGCATGACGCACCGCGTTGCTCAGGGCCTCCTGGATGATGCGGAACGTGGCGATCTGCACGGCGGGGTTCGCAGCGGCGGCGGCGTCTCCGCCTTCGATCACCAGCCCGACCTCGACGCCGGCGCGACGGATGCTGTCCACGAGCGCCGGCACGTCGTCGATGCCCTGCTGCGGAGCGAGTTCGGCGCTCTGATCCTCGGTGCGGAGCACGCCGAGCATGCGCCGCATCTCGGTGAGAGAGGCGCGGGCCGTCGCCGCGATGTCGTCGAACTCGGCCGACGCGGACTCGCCGATCTCGGGAAGGCGGTAGCGCGCGGTCGACGCCTGCACCTGGATCACCGACATGCTGTGAGCCACGACGTCGTGGAGCTCGCGCGCGATGCGCGTGCGCTCCTCGACGAGGGCCCGGCGTGAACCCTCGAGGGCGCTGTGCTCCTTCTCGCGCGTCAGTTCCGCCGACACCCGCAGCCGGCCGGCCACGAGGGCGGCGATCAGGAGCATCGCCGCGGCGATCGACGAGGTCACGATCAGGTCGGCGGTGGCGCTGCCGGCTGATCCTGGCGTCGCGATGATGTCCGGACGCAGGACGGGCGCGGCGAGCGACACGACCACGCCGATGACGAGGGGGAAGACGCCGACCCGTGCGCCGTGGACGAACGTCACCACTCCGACGAACAGGACGAAGGTCAGGAGCGCGGGCACCGACCACGGCCAGGGCGACTGGGTCGCGAGCTCGGGGACGACGAGGAGCGGCAGGATGAAGGCCGCGGCGCTGAACAGCGCGATGGCCCAGCGGGGATGGGGGATCGCGAGGAGCGGCGATGCGCAGAGGGCGGCGCCGAGGATGAACGCCAGCGGGAGAGGCGTGCCGAGGAGAACGGTCTGGATCGGGACGAGGTTCGCGTACAGCACGATCATCGCCGCGCACAGTGCCGCGAACGCCGCTGTCCGCGGGTTGATCCGCGGACGGCGCGGGGTGCGCTCTCTGCGACGTGCCATGTCTGTCATCCTGCCAGTCGGGGAACGGTCTCGCGTCGTCGACGGGCGGCTGCGACCCGGTCGATCACGAAGCCGACCACGAGGGCGATGCCGATGCCGAGCCCGGCGCTGAGCAGCGGCTGGTCCTTGATCCAGGCTCCCGCGAGCAGGCCGATGGCGAGGCTGAAGATGCTCCAGCTCAGTCCGGCGATGAGGCTCAGGGGGAGGAAGCGCCGCCAGGGGAAGCCGAGTGCGCCGGCGGACATGTTGACGGCGACCCGTCCCACGGGAATGTAGCGGGCGCCGAGGATCAGTACGGCGCTGCGGCGATCCAACGCTGTCTGAGCGTGCGCGAACGCGGCGGCGACCCGTGGACGTCGCATCCACGCGAAGCGGGTCGTCCCGAGCTTCCGGCCGATCGCGAAGGCGATGTTGTCGCCGATCGCGGCTCCGAGGGCGCCGACCGCGCCGAGGAGCAGCAGGTTCCCGTCTCCGGACGACACGGCCACGGCCGCTGCCGCGACCAGCACGGTCTCGCTCGGAACCGGCGGGAAGAAGCCATCGATGATCGTCACGACGAACAGCACGAGGTAGAGCCAGGGTGAGGCGATCGCCTGCATGATGAGCTCGTTGAGGATGTCCACTCCTGCACGGTACGGAGCGCGTGCCAGGGACGGCATCCCTCCCGGGTATCGTCCCTCTCACTCTCCGGACTGATCTTCCTGACCGTCACTCCCTGCGGTGCCGCTTATACTGGGAGGCTGGCCCGTCGGCCGACTCTCTCCCCTTGAACGAACGGACATCCGCTGTGCTTGCCGTGCACGACCTCGAGATCCGCGTTGGCGCGCGCCTGCTCATGGAGAACGTCTCGTTCCGCGTCGCCGACGGCGACAAGATCGGACTCGTCGGTCGCAACGGCGCCGGGAAGACCACGCTGACCAAGGTGCTCGCCGGCGACGTGCTGCCGTCCGGCGGCACCGTGACGCTTTCGGGCGAGCTCGGCTACCTCCCGCAGGACCCGCGTTCCGGCAATCCGGAAGATCTCGCGCGGACTCGCATCCTCGACGCCCGCGGCCTCGGCCAGCTGAACCTCGGGATGACCGAGGCGTCGCTCGCCATGGGGTCGGATGATCCTGCTGTCGCCGAGAAGGCGATGAAGCGCTACGCCGCCCTCACCGAGAAGTTCGAGGCACAGGGCGGATACGCGGCCGAGGCGCAGGCGGCTTCCATCGCGCACAACCTCTCGCTGCCCGACCGCATCCTCGACCAGCCGCTCTCGACGCTCTCCGGTGGTCAGCGTCGTCGAATCGAACTCGCGCGCATCCTGTTCTCGGACGCGCAGACGATGATCCTCGACGAGCCGACCAACCACCTCGACGCGGACAGCGTCGTCTGGCTGCGTGAGTTCCTCAAGGGGTACAAGGGCGGGCTGATCGTGATCAGTCACGACGTGGAGCTCGTCGGCGAGACCGTGAACCGCGTCTTCTACCTCGACGCGAATCGTCAGGTCATCGACACCTACAACATGAACTGGAAGAACTACCTGCGTCAGCGGGTGGCCGACGAGGAGCGCCGCAAGAAGGAGCGCGCCAACGTCGAGAAGAAGGCGACCACGCTGCAGCTGCAGGCGGCGCGCTTCGGTGCGAAGGCGTCCAAGGCCGCGGCCGCTCACCAGATGGTGGCGCGCGCCGAGAAGATGCTCGCCGGACTCGACGACGTGCGCCAGGAAGACCGCGTCGCGAAGCTGCGGTTCCCGAAGCCCGCGCCCTGCGGCAAGACGCCGCTCATGGCATCCGGTCTGTCGAAGTCGTACGGCTCGCTGGAGATCTTCACCGACGTCGACCTCGCGATCGATCGTGGTTCCAAGGTCGTCATCCTCGGACTCAACGGTGCCGGCAAGACGACGCTCCTGCGGATGCTCGCCGGTGTCGACCAGCCCGACACCGGTCAGCTCGAGCCGGGCCACGGCCTCAAGGTCGGCTACTACGCGCAGGAGCACGAGAACCTCGACGTCAAGCGCTCGGTGCTGGAGAACATGGTCTCCGCGGCTCCGCACATCACCGAGACCGAAGCGCGCAAGGTCCTCGGCTCGTTCCTGTTCACCGGTGACGACGTGCTCAAGCCGGCCGGTGTGCTCTCCGGTGGGGAGAAGACGCGTCTGTCGCTCGCGACGCTCGTCGTGTCGTCCGCGAACCTGCTGCTGCTCGACGAGCCCACGAACAACCTCGATCCCGCGTCGCGCGAGGAGATCCTCGGAGCCCTCGCGCACTACGAGGGCGCGGTCGTGCTCGTGTCGCACGACCCCGGCGCCGTGCAGTCCCTGAATCCGGAGCGGGTGCTGATCCTGCCGGACGGTGTCGAGGACATCTGGAGCCAGGACTACCAGGACCTGATCGAGCTGGCGTAGCCGGCACGCGGGCATGGCATAGTCGAGAGCGTGATGTTCGACGCTCAGGACCGTGAGATGCCCCCTCTGAACGACTGGCTTCGCGGTCGTCACGCGCTGACCGGAGTCGCGCCGGAGTGGGATCTCGACGCACTGCCCGCGGAGCCGACGATCCTCTTCCGTGAATGGATCCTGTGCGCGGATGCCGACGGCGTCCCCGAACCGCACACTGCGACCCTCGCGACCGTCGACGCGGCGGGCGTGCCCGATGCGCGGACGCTGATCCTCAAGGGGATCGACGCGGGTGGATGGGCTTTCGCCAGCACGCGCTCCTCGCGCAAGGGCGAGCAGCTCGCTGCCTCGCCGGCCGCGGCGCTGAACTTCTGGTGGCAGCCGCAGGTGCGCGCGGTTCGGGTGCGCGGCCGCGTGGAAGAGGCGACGGCCGAGGAGAGCGCGGCCGATCTCGCGGCGCGATCGGCCGCGGCGCAGGCTGGTGTCGCCCCCGGAGACTGGGTTCGCTGGCGCGTGGTCCCGGCGCGGATCGAGTTCTGGCAGGGATCCCGCGACCGCCGCCACACGCGGGTCGTCTACGAGCCCGTCGGCGACGGCTGGACGCACTCGATCATCCGGGACTGATCTCGCCGAGAGCGTGGGCCGGTGTCGGTGACCGGCAGTAGCGTGAACGGATGAGTCTCGCCCACATCCGCGCGGTCTGCTGGGACTGGAACGGCACCCTGCTCGATGACGCGGAGATCTGCCGACAGGTCATGAACACTGTGATCGTCGAGCACGGGCGTGAGCCGCTGGCCGATCTGGAGGCCTATCGATCCGTCTTCCGGTTCCCGATCCGCGACTTCTACCGCTCCGTGGGCGTCGGCGACGATCGCTTCGTCGTCGCCGCGACCGCCTACCTGGAGCGACTGGCGCTGCGGGTCGGCGAGGCTCGACTCCATGCGGGCGCGCACAGCACCGTCGCCGCCATCCGTGGCCTCGGGATTCGACAGGTTCTCGCATCGGCCACCGTCGCACAGGCGCTCGAGCGCCAGATGGAACCGCATGAGCTGGACGGCGCGTTCGAGGCGGTCCTCACGATCGATGACCCGTACCGGGCGTCCAAGCACGATGTCATCCGAAGCTGGCTGACGACGTCAGGACTCGAGCCGGGTGATGTCCTGATCATCGGCGACACCAATCACGACCACGAGATCGCCGAAGACCTCGGAACGGAGTTCCTGCATTTCGAGGCGGGGCACGGGTCGCACGCCGGATCAGCTCGGCGGATCTCCACCCTCGAGGAGCTGCCGATGCTGCTGGGAGGCCAATCGCCATCCGCATCGAACATCACAGGAGAGTTCGACGCGCAGGCAGGATGATCAGGTGAGCACTCGACGACAGAAGAGGAGAGAAGTGTGAGCGGATATCAGGTGGTGGAGATCGGGGCTCTCGACGAGTGGCGCGGGCACCACGGCGGCTTCGACGAGACGCGATCGCGAGATGGGCGCCGGGTCGTCGACCACGAGCTGACGATGCAGTACATCGGGATGACGGCGAATGCGCTCGAGCCCGGTGAGGAGGCCGGCTACTGGCACGTGCACGGGAAGATCGAAGAGGTCTACGTCTTCCTCGCCGGCCGCGGCCAGATGGGACTCGACGACGACGTCATCGAGGTGGGCCCGGGAACGGTGATCCGTGTGGGGCAGGGTGTCGCCCGAACCTGGCGAGCCCGCCCGGACAGCGGGGGCGAGCTGCGCTGGCTCTGCCTCCGCGCGGGTGGCGAAGAACTGCCCCACCTTCCCGACGACAGCTCGCGATTGCCCGAGAAGCCGATGCCCTGGATCGACTGACCCATGGATGAGACCCTGACGCCGACGCCATCACGGTCGCCGGATTTCACCGACGACTTCCAGGACGGACTCGATGCGGAGAAGTGGATCGCGCACTACCTTCCGCAGTGGACCGTCCCCGAGCGGTCGGAGGCACGGTACCGGGTCGTCGAGTCCGGTCTCGAGCTCCGGATCGACTCCGACCAGCTCGACTGGCGTGAGGAGGATGCTCCGATGCGCGTGTCGAACCTGCAGACCGCGGTCTTCTCCGGTGCCGTCGGTTCGACGCGAGGGACCCACCGCCATCGTCCCGACGGTCTCGAGGTGCGGACCGCGATGCCGACACGCCTGCTGTTCGCCCCGTCGCGGGGACGCATCGATCTGACCGTCGCTGCGAGCACCGACCAAGGGTGCATGCTCGCGGCCTGGCTCGTCGGAACGGAGCACCTCGCCGAGACCGATTCTGGCGAGATCTGCATCTTCGAGATCGACGCCGACGCCGTATCCACGGTGACGCGAGCGCGGACGGGCATCAAGGCGCACCATGATCCGCGGCTCATGACCGACATGGCCGAGGTGGTGCTCCCGTTCGATGCGAGCGAGCCCCACACCTGGACCGTGATCTGGGGCGATGGTGAGACGACGATCGGCTGTGAAGGGCGCGTGCTCCGGCGCATGCCGCAGGCGCCGGACTATCCGCTGATGCTGTTGATCGATCTCTTCGAGGCCGGCGCGCCCTCGGGCGCCTATCCCAAGACCGCCGTCGTCTCGGAGGTCAGGGCCTGGAGCTGATCGGTCTCAGCGCGCGTCGAGCAGCTCGTCCTCGACGTCGGCGTCCTTGTCGCGGCGACGCGTCTTCCTGGCCGGTGCGGGCGCGTCTTCCTGGTCCTCGCGATGCTTCACGATCTCGGTGCGGATGATGTAGCCGATGAACACGAAGCCCATCAGCGCGAACAGGATCCACTGGATCGCATAGGAGAGGTGCGGGCCGGGGTCGTCGGTGGGGGAGTCGAACCCGCCGAGCGAGGCGTCGGCCGCGGGGTCCTCGCTGATGAGCTGACCGTAGGCGCCGGTGATCACGTCGCCCTCGAGGAGATCGGCGATCGTCGGAAGGTTGATCGTCGGAACCTGGCCCTCGGGCGCGCCGCGACCCGAGGCCGGGACCTGCTCGCTCTGGCGCAGTCGCGCGATCACGGTGACCTCGCCCTTCGGTGGTGCGGACACCGCGTCGGGGGCATCGCCGTCGCCCGGCGGCACCCACCCGCGGTCCACGATGAACACGCGACCGTCGGCGTCGCGGAAGGGCACCAGCACCTCGAAGGCGCTCGTGCCGCCGTGCGGACGGTTGCGCACCAGCAGCTGCTGATCGGCGAGATACTCGCCCTGCAGGATCACCGGATGCCACTGGTCGCCCGGTTCGAGCGCACCGTCGTCGCCGATGAGGTCGGCCAGGGGCACGGGGTCGGCGTCGTAGTTCTGCTCGATGAGCGCGATCTGCTCGGACCGGGACTCGTTGCGCTCGAACTGCCAGTTCGACAGGAAGGCGCAGGCGATCGCGAATCCGATCGCGACGAGCACATACACGCCCCACCGGGTCATCCTCTTGCTCATGCAGGGACACCGTCCCGCACGGTCACCGGGAAGTCCCGCGCGGCCAGGTAGTCGCGCAAGAACTCGACGTGCTCCTCGCAGGCGAGCCAGACCTTCTCGCGGTCAGCGGCGTGGATGCGGGGATTCCGCCAGATCACACTCCTGGTCGCCGCGCTCCGGCATCCGGCGCGCGAGCATTCGAACTCGGTCACGATCCGTCCTGCCGGCTTTCGCGGATCGTGTACACCGTGGGATCCGTGGGCTCGATGACGGTCGGCTCGGGTCGTGGTGCTTCCAGCTCCTGCACGGGGGACTCCGCGATGGTCTCGGTGCTGTCGCTCCCCGCATTCGCGAACACCACGGCGATGTACGGCAGCACGGCAGCGGCGATCCCGAAGACCCAGGTGTACCAGCCGTACGGCTGGACGAGCACCATCAGGGCGAAGCACGCGATGCGGATCGTCATCGTGAGGGCGTACCGGCGCACACGATGGTCAGCCTCATCCCGCGGGGACTGCGGGAGGGAGGTGACAGCCGGGACCTGACGCGTGTTCTTCACGATGAGTCCAGCCTACGCCGGTGCAGGGCGCGCGGCGTGCGGGATTCGCGCTCAGCTGGAGAACAGGAACGGGAGGGTGAAGGCGCCGAAGAAGAGCAGGCTGATGACGGTCGACACGATCGTGAACACCAGGAGCGCCACGACGACGTATCCGGTGATCAGACCGGCGAACGCCATGCCGCGACCGCCGAGCGCGGGGTTGCGCTTGGTCTGGCCGAGCGCCATGTGACCGGTGATCACCGCGACGATCGAGGCCAGCATCGGGACGACGGCCCAGAACAGCACGATCCCGGCGATGCCGCAGACCAGCGAGGTGATGGCGAGACCGCTGGTCGGTCGTGCAGCGGGCATGGGGTAGCCGGGCGTGACGTACGGCGCGTAGCCGGGCTGCTGCGGCGGAAGCTGACCAGGAGCGGCGCCGTACCCCTGCGGGACGGGCGCTGCGCTGTAGACGGGCTGGCTCGGGGCGATCGCGTACCCCGGCTGGGGCGGGGCGGCGGGAGGCGCCGGGTATCCGGCGGGAGGCGGGGGTGCCTGACCGTACGCGGGCGCGGCTCCCGGATACGCCTGCACGGGCTGGGCAGGCGGCAGAGCCGGAGGCGTGGGCGCGGGAGGCGGCGGTGGAACCTGCTGCTCGCCGGCGGGGGGAGGGAAGCTGTTGTCGCTCACGCGGAAGCCCTTTCGTCACGTTCAGAGTTCCAGGGTGGCCTGCTCCTGTCAAACGCCACGCCTCAGGTCTGCGGGGCATCCTCGATAGGATCGATCAGGGCTCGGAGGCTCCGAGACCCCGGTTCAGATCAGGAGTGGTATCCATGAGTGCTCAGCGCGTCGTCCTCGTCACCGGAGGCAACCGCGGCATCGGCCGCGCGATCGCCGAGCGCTTCGTCCGTGACGGGTATCGCGTCGCCGTCACCGCACGTTCCGGGGAGGGCCCGGAGGGCACGCTCACGGTCCGCGCCGATGTGACGGATGCCGCGGCCCTCGACGCCGCGTTCACCGAGGTGGAGCAGCAGCTCGGTCCGGTCGAGATCGTCGTCGCGAACGCCGGGATCACCAAGGACACGCTGCTCCTGCGCATGAGCGAAGACGACTTCGACAGCGTCGTCGCGACCAATCTCGGCGGCACCTTCCGGGTCGTGAAGCGCGCATCGAAGGGCATGCTCCGCGCCCGCTTCGGACGCGTCATCCTCATCTCCAGCGTCGTGGGACTCTACGGTTCCGCCGGACAGGTGAACTACTCCGCTTCGAAGAGCGCTCTGGTCGGGTTCGCCCGCTCGCTCACCCGGGAACTCGGCGGTCGCGGGATCACCGCGAACGTCGTGGCGCCCGGATTCATCGAGACCGACATGACCGCCGAGCTTCCTGAGGAGACCCAGAAGCAGTACAAGGCGAACATCCCCGCCGGACGTTTCGCGACGCCCGACGAGGTCGCCGGAGTCGTCACCTGGCTCGCCGGCGACGACGCGGGCTACATCTCCGGCGCGGTCATCCCGGTGGACGGCGGATTGGGCATGGGGCACTGACCCCAGCGGGAGCGACGCGAGCTCTCAGCGCGCGATCGCCGCGTTGATCAGCTCGCCGAGCTTCTCCGGCACCGAGAACTGCGGCCAGTGTCCGGAGCCGACCTTGACGACCTCCGCGTCATCGATCGCGTGGTACTCGTCGGCGTACGGCCCCCACTGATCGATCATCCCCTCGAACGTCTCCTGATCGAGCCCGCCCATGAGGAGCGTCACAGGGATGCGGTAGCGGGCACTGTCGGTGAGGACGATCTCGTCGGTCGGCACGCGTGCCGGCACGCTGTGCGTCAGGGGAGCGGTGCGCGACCGCGTCTCCTCGTCGAGATCGCTGACGTCCTCGTCGGGGAAGAAGTCCCACCCGGGGAACGGCACGACGCCGTCGACCAGTTCGAACTCGCTGATGCCGTTACTGGAGGGCGGAGGCACGGTGTCGACGAAGATCACGCGCCTCACGCGCTCGGGACGAGCGTCGGCCACGCCCCACGCGACGTTGCCGCCGCCGCTGTGCCCGACCACGACGGCCTCGCCCGGAAGCGAGTCGAGGGCGCGCGTCGCATCGTCGACCCAGTCGGCGATCCCGATCTCGGCCGACTCGGAAGCCGGCGCACCGAGGCCCGGCAGAGTGAGCGGATGCACGCGGTGCCCTGCTCTCTCGAGCGTGGGGATCACGTCGTCCCAGCTGGAGGCGTCGAGCCAGAGTCCTGGTATGAGGATGATGTCCATGACCCGACGGTAGTGGGGCTCACCGACATCCGCCACGGCATCCTCAGGGCAGCAGCGCGATGACCTCGGCGAGGTCCTGCGGGCCGATGACCAGGCTCGCCGCCTCGCGCACCGCGGGCTTCGCGTTGAAGGCGAGGCCGAGACCTGCCGCCGCCATCATCTGGAGGTCGTTCGCGCCGTCTCCGATCGCGATCGTCGCGTGGGGCGCGACGCCGAGCTCGGCCGCCCACTCGCGCAGGGAGGAGGCCTTCGCCGCGGCGTCCACGATGTCGCCGTCGATGTGGCCGGAGAGGGCTCCGTCGATGACCGAGAGTCGGTTGGCGCGCCAGCGGTCGACTCCGAGGTCGGGGGCGACGCTGTCGAGGATCTCGTGGAACCCGCCGGAGACCACGCCGACGACACCGCCGCGTGCGTGCACGGCGTCCGTGAGCTCTCGCACCCCCGGCGTCGGCTCGATCCGTGCGCGGACGCGGGCGAACGCCGACACGGGGACGCCCTCGAGCGCGGCCACGCGCGACCGCAGGCTCGCGGCGAAGTCGACCTCGCCGCGCATCGCCGCCTCGGTCGCGGCCTGCACCTCGTCGCGGCGGCCCGCCTCGTCGGCGAGCAGCTCGATCACCTCATTGCGGATGAGGGTGGAATCGGCATCGAGGACGACGAGGAATCGCGCGGAGGTCACGGCTTCGAGCCTAGCGACCGCGCGCACCGTCTTCCCGCCGCGTGACCGACTCAGCGTTCGATGAAGACACCCTTGCCGACGACGGTGATCCCCGACTCGGTGACCGTGAAGCCGCGCGCCAGGTCTCGCTCGCGGTCGACTCCGACGGTCGCGCCGTCGGCCAGCACGACATTCTTGTCGAGGATCGCGCGATGCACCCGCGACCCCTGGCCCAGCTGCACATGGTCGAACACCACCGAGTCCGTGATGGTCGAGCCGCCGCCTGCGAGCGTCCACGGCCCGACCACGCTGCGCTCGAGATGCGTGCCCGAGAGCACGGAGCCGAGCGAGACGATCGAGTCGATGGCGTTGCCGATGCGTCCGACCGAGTCCCGGACGAACTTCGCCGGCGGCGAGTTGACCGCCTGCGAGTGGATCGGCCACTCCATGTTGTAGAGGTTGAAGATCGGAAGCGTCGAGATCAGGTCGCGGTGGGCATCGAAGAACGAGTCGATCGTCCCCACGTCCCGCCAGTACGACCGGTCGCGCGGCGAGGACCCGGGGACCTCGTTCTGCTTCATGTCGTAATAGCCCGCTTCACCGCGATCGACGAAGTAGGGCACGATGTCGCCGCCCATGTCGTGACCCGAGGTGGGGGACTCGCCGTCGGCCTCGACGGCGGCGATCAGGGCGTCGGCATCGAAGATGTAGTTGCCCATGGAGGCGAGCACCTCGTGGGGGGAGTCCTCGAGGCCGGCGATGTCGGTCGGCTTCTCCAGGAACTGCTTGATCAGGCCGGACTCGGCGTCCGCATCGATCACGCCGAACTGCGATGCGAGGGCGAGCGGCTGACGGATGCCGGCGACCGTGGCCTTCGCCCCGGAGGCGATGTGCGCCTCGAGCATCTGACGGAAGTCCATCCGGTAGACGTGGTCGGCGCCGATGACCACGACGATGTCGGGCTTCTCGTCGTTGATGAGGTTCATGCTCTGCAGGATCGCGTCGGCGGAGCCGGAGAACCATCGCTTCCCGAGCCGCTGCTGCGCCGGCACGGACGCCACGTACGAATCCAGGAGCGCGGACATCCGCCATGTCTGCGAGATGTGCCGGTCGAGGCTGTGCGACTTGTACTGGGTGAGCACGACGACCTGGCGGAGGCCGGAGTTGATGAGATTCGAGATCGCGAAGTCGATCAGTCGATACTGTCCGCCGAAGGGCACGGCGGGTTTGGCACGATCGGCCGTCAGGGGCATGAGGCGCTTGCCCTCGCCACCGGCGAGGATGATCCCGAAGACCTTCTTTGGAGCGGACATGGCTCCACCATAGATGCCACTCCTTTCCGGTTCCTAGCGTCTTTACAAGTGAGTCGCTAGCGTCTATTGCATGCGAGTCGAGATGATCACCAAGGAATACCCGCCGGAGATCTATGGCGGGGCCGGTGTGCACGTCGCCGAGCTCGTCACCGCGCTGCGGAAGAGCATCGATGTGCGCGTCCGCGCGTTCGGCGCACCGCGCGACGAGGAGGGGACTTTCGCCTATCAGCCCCCCGCGGAACTCGCCGGCGCGAACGCGGCGCTCCAGACTCTGGGCACCGACCTCGAGATCGTCTCGGCGATCGCCGACGCGGACGTGGTGCACAGCCACACCTGGTACGCGAACTTCGCCGGACACCTGGCGTCGCAGCTGCACGGGATACCGCACGTGCTCACCGCGCACAGCCTCGAGCCGCTGCGTCCGTGGAAGGCCGAGCAGCTCGGCGGCGGCTACGTGGTGTCCAGCGGGATCGAGAAGCTCGCGTACGAGAACGCCGCGGCGGTGATCGCGGTCAGTGCCGGAATGCGCGCCGACATCCTGCGCAGCTACCCACAGGTCGACCCCGCCAAGGTGCGGGTGATCCACAACGGGATCGATGTCGAGCGCTGGCGTCCGGTGCAGGATGCGGCGTTCCTGGAGTCGATCGGGATGGATCCGACGCGGCCGTCCGTCGTCTTCGTCGGTCGGATCACGCGGCAGAAGGGTCTCCCGTACCTGCTCCAGGCAGCGCGGCTGCTGCCGCCGGAGGTGCAGCTCGTGCTGTGCGCCGGCGCCCCCGACACCCCCGAGATCATGGCGGAGGTGCAGGAAGGCGTCCGTCTGCTGCAGCAGAGCCGCGACGGCGTCATCTGGATCGAGCGGATGCTGCCGCGTGACGAGCTGTCCGCGATCCTGACCGCCGCGACGACGTTCGTCTGCCCGTCGGTCTACGAGCCGCTGGGGATCGTGAACCTCGAGGCGATGGCCTGCGGAGCGGCGGTCGTCGGCACCGCGACCGGCGGCATCCCCGAGGTCGTGGCGGACGGTGTGACGGGTCGCCTCGTGCCCATCGAGCAGCTGCAGGACGGCACGGGCACGCCCGTCGATCCCGAGCGCTACGTCGCCGATCTGGCTGCCGTGCTCACCGAGGTGGCGATGGATCCGGAGCGGGCCCGTGAGTACGGTGCGGCCGGACGCGAGCGCGCGCGGAGCGATTTCAGCTGGGGCGCGATCGCCGACACCACCCGCGCGCTCTACGCGGAGCTCACCCCCTGAGCCGATAGGCTTGGTGCATGCCGAGCGCTCTGGAATTCACCGACGTCGTCGTGCGCCGTGAGGGACGCAACATCATCGATCACGTGACCTGGGACGTCTCAGACGACCAGCGATGGGTGATCCTCGGTCCGAACGGCGCAGGCAAGACCACGCTGCTCCAGCTGGCCGACACGCTGATGCATCCGACCTCGGGCACGGTCACCGTTCTCGGAGAGACCCTGGGCCGCACCGACGTGTTCGAGGTGCGCCCGCGCATCGGATTCGCGTCGTCGGCCATGGCCAAGCGCGTCCCGCGCGACGAGACGGTCCTGAACACCGTCCTGACCGCCGCGTACTCGGTGCTCGGACGCTGGAACGAGAACTACGAGGAGATCGATGAGCGCCGCGCTCTGCGCGTCCTCGGCGACTGGCGCCTCGCGCACCTCGCGGAGCGCACCTTCGGCACCCTGAGCGACGGCGAGCAGAAGCGCGTGCAGATCGCCCGAGCGGTGATGACCGACCCGGAGCTGCTGCTGCTCGACGAGCCGACCGCCTCTCTCGATCTCGGCTCGCGCGAGGAGCTGTTGACGCTTCTCAGCGGCTACGCGTCGTCGCCGACGACCCCCGCGATGCTCATGGTCACGCACCACGTGGAGGAGATCCCGGTCGGATTCACCCATGTGATGCTGATCCGCGACGGCGCCGTCGTCGCAGCGGGCCCGATCGCTGACACGCTCACGGCCGAGAACCTGGGTGAGACCTTCGGAATGCCCATCGTCCTGACCAGCGACGAGGGCCGGTACGCCGCCCGCGCAGCCGCCTGAACCTGATTACTGAGCTTCGTCGAAGTACTGATAGAATCGATCCTTGGTGCTCACCGCGCCGCAGACTTCCCTCGTCCCTGGCACAATCCAGGGCAGCAACTAAGGAATCCCATGAAGACTGACATTCACCCCGACTACAAGGCTGTCGTGTTCCGCGACCTCGGCTCGGGCGAGACCTTCCTCACCCGCTCCACGGTGTCGAGCGACAAGACCATCGAGCTGGACGGCGTGGAGTACCCCGTCATCGACGTCGAGATCTCCTCGGCATCGCACCCGTTCTACACGGGCAAGCAGCGCATCATGGACTCGGCCGGTCGCGTCGAGAAGTTCAACCAGCGCTTCAAGGGCTTCGGCGGCTCGTCCAAGTAAGGACCTCCGCCTCGAAAGGCCCCGTGCTCCTCGGAGTGCGGGGCCTTCGTCATGCGTCGGACGCGACCGTCAGATGTCGATCACGATGCGGCCGCCGTCGATCCTGCTCGGCGGATCGCCGGGAGACGGCGCCGGTGCGGTCCGCTGCGTCTGCCGGTCCCGCTCCTGTCCTGCTTCGTGGGCCGAAGGAGACCAGACGGCGTCGAACGCACCGCCCAGCCCGCCGGCCGTGGCGTTCTCGTACTTCTCCTCGACGGGCTTGCGCGAGAACGTGTGCATCATGCCGATGATGAGCAGCAGCGGCCCCATGGCGAGGACCAGCGCCAGTGTCGCCCACGCCATCACATCGGTCATACGACCAGGATAGGCAGGGCGGTGTCACGGCGGCATCCGTCTGCGGGTGGACTTTCTCAGCGGATGCGTCGCCCGTGCGCGAGGTCGATCAGGTGCGTCAGCACGGGTCCCGCGCGGAGTCCGTTGTGCTCGTGCTCGCTCGTGACCCAGAGCTCCACGCCGGGGAGCAGGCGAGCCGTCTCCAGCGAGAACTCCATCGGTACGTAGACGTCGTTCACGTAGACGGCGGCGGCACCGGTCGCCCCGGAGGCGGAGATCGCGTCCGCGTCGTAGATGCTCGGCCAGGCGAACTCGGCGAGTTCGAGCGCGACCTCGCGCCACGGCTGGAACGCGGGGACGGTCTCGGTCCATTCCCGGCGGATGTGCTCGCCCGTGAACAGTGTCGGGTCCTCGCGGAAGTCCGCCGGCTCCGTGCGCTCGGCCGACCAGCGGGTCGCGTCGCCGTCTGCATAGCTCGACTCGTGGAACGCGAAGTACATCGGGTTGCGCCCGCTGTACGGCATCGCATGCATCAGATCGTGGCGGAAGGCGTTGGACCGCGGATCGCGCTCCAGGAGGGACCACACGGTCTGCCAGCCGTCGTTCGTGCCGAGGGCGGACCCCAGCGAGCGGAGGCGCGAGCGCGAGACCACTTCGCCATCGGGCAGGACGATGTCACCGGCATCCGCGCGGTCGACGAGGCGTCGCATCGCGTCGCGATGCTCGGGGAAGCGACGGTAGTAGCGTTCGGATGCGGAGCGCATCTTGTCATAGCACAGCGCGTAGACGTCGTCCGGGTGGCGGCCCACGGCGCTCAGCCCGCCGGTGATGAAGACCTGGTCCAGGGAGGCGGCGTCGGTCGTCAGGTACGCCAGCGTCGTGAAGCCGCCGAAGGACTGGCCGAGCACGCTCCAGGTCGCCGCTCCGAGGTGCTCGCGGAGGGCCTCGCAGTCGCGGACGATCGCGTCGGCGCGCAGGTGCGTGAGGTGCTCGGCGATCGCGGACGAGCCCAGAGCGAGATCGTCGTCGCCGACGGGAGTGGATCGACCCGTGCCGCGCTGATCCAGCAGCACGACCCGGTAGTGGGCCAGGGGCTCGTCGAGCCACGCGGGCGAGACGGGGGAGTGGAACGGGCGCGGCGCCTCGTGGCCAGGTCCGCCCTGGAGGAAGACCAGGAACGGCAGCGCTTCGCCGCCCTCCCGTGACACGACCGCGGCGAACACGTCGATCGTGCGGTGATCGGTCGGGTCGTCCCAGACGAGGGGCACGGTCAGGGTGTGCTCCTCGACGGTCAGATCGAGCAGCCGGCGGGTGACGGTCTTGGCAGTGGTCATCACATTACGTTTCCGATATAGGAGTACTTGACGAAGACCTCCGAGGCGATGCCGGACTCCTCCAGCACGCCCTGCACGGCGGTCATCATGTAGTTCGAGTCCCAGCCCATGTAGAGGAAGTGCGTGTCGTCGAGGTCGTCCCACTGCCCCTTCCATGCCATCTCGTCGTAGATCGGACCGCCGTGGCTCGCACAGTAGGCGAGTGCTGCCGCCGGGGTGTCGGTCCACGCGCGGCGGAAAACGCGGTTGAAGAGGTACTTGACGTCGGGAACCTCCCAGCGCTCTCCGCGGTACTCGACGTAGTCGAACTCGTGTTCCCAGCCGGCCGGCCACCCGCGACGGCGGACCGCATCCAGGATCGGGGTCAGGCCGTCGTCGTCGATCTCGGGCAGAGCCGGGCGGGCCCAGATCCGCAGGAGGTCGGCGGTGAGCGCGACGGTGCGCTGCGTGATCGCCGCCGTGCCCCAGGAGGCCGTCTCGCCGATGGTCCGGGTACCAGGCACCGTGCTCCGGGCGTAGGCCTCGACGCGCTTGACCGGATACGACGCTCCGAAGACGCGCTCGGCCAGCGGCTGCTCGAGCAGGGTGAGGTTCCCCAGGGTGGGCGCGAGAGCACGGTGGCTGTTCTGCTCGTCCTCCGAGTACTCGCTCCACGGGCGCGCCCCGTCGCCCGACCAGGTGTCGCCGGGGACGGACGGGACGATGTGCTCCACGTCGAATCCCTCGATGTCGTCGACGCCCTCGAGGCGGCCGAGCACGTAGGCCGCGTGCGGGAGCTCGCTGTACTTCAGCACGGCGCTCACGCGCTCGTCCGACGGCGTGATGCGCGCGAACGCGCGGGCGAGGGCGTCGCGGCCGGCCGTGCGCGCCCGGCACAGGCGGGCGATGAGACGCTCGCCCGGCAGATTCACGAGCGTCCGGCGCAGGTGCATCGTCTGGATCCACTCCAGCGTCTCGATGAGCTCCTCGCGACCGATGACGCCGCGGGTGTGGTCGCTGTAGGCGCTCATCACGAGCGGGTACGTCGACCGGCCGAACGTGTTCACGTATCGGAGCTGTCGCGCGATCTCAGGGTCCTGCTCGCGCGAGGGATCGAGCAGGACGCCGTAGATCTCGGCGAAGTGCCGCCAGTTCTCGGCATCCGCCTGCAGATGGGCGACGTCGACGCGGGGGAACGATCGGCGGAACGCGCTGTACACGCCGTGCTCGCCGTTCGCCGCCAGCTCGCGGCCGGTGGTCATCACGAGGTAGTGACGCCAGAACGCGCCGATGGCCTCACCCGTGTGCTGCTCGATCGGCAGCCAGAACCGGGTCTCCACGTCGAGCTGCTCAGCGTGCGTCAGCCCCATGAGGATGTAGTTGTGGATGAGCTCGTGATCGCGCAGCGGCTCGCCGGTGGAGTTCAGGCTCTCGAAGATCTGCTGCGCGTTCGCCTGCGCTCCGAGAGTGATCGACACGTGCTCGAGCTTCTGCAGTCCGCTCCAGATGCGGGGGGCTTCGTCGGCGTGGATCTGGCTGCGGAAGAAGGCGTAGTTGTCGTCGAACCGGGATTCGCGATCGACGTCGTCGCGGCGGTCCAGCACCACGGACTCGTACAGGTCTGCCCAGGCGTCGTGCGGCCTCAGCTTGGTGCGACCGGGGGAGTCGGGGCGCACCAGTACGCGCTCGAGCGCCGCCGCCATGGTCGGATCGTCGTCGCGGACGGCGTGGTGCAGGGCGGCGACCAGCAGCATCAGCGTCGTGATGCGCTGCTGCCCGTCGATGAGGATGAGGTCGGAGCCCGGCTCCTGGCCGTCCTGGGCAGAGAGGATCGACCCGATGAAGTGCCGGTGCGCATCGTCCTCGCCGGCCACCGCGCGGATGTCGGAGAGCAGCCGCTCGCAGCCCCCGATGTCCCACCGGTACTGCCGCTGATACACCGGAACCACGATGGTCGTCGTCCCCGTCGCGAGCCACTCGATCGTGTTGACTGCTGTCGCCTCGACGTTGGTCGCGGTGCTCATGCTGGTGTCTCGTCCTCCCGTTGCACAGGGCACCGAGGACTCGCCGGGCGCCCCGCTCAGTCTATTCGGTTATGCACGGCGGACCTCCGGGGAACGCCGCGCGGACGCTGTTAGGCTTGCCTTATCAGGGCCTGTTAAAACGTGCTGGCCCCCGATGAAAGGATCTGACTCAGATCATGGGATACATCAAGTCCGCTGCCCTCGAGGAAAAGGGATTCGTCGTCCTCGACAGCTACAACCAGGAGCTCGACCCCAAGGAATGGCTCGACATCGAGTACAACGACTGGAAGTCGTCCGGCGACACCCGGTTCGCACCGCTCGCCAGCGCCTTCGGTGACATCGAGTGCAACGGTTTCTGGAACCACAAGCCGCCGCGCACCGACAAGGACGGCGTCTGGATCGACTCGCAGACGGCCAAGGCGCCGAATCTGACGCGTCGCGCGCAGGAGCCGGGCGCCAACGTCGGTCGCTGCCGCGTCATCGAGCTGCAGCCCACGCCCTATGGCGAGTGCCTCTACAACCTGCACCAGGACGACAACAACCGTCTGAACCCGGACGGGACCGGCTGGGTCGTCCGCGGGTTCTTCAACCTCACCGACGACAAGGACAGCTACTTCGTCCTCCGCGAGAACCGCACGGACCCGAGCATCGAGTACCGCATCGCTCTGCCGGCCGGGGCCCAGCTCATCGTCGACACCCAGCGCCTGTGGCATGCCGCCACGCACAACGGCGACGAGCCCCGCTACTGCCTGATCACGTCGTGGACCTCGGGCCCGGAGCTCGACGCCTACATCGAGAAGTACAACGGCACGGACGACGTCCCCAACTACGAGGTCGACCAGGAGACGCTCGAGTTCGGTTACGCCGAGCAGGCCCGCAAGGATGCCGCTCGCGCCGCGTACTACGCCGCCAAGGGCCAGCAGGTCAAGCAGGCGATGAGCGAGGCGTAAGCCCCTTCGTCGAGTCTCGCTGAGCCCCCATCGGGTGGCTCGCTGAGCTGCCCGTCATGGGTCGCTGAGCCTGTCGAAGCGTGAAAGGCCCCGGTCGGAATGACCGGGGCCTTTCTGCGCCGGAACTACATGCTTGTGATTTCGTGCCGACTGGGCGAGAATGGGCCCATAACCGCATATTCTCGCCACTCTCGTGGGTTTCAGGTCGTTGGGGAAGACGCACCTGATGAAACGGAGAGATCATGGCGACGGCTTACGCACGCGGAGTGGTTTTCGTCCACTCTGCGCCTCGCGCGCTCTGCCCGCACCTGGAATGGGCGGTAGGACGCGCCATCGGGCGTGCGGTCAACTTCGACTGGACCGAACAGCCCGTCCTCGACGGCGCCCGCCGCGCCGAGTTCTACTGGGACGGACCCGTGGGCACCGGGGCCGCTCTCGCGACCGCCATCCGCGGCTGGGAGCACCTCCGCTTCGAGGTCACCGAGGATCCCACGCCGCGCAGCGACGGCGGCCGGTGGCTGCACACGCCCGACCTCGGCATCCACTACGCCCAGACGGATGCGGCGGGCAACATCGTCATCGGCGAGGATCGCATCCGCTACGCGATGGAGATCTCCGCCGGAAACGCGGTCGAGCTGCAGCGCGAACTGGACATCGCGCTCGGCTCGGCCTGGGACGAGGAGCTGGAGCCGTTCCGCCACGCCAGCGACGACGCGCGCGTCGTCTGGCTCCACAAGGTCGGCTGAGGCCGACGACAGACCTGGAGCGCAGGAGGCCGAGTATCGGATGCCGGTGGTCTCTCCCGGACGCTGAGAAACGTATCCTCGCTCCACCGACGAGAACCCCGCCTCTGTTCACCGAGGCGGGGTTCTCGTCCGTCGAGCCGACGCGTTCAGATCACCGCCGCGTGCGTGTCAGCGACCGGACGGAAGGCCGTGCCCTCGCGGACGTCGTCCCAGGCGAGGCGCAGCCGCTCCAGCGCCTCGATCGTGCGTTCGGGCGGATAGGTGATCGGGATGCGAAGGAATCGCTCCAGCACTCCGCCGGTGGAGAACCGCGGACCGGGCGGTGCGATCAGTCGGCGATCACGTGCCGCGAGTGAGAGCCGTGTCGAGATCGGAGCGCCCAGGTCGATCCAGGCGGACAGCCCGCCGGGAGTGCGCGGCATCCGCAGGTCTCCGATGGCTTCCAGTCCGGCGCTCACGGCCGACCGCCCCGCGTGCAGACGGGAGCGGACGTGCTCGGCGAGCGCGGGCATCTCGTCCAGCAGCTCGACCGCGATGCACTGGTCGAGCAGCGCCGTGCCCAGCTCGAACGACGGGCGGACCGCGAGCACGCGCGCGATGACCGGCTTCTCCGCCCTGATCCATCCGAGGCGCAGACCGCCCCAGGCGATCTTCGACATCGAGCCGACCGTGATCACCTGCGGGCTGAACGCGGCCATCGGAAGCGGCGTCCACCCCCGATCGATATCGAGCTCGGTGGTGGTCTCGTCGGCGATCACGCTCGTGCCGACGTTCCGCGCGGTGGCAGCGACGCGATCCCGATCGGCATCCGTCATGGTCGCGCCCGTCGGGTTGTGGAAGTCCGGGATCAGATAGGCCACCCGCGGGCGGCTCCGCAGCAGCAGCTCGGTGAGATGGCGGACATCCCAGCCGTCGATGCCGACCGGTGTGGGAGTCAGCCGATAGCCGTTCCGGTCCAATGCGTCGAGCGCGTGGGGGAACGACGGCTGCTCGACCACGGCGCGTTCACCGCGCCGCCCGATCGCGGCGAGAACCAGGTTGACGGCATTGAGCGCGCCGGACGTGATGATGATCTCCTCGGGCGATGTCGGGACCCCGCGCTGGGTGAACCGACTCGCGACGGCGTCCCGGAGCTCGGGCAGGCCTTGCAGCGAATATCCGCTCGTGCTGCGCAGTGCTGCCAGCCGCGGAAGCGATCGCACGGTGGCGTCGTAGAGTCCGGGCGTCGAGTCCATCGAGGCGATCGAGAGATCGATCGCGGAGGCGTCGTCGGAGTCGAACGCCCTGTGCTCGATGTGCGGAAGAGCGACCCGCGTGCTACCACCGTGCAGGCGGGTGACGTAGCCGTCACTCTCGAGCAGGCCGTACGCACGTGTCATCGTCGAACGCGAGCGCCGCAGCTCGAGGGCCAGTGCGCGCTCGCTGGGAAGCCGTTCGCCGTTGGTGAGTCGTCCGTCGAGAATCAGCGCGCGGATCTGACCCGCGAGCTCGGCGGCCGTGGATCCCGCGGCGTTCTGCGCGCCCAACTGCTCCACGAGTCGTGATGTCATGGTTCCAGCATGCCGCAAAGTGGCCTCGTATCTGCAGGCCACTTTTCGATGACTGGTCTCGCTTCGGTCGCGTTCGGGCCGTCCACGATGGAAAGATGCAGCTGCGCTCCCTCTTCATCCCCGTCACCGCCACGAGCCGACGCGACTTCGTCGAGCGCTTCGTGCAATTGATCGCCGGACTCTTCCTCTACGGCGTCGCCCTCGGTCTGATGGTGCGCGGTGGCATCGGCGTCGCCCCATGGGACGTGCTCGCCCTCGGTGTATCGGGGCAGTCCGGGATCGGCTACGGCACGGTCACCGTGCTCGTCTCGGTCGTCGTGCTGCTGCTGTGGATTCCGTTGCGCCAGCGAGTGGGCATCGGGACGCTGCTCAATGCGCTTCTGGTCGGGCCGAGCGCCGACGTCACGCTCGCCGTCGTGCCGGCGCCGCCGTCGATCTGGGTCGGCGCCCCGATGTTCGTCCTCGGGCTGGTGCTGCTCGCCTTCGCCACCGGCCTGTACATCGCCGCGAGCTTCGGACCCGGACCGCGCGACGGTCTCATGACGGGACTTGTCCGCGTCACCGGCTGGAAGGTCTGGATCGTCCGCACGCTCATCGAGGGCAGCGTGCTGCTCGTGGGCTTCCTGCTCGGCGGGCCCGTCGGCGTCGGCACCGTGCTCTTCGCGCTGGGAGTCGGGCCGCTGATCGGATGGTTCCTGCCGGCGATCACCCGTCTGCGTGAGGAGCGCTCTCTCCGGCTCGCACCCCTGCCGATGCGGTGACACCGCACAGAGACACGAAGAAGGCCCCGGGAGTGATCCCAGGGCCTTCTTCGTGCGCTGCTCCGCAGGTCAGTAGTCGACGCCGGCGAACACCGCGACGGCGTTGTGGCCGCCGAAGCCGAACGAGTTGCTGATCGCGAACTGCGGACCGTCGCCGAGCGGCGTCGCGTCTCCGGAGAGGCGGAACGGCACGGCGGGGTCGGGCTCGGTCATGTTGATCGTCGGCGGGGCGACACGATCGCGCAGCGCGAGGAGGGAGAAGATCGCCTCCAGGGCGCCGGTGCCTCCCAGCAGGTGGCCGGTGGAGGCCTTCGTCGCGGAGACCGGGATCTCATCGATCCGCTCTCCGAAGACCTTCCGGAGTGCGACGTACTCGTTCGGGTCACCGACCGGGGTCGACGTGGCGTGCGCGTTGATGTGCGTGACCTGGTCGGCTGTGATGCCGGCCTCTTCCAGGGCCTGGGTGACAGCGCGCGCGGCGCCGTTGCCCTCTGGGTCGTTCCCGGTGATGTGGTACGCGTCGGCCGTGACGCCGCCGCCGAGCACGTATCCGTAGATCTTGGCGCCGCGCGCCTTCGCGTGCTCCTCGGTCTCGAGGATGAGCGCCGCCGCGCCCTCGCCCATGACGAAGCCGTCACGGTCGATCGCGCCGGGACGGGACGCCGTGGCGGGGTCGTCGTTCCGACGCGACAGCGCCTGCGCCGACGCGAACGACGCCATGGTGATCGGGTGGATCGCGGACTCCGTGCCGCCGGCGATCACGATGTCGGCATCGCCGTCCTGCAGGTGGTGGAAGGCGTGGATGATCGACTCGGTGCTCGACGCGCACGCGCTCACCACGGTCTGGGCGTAGGCGCGGGCGTGGAACTGCAGCGACAGGTTGCCCGCCGCGGCGTTCGGCATGAGCATCGGCACGGTCAGGGGCATGACACGCCGCGGGCCCTTCTCGCGAAGAGTGTCCCAGGCGTCGAGCAGAGTCCAGAGGCCGCCGATGCCGGTGGCGAAGTCGATGCCGAGGCGCTCGGGGACGACCTCGGGCGAGCCGGCGTCGGCCCAGGCCTCACGCGCGGCGATCAGAGCGAACTGCGAGGACGGGTCCAGCCGCTTCGCCTCGTGGCGCGGCAGAACTTCTTCCGGGCGGACGATGGCCTCGGCGGCGAAGGTGACGGGGAGTTCGTACTGCTGCACCCAGTCGTGCTCGAGGGTCCGGGTGCCGGACATGCCTGCGAGCAGGTTCGCCCAGTTCTCCGGGGCGGTCCCGCCGATGGCGGACGTGGCGCCGATGCCGGTGACGACGATGCGCTTGGTCATGGTGTGGTTCCTTGTCGGGCGGGGTGGAGCGGAGTTCGGGCAAGGCAGAGGATGCCACGCCCCGCGGTCGCGGGGGTGGCATCCTGCGGGGATTACTCCTGGCCTGCGACGATGAAGCTGACGGCGTCGCCGACGGTCTTGAGGTTCTTGACCTCGTCGTCGGGGATGGTGACGCCGAACTTCTCCTCGGCGTTGACGACGATCGTCATCATCGAGATCGAGTCGATGTCGAGGTCGTCGGTGAACGACTTCTCGAGTGCGACCTCGGAGGCGTTGATGCCGGTCTCGTCGGTGATCAGCTCAGCGAGGCCTGCGAGGACCTCATCGTTGGTGAAAGCCATGTGGTCTTCCTCTTTCTTACGGGTTGTATTCGGAACCGTGGAACAGTCTAGAGAAGGTCGCGCGAACTCAGGGGAGGACGACGACCTGTGCGGCGAACACGAGCCCCGCGCCGAAGCCTATCTGCAGCGCCAGACCCCCCGACAGCTCGGGGTGCTCGGCCATCAGCCGGTGGCTCGCGAGCGGGATGGACGCGGCGGACGTGTTGCCGGTCGTCTCGATGTCGCGGGCGATCACCGTGCTCTCCGGCAGCTTCAGCTGCTTGGCGAACTCGTCGATGATGCGCATGTTCGCCTGGTGCGGGATGAAGGCGGCGATGTCGGTCGGCTCGACGCCGGCCTTGTCGAGCGCCTCGCGGGCGACCTTCGCCATCTCCCACACGGCCCAGCGGAAGACCGTCTGGCCCTCCTGGCGGAGCGTCGGCCATGGCACCTCGCCGTCGCGGAACTGGGTGAGAGTGCCGTTCATGCCGACGGCATCCGCCTTGGAGCCGTCGGAGCCCCACACGGCCGGGGCGATGCCGGGCGTGTCGCTCGGGCCGATGAGAGCGGCGCCCGCACCGTCGCCGAGCAGGAAGGAGATGCTCCGGTCCGTCGGGTCCACGACGTCGGACAGCTTCTCCGTGCCGATCACGAGGGCGTAGCGGGCCGCTCCCGCCTTGATCAGGGCGTCGGCCTGGGCGATCGCATACGCGTACCCCGCGCACGCGGCGTTGATGTCGTAAGCGGCGGCCGGGTTCGCCCCGACGCGATCGGCGACGATCGCGGAGACCGACGGCGTCTGCTTGGGGTTGCTGATCGTGGCGACGATCACGAGGTCGACCTGGTCGGCGGGGACGCCGGACTTCTCGATGGCCTCGGCGGCCGCCTCGGTGGCGAGGTCGATGGCATCGGTGTCCTTGTTCGCCCGGGCACGCGTGATGATGCCCGTGCGCTGGCGGATCCACTCGTCGCTGGAGTCGATGGGGCCGATGAGGTCCTCGTTCGGCACGGCGTTCTCGCCGCGTGCTGCACCGAACGAGTAGATGCGGGTGTAGGCGGGGCCGGCGACCTGGGCGAGGGTGATGCTCATGCGGCTTCTCCGTTCAGCAGCGCGACCGCCGCGTCGAGGTCTTCGGGGGTCTTGACGGCGACCGTGGGCACACCGCGGAGACCGCGCTTGGCCAGCCCGACCAGCGCGCCGGCGGGAGCGAGTTCGATCAGGCCCGTGATGCCGCGGTCGGCGAAGGAGCTCATGCACAGGTCCCAGCGCACGGGGGAGGACACCTGGTCGACGAGGTAGGAGAGCGCCTGGGCGCCGCTGTCGACGACCGAGCCGTCGCGGTTGGTCCAGAGCGTGATCGAGGGGTCGGCGGGCGCTACCGTGGCGACAGCATCGCGCAGAGCCGTCACCGCGGATGCCATGTACTCCGTGTGGAAGGCTCCGGCGACCTGCAGCGGGATCACCCGCGTGCCCTTGACGGGCTGCGTGGCGAGGGCCTCGAGTCCGGGGAGCTCGCCGGCGACGACGAGCTGGCCGCCGCCGTTGTAGTTCGCGGGGGAGAGGCCGAGTTCGGTGAGGCGCTCGAGGATCGCGGCTTCGTCTCCGCCGAGAACAGCGCTCATGCCGGTCGGTGTCTGCGCTGCGGCTTCCGCCATCGCTCGTCCGCGGATGCCGACCAGGCGCATGCCCGTCTCGGCGTCGATGACGCCGCTGCCGACGAGGGCGGCGATCTCGCCCACCGAGTGTCCTGCTGTGCCGTCGGGGCGACGACCGGCCCGTTCGGCGAGTGCGTCGCCGGCGATGAGCGAGGCGGCGACGATCAGCGGCTGCGCGATGCGCGTGTCGCGGATCGTGTCGGCATCCGAGACGGTGCCGTGTTCGCGGAGATCGACCTCCGCGGCCTCCGAGTAGGCGGCGAGGCGCTCGGCCACCCCGTCGAGCTCGAGCCAGGGTGCGAGGAATCCGGGGGTCTGCGAGCCCTGTCCAGGGCAGACGACGACAATCACATCCTCAGTCTGCCAACGTTTCGTGCCGAGCGGTGGATGATCCATCACAAGATTCCGACGAACCCTTGTGTGTGGCGTACAGCCCGCGGGATTCCGGGGCTCAGCGCTGCGGGCGGCGGACGGCCGGACGACGGCGTGTCTGATCCGTCACGCCGATGGATCCGAGGATCAACGCCGTCTGCAGGATCAGCGCCTCGCGGGGCCCGGTGGCATCCCAGCCGATGACCTCGCTCACCCGCTTGAGGCGATAGCGCACGGTGTTCGGGTGGACGAACAGTTCGCGGGCGGTCGCCTCGAGGGAGCGGCCGTTGTCGAGGTAGCTCCACAGCGTCGTCACGAGGTCGGTCGAGTGTGCCTGGAGAGGGCGGAAGATGCGCTCGATGAGGGTGTGCTTCGCGAGCGGATCTCCGGCGAGAGCGCGTTCCGGCAGCAGATCGTCGGCCTCGACGGGGCGGGGGGCGCTGCGCCAGGCGCGGGCGACGGCGAAGCCGGCCAGTGCGGCGCGTGCGCTCTGGCTCGCGTCCACGAGCGCGGCGACCGCCGGGCCGAGAACGACGTATCCCGGGCCGAACGAGGGCTCGAGCCGCGTGGCGATCTCCTGGAAGCCGAGCTCGTCCTCGACTTCCTCGTTGTCCTGGCCGGCGACCCTGGCGCGTCCGAGCACGAGGACCAGCCGCGAGCCCTGCACGCCGATGAGCACGTCGACGGCGAGCTTGCGGGCCGTGCGACGCACGAGGTCGACATCGAACTGCGGGGGAGTCGTGCCGACCAGGACTGCGACCTCGCCATGGCCGTGCCAGCCGAGTGCCGCGATACGGCTGGGCAGCTCCTCGTCGGCCTCGCCCGTGAGGATCGAGTCGACGACGAGCGCCTCGAGGCGGGCGTCCCAGAGACCGCGTGCCTCGGCCGCGCGTGCGTAGACGTCGGCCGCGGCGAAGGCCACGTCACGCGAGTAGAGCAGGATCGCCTCGCGGAGGTCGTTTCCGCGACCCGCGACACGCTCCTCGGTGACCTCGACCGTCACACGGATCAATTGCAGGGTCTGCTGGAGGCTGACACTGCGCAGCAGCTCTCGGGGAGCCGCGGCGAAGATGTCGGCCGCGATCCACGGCGTCGAAGTCGGATCCTCGTACCACTGGATGAACGAGGTGATGCCCGCCTGCGCCACCAGCCCGACCGCGGAGCGGCGGGCCGGTGGCATGTCGGCGTACCAGGGGAGCGTGTCTTCCAGCCGCTTGATCGTCACCGAGGCGATGTCACCGGAGATACGGCGCAGCCAGGTGAGCGTCGCGGTCTTGTCCATACTGCGGGAAGACGAACCTGTCACCGAGGGCTCAGCTCTCCCCGCCCGCGTTGCCGCTGGTGCCGGCGTTGACGTCGTGCAGGCTGTACTTCTGGATCGCCTGCGCGGCCAGAGACCGGTCGACGACGCCGTCTTCGGCGAGCGACTGCAGCGTGCGGACCACGACCGACGGTCCGTCGATCTTGAAGAAGCGACGAGCGGCGGCACGCGTGTCGGAGAAGCCGAAGCCGTCCGCACCGAGCGTCGCGAACCGGTTCGGCACCCAGGGGCGGATCTGGTCCTGCACCGCGTGCATGAAGTCGCTGACCGCGACGACCGGACCCTCTGCACCCTGCAGCTTCTGGGTGAGGTACGCCGTGCGGGGCTCCTCCTCCGGGTAGAGGAAGTTGTGCTCGTCGGCGGCGAGGCCGTCGCGGCGCAGCTCGGTCCACGAGGTGACCGACCAGACATCGGCGATCACGCCCCAGTCGTTCTTCAGGAGCTCCTGCGCCTCGAGGGCCCAGGGCAGACCGACACCCGATGCGAACAGCTGAGCGCGGGGACCTTCGCCCTCGCCGACCGAGACGCGGTGGATGCCGCGGACGATGCCGTCGACGTCCACGTTCTCGGGCTCGGCGGGCATCACCATGGGCTCGTTGTAGAGCGTGATGTAGTACATCACGTTGGGGTCCTCGTGGTTGCCGCCGTACATGCGCTCGAGACCGGAGCGCATGATGTGCGCGATCTCGTAGCCGTAGGCCGGGTCGTACGAGATCGTCGCCGGGTTCGTCGACGCGAGCAGGTGCGAGTGACCGTCGGCGTGCTGCAGGCCCTCACCCGTCAGCGTCGTGCGGCCGGCGGTGGCGCCCATGATGAACCCGCGGGCCATCTGGTCGCCGGCGGCCCACTGCGCGTCACCGGTGCGCTGGAAGCCGAACATCGAGTAGAAGAGGTAGATCGGGATCAGCGGTTCGCCGTGCGTGGCATACGAGGTGCCCGTGGCCGTGAACGCCGCGAGAGCGCCCGCCTCGTTGATACCGACGTGCATGATCTGGCCCTGCGGGCTCTCCTTGTAGGCGAGGAGCAGCTCACGGTCGACCGAGGTGTAGTGCTGGCCGTTCGGGTTGTAGATCTTCGCCGTCGGGAAGTACGCGTCCATACCGAACGTGCGCGCCTCGTCGGGGATGATCGGCACGATGCGGTGGCCGAAGTCCTTCGACCGCAGGAGGTCTTTGAGCAGACGGACGAACGCCATGGTCGTGGCGATCTCCTGCGTGCCCGAGCCCTTCTTGGGCAGGGCGTAGGCCGTGTCATCCGGCAGCGAGAGTCCGACGTGCGTCGAACGGCGCTCGGGAAGGAAGCCGCCGAGTGCCTGACGGCGCTCGAGCATGTACTGGATCGTCTCGTCCTGGGGTCCCGGGTTGTAGTACGGGGGCAGGTACGGGTTCTCCTCGAGCTGCGCGTCCGTGATCGGGATGTGCATGGCGTCGCGGAACGTCTTGAGGTTGTCCAGCGTCATCTTCTTCATCTGGTGGGTCGCGTTGCGGCCCTCGAAGTGCGGACCGAGGCCGTAGCCCTTGACGGTCTTCGCGAGGATGACGGTCGGCTTGCCCTTGTGCTCGGTCGCGGCCTTGAACGCGGCGTAGACCTTGCGGTAGTCGTGGCCACCGCGCTTGAGGTTCCAGATGTCGTCGTCGGAGTAGTCCTTGACGAGGGCGGCTGCGCGCTCGTCGCGACCGAAGAAGTGCTCGCGGATGTACGCGCCCGACTCGGCCTTGTAGGTCTGGTAGTCGCCGTCGGGGGTGACGTTCATGATGTTGAGCAGAGCGCCCTCGGTGTCGCGGGCGAGCAGGTCGTCCCATTCGCGACCCCAGACGACCTTGATGACGTTCCAGCCGGCACCGCGGAAGAACGACTCGAGCTCCTGGACGATCTTGCCGTTGCCGCGCACCGGGCCGTCGAGACGCTGGAGGTTGCAGTTGACGACGAAGGTCAGGTTGTCGAGACCCTCGTTCGCCGCGACCTGCAGCTGACCGCGGCTCTCGACCTCGTCCATCTCGCCGTCGCCGAGGAAGGCCCAGACGTGCGAGGCGGAGGTGTCCTTGATGCCGCGGTTCTCGAGGTACTTGTTCGACATCGCCTGGTAGATGGCGTTGATCGGACCGAGACCCATGGAGACGGTGGGGAACTGCCAGTACTCCGGCATGAGGCGCGGGTGCGGGTAGGAGGGGATGCCGTTCGGGGCGTGCGACTTCTCCTGGCGGAATCCGTCGAGCTGGTCCTCGGTCAGGCGGCCTTCGAGGAAGGAGCGGGCGTAGGTGCCGGGGGAGGCGTGGCCCTGCACGAAGATCTGGTCGGCGCCGCCGGGGTTGTCGGCACCCTTGAAGAAGTGGTTGAAGCCCACCTCGTAGAGGGCGGCCGACGACGCGTAGGTCGAGATGTGGCCGCCGACGCCGATGCCGGGGCGCTGTGCGCGGTGCACCGTGATGGCCGCGTTCCAGCGGATCCACGCGCGGTAGCGACGCTCGACCTCTTCGTCACCGGGGAACTCGGGCTCGTTCTCCGGAGCGATCGTGTTGATGTAGTCCGTGGTCGGAACCATCGGGACGCCCAGGTGCAGCTCCTTGGAGCGCTTGAGCAGGCTGAGCATGATCTCGCGGCCGCGGCCGTGGCCCTTGGCATCCACCAGCTCATCGAGCGACTGCTGCCACTCTCCGGTTTCTTCCGGATCGCTGTCCTGGGGGCCTTGGGAATAAGGATCCTGGTCGTGCACAGTCACGGGGCGAACCTTTCGTCAAGCTGGCAGGTCATGCCAAGGAAACGGGAAGCGACGCGGGCAGCCTTGTCGGCTGTGCACAACGCGCGCCGGGTTCAGCCTATCCCTCTTCCACGACACGGGCGTGCATCGGGTCCCCGACGCACATGGGCGGATGCCGGCAAGAGTTCGCGAGTCCCCTGTCACATCGGGGGCGCGGCCGGTGTCTCCATGTCGAAGGTCCGAAAACCCGGCATCGACATAGAAGGAGACACGAACATGAGCAGCAACATGACCCGCATCCCGCCCGCAGAGGTCACCGGGATCTACGGCGCGATGGTGAAGGTGTTCGCGAAGAAGATGATGGGCCGGGTGCCGGAATCCGTCGGAGTCCTCTGGAACAACCCTGCGGTCATGAAGGACGCGATGGGCATCGGCCAGAAGAGCGAGAGCTGGTCCGAGCTCGACCGAGATCTGGCGTCGTACGCGGCGATGGCGGCCGCGGCGACGATCGGCTGCAGTTTCTGCCTCGACTTCAACTACTTCATGGGGCACAACCACGGTCTCGACGCGACGAAGATCCGGGAGGTGCCGCGCTGGCGGGAGGCGACTGTCTTCTCGCCCGTCGAACGCAGAGTGATGGAGTACGCGGAGGCTGCCAGCCAGACGCCGCCGGCCGTGACGGACGAGCTCTCCGACGCGCTGCTCGCCGACCTCGGACCTGCCGCACTCGTCGAGCTCGCCGCGCGCGTCGCGTTCATGAACATGAGCGCCAGGATGAACGTGGCCCTCGGCATCCACTCCGAAGAGTTCGCCGACGCGTGCGGGCTGCCTCCGCTCGCTGAACGGCCCACCGCCCGTGAGGCCGTCGGGGACACTGCGTAGGCTCGCGGACATGGATCGCGTCGAGAGCGCCGCCGATGACCCGTTCGTCGTGCACCGGAACCTCCTCTTCACCGTCGCCTACGAGATGCTCGGTTCGGCGGCGGATGCCGAGGACGTGCTGCAGGAGTCCTGGCTGCGCTGGGCGGCGGTCGATCCGTCGACGGTCATGGCACCCAAGGCCTACCTCGTGCGGATCGTGACGCGGCAGGCGCTCAACCACATCCGCTCCGTCTCACGGCGTCGCGAGGACTACGTCGGGGAGTGGCTGCCCGAGCCGCTGCTCACCGCCCCCGACGTCGCCGAGGACGTCGAGCTCGCCGAGAGCCTGTCGATCGCGATGCTCACCGTTCTGGAGACACTGAGTCCGGCCGAGCGCGCGGTCTTCGTGCTGCGCGAGGTGTTCGATGTGCCGTACGACGAGATCGCGGATGCCGTGGCCAAGACCCCCGCCGCCGTGCGGCAGATCGCGCACCGCGCGAAGGATCATGTCGCGGCCCGCCGTCCGCGCATCCGCGTGGTGGCCTCCGAGCACGAACGCGCCGTCGACCAGCTCGTCGCCGCGCTGAACACCGGTGACCTCCAGGGGCTGATGGACGTGCTCGCCCCGGACGTGGTCTCCGTCGCGGACGGCGGCGGCAAGGTGCGCGGCGCCGCACGTCGGCCGCTGGTCGGCGCGGACACGATCGCCCGCTACCTCGTCGGCAGCCTCGCCAAGCTCACCGGCGCTTTCCACGCGGCGGCGACCACCATCAACGGTCAGCCGGGCATCCGGCTGGAGGTCGACGGGGAGCTCGCCGGAGTCGTCGCGGTCGTGGTCGAGGCCGGACTGATCGCCCGCATCTACTCGGTCGCGAACCCGGACAAGCTCGGACGCATGGGCCTCGAGGTGCCGCTGGTGCGGTGAGGGCAACCTCTGCGCGTTCTCGTCGATAAGATGATCGGGAAGGGCCTTTAGCTCAGCTGGTAGAGCGCCACGTTTACACCGTGGATGTCGTCGGTTCGATCCCGGCAGGGCCCACCGAGAAAGTACTGGGCAAAGCGGATCTCTTCGATCTCAGGCAACCGAGCGCGACCCCCGGTTCGTCGATGTCCGCTGTCGAGGCTGTCGCGCGTCCATCGTTTGATGGAGATGGGTGTCAATGGTCCGGGCGATGCCCGGGATCCGACGGCCGACTTTGCTTGAGTCGTGCACGCTTTCTCTGAATCTCTGTCTCGTATGCTCACCTCCCGCCGCGGAGCGTGGCTTTCTCTGGCGATCGGTGTCATCGCGCTGGTCGCTCTGCTCGGCATCTTCGGTCGCGCCGCGATGACGACGGCCGACCAGAGCGAACCCCCAGGATCCGAGTCCGCTCGGGTCGCCGCCGTGACCGAGGAGTTCCCCGACGCGGACGACCGGACGTTGATCGTCGTGGCCTCGAGCGCAGACGAGTCAGCGTTGACAGATGCTCAGCGGGCCGGGATCGCATCGCTTGCGGACGAGCTGGAAGCGGTTGCCGGGGCAAAGGTGCTGGGGCCCTTTCCGAGCGATGACGGGATCGCCCAGGTGATCCAGGTGACGGCGTCCGTGAGCGATGACCATACCGAAGCTGATCGCCTTCTCGTGGAGGAAGTGCGCGGCATCGTCGCGGATCACCGCGTGCACGGGGTCGATGCCCAGGTGACGGGTGGTCCGGCTTTCGGCGCCGATATCGCGGCGGCCTTCGACGGCGCTGACTTCACGTTGCTCCTGGTGACGATCGGGATCGTCGCCCTCTTGCTGATCTTCACCTATCGTTCCCCCGTGTTGTGGCTGATCCCGCTTGTGGTGGTCGGCGTCGCTGATCAGGCCGCCAATAAGGCCACGGCCGCACTCGGCAGCGCGATGGGCCTGCAGTTCGACACCGGCATCGTGAGCGTGCTGGTGTTCGGTGCGGGAACGAACTACGCACTGTTGTTGATCTCGCGGTATCGCGAGCAGTTGTCGTCGGATCCTGATCATCGGAGCGCATTGGCAGCCGCGTGGCGGGCGACCGTTCCCGCGATCCTGGCGTCCAACGTGACAGTCGTGCTGTCGCTGCTGACCCTGGTGCTGGCCGTTGTGCCGGGCACGCGTGGTCTCGGGGTCGCATGCGCCCTGGGACTGGTGATCGCTCTCGCAGCTGTGCTGCTCGTGTTGCCGCCGGCACTGGCGGTGTGTGGGCGGGGCGTGTTCTGGCCGTTCGTCCCGCGCCCCGGCGCTAAAACCGCCGCAGAGCAGGGGAAGGTGTGGCGAAAGGTCGCGACGCGTGTCGTGAACAAGCCGTGGGTGCCGCTCGTTGCCGGGCTCGCGCTGCTCGGCGTCATGTCCGCCGGACTGTTCGGGGTGTCTGTCGGTCTCAGCCAGGTGGAGAAGTTCCGTGTGCCGTCGGAGTCGGCGATCGGGCTCGAAGCACTCAGCTCGCATTTCGATGCAGGGCAGGCGCAGCCGTTCGTCATCGTCGCATCGGCCGCCGAGTCTCAGGACGTCCAGGATGCTGCGGCATCCGTCGATGGCGTGGTGCAGGTCACAGAGTCGGCGACCAGCGACGACGGCGAGCTGGTCCGACTGTCTGTGATCGGGGAGCCGGCGCCAGGAAGCCCCGAAAGTCGGGAGCTCGTGACGGATCTGCGGACGGCAGTGCACGCTGTCCCGGGAGCGGACGCCATCGTCGGAGGTCAAGGCGCGTCGGATGTGGACGCGCGAGAGGGCAACTTGCGCGACTTCCTGCTCGTCGCTCCTCTCATCCTGATCCTGACCCTGCTGGTGCTCATCGTGCTGCTGCGCGCGGTGCTCGCTCCAGTCATCCTGCTCGCCGTCAACGCGCTCAGCGCGATCGCCGCGATCGGGGCGGGCGCTTGGCTCAGCCGCACCCTGTTCGGCTGGGACGCCTTGGACCTTCAGGTTCCGCTGCTGGCATTCCTGTTCCTGGTCGCCCTGGGAGTGGACTACACGATCTTCCTCGTGCACCGTGCGCGCACCGAAGCGGAATCTGTGGGGACGCGGGCGGGAATGGTCACCGCGCTCGCGACGACGGGAGGCGTCATCACCAGCGCGGGGATCGTCCTCGCCGCGGTGTTCGCAGCCCTCGGCCTGCTCCCGCTGGTGACCCTCGGGCAGATCGGTCTCATCGTCGGCGTGGGTGTGCTCGTCGACACACTCGTCGTTCGCACGCTCGTCGTTCCCGCTCTGTTCGCGGTCGTCGGAGACCGCATGTGGCCGCGGCGTCGCGTCGCCGCTCGCGTTCACTGATGGCGGGCCGTGGCAGCGGGAACCCTTCCACCAACGTTCTTGAGTACAAAGGAGCATTTGTGCTAGCGTCGGCTCATCCGAAGGAGGAGGTGGCCGATGGGTGCCGAAGCCGTTGCTGATCTCGACCTCGCGCTGCGCGCCCTGGCAGACGGGAACCGCCGCGCGATCCTCCGGGTGATCCGCTCCGCTCCGCTGCCGGTGGGCGCGATCGCGGATGCTGCCGGACTCTCCCAGCAGACGACCTCCCACCACCTCGGCGTCCTGCGGCGAGCAGGGCTCGCCGTCAGCACCCGTGAGGGAACGCGGCATCTGTTCTCGGTCGACACCGACGGCCTGTCGGCCGTGCGTTCCTACCTGGACGACTTCTGGCCGAGCAAGCTGGCCACGTTGAAGTCCGTGATCGAGGCGCGCGAGGGCGACGATCGTGGCTGAGTTCCGGGACTCGATCGACATCGCCGCCGCTCCGGAGACCGTGTTCGACTATCTCGTCACGGCGGAGGGCATGACCGCCTGGATGGGGCAGTACGCCGAGCTCGATCCGACACCCGGCGGCCGGTTCGCGGTCGACATCGCCGGGCACGCCATCCGGGGAGAGTATCTGCACGTCGAGCATCCGCGCCGTGTCGTCGTCTCCTGGGGCGTGGCCGGGAGCGAGACGCTTCCCGCCGGATCATCGCGCGTCGAGTTCACCCTCACTCCGACCGGCACCGGCACGCGCGTCGACCTGACCCACTCGGACCTTCCCGACACCGAGGTGCGCGGTCACGCGCACGGCTGGGCGCACTTCCTGCCGCGTCTCGCGGCCGCAGGCGCAGGCGACGACCTCGGAGCCGACGACTGGCGTCCGCTCGACGACTGAACACCCACCGACCGCGCACAGCAAGGGGAAGAACATGGATACGGCATCCGACATCGTCCAGGGCTATCACCGGGCCTGGACCAGCGGCGACGTGGAGCAGGCGATGACCTACGTCGCGGACGACATCACCTGTCGCGCACCCGGGGTCGACCTGCAGGGCAAAGAGGCGTACGCGCGGTACATCGGCGGCTTCGCGCCCACGCTCACGGGCATCGGCGACATCGCCGAGTTCTCCGAAGGGGACCGTGTCGCGCTGTTCTACTACCCCCAGACCGCTGCGACGTCGACCGCGCCGGCCGCCGAGTACTTCACGGTGCGCGACGGGCGGATCAGCGAGAGCATCCTCGTCTTCGATCGTCTCTCCTACGGTCCGCCGCGTCCGTGAGGAGGATCCGATCGAGCCTGCGGTTAGTCTGGACAGCACTCACACCGTGAGCATCGCCCACGGCAGAGCGACTGAACTCCAGGAGCGACCATGGCGCGACGCATCGTCATCAGCGGGGCATCCGGACTGATCGGCGGCGCGCTGACGACATCTCTCCGCGCGGACGGCATCGACGTCACGACGCTCGTGCGACGCCCTCCGAGGATTTCGTCCGAGCGGCAGTGGGCGCCGGGGGAGCGCGACCTCGACCCCGAGGTGCTCGCCGGCGCGGAGGCCATCGTGGCACTCGGCGGCGCCAGCGTCGGGCGACTGCCGTGGACGCCCCGGTATCGCGAGGAGCTGGTCGACTCCCGCTTGAAGAGCACGCGCACGATCACGACCGCGCTGCGCGCGCTGCGCGACGATGCTCCGGCCCTCGTCTCGGCATCCGCCGTCGGCTATTACGGCTCGGCACCGGGGGAGCAGCTCACCGAGGATTCGCCCGCGGGCGACACCTTCCTCGCCGAGCTCTGCGTGCAATGGGAGGCGGAGGCCCGCCGCGCCGAGGACCAGACCAGGGTGGCCCTGCTGCGCACGGCTCCGGTGATCCACCGGCAGGGTGTTCTCAAGCCGATGATCCAGCTCACGCGATTCGGCCTCGCGGGCCCCCTCGGCCGCGGAACGCAGATCTGGCCCTGGATGTCGCTCGAGGACGAGGTCCGCGGCATCCGGCACGTCATCGATCAGAAGATCACCGGACCCGTGAACTTCACCGGACCGACACCCGCGACGGCGAACGACATCGGCCGCGGCCTCGCCCGTGCGATGCACCGCCCCTTCTGGCTGCCTGCCCCCGCCTGGGCGCTGCGTCTCGCGCTGAGCGCGGCCGCGGCCGATTCCCTCCTCCTCTCCGACGCGGATGTGCGGCCCACGGTGCTGGAGAAGTCCGGTTTCCGGTTCACGCATCCGACAGCGCAGGAGGCGGTCGCCTCGGCGGTGTGATCGCGTCCCGCGACTGCGAGACTGAGCCCATGGAGATCATCGAGAACTCGAAGCTCACGGTCGTCGGTGCGGGAAGCGTGGGCTCGAGCGTCGCCTACGCCGCGCTGATCCGCGGATCCGCCCGCCACATCGCCCTCTATGACGTCGCGACCGAGAAGGTCGAGGCGGAGGTCCTCGACCTCGCCCACGGCACGCAGTTCACCGGGTCGAGCGACATCGTGGGCGGCAGCGACATCTCGGTCGCAGCCGGATCCCACGTCGTCGTGATCACCGCCGGTGCGAAGCAGAAGCCCGGCCAGACCCGCACCGAGCTGGCCGAGGTGAACGCCGGCATCATCCGCAGCATGATGCCGCAGCTGCTCGAGGTCGCCCCGCATGCGGTCTACGTCATCGTCACGAATCCGTGCGACGTGCTCACGGTCATCGCGCAGGAGGTCAGCGGGCTTCCGCCGGAGCGCGTCTTCGCCTCGGGCACGGTCCTCGACACCTCTCGCCTGCGCTGGAAGCTGGCCGAGCGCGCCGGCGTCTCGACCGGCAGCGTGCACGCTCACATCGTCGGCGAGCACGGCGACACCGAGTTCCCGCTGTGGTCGCGCGCCACGATCGGCACGGTGCCGATCCTCGACTGGCAGGTGCCGGGGCATCCACGTCTCACGCGGGAGGAACTGGATGCCATCGCGATCGACGTCCGCGACGCCGCGTACAAGGTGATCCGGGGCAAAGGTGCGACGAACTACGCGATCGGTCTGTCGAGCGCCCGCATCGTCGAGGCGATCCTGCGCGACGAGCACGCGGTCATGCCGGTCAGCACGGTGCTGCACGACTTCCACGGCGTGGACGGGGTGGCGCTCTCAGTGCCGTCGATCGTGAGCGCCACGGGCGCGGTGCCGATCAGGAACACGTCCTTCTCCGCAGAGGAACTCGACCTGCTCCATCGCTCGGCGACCGCGCTCGAGGGCGTCAGGGCGACCCTGGGCGCTTGAACCGCCGGCCGGTTCAGTGGCCGTGCGGGTCGCGACTGTTCAGCGTCGCGACCACCTGGTCGTAGTCGCCGCGCGCCTCGCCGTAGCGGAGGAACTTGACGTTCTCGACCTGGATCTCCGTGGCGTCGGGCTGAGTCTCGAACAGGTGCATCACCTCGGTGATGAAGTCCTCGAGCGGCATCGCGAAGTCGCTCTCCCTCTGACCGGGCATCAGGTCGGTCTGCACGGACGGCGGCTCGAGCTCCACGACCTTCACGGTCGATCCCTCCAGCTGGAGCCGCAGCGACTCGCTGAGCATGTGGATCGCCGCCTTGCTCGCGTTGTAGCTCGGCGTGACGCGCAGGGGAGCGAAGGCCAGCCCGGACGAAACGGTCACGATGGTCGCGTCGGGCATGCTGCGCAGCTGCTCGATGAATGCGCCGATGAGGCGGATCGGTCCGAGCACGTTGGTCACGATGGTCTCCTCGGCCGTCGCGAGGAATCCGGACGGCTGCGACCAGTCCTCGACGCGCATCACGCCCGCCATCGTGATGACGGCGTTCAGGTCGGGGTGCGCCGCGATGACCTCGGATGCCGCGGCGCGGATGCTCTCGGCATCCGTCGTGTCGATCTGCACCGTGTGGATGGCGGGATCCGCCGCGGCGATCTCCTGCAGGAGCGCGGTGCGGCGCCCGCCGACGATGACGGTGTTGCCCTCGGCGCGGAGCGCGCGGGCGAGAGCCAGACCGATCCCGCTCGTGGCGCCGGGGATGAAGATGGTGTTTCCGCTGATGTTCATGACTTCAGCGTCGATCAGGTGCGCGACGCCCACCAGAGAGCGCTCATCCGGGGATCGGCGGTCCCTGGATGCCGACCTCGGCGAGAGGGATACTTCAGAGGTGGATCGTGAAGCGCTGGCCGAGTTCCTCCTGCGACGACGGGAGATGCTGCAGCCCTCGGATGTCGGGTTGAGCCCCGGAGTGCGCAGACGCACACCGGGTTTGCGGCGGGAAGAGGTCGCGCAGCTCGCGACCATGTCGACCGACTACTACACGCGTCTGGAGCAGCAGCGCGGCCCGCAGCCCAGTCCTCAGATCCTCGCCGCTCTGGCCCGAGCACTCCGTCTCACCTCCGACGAGCGCGACTACCTGCATCGCGTGGCCGGTTACAGCGCCCCGGATCGTGGAGCCGTGACCGATTACGTGCGTCCGGGAATGCTCCGCATCCTCGACCGGCTGCACGACGCACCGGCCTTCGTGGTCTCCGTGCTCGATGAGGTCCTGGTGCAGAACGACGCGGCCCGCGCTCTCCTCGGGGACGCGAGCCATCTGGTCGGTCTCGAGCGCAGCGGCATCTACCGGTGGTTCGCCCACCCCGAGTCCGAGCGAGGGCGATATCTCGAGAGCGATCATGCGCGGCAGAGCCGCTCGCTCGTCGCATCGCTCCGTGCCGCGCAGGGTCTGCTCGGCAGCCGTTCCCGCGCCGGCGAGATCGTCCGGGAGCTGACGGCGCGGAGCCCCGAGTTCGTCGAGCTCTGGGACGCGCAGGAGGTACGTCGTCGGTTCGAGGAGCACAAGGTGCTCGTGCATCCCGAGCTCGGCGAGATCGAGGTGGACTGTCAGGCGCTCTTCACCGAGGACGAGTCCCAGGCGCTGATCGTGCTGACCGCCGCGCCCGGAAGCGAGGCGGCCAGCAAGCTCGAACTGGTCCGGGTGCTCGGCACGCAGGTCGTCTGATCTGGGGTCAGGACTCCTCGTGGGTCCGCGGGTCGGCGTCGAAGAGCCGTCCGTCCGCACGGCCCAGCGCCGTGATCGCGGCGACCTCGGCGTCATCGAGCACGATCTCCGCGGCGGCCAGATTCGAGACCTGGTGCTCGAGGGACGAGGCCTTCGGGATCGACACGGTCTCCCGTGCGACGTGCCAGGCGAGAACGGCCTGCACCGGGGTGATGCCGTGCGCCGCGGCGACCTCGGCCACCACGCCCTCGTCGACGAGCTCGCGGGCGCGACCGAGCGGGCTCCATGCCTCGGTGAGGATGCCGTGCTCGCGGTGATAGGCCAGCTGCTCCTCCTGCGGGAAGTACGGGTGCAGCTCGATCTGGTTCACGACGGGCCGGACACCGGTCTCGCGCTCGATGCGCTCGAGGTGCTCCGGCAGGAAGTTCGACACGCCGATCTGTCGCACGATGCCCCGCTCCTGGGCGTCCACGAGGGCGGCCCATGCCTGGACGTACTCGTCCTGGGTCGGGTTGGGCCAGTGGATGAGGTGCAGGTCCGTGATGTCGAGGCCGAGCCGCGAGCGGCTCTCCTCGATGCTGGTGCGCGCCTTCGCGGTCGGGTGGTGGCGCCCGGGGAGCTTCGTCGTGACGATGATCTCCTCACGCGGCGCCTCGGATGCCGCGACGCCCAGCCCGACCGAGCCCTCGTTCTCGTAGTTGAACGCCGAGTCGACCAAGCGGTAGCCCGCGTCGAGTGCTCCGGCGACGGCGGCGGCGCCCTCGTCGCCGTTGAGTGCGTAGGTGCCGAGGCCGATGGCCGGCAGGGCGAAGCCGTTGTGAGCGGTGAAGGTGGGGACAGTGGGCATCGTGGCTCCTTCGGTGCAGGTGTGTCTTCAGCGTAGGGCGTGACCTGCGATGCTGGCTCTCATGACCGACCCCGTGCGCTGCCCGTGCCTGTCCGGGAACACGTTCGACGCGTGCTGTGGACCGCTGCTCCAGGGCGCCGCCGCGCCGACGGCGGAGCGCCTGATGCGATCGCGGTACACCGCGTTCTCGCTCGAGGACGCCGGATACCTGCTGCGCACGTGGCATCCGACGACTCGACCCGAGACGTGCGAGTTCGACCCGGAGCTGAGCTGGCGGCGGCTCGTCATCATCGATCGCGTAGCGGGCGGCCCGTTCGATCGGGAGGGCGTCGTCGAGTTCGAGGCGTACTGGCGGCAGGGCGCGGAGCGCGGTTCCCTGCACGAGCGCAGCCGCTTCGTCCGCGAGGAGCGTCAGTGGTACTACCTCGACGGCGAGGTGGAGTGATGGGCGGATGTCGCCGCAGCGGCTAGATTTGAAAGCGTGAACGCCACCCCCGAGAACCAGCGCACCCTGCTCGACATCGCCGACCTCGACCGGCGCATCGCGCAGGCAGAGCGTGCCCGCACGCAGCCGGCACAGGGAGCGCGGATCACGGAGCTCGTCGCCATCCGACAGGATCAGCTCCGCGAGCTCACCACGCTCACCGGGACCCGCGACGACGTGCGCACCGAGCTGACGCGGCTGGAGTCCGATGTCTCAGTCGTTGAGCAGCGGCGCAACCGCGACGCCGAGCGCCTCGCCGCCTCCACGAGCTCCAAGGACGCGCAGGCGCTGGAGCACGAGCTCGCGAGCCTCGCCCGTCGCCAGAGCGATCTCGAGGATGCCGAGCTCGACGTCATGGGTCGGCTCGAGGAGGCCGAGGCCGCGGTCGCCGCGCAGCAGGCTCTCCTCGCGACCACCACCGCCGAGGGATCCGCGCTCACCTCTCAGGCGAAGGCCGATGTCGCGGCGGCGACCGACCGTGGTGCCGAGCTGGCACGCGATCGCGCGGCGGTCGTCGCGACGGTGCCCGCCGACCTCGTCGCGGAGTACACGCGTCGCGCCGCGAACAGCGCGGGCGCCGCACTGCTCACTCGCGGCACGTGCGAGGGATGCCGCATGGTTCTTCCCAGCACCGACCTGAACGACATCCGCCGCGCGGCGGACGAACTCGTCGTCTTCTGCCCCGAGTGCGGCTGCATCCTCGTGCGCACCGAGGAATCCGGGCTCTCTTGAGCGGGGCCCCCGCCCGCCGTCGATGAGCTCGTCGACGGCGCAGGGACGGCGGATCGCGCTGATCGCGCTCGGTGACGGGCGGTACGTCGCTGTGGAGCTCGACGAGGACGGCGGCGAACGCAGCCGCGTGCCGCTGGGCGGCTCGGAACTCCTCACGTGGGTCGCGGAGCTCGAGAAGACGGAAGCGCCGCGGTGGATCATCCGCAGCGCCAGAGACATCTACCCGATGCTGCTCGCGGGTGGCGTGCGACTCGGCCGGACGCACGACCTGCTGCTCTGCCACGCGATCCTGCGCGATACGGATGCCGTGGCGCGACCTCTGCCGCCCTCGGCGGCGTGGGTGCGCCGTGAGCCGACGGATGCGGCGCCCGCCCTGTTCGACGTCGTCGAACATGACCATGCGGACGACCCCGTCGCCGAGGCGCTCGATCAGTTCCGCGCACAGCGCCGGGTGATCGATCAGGAGCGCGACGGCCGTCTGACGCTTCTGTGCGCCGCGGAATCGGCGGGCGGTCTGATCGCCGAGGAGATGCGGGCAGCCGGGCTCCCATGGGACGAGGGCGTCCACGACGCGATCCTGACCGAGACGCTCGGCACACGGCCCGCGGCAGGAGGCCTGCCCAGCAGGATGGTTGAACTGGGCGACCGCGTGCGCGCGATCCTCAGCGACTCGACGCTGCACCTCGACAGCCAGCCGAAGCTTCTCCGTGCTCTGCACCGCGTCGGCGTGCACGTCGAGTCGACGAGCCGCTGGGAGCTCGCGAGCCAGTCGCACGCGGTCGTCGAACCACTGCTGGCCTACAAGAAGCTCTCGCGTCTGCTCAGCGCCAACGGCTGGGCGTGGTTGGCCGAGTGGGTGCATGATCGCCGGTTCCGCCCGGTCTACATCCCCGGAGGCGTCGTGACCGGACGATGGGCGTCGGCGGGCGGCGGCGCGCTGCAGCTTCCGCGCAGTCTGCGGCCGGCCGTCCGCGCCGACCCGGGCTGGACCCTGGTGGTCGCCGACGTGGCGCAGCTGGAGCCGCGGATGCTGGCGGCCATGGCCTCCGATGCGGCCATGGCGCGCGCAGCCCAGGGGAGCGACCTGTACGAGGGAGTCGTGGCATCCGGTGCCGTCGGTACCCGCGAAGAGGCGAAGTACGCCGTGCTCGGCGCGATGTACGGCGCCACCACCGGAGACAGCGGCCGTCTCGTGCCGCGGCTGCGCAAGGTCTATCCGCGGGCGATGGCGCTGGTCGACAAGGCCGCGCGCACCGGTGAGGACGGCGGAGTGGTGTCGACCTGGCTGGGTCGCTCCTCGCCGCGGCCGTCGGCGGAGTGGGCGGAGCTCCAGTCGAGGGCCACGGGGGCGGATGCCGATCCCGCCGAGGTCGCCCTGGCCCGGCGGCGAGCCAGGGACTGGGGTCGTTTCACCCGCAACTTCATCGTGCAGGGGACGGCGGCCGAGTGGTCGTTGATCTGGCTGGCGGAGATCCGGCACCGTTTGCAGCGTGCGCCCGAGGCGGCTGTGCCGGCAACGGCATCCGGACCGTTCGCGCGGCAGCCCCATCTGGCCTTCTTCCTCCATGACGAGGTCATCCTGCA
This sequence comes from Microbacterium luteolum, assembly GCF_039533965.1. Classification (NCBI taxonomy): domain Bacteria; kingdom Bacillati; phylum Actinomycetota; class Actinomycetes; order Micrococcales; family Microbacteriaceae; genus Microbacterium; species Microbacterium luteolum. The sequence continues at coordinate 343,152 of NZ_BAAAUN010000001.1, forward strand.
CGTGCCGGAGGAGCAGGCCGAGGCCGCGGCCGACGCCGTTCGGGTCGCCGCAGCGGTCGCCACCCGCCGCCTCTTCGGCGACTTCCCGATCGACGTTCCCCTCGACCTGCGCATCGCCGAGTCGGCGGAGAAGTAGCCGCCGTCGCCGCGGACGCGGAGAAGTACACTGGAGACGCGAATGGGTCGACTGGACGGCCGCGTGGCGGGCAACCGCACCGAGGAACGTCCGGGCTCCACAGGGCAGGGCGGTGGGTAACACCCACCCGGAGTGATCCGCGAGAAAGTGCCACAGAGAGCAGACCGCCTTCTGGGTTCCTGAGCTTGTCGAAGGGCCCGGAGGGTAAGGGTGAAAGGGTGGTGTAAGAGACCACCGGGGGTCATGGTGACATGACCCGCCAGGTAAACCTCGCCCGGAGCAAGGTCAGACAGAGGATGTTGACGCGGCTCGCCGAGTCCTCGGGTAGACCGCTAGAGTGCCACGGCAACGTGTCGCCGAGAGAGATGGCCGTCGAAGGGGCGAAGAACCCCGGAACAGAACCCGGCGTACAGGTCGGCCCATTCGCCTCAGATATGCCGAAGGCCCCGCTCGATGAGCGGGGCCTTCGTCGTGCGTTCGACGGGCAAGGCACTCCAGAACAAGAGGGGCCACGCGCCCGGAGGCTCCGGGCAGCGCGTAGCGATGTCTGGAGTGGGCGTGGGGATCAGTCGCCGGCGAGCGACGCCGCGCCGATGATGCCCGAGTTGTTGCGGTGGATCGCCGGGACGATCGGGGTCTTGAGCTCGAGCAGCGGGAGGAAGTCACCCGCGTTCTTCGACACGCCGCCGCCGACCACGAACAGGTCGGGGCTGAAGAGGAACTCGATGTGCGAGTAGAACGCCTGCAGCCGCTCGGCCCAGGCCGCCCAGCTGAGGTTCTCGCGCTCGCGCGCCGAGGTCGCCGCCCACTGCTCGACGGACTCGAACTCGCGGAAGTTCAGTTGGCCGAGCTCCGTGTTGGGGAGCAGGACGCCGTCGTAGAGGAAGGCCGAGCCGATCCCGGTGCCGAGGGTGGTCAGGAGCGTGAGTCCGCGGACGTCCCTGGCCGCGCCGTGACGCGCCTCCGCGACACCGGCCGCATCAGCGTCGTTCACGAAGACGATGTTGCGACCGAGTCCGTCGCGGAAGAACCGCTCCGCGTCGAAGTCGATCCATTCCTTCGAGACGTTCGCCGCCGACAGCGTCTTGCCGCGCTTGACGATCGCCGGGAAGGCGACGCCGAGGGGCATGGTCGAGTCGTGCACGTCGAGGGTCTTCAGCACCGACTGCACGGCGACGAGGACGTCCTGCGGCGCTGCGCCCTCCGGAGTGGGGACGCGCACCCGGTCGGAGGCCATGGTGCCGTGCGTGAGGTCGACGATTCCTGCTTTGATTCCCGTGCCGCCGATGTCGACGCCGATCGCTTTTGCCATGGGCGATAGCTTAGCGACCACCGCACACGCCAGTAGGATCGATGACATCACGCGAAGAAGGGGCAGCTATGTCTGACGGCGACGCAAAGTACTGGTACAACTCCGAGACCGGTCAGGTCGAGTTCGGCATGATCTCGCCCTCCGTGGACCGGGTCGGACCGTTCGACACCGAGGCGGAGGCGACTCGTGCACCGGAGGTGCTCAAGGAGCGCGCGCGCGCCTGGGCCGAAGAGGAAGCCGCCGAGCAGGGCTGGGACGTCAAGGGCGACGCAAAGGGCCAGGGCGCAGAGTAGTCATGGACAAGCAGAGGGACTTCGTCCTCCGGACGATCGAGGAGCGCGGCGTCAAGTTCGTGCGGCTGTGGTTCACCGACGTCATCGGCACGCTCAAGTCGGTCGCGATCGCACCGGCCGAGGTCGAGGGCGCCTTCGCCGAGGGCATCGGATTCGACGGCTCGGCGATCGAGGGACTCACGCGCAGCCACGAGTCCGATCTGCTCGCGCAGCCCGACCCGACGACTTTCCAGACGCTGCCGTGGCGCGGCGAGATCGATCCGACGGCGCGCATGTTCTGCGACCTGACGACGCCCGACGGGCAGCCGGCGGTCGCCGACCCGCGACAGGTTCTCAAGCGCACGCTGGCCAAGGCCGCGGATGCCGGATTCACGTTCTACACGCACCCCGAGATCGAGTTCTACCTGCTCAAGTCGTCGTCGTTCGGCCCCGAGGGTCCGGTGCCCGTCGACTCCGCCGGCTACTTCGACAACGTGCCGGGCGGCACGGCGCACGACTTCCGTCGTCGATCGGTGCGGATGCTCGAGGATCTCGGCATCTCCGTGGAGTTCAGCCACCACGAGGGCGGCCCCGGTCAGAACGAGATCGACCTCCGCTACGCCGATGCACTGACGACGGCGGACAACATCATGACGTTCCGCACGGTCATCAAGGAGGTGGCGATCGAGCAGGGCGTCTACGCGACGTTCATGCCGAAGCCCCTCAGCGGCCACCCGGGCAGCGGCATGCACACGCACATGTCCCTGTTCGAGGGAGACCAGAACGCCTTCTACGAAGAGGGTGCGAAGTACCAGCTCTCCAAGACCGGGCGTCACTTCATCGCCGGTCTCCTGCGGCACGCGAACGAGATCGCCGCGGTCACGAACCAGTTCGTGAACTCGTACAAGCGGCTCTGGGGCGGCGACGAGGCTCCGAGCTTCGTCACGTGGGGTCACGCGAACCGCTCCGCGCTCGTCCGGGTGCCGATGTACAAGCCCAACAAGGGGCAGTCCTCGCGTGTCGAGTACCGCGCTCTGGATTCGGCGGCGAACCCGTACCTCGCGTACTCCCTGCTGCTCGCCGCGGGCCTGAAGGGCATCGAGGAGGGCTACGAGCTCCCGCCCGAGGCCGAGGACAACGTGTGGGCTCTGAGCGACGCCGAACGGCGCGCGCTGGGCTACTCCGCGCTGCCGGCGAGCCTCGATCACGCTCTCGAGTTCATGGAGGCGTCGGAACTCGTCGCCGAGACGCTCGGCGAGCAGGTGTTCAACTACGTGCTGCTCAACAAGCGCAAGGAGTGGGAGGCCTACCGCGGCCAGGTCACGCCGCTGGAGCTGAAGAACAACCTCGAACTCCTCTGAGCGTCGCCCATGGCCCGCCCGGACGATTCCGTCTCTCTCTCCGCTCTGGCCAGGCTCGGCTTCGCCGAGCTCAGTGAGGCTGCGGCATCCCTCTCCGAACTGGCGACGACTCTCGGGATGCCGCGGCAATCGCTGCTCGAGGGAGCAGATGCGGCGGACCCCGATGCTGCGGTGCGGGGGATGGTTCGCGTCGCGCGCCGGGATGCCGGACCCCTGAAAGCCTTGCTCGAGGATCCGCCGTCGCGCCACCGCGTGTGGCGGGTGTTCGGCGCCTCGGAGGGGCTCGCGGACTTCTTCCTCCGGCATCCGGAGCAGCTCTCCGTGCTGGGGGAGTCGATCACCTCTCTTGCCACACCCGAGGTGCTTCGTGATCAGTTGCTTGCTGCGGTGGGCACGAGCAACGGGTTCGCGAGCGCCGGTGATGATGCCGCCGTCGTCGCGGTCCGGGTCGCATACCGGCGGAGTCTCGCCGCCATCGCCGCCTACGACCTGACGCACCCGGATCCGCAGACGGTCGTGGCCGCGGTCTCCGCCGCCCTCGCGGATGCGGCCGGCGCCGCCCTCGAGGCCTCGCTCGCGATCGCGCGGGCCCGCCTGCGCGACACCGTGCCGGAGGAGCAGATCGCGGCGACGCGGCTCTCGATCATCGGGATGGGGAAGGCCGGGGCCAGGGAGCTGAACTACGTCAGCGACGTGGATGTCATCTTCGTCGGCGGCACGAGCGACGAGGAGATCGTCGCCGAGGCGCGAGCCATCGACATCGCCACCCGGCTGGCCCGCGAGACGATGCGCGGCCTCGACAGCATCGAGGTGGAGCCACCTCTGTGGGAGGTCGACGCCAACCTGCGGCCGGAGGGCAAGCAGGGTGCTCTGGTGCGTTCGCTCGCCTCTCATCTCGCCTACTACGACCGCTGGGCCAAGAGCTGGGAGTTCCAGGCGCTGCTCAAGGCGAGACCGCTCGCCGGTGACCCCGAGCTCGGGGCGGAGTACATCGCCGCCGTGCAGCCGAAGATCTGGTCCAGTGCTGCCAGAGAGGACTTCGTCGAGAGCGTTCAGCGCATGCGCGAGCGCGTGACCGAGCACATCGACCCGGAGGACGCGCCGTATCAGCTCAAGCTGGGCGCCGGCGGGCTGCGGGACATCGAGTTCACGGTGCAGCTGCTGCAGCTCGTCCACGGCCTCACCGACGAGTCGCTGCGCACCCGCGGCACGCTCGAGAGCCTCGATGCGCTCGTCGCCGGCGGGTACATCGGACGCGCGGATGCCGGCACCTTCGCCGACGACTACCGCGTCCTCCGGCTGATGGAGCATCGTCTCCAGCTGCGCGAGCTCAGTCGCACCCATCTGCTGCCGCGCACGCCTGCGGGTCGGCGCGTGCTGGCGCGCAGCACCGGCCTCGCCGAGAGCGGCGAGGGCATCTGGACGCGCTGGGAGAGCGTGCGCCGCGAAGTGCGCGAGATCCACACGCGCCTCTTCTACCGTCCGCTGCTCAGCGCCGTGGCGGGCCTTCCCGAGGAGGAGCGCACGCTCTCCGCCGCCCAGGCGCACGACCGGCTGGCGGCCATCGGATTCCGGGATCCGGCCGGTGCCTTGCGGCACATCGGCGCGCTGACGACCGGGCTCAGCCGCAAGGTGACGATCCAACGCGCTCTGATGCCGATCATGGTGCGCTGGTTCGCCGACGGCAGCGACCCCGACTACGCCCTCATCGCCTTCCGACGGATCAGCGAGCGCCTGGGAGACACCCCGTGGTTCCTCCGGATGCTGCGCGACTCCTCCGGGGCGGCGGAGAGCCTCACGCGCCTGCTGTCGTCGTCGCGCTACATCGGCGAGCTCATGGAGTGGATCCCGGAGTCCGTCGCCTGGCTCGACAGCGCCGAACGACTGCGGCCGCGCGGTGCGGCCGCGCTGGACGAGGAGGCGCGCGCGATCCAGACCCGTCACGAGACGGTCGCCGACGCGCTACGGGCCGTCCGCGCGCTGCGGCGCCGTGAACTCCTGCGCACCGCCATGGGCGGGGTCCTCGACGTGCTGACGATCGAGGAGGTCGCGACGGCCCTCACCGAGATCACCGAAGCGACGATCCAGGCCGCATTGCGCGCCGTCATCCGGGAGGTCGTGCCGCCCGAGGACGACGCGCTGGACTTCGCGGTGATCGCGATGGGGCGCTTCGGCGGCGCCGAGCTCGGCTTCGGGTCCGACGCGGACATCCTCTACGTCTACGACGCGAACGGCGTGGACGGTCAGCGCGCGCAGACCCTCGCCACGCAGATCGTCGCGGGGCTGCGCGAGCATCTCACGGATCATCGTGTGCCGTTGGACCTGGATGCCGATCTCCGTCCGGAAGGTCGCCAGGGGCCCGTCGTACGGTCCATCGAGGCCTATACCGAGTACTACCGGCGCTGGTCCCTGTCCTGGGAGGCGCAGGCGCTGCTCCGCGCCAGGGGGATCGCCGGGAGCTCCAAGCTCATGGCCCGCTTCACGGCGCTCGCGGATTCGATCCGCTACCCCGAGACCGTCGACCTGCAGGGCACTCGTGAGATCAAACGGATCAAGGCGCGTGTCGAGGGGGAGCGGCTGCCCCAGGGCGCCGATCCGCGGCGGCACCTCAAGCTGGGCCCCGGCACGCTCAGCGATGTCGAGTGGCTCGTGCAGCTGCTCCAGCTCCAGCACGCGCACGCCGTTCCCGGATTGCGGACCACCTCGACGCTCTCTGCGCTGGATGCCGCCGTGGCGGCCGACCTGGTGCCGGAATCGGACGCCGAGCTCCTGCGGGAGGCCTGGCGTCTGGCGAGCCGTCTCCGCTCGGCGATCACTCTCCTGACCGGGAAGACGAGCGATGTGCTGCCCGCTGATCGTCGAGAGCTCGACGCGATCGCCCGGCTCCTGGGTTATCCCGACCGGTCGGCGACCGAGCTCGAAGAGGACTACCTCGGGGTCACGCGACGGGCCCGCAAGGCTTTCGAGCATCTCTTCTACGGGTAGCCGAGAGAGCGAATTTGCAGTATCCCCAGCCGTGACCCATGCTGACGCTATGACCCACGCACGCATCGGCATCGTCTGGAACCCCTCGAAGGTCGAGCAGGAGGTTCTGCAGGCTGCGGCGAGCGGCGTGTTCGACGATCAGACCGACATCCGCTGGTGGGAGACCACGCCGGAGGACCCGGGTCGTGGCATGGCCCGCGAGGCTCGGGAGGACGGGCGCGACATCGTCATCGCGGTCGGCGGCGACGGGACGGTCCGCGCGGTCGCGGAGTCCCTGGCCGGTTCGGAGACCGCGCTGGGGATCGTGCCGCAGGGCACCGGGAACCTGCTCGCGCGGAACCTCGAGGTGCCCCTCAACAATGTGAAGGCGGCTCTCGAGCGCGTCCGTGACTCCGAGCCGCGCCGCATCGATCTCGGCTGGGTGTCGTACGACGGCACCGAGCACGCCTTCGCCGTGATGGTCGGTTTCGGCGTCGACGCGCAGATGCTCGTCGAGACCGATGACGACCTCAAGTCGAAGGCCGGATGGCTGGCCTACGTCGAGGCGATGGGGCGAGCCCTCGCCGGCACCGAGATGACCGACATCACCCTCGCGATCGACGGTGAGAAGGCGGTCGCGGTGCGCGGCCACACGATGCTCATCGGCAACTGCGGGATGGTGCAGGGCGGCATCCGCCTGCTGCCCGACGCGGTGCTCGACGACGGCAAGCTCGACGTCCTGATGATCAGTGCTGACGGAGCGCTGCAGTGGCTCGACACCGTGCGCTCGTTCGTCTGGGACAACGGCATCCGTCGCCTGTTCGGAGCGACCGACGAGGCCGTCAGCACGGACTCGGCGCGTCACCTGCCCGTGGAGACGATCTCCGTCGAGTTGGAGACCCCGCTCGTCTTCGAGATCGACGGCGAGGAGATGGGCGAGGTCTCCGCGTTCGACGTGCGCGTGCAGCCGGGCGCCCTGCTCGTCCGCTGAGCCCCCGTCACATCGTGACGACGGGCGGGACGGTCTTCCGGTCCTGAGCGGGGAACGTCACCTTCTGCACGATGATGATGATGCTGGCGGCCACGGGGATCGCGACGAGCGCCCCGAGGATGCCGCCGAGGGCTCCACCGGCGACCGCGGCGATCACCACGAGGGCCCCGGGGACCGCCACGGCCTTGCTCATGATGCGCGGCGAGAGCACGTACGCCTCGATCTGCATGTAGACGAGGTAGTAGCCGATCGCGATCAGCGCTGTGAGCGGCGAGACGAACAGGCAGATCAGCGCGTTGATGATCGAGGCCGTCAGAGTTCCGACCAGCGGGATCATCGATCCGATAAAGGCGATCAGCGCGAGGAGGGCCGGCACGGGCGCGCCGATGATGCTCAGGAAGATGAGGCTCAGCACGCCGTTGATCAGGGCGAGGCTGGCCTGGCCGATGACGTAGCGGCCGACGGCTCCGGAGACGTCCTCCAGCAGCTCGCTGAAGGTGTCGCGCTGATAGGCCGGGACGAAGCGCGCGGCGGTGCGCTTCATGCTGCGCAGCGACGCCATGAAGTACAGCGTGAGGATCAGGACGATCGTGATGCCGGTGAAGCCGCCGGCGATGCCGGCACCCACCGCGAACACGCCGCCGCCGATGTCGGCGAAGTTGCCGGGATCCTGGACGAAGCTCAGCACGCCCTGGACCGCATCCTCGATCGTGGAGCCGAACTGGCCGCTGACGTCCTTGAACCAGTCGGTGTTCATGAAGTCCTGGATCATCGTCGGACCGTTCTTGATCAGATTGCTGATCTGCTCGACGAGGAGCGGAACGATCGCCAGGATGATGCCCGCGAACGCGAGCACGACGGCGGCCACGACGATGGCGACCGCGGCGGCACGGGGGAGCTTCTTCTCGATGAAGGTGACGATGGGGTCGAGGCCGAGCGCGAGGAAGATGGCGACGCCGATGTAGACGAGGACCGTGGCGAGCTGGTCGACGATCCCGCCGATCACGAGCGCGACCAGCACGCCGAGCGCGCCGAGCAGGCCGAACATGAACGGGTTCGTCCGCGCGTACGCGGCGACGCCGTTGGACGGCTGGGAGCGCTTCACCTCCGGCGTTCCGATGACCGGAGCAGCATCCGTCTTCGCGATCACTCTTCTACGCCGCATGATTCCCCCGGTCGGTTGTAAGACTCACCCGTCGATCATCCCTCATCAGCGCGGACAACCGGCCGGACACGCGAGGGGCAGCATCAGGCTTTCGGGGTGCGATTGCGGATGACGCCGAAGAGGATCGTCCCGACGAAGAGGATGATGCCGATGATGGCGATCCACAGCAGACCCTCGATCGCGAAGCCCACGACGGCGACGATGGCCCAGGCGACGAGCAGGATGATCAGTACGGTCCACATGCTGTGAAGGTACAGCGCCGGCGCGGCGTCGCGCAGGCCCTTGACGGGGAGAGCGACGCCGCGTAGCGACCGGTCACTTGCCGGAGAGTTCGACCGTCTCGTTCTCGGCGTCGTACGGCTCACCCGTGATCTTCGACTTCACGAAGCTGAAGAGCGAGGCGATCTTCCCGCCCGGGCTGTCCCAGTACTCGGCTGATTCGGCGGAGAACTTCAGCAACCCGACGTCGGGGTCGTCCGGACCGTTCGTGAACCAGGCTTCGACGGTCGGGCTCCAGAGTTCCTTCACCTTGGCCTTGTCCTCGACGAGCTCGGCGGTGCCGGAGAGCGACACCCAGGAGTCGTTCGAGCTCAGGGAGATCCCGACGCGCTCGTCCTTCGCGATGTCGGCGACGAGGGATGCGCTGCGGGAGACGAGGAACCAGAGATCCCCGTCGAACTCCGCCTCCTGCACGGTGAGCGGGTGGGAGACCAGTCGATCGTTGGCGTTGCGCGTGGTGAACATCGCGAAGCGGAAGTCCTTGATCAGCTCGGCGACCCGCTGGGTGGGGGTGGTGTCGGTCATGAGAGTCGTCCCTTTCGCATCGGTGGAACTCCCATCCTGTTCTCCTCGTCCCGCTCCGTCGAAGGGGTTGCGTATCAGCGCCCCTCGCGTTAGACCGGCCGGAGCCTGCCCCTCACCCTGCAGACGGGACGGTGAACGCTATCCGACAATCGCGGACGCATTCTGCGATGTCGCCGAGCCCGCTCACGACGTGCCCGAGCAGGTACACATCGTCGGTGTGCGCACTCGGGCTGTCGGAGAGGAAGACGACGAGTGCTCGACCGGACACCCGGTATCCGACGTCGCCGGCGCGAAACTCCGTCGCCGGAGCTCCGTTCGGGTCGATCGTCATCTGCGTCTCGGTCGTCGCGACCAGCGCCGTGCCCATGCGGTCGGTGAAGGAGAACGTTGCCGGGAGCTCCGCCGCGAAGGCCTGGCTGAGGGCCGACGAGGTCGCCTCCAGGCCCACCGCGACGTCATTGCTCGCCGCGGGCGGGTGACCGCACGCGACGGCGCTCAGCAGGATGAGAAGCGTGGCCGTGAGGGCGCCCAGTCGTCTGTTCATCTGTCCAGGTAACGCGACGGGATCGCCGCACGGGAGTCACGGGTCTGACGCGCCCTGACAGGGCATCCCATACATGCGTCCGGCGACCTAGCCTGGTGACATGGATGACCGAAGCGAGATCCGCGAGTTCCTCACGTCTCGTCGGGCTCGTCTCGAGCCCGAGCGAGTAGGGCTTCCGCGAGGAAGCGACCGGCGTGTACCGGGGCTCCGTCGTGGAGAAGTCGCAGCGTTGGCAGGTGTCAGCGTCGAATACTACGCACGGCTGGAGCGCGGAGCTATCGGAGGCGCGTCCCCAGCAGTGCTCGATGGTCTGGCGACAGCCCTCCGCATGGATGACGCTGAGCGCGAGCACCTCTACCGCCTCGCGCACCGCTCTGCGAACGTGTCGGTACCTCGTCGACGAGAGCCTGCTGCGCAGGTCTGGCGTCCATCGCCCAGTGTGCAGTGGTTGTTGGATTCGATGGACTCGGCCGCCGCGCTCATCGGAAACGGTCGCACCGATCTCTTGGGGTGGAATGCGCTCGGACGAGCCCTCATGGACGAGATGATCAGCTCGGCGACCAGCGCGCCACCGAACTTCGCTCGCTTCCTCTTCCTCGAGCCCGTGGCACGACGGTTCTATCCCGACTGGGATGCCATGACCGCCGTGAACGTCGCCCAACTCCGCACCGAAGCGGGCCGGAACCCTCATGATCAAGACCTGCACGCGCTCGTCGGCGAGCTTTCCACTCGCAGCGAGCACTTCCGACGGCTGTGGGCCCGCCACGACGTGTGGCATCACCAGAGCGGGGTGAAGCGCTATCACCATCACCTCGTGGGTGATCTCGAACTCCACTACAACGGTTTCGACCTCGTCGGCCAGCCGGGCGTGCAGATGACGATCCTCACCGCGGAGCCCGGGTCCGCGGCCGAAGAGACCTTGAATCTCCTCGGGGTCGCCACCGCGGCGACGATCGCCAGCGCTTCGCCGGATACACAACAGTCGCCGCTCGCGCCCGCAGCCGGCCCTGAGCACCGCCGCTGAATCTTCATGACCGACGAGCGCACCCACCGACTGCGATCACAGCGGAGGGACTCTCTCTCCGGGTCTCCCGAGAGATCCTGACGAGGAAGAGCCCCTCGACACCGGAGCGGCTCCGACACGGTCCCCCAGGACGGGTCTGATACGCGCTCTCACGGTGATCGTACGCCTCCTCGGCCCGCGTGAACATCCCATGGTGGATGCCGGGAAGCGGGCGTACGCTCTATGCGGACGGGGCGAGCCGGTGGAGACCCCCAGCGAAGCCGGCTAGGTGTCCCGATGGGTTTCCCAGAGCCAGTCGGGGCACCGTCGACATGACTCGTGCCGACGCCGACGGTCCGGCGACTGATCCCCCCATGACGAAGACCCCCGGAGCTCAGAGCTCCGGGGGTCTTGTTCGCGGTCGTCAGTCGATCAGACGCCGAAGTACAGCTCGTACTCGAACGGGTGCGGGCGCTGGGCCATCGGCAGGATCTCGTTCTCGTACTTGTACGAGATCCAGGTCTCGATGAGCTCCTTGGTGAACACGCCGCCCTCGAGGAGGAACTGGTGGTCCTCGGCCAGTGCGTCGAGCGAGTCCAGCAGCGAGTTCGGGACCTGGGGGATGCCCTTGGCCTCCTCGGGGGGAAGCTCGTAGAGGTCCTTATCGACCGGCTCGTGCGGCTCGATGCGGTTCTTGATGCCGTCGAGGCCCGCCATCAGCTGCGCGGCGAACGCGAGGTACGGGTTGCCGGAGGCGTCAGGCGCGCGGAACTCGATGCGCTTGGCCTTCGGGTTGGAGCCCGTGATCGGGATGCGGATCGCAGCGGAGCGGTTGCCGGCCGAGTAGACCAGGTTGACCGGAGCCTCGAAGCCCTTGACCAGACGGTGGTAGCTGTTCAGGGTCGGGTTCGTGAAGGCGAGGAGCGCCGGCGCGTGGGCCAGGATGCCGCCGATGTACCAGCGCGCGATGTCGCTGAGCTGGCCGTAGCCGGCCTCGTCGTAGAACAGCGGCTTTCCGCCCTCCCACAGCGACTGGTGCGTGTGCATGCCGGAGCCGTTGTCGCCGTAGAGCGGCTTGGGCATGAAGGTCGCGACCTTGCCCCACTCGTCAGCCGTGTTCTTGACGATGTACTTGAACTTGAGGATGTCGTCCGCCGCGTGGACCATCGTGTCGAAGCGGTAGTTGATCTCCTGCTGGCCGGCGGTGCCGACCTCGTGGTGCGAGCGCTCCAGGATGAAGCCGGCCTCGATGAGCTTGAGCGTGATGTCGTCGCGCAGGTCTGCGGTCTTGTCGACGGGGGAGACGGGGAAGTAGCCGCCCTTGTACGGGGTCTTGTTGGCGAGGTTTCCGCCCTCCTCCTCACGGCCGGTGTTCCACGCGGCCTCCTCGGAGTCGACCTTGTAGAAGCTCTCACCGGCGGTGACCGAGTAGCGCACGTCGTCGAAGATGTAGAACTCGGCCTCGGGAGCGAAGTACGCGGTGTCGGCGATGCCGGTGGACGCGAGGTACTTCTCGGCCTTCTTGGCGACCTGACGCGGGTCCTTGGAGTAGATCTCGCCGGTGCGCGGGTTGTAGATGTCGAAGATCATCACGAGGGTGCTCGCCTCGCGGAACGGATCGACGTACGCCGTGGTGACATCGGGGATGAGCTGCATGTCGGACTCGTGGATGCTCGCGAAGCCGCGGATCGAGGAGCCGTCGAAGAGCTGGCCCTCGGTGAAGAACGCCTCGTCCACCGTCGCCGCAGGAATGTTGAAGTGCTGCTGCACACCCGGGAGATCGGTGAAACGGATGTCAAGGAACTTGACGTCGTTCTCCTTGATGTAGCTCAGAACCTCGGACGAATCTTTGAACATGTACGACTCCTGGATTGCGGATCGATGGCTTCACGGCCATTGTGCACAGTACGGCTGGGGCGTTTCCCCGGGGTGTCCGTATTGTTTCGGGCATGTTACAGGGGTCGCCTAGGCTGGAGCAGTGACGGATGCTGTGAACACGTACCCCGGTGAACGACTCGGACTGCCGGTTTCGGGCCCTGGGAGCGTGGCCCGAGTCGGTCGCCGTATCGGTGCTCTCGCCATCGACTACGCCGCGGCGACGATCATCGCGACGGCGTTCTTCGGGTTCGATCAGTTCGCGCTGCCCACCGAAGCAGGGCTCTCGCAGTTCGCGCCGATGATGGTGTTCGCGGTCCTGCAGATCCTCTTCATCCCGACCATCGGCGGAAGCCCGGGCCACCGCATCCTCGGGATGCGCGTCGTGCGTCTGGACGGCGCATGGGTCGGTCTGTGGCGGCCGATCGTGCGCACCCTGCTGCTGATCGTGGTGGTGCCCGCGGTGATCTGGGACGCGGATCAGCGCGGGCTGCACGACAAGGCGATCGGCACCCTCCTGATCCGCGCCTGAGCGCGCGTCAGATCCGACCGCGGTTGCGGCGACGCGCTTCGCGGGGCGCCCGTCCGCCGAGGAACGAGCGCGCCGGGTCGACGATGTAGCCGCGGCGCAGGGCCTCGCGCCCGATCAGCATCCGGAAGCCCATCTCGTCGCGGTTGCTGAGCGTGACCTCGGCGAGCACCTCGCGATCCACGAGACGGACCAGCAGCTTCACGACCAGGCGCTCCTGCGCGTGACCGGATGAGCTGCGCACCGCACGGCGGTCATGCACGGGCGTCTCGACGACGACGGCATCCTCCTGGCTGTCCTGCCAGGGCTTGACCCGGAAGCGGACCCAGTCCTCGCCCTCGCGTTCGAACTCGCGGACGTCGAACGCGTGCAGCGAGGAGGTGCGGGCGCCGGTGTCGATCTTGGCCTTGAGCCAGTCGACTCCGAGATCCGGAAGGCTCACCCACTCGCGCCACCCCGTAAGGGTGTTTGAATGGGGAGACTTGTTCACTCGACCCATCCTGGCAGGAATTCTCCGTGAAGATCGCAGTGCTCTCCCGTGCGCCCCACGCGTACTCCACCCAGCGACTGCGTGCGGCTGCGCTCCAGCGCGGCCACAACGTGAAGGTGCTCAACACGCTGCGCTTCGCGATCGACCTGACGGCGGATGAACCGGACCTGCACTACCGGGGGCGTCAGCTCAGCGACTACGACGCGATCCTGCCGCGCATCGGCAACTCGATCACCTACTTCGGCACCGCCGTGGTCCGTCAGTTCGAGCAGATGGACGTCTACACACCGAACACGGCGAACGGCATTTCGAGCGCGCGCGACAAGCTGCGCGCCAACCAGATCCTGTCCCGGCACAACATCGCGATGCCGCCGACGGCGTTCGTGCGCAACCGTGCGGACGTGCGTCCGGCGATCGAGCGCGTCGGCGGCGCACCGGTCGTGATCAAGCTGCTGGAGGGAACCCAGGGGATCGGCGTCATCCTCGCGCCGCAGGTGAAGGTCGCCGAGGCGATCATCGAGACCCTGCACTCCACGAAGCAGAACGTGCTCATCCAGAAGTTCATCGCCGAGAGCCGCGGCCGCGACATCCGTGCGCTCGTCGTCGGCGACCGTGTCGTCGCAGCGATGCGTCGGTCCGCGGCCGGCGACGAGTTCCGCTCGAACGTGCACCGCGGAGGGTCGGTCGCGGCGATCGAGCTCGACCCGGTGTACGAACGCGCAGCGGTGCGATCGGCCCAGATCATGGGTCTGCGCGTCGCGGGGGTCGACATGCTCGAGGGCGAGGACGGGCCCCTGGTGATGGAGGTCAACTCCTCGCCGGGCCTGCAGGGCATCGAGAGCGCCACCAAGCTCGATGTCGCGGGAGCGATCATCGACTACATCGCCGGCCAGGTCGCCTTCCCGGAGATCGACGTGCGTCAGCGACTGACCGTGTCGACCGGGTACGGGGTCGCCGAACTGATGGTCCACGGCGCTGTCGATCTGGTGGGCAAGACCCTGGGCGAAGCGGGCCTCTGGGAGCGCGACATCACGGTTCTGACGCTGCACCGCGGTGTCAGCGTGATCCCGAACCCGCGCAAGCACGTCGTGCTCGAAGCCGACGACCGGCTCTTCTGCTTCGGCAAGCTCGACGAGATGCGCTCCATGGTCCCCGAGCGGCGCCGTCGCCGCGCCAAGGTGCGCCGCCTGCCGCGCCAGCCGCTCTCGGAGTGAACGAAAGCGCGGCCGCTCCTCAGGATGAGGGCGGCCGCGCTTGTCGTGGCGGATGTCGCGTGATCAGCGCGGACGCTGAGCGCGGACCTTCGTGGGGTCGATGCCCTTCGGGATCGGCAGCGAGGACAGCGACTGCGACACGGAGTCGATGCGCCGGATGACCGCGGCCATGGTCGTCTTGTCGATCGCCTTGGGGAGCTTCTTGATGGTCTTCGAGAGATCGGCGATCGCGACCTCGTCTTCTCCGTGGCCGACGTACAGGACCGTGACGGGGACGCCGTGCGCGACGCGCTGCGCCTTGCTGCGCTCCTCGTTGACGAGACGCGTCAGTCGTCCGCGAGCGCCTTCGCCGACCACGACGATGCCGCCGCGGCCGACGGTGCGGTAGACCGCTTCCTGCGTCTTGGGGTTGATCCCGACGGGGGTCTCCGAGGCCTGCCAGCTGCGGCCGAGGCTGGTGCTGAGCACGTGGCCGGTCGCACCCGGCATGCCGTCGATCTTCGTGTACATCGCCGAGGTCGACAGCCGCGTCATCAGGAAGAGGGCGCCGAGCACGCCGAGCATCAGACCGGTGATACCCCAGAGCACGAGCGTCCAGATCTGGAACGGCGGGATCAGGTAGCCGGCGACGAGACCGAGGAGCACGCCGATGAGGAGGATCCCCACCTGGAGCCACGGGAGCCACGGGTAGGCCTCACGAGTGAACCGGAAGAGGGACTTGATCTGGGAGAAGAACCCAGGACGCTTCTCGGGTTCGGGAGCACGCTTTGCCATGAGGACCAGCCTACCCAGTTCGCGGATGCCGTGATGTCGAGTTCGCGCCCAGCGGAGCGCCGGCCGACGCGACTCTTCCTCCACATTGGCCGGGATCGTGCCATTCCATCCACATCGATGCCGATCAGTCCCTCGCGGGGTGTCTGTCGGCTGTGATGGGGACATGGCAGACGTCGAGAACGAAGACCGGGGCACCGCGCTCCTCCCGGGAGCTCATCGTGTGGTCCGCGTTCTCGATCCGACAGAAGGTCCGTTCGCCGGCGCACTGGTCACTCGTGGGGACGGCGTGGCTGTGCGGGTGGATGCCGCTTCGCTCGCCGGATGGGTGGGGTGGCGCTTCGCGGGAGCGGAGCATGTCGCGGGTCCTGTCGACGTCATCCGGCGCGCCGACGGACACGACGCGCTGCTGCCATGGTGCACCGACCGGGTGCTGGGGTTCCTGGTCCGCCGGACGGCTGCCGGCTCCGCGCTGTCATCGGGTGAATGCAGCACGCTCGTGGTGAGCCTGTTGCGGGGCCTCGACGAGCTCGGAGCCGGCGCCGCCGGGGTGCAGACGGGGATGTGGTGGCTGACCGACGGCGGCCGCCCCATCCTCGTCTTCGGCGACGGGGACGATCCGCGATCCGGGGCCGCGGAGATCGTCGAGCGTCTGGCCGAGGACTGCGGAGACAAGGCACTGGGCCGCGTTCTCACCGGCGTGCAGCAGGGCCTGGTCAAGGCGTTGCCGCAGCCGCGGGTGCCGCAGCGAGTGCTGGAGGAGTGGGAGAAGGAGCTCTTGGCCATCGCCGCGCCTCGCCCGATCTCGCGGGAGTCGCACGCTCCGGAGCGCGCACGCGATGTCGCCCGGGCGGCTTTCGACGTCGAAGGGCGCTTGGCGCCCTCTCGTGCGACGAGGCGAGGGGAGCGGTCGGCGTCCCCACATCACCGGAAGACGACCTCTCCCATCGCCGCGTGCGTCGGCGCGCTGCGGTCCGCCGGGGCTGCCGTCCGCGAACGCCTCCCTCGGCGGACGGGCGCATCCGGTGCCCGGCGGACGGGGAGGGCTGCCGCGGGAGCGGATTCCCGAGGCGCATCATCCCGGCGGCGTCCCGCTCTCCTCGTCGGCGGAGTGGCGGCGCTGGCCGTGCTCGTCGGCGGGCTGCTCTGGCCGGCGGATGACACGGCGGAGTCGGCGGATGCGGCCAGAGCCACGGCCTCTCCGGCGCAGTCATCCAGCCCTGCTTCTGCGAGCCCTTCACCGCCGGACGAGGGATCAGAGACGGATGCCTCTCCGTCTGCGCCCGCAGACGATGGCGGTCCGGAGGCCGCTGCGACCGCTCTCCTGGCGCTGGTGGCCGAATGCAGCGTGGCGGAGGACCTCCTCTGCGCCGATGCTGTCGCAGAGGGTTCCGCCGGGGTCGTCGACGCGCTCGGC
The DNA here is from genome assembly GCF_039533965.1 of Microbacterium luteolum. Classification (NCBI taxonomy): domain Bacteria; kingdom Bacillati; phylum Actinomycetota; class Actinomycetes; order Micrococcales; family Microbacteriaceae; genus Microbacterium; species Microbacterium luteolum. Next base: position 360,000 of record NZ_BAAAUN010000001.1, read on the forward strand.
GCCCGGGGAGAGCGCACGCCGACGGTCGAGCTCGTCGACGAGTACGGCGATGTCGCCGTGGTGCGGCTCGGTTCCGCTGATGGTCTTCCCGAGGGCGGAGACGAACAGGCGGCGCCGGCAGCCGAGCAGATGATGGTGCTCGTGCGCCAGAACGACAAATGGCTGGTCCGCGACGTCTACGGCGTCGCGGACCAGCCAGAGTGATGCGAGTGTCAGGCTCCGAGCTGAGCGGCGAACTGCGCCGACTCGAGGCGAGCCTTCACCGCGCCGAGGAAGCGCGCGGCATCGGCACCATCGATTATCCGGTGATCGTACGAGAGCGCGAGGTACACGTAGGAGCGGACCGCGATCGCGTCAGCACCGCCGACCTTCACCAGACCCGGGCGCTTGACGACCGTGCCGGTTCCGAGGATGGCCGACTGCGGGAGGAACACGACGGGCGTGTCGAACAGCGCGCCACGCGAGCCCGTGTTCGTCAGCGTGAAGGTGCCGCCCGCGAGCTCGTCCGGCTTCAGCTTGTTGTCACGCGTGCGCGCGGCGAGGTCGGCGATCTCGTGTGCGATCTGCGCGATGTTCTTCGACGCCGCGTCGCGGAGGACCGGCGTGAGCAGGCCGCGCTCGGTGTCGACCGCGATCGACACGTTCTCGCTCGCGGGGTAGACGATGTTCTCGCCGTCGACCGTCGCGTTCACGATCGGGAAGGCCTGCAGGGCCTCGGCGGTCGCGAGAGCGAAGAACGGGAGGAAGGACAGCTTGTCGCCGGTCTTCTCCAGGAAGGAGGCCTTCACGCTGTCCCGGTAGTCCGCGAGGGCCGTGACGTCGACCTCGACCACTGTCGTCAGCTGAGCCGTCTGCTGCATGGACTCCACCGCGCGCTTCGCGAGGACCTTGCGCAGACGCGACATCGGCTGCGTGGTGCCACGCAGCGGCGAGACCTCGAGCGGCGCCGGAGCGGCAGCTGCGGCCGGAGCAGAAGCAGCCGGAGCGCTGGCAGCGGTCTCGGCCGCCTTCAGCACGTCTTCCTTGCGGATGCGACCGCCGACGCCGGTGCCGGTGACAGACGCCAGGTCGACGCCCTGCTGGGAGGCCAGACGGCGAACCAGCGGCGTGACGTAGAGGTTGTCGTTGTCGGTCGGCAGGCTGAGCTTCGGCGCGGCAGGCTCTGCGGCCGGAGCAGCAGGTGCGGATGCGGCAGCAGGTGCCGGCTCAGCGGGTGCCGCAGCGGGCGCGGGAGCGACCGGTGCCGGTGCGGCCTCGGCGGCGGGGGCCTGAGCCACCGGTGCCTCGGCGGCGGGTGCAGCGGGAGCCTCAGCAGGCGCAGCGGGAGCCTCGGCGGGTGCCTCAGCGGCGGGCGCAGCGCCCGAACCGACGCGAGCGAGAACGGCGCCGACGGCGACGGTCTCGTCCTCGGCGGCGACGATCTCCTGCAGCACGCCGGCGACCGGCGACGGGATCTCGGTGTCGACCTTGTCCGTCGAGATCTCGAGGAGAGCCTCATCGACCTCGACGGTGTCGCCGACCTGCTTCAGCCAGCGCGTCACGGTGCCTTCGGTCACGCTCTCGCCGAGTTCGGGGAGGACGATGTCCTTCGCGTCGCCGGAGGGCGCAGCGGCCGGTGCGGCTTCCGCCGCAGGCGCCGGCGCAGCGGCCGGTGCCGCCTCAGCCGCAGGCTGCTCGGCCGGAGCCTGTTCCGCGGGTGCGGCTTCAGCGGGCGCGGCTTCTGCCGGAGCATCCGAAGCCGGGGCCGCAGCGCTGCCGTCGCCGATGCGTGCGAGCAGAGCACCGACCTCGACGGTCTCGTCCTCGGCCACGAGGATCTCCTCGATCACACCGCTGACGGGGGACGGGATCTCGGTGTCGACCTTGTCGGTCGAGATCTCGAGCAGGCCCTCATCCGCCTGAACAGTGTCGCCCACCTGCTTGAGCCAGCGGGTGACCGTACCCTCTGTGACGCTCTCGCCGAGAGCGGGGAGGACCACGGATGTGCTCATGACTGAGTCTCCTTCAAGAAGTTGTATGACGCGTATCTAGCTTAGTGACTCGGGCACCGGTTGGTGCTCAGAGGGCGTGCAGCGGCTTTCCGGCCAGTGCGAGGAAGGCCTCGCCGAGGGCTTCGCTCTGCGTGGGGTGCGCATGGATCAGCGGAGCGATGTCCTCCGGGTGCGCCTCCCAGGCGACGGCGAGTTGCCCCTCGGTGATGAGCTCGCCGACGCGGTCACCGAGCAGGTGAACGCCGACGACGGGCCCGTCCTTGAGGCGGACGACCTTGACCAGTCCGCTGGTCCCGATGATCTCGCTCTTGCCGTTGCCGGCGAGGTTGTACTCGTAGGCGACGACCGCATCCGCACCGTGCTCGGCGATCGCGGCATCCTCTGTCACGCCGACGGAGGCGACCTCGGGGCTCGAGTACGTCACCTTGGGGATCTGGGAGTCCGGGATGTTCACCGGCGAGAGACCGGCGATGCGCTCGGCGACCGCGATGCCCTGCTGGAAGCCGCGGTGGGCGAGCTGGAGGCCCGGGACGATGTCGCCGACGGCCCAGACGTCGGGAACGCCTGTGCGAAGATCCTGATCGACGGTCACGAAGCCGCGATCGAGCTTCACGCCGGCCTCCTCGAAGCCGAGGTCCGCCGTGACGGGCCCGCGACCGACGGCGACGAGGAGGTAGTCGGCGGTGAACTCCTTGCCGTCCTCCAGCGTGACCGTGACCGAGGTCTCGTCCTGCACGGCGGTCTGGAAGCGCACGCCCAGCGAGTACTGGATGCCCCGACGACGGAAGGCGCGCTCGAGACCCTTGCTGAGCGCGATGTCCTCATTCGGGACGAGGTGCGGCAGCGCCTCGATGATCGTGACCTCGGTGCCGAAGGAACGCCAGACGCTGGCGAACTCGACGCCGATCACACCGCCGCCGAGGACGAGCACGCGCTCCGGGATGACGTCGAGAGCGAGAGCCTGCTCGCTCGTGAGGACGCGGCCGCCGATCTCGAGTCCGGGCAGCGATCGGCTGTACGAACCGGTGGCGAGGACGACGTCGGCGCCGACGTACACGTCATCGCCGACGCTGATGCTGCGGTCGGCGTTCAGGCGGCCGAGTCCGGCGACGGTCGTGATGCCCCGCGCCTTCACCAGCCCCTCGAGTCCCTTGAACTTCTTCGCGACGATGCCCTCGCGGTAGGCGCGGACGCCTGCGGGGTCGATGCCCTCCAGCGTGGCGGTCACGCCGACGTGTGCCGCGTCGCGCACGTGCTCGGCGACCTCAGCGGCGTGCAGGAGCGCCTTCGTCGGGATGCAGCCGCGGTGCAGGCAGGTGCCGCCGACCTTGTCCTTCTCGATCAGGGCGACCGACTTGCCGAGCTCGCTGGCACGGAGTGCTGCGGCGTAGCCGCCGCTTCCGCCGCCCAGGACGACGATGTCGAAGGTGTGGGTTGTCATGTGTCATGCCTCCTTGTGGGATGCTGCGGCCAGTTCGATGATCGTTCGGACCATCGCGCCGGTGGGGCCCTTCTCGGTGAAGCCGTACGCGGAGCCGGCGTGCTCGCCGGAGCCCGCGATGTCGAGGTGCACCCAGGGGATGCGGGGCGCATCCTTCGCCTCGGAGGTGCGCCCGACGAAGCGGCGCAGGAAGAGCCCGGCGTACGAGGCCCCGCCCATGCGATCGCTCATGTTGACGTTCTGGAGGTCGGCGATCGGAGACTCCATCGAGTCCTCCATGTACGACGGCAGCGGCATGTGCCAGGCGAGCTCATCCGCCTGCTCTGCCGCGGCGAGGACTTCGGCGACCGTGTCGTCATCGCCGAACACGCCGGTGTGGCGGTGGCCGAGTGCCGCGACGATGGCGCCGGTGAGCGTGGCCACGTCGACGATCACGTCCGGGTGCTCGCGGCTCGCTGCGACGAGCCCGTCGGCGAGGACGAGCCGGCCCTCGGCATCCGTGTTGAGCACCTCGACCGTCGTTCCGTCGAGGATGCGGACGACGTCGCCGGGACGGAGAGCGCGGCCGGAGGGCATGTTGTCGGTGATCGCAAGCCACGCCGTGACCCGGACGGGAAGACCCAACGTCGCGATCGCGCGGAGCGCGGCGAGGCTCGTGGCCGCGCCGGCCATGTCGAACTTCATTCCGACCATCGAGGCGGCGGGCTTCAGGGAGAGTCCGCCGGTGTCGAACGTGATGCCCTTGCCCACGAGGGCGATGTGGCGCGTCGCGGCGGCGGGGGAGTAGTCGAGCCGCACCAGTCGCGGCGGGCGGTCGGAGCCCTGTGCGACGCCCAGGATGCCGCCGAAGCCCTGTTCCGCGAGCGCGGCCTCATCGAGGATCTCGACGGAGACGTCGAGGTCGGCGACGCTGTCCGCCGCGCTCTGGGCGAGCTGCTCCGGGCTCTGCCACTCGGCAGGCACGTTCACCAGGTCCTTGATCAGCGCGACCGCTTCGCCGATGGCCTGCGCCTTCGCGATCGATGCCTCGTCGATCTCGGCGTGCAGTGTGACGGCAGCCGCGCGGGACTTGCCCTTCTCCGACCGGTACGTGTCGAAGCGGTAACCGCCGAGCACAGCGCCCTCGGCGGCCGCGGCGGCGAACTGCTCGAGGCCTGCGGCGAGCCCGACGGCCACGTTCTCGAACCCGGTGAGCGAGCGCAGCGCGGCGCCGACGGCATTGCGCACAGCCGTTTCGTTCGCGGCCGAGCCCGTTCCGACGACGGCGAACGGCAACGACGTGACCTCGGGTGCGTACACGCGCGTATACGAGGAGGCTGCTCCCGTGAATCCGATTCCGGCGAGGGCGTCGGCGAGACCGGGGTAGACGACCAGCGACTCGGCCGATTCGGAGAGATCGGGGACGACGAGCACTGCGGCATCTGCAGCGCTTCCGGGGAAATGATCGGTGGTGTGCGAGAGCACGGGAAGCGTCATGCCTCCATCCTAGGATCCTCGCCGCTGCCCGGGTGCGCGAGGCCCGTCCGCGTGTTCGCTCTCAGCATGATGAGCCCAGCCCGGGCATCGGGACCTGCTCGTAGCATGGAGTCATGCCCTTCTCCGGTGAGATCCACGAACGCGTCGCGAATGCGCCGGCGGTGCCCCACGGCCTGCCCCTGGTCGTCCTTCTGACCGGATTCACCGACGCGGGGAGCGCGGTGTCCGGTCTCATCGATCACCTGCGCGAGACCGCGTCGCCGCAGCCTGTCGTGGTGTTCGACAACGACGCCCTCCTCGACTACCGTGCCCGTCGCCCCGTGATCTCCTTCGATCAGGATCACCTCACGGAGTTCCGTCCATCGCGCCTGGAGCTCTCTCTCGCGACAGACGCCCTCGGACAGCCCTTCCTGCTGCTCGCCGGCTACGAGCCGGACTTCGCGTGGAACGCGTTCGCGCAGACGGTCCTCGATCTCGCGGCCGAGTTCGAGGTGTCCGGGCTCAACTGGGTGCACTCGATCGCGATGCCCGTGCCGCACACGCGTCCGATCGGGACCACCGTCAGCGGCAACCGCCGCGAGCTCACGGTCGCGCACTCCGTGTGGCGGCCGCGCACCCAGGTGCCGGCGACGGCGGGCCACCTCCTGGAGTTCCGCTTCGTCGAGAGCGGGCGCCGTGCCGTCGGCTTCGTGCTGCTGGTGCCGCACTACCTCGCCGAGACCGAGAACCCGGATGCCGTGATCGCCGCTGCGGACAAGCTGATGGCGTCGACGGGGCTGGTGCTCCTCCTCGATGCGGTGCAGGAGCGCCGGGAGGACTACCTCACCCGGGTCGACGAGCAGGTCGCGGGCAACGAGGAGCTGCAGCAGATGGTGCACAACCTCGAACGCCGCTACGACGCCTATATGGCCGGTCGGAACCCCGACGACGACACGTACGACGAGGGCGGCTTCAGCGAACGCGATCTGCCGAGCGCCGACGAGTTGGCTGCGGAGCTGGAACGCTACCTGGCCTCGCGTCCCTCGGGAGACGACGACAAGCCCGGGCGCGGTTAGACGAATCTCCCGACAACTTCGCCGGAATGCATCCGCATCGCCACACGTGTGCGATACTAGGAGTCTGACCCGTTGTCAATCGGTGTTTTCGAACGCCGGACTTGACAAGGGTCTTACTAGTGTCCGAAATGTCCCGGGGCGGTCCCGCAGCCCCGTGAAAGGCGAAACGTGACTCCTGCCACGACGAAGAAAACCCGGACGACGACCAAGGCCGAAGAGACCGCCGTCGACGCAGAGGTCGAGGTCGACGCTCCTGAGAAGCCCGCGCCGCTGAGCGCAGCGAAGCGTGCGGCCGCCAAGCGTGCCCCCGTGAAGAAGAAGAAGTCGGATGACGTCGTCGAAGAAGACGAGGCTCCTGCCGCCGGCGCTGCCGAGGACGGCGACGACGAGGACGACGACGCCAAGCCGAAGTTCACCGAGCCGCTGCCGACCGGTGCGATCGTCATCTCGTCGAACGACGACGAGGACGTCCCGGTCTACTCGACGCAGATCACCGGTGCCACGGCCGACCCGGTCAAGGACTACCTGAAGCAGATCGGAAAGGTCGCGCTGCTGAACGCGGCCGAAGAGGTCGAGCTCGCCATGCGGATCGAGGCGGGTCTCTTCGCCGAGGAGAAGCTCTCGGCGATGTCGGCTGCGGAGAAGACCGGCCAGCTCGGACTCGACCTGCAGTGGGTCGCCCGTGACGGCCAGCGTGCCAAGAGCCACCTGCTCGGCGCCAACCTCCGTCTCGTCGTCTCGCTCGCGAAGCGCTACACCGGCCGCGGCATGCAGTTCCTGGATCTGATCCAGGAGGGCAACCTCGGTCTGATCCGTGCGGTCGAGAAGTTCGACTACACCAAGGGCTTCAAGTTCTCGACCTACGCCACCTGGTGGATCCGTCAGGCGATCACCCGCGCGATGGCCGACCAGGCCCGCACCATCCGCATCCCGGTGCACATGGTCGAGGTCATCAACAAGCTCGCCCGCGTCCAGCGGCAGATGCTGCAGGACCTCGGTCGCGAACCCACTCCGGAAGAACTCAGCCGCGAGCTGGACATGACGCCGGAGAAGGTCGTCGAGGTCCAGAAGTACGGCCGCGAGCCGATCTCGCTGCACACTCCGCTCGGCGAGGACGGCGACAGCGAGTTCGGCGACCTCATCGAGGACACCGAGGCTGTCGTCCCGGCCGACGCCGTGGGCTTCACCATGCTGCAGCGTCAGCTCGAGCAGCTGCTCGACTCGCTGTCCGAGCGTGAGGCCGGCGTGATCCGGATGCGCTTCGGCCTCGGTGACGGCCAGCCCAAGACGCTCGACCAGATCGGCGACACGTTCGGCGTGACCCGCGAGCGGATCCGTCAGATCGAGTCGAAGACCATGGCGAAGCTTCGTCACCCGAGCCGCTCGCAGTCGCTGCGGGACTACCTCGAGTGATGCAGGCGAACGAGGGCAAGGCGCTGGAGACCAGCGTCGATGGAAAGAGCTTCGCGCGGATTCCGCTGCGCACACGAGTCGTCATGCCGGATGACGACCTCGACGCCGTCATCACGGAGTACGCGAAGGACTCGGTGCGTCCGGGCGACCTGCTGTTCGTGACCGAGAAGATCGTCGCGATCACGCAGGGCCGGTCGTACCGTCTGGACGAGATCAAGCCGCGCAAGCTCGCGCTCTTCCTGTCGAAGTACGTCACCCGCACGCCGTACGGCATCGGACTCGGCATGCCCGAGACGATGGAGATGGCGCTGCGCGAGTGCGGCACGCCGCGCATCCTGTTCGCATCCGCGGTCGCCGCCGTGACCAAGGCCTTCGGCCGTCGCGGGGACTTCTACCGGATCGCGGGCGACAAGGCCCGGGCGATCGACGGACCGACCAGCCACACGATCCCGCCCTACAACGAGGCGGTCGTGCTCGGTCCGAAGGATCCTCGCGGTGTCGCCGCGCACCTGAAGTCGCTTCTCGGTGGCGAGCTCGAGGTGGCCGTGGTCGACATCAACGACCTCGGCGGCAACATCCTCGGCTCCACGCTCGACCGGCACGGCGAACGTCGTCTCGTGAAGATCCTCGGCGACAACCCGCTCGGTCAGGGCCGCGAGTCCACGCCGCTCGGGATCGTCCGCGAGGTCTGACGCCCCTTCGACAGGCTCAGGGACCCAAATAGTCAGCTCAGGGACCCAAATAGTCAGCTCAGGGACCCGATAGCCAGGTCAGGGACCCATCGATAGCAGAAGGCCCGGATGCTCGGCATCCGGGCCTTCTGCGTTCCCGGGGGACGACCAGGAACGCGGAAGCTAGGCTGGAACGCGTGTGTGAGACGACCTCCAGCGCCCTCCCGCGTGCCGTGATCTCCCGCTCGGCACTCGCCGCCGCGGCATCCGCTGCCGTCCGCGCGGGCGGACGAACGGCCGACCTCCGGCGGGATGCGTGGGGGCACGGGGTGCTCTCCGTCGCGCAGGCGGTCATCGCCGCCGGTGCGGATCGAGTGCTCGTCGATTCCCAGGGCGAGGTCGACGCGCTGCACCTCGAGGGGATCGACGCCGTCACTTCAGGAGTCGCGGACATCGACCCGTCCCTGCTCTACGGCCTCCCCGACGCTGCCGGGGCCCTGACGCTGCAGCCCGTGATGCGCCTCACCGGTCGGGTCCTGTCCACGAAGCGCCTCCGCGCGGGAGACGCCGTGTCCTACGGCTACACGTATCGCGCGCCGGCGGACACCACTGTGGCGCTCGTGACCGGCGGGTACGCGCAGGGGATCGTCCGAGCCCTCGGGAATCAGGCGCACGTCGACGTCGAGGGAGCCGCGCGACCGATCGTCGGCCGCGTCGCGATGGACGTGTGCGTGGTCGACCTGGAAGGACGAGACGTCGCCTCCGGAACAGAGGTCACCTACTTCGGCGGAACCGGATCGGCCGGATCGGGTCTGAGCCGATGGGCCGCCATCACCGCGATGTCCGTCGCCGAGCTTGTCACCGTCGCCGGCGCCCACGCGGCACGGGGGTGGGAGGCATGAGCCGTCCGGAGCTGCGGATCAGCAGCGAGACGTTCCGCGCGAACATCGAAGCCGTCCGTGCCCGCATCGAGCCGTCGACGCTCATGCTGGTGCTGAAGGACGATGCCTACGGGCACGGGTTGCGGTGGGCCGTCGAGACCGCCGTGCAGACCGGCATCCGGTGGTTCGGCAGCTACGACATCCGTAGCGGCCTCGAGGTGCGTCGCATCGCCGGTCGTGATGCGCGGATCTTCGCGTGGGCCACGTCGACGGACGACGAGATCGACGAGGCGCTGGCACACGACATCGATCTCGGCGTCGGCACCCGGGAATACCTGAGTCGGGTCATCGCTCGCGCCGCGGTCCTCGGTGCACCAGCCCGAGTGCACCTCAAGATCGACACCGGACTGCACCGCAACGGCGTGCTCCCGGAGGAGTGGCCCGAGGCGCTCGCGGAAGCGCGAGCGGCGGAGCGGCTCGGGCAGCTGGAGCTGGTCGGCGTGTGGAGCCACATCGCCGAGGCGAGCGACGCCGAGGATGACGAGGCTCAGACCGCGTTCCTCGACGCCGTGCGCATCGCCGGCGAGTCCGGGCCTGCGCCGGCACTGCTGCACCTGACGGCGTCGGCCGCGTCGTGGTGGCGTCCGGAACTGCGCGGCAGCGTGTCGCGCATCGGCGCGTTCTGCTACGGCATCCGCTCCGCCGACGGGCCGGAGCTCGAGGGCGTCCGACCCGTCGCCTCACTGAGCGCGCTCGTCGAGGAGATCGTCGACGGTGCCGCGGTGATCGCGATCGGGAGCTTCGACGGTCTGCCGTCGACGCTCTCCGGGATGCCCGTCGGCACGCCAGGCGGCACGCGCACCCTCGCCGAGATCGGGCAGACCACCTCGGTCGTCGAGGGCTGGCCGGGGGCGCAGGTCGGAGACGAGGTCATGCTGTTCGGTCCGGGCGAATCCGGTGAGGTCAGCGCGACGACCCTCGCGGAGCGGATCGACAGCGTGGGTGAAGAGATCCTCACCCGGTTGACCCCGCGCGTGCGTCGTATCGTCCGGGAATGAGAAAGACCCCGGGCTGCGCGAATGCGCGACCCGGGGTCGGAAGTCGGCCGGAGCCGGCGAGCAGGCGTCAGACGGTCTCGACGAGGCGGGCGCTCTCGTCATGCCAGCTGGTGGCGATGCTGCGGAGCTTCTCTTCGTACTTGCGGCCGTGGTGGGCGCAGAACAGGAGCTCGGATCCGTTGACCTCTGCGGCGATGTACGCCTGAGCGCCGCATGAATCGCAGCGATCCATGGCAGTCAGGCGGAACTCGATGGCGGTGGCCTCACGTTCGGTTGTTGCATTCATCTCGGTGCCTCCTCGGGTGTCGGCCTCGCTGTGGGTCGTGCTCAATACAACCACGCTGCACCTGTAGGCATGCCCGGATCACGGCGTGTTTCGCTCAGCGCGTACGCGATCAGCGCCGGCTGGATGCCCGTGGGGAGTGTCTGCGGGCCGGTGGGTCATGTCGAGAATAGACTCGGAGATTGTGACCGCCGAGTATTCCGCCCATCATCTCCAGGTGCTTGAGGGGCTCGAGGCTGTCCGCAAGCGCCCAGGCATGTACATCGGGTCGAACGGATCGCCCGGGCTCATGCACTGCCTCTGGGAGGTCATCGACAACGCCGTCGACGAAGCCGTCGACGGCAACGGTGACAAGATCGACATCATCCTCCACGACGACGGCAGCGTCGAGGTGCACGACCGAGGTCGAGGCATCCCCGTCGACATCGAGCCGCGCACCGGCCTGAGCGGCGTCGAGGTGGTCTTCACCAAGCTGCACGCCGGCGGGAAGTTCGGCGGCGGCTCGTACGCCGCGTCGGGCGGTCTGCACGGCGTCGGCGCCTCAGTCGTGAACGCGCTCTCCGAGCGGCTCGACGTCGAGGTGGACCGCGGCGGCAAGGTGTACGCGATGTCGTTCCATCGCGGCGAACCCGGGATCTTCACGGACACGGGGGAGAAGCGGCCCGACGCGCCCTTCCGCCCGTTCGAGGACAAGAGCGAGCTGCGCGTCATCGGGAAGGCTCCACGCGGCGTGACCGGCACACGGATCCGGTACTGGGCCGATCGTCAGATCTTCACGAAGGACGCGGCCTTCCAGCTGAAGGACCTCGAGACGCGCGCCCGTCAGACGGCGTTCCTCGTGCCGGGACTCGAGATCCTGGTCCGCGACGACCGGGATCGCGGCCCGCAGACCCCAGCGGCATCCGCGGAGGGCGTGCTCGCCCCTGTCGTCGACGAGGTGCCGCGCGAGATCTCCTACCGCTACGAGGGCGGCATCTCCGAGTTCGTCGACTACCTCGCGACCGATCCGCCGGTGACGGACAACTGGCGCATCCAGGGGGAGGGCACCTTCAAGGAGACCGTCCCCGTGCTGCAGGCCGACGGCCACATGATCGCGACCGAGGTCGAGCGCACCTGCGCGGTCGACGTCGCGCTGCGCTGGGGCACCGGATACGACACGACGGTGCGCTCGTTCGTCAACATCATCGCGACCCCCAAGGGCGGCACGCACCAGCAGGGCTTCGAGCAGGAGCTGCTGAAGGTGCTCCGATCGCAGGTCGAGCAGAACGCCCGCAGGCTCAAGGTCGGCAACGACAAGCTCGAGAAGGACGACGTGCTCGCCGGGCTCACCGCCGTGCTCACGGTCAACGTGCCCGAGCCGCAGTTCGAGGGGCAGACGAAGGAGATCCTCGGCACCCCCGCGGTGCGGCAGATCGTCGCGCAGGTGCTCCGCAAGGACCTCGCGCAGCGTTTCAGCTCCACGAAGCGCGACGACAAGAACCAGGCGTCGCAGCTCCTCGACAAAATCGTCTCCGAGATGAAGGCGCGCGTCTCTGCGCGTGCGCACAAGGAGACGCAGCGTCGCAAGAACGCCCTGGAATCCTCCACGCTGCCGACGAAGCTCGTCGACTGCCGCACGAACGAGGTCGCACGCAGCGAGCTCTTCATCGTCGAGGGCGACTCCGCGCTCGGCACCGCCAAGAACGCCCGCAACAGCGAGTTCCAGGCACTGCTGCCGATCCGCGGCAAGATCCTCAACGTGCAGAAAGCGTCGGTCAGCGACATGCTGTCGAACGCCGAGTGCGCATCGATCATCCAGGTGATCGGCGCCGGGTCGGGTCGCACCTTCGACATCGACTCCGCCCGCTACGGCAAGGTGATCCTGATGAGCGACGCCGACGTCGACGGCGCGCACATCCGCACCCTCCTGCTGACGCTGTTCTTCCGCTACATGAGGCCGCTGATCGAGGACGGCCGTGTCTTCGCCGCCGTGCCGCCGCTGCATCGGGTCATCGTGATGAACCCCGGCTCGAAGCCGAACGAGACGATCTACACCTACAGCGAGCAGGAGATGCACGCGCTGCTGGCGAAGCTCCGCAAGTCGGGCAAGCGCTGGCACGAGCCGATCCAGCGCTACAAGGGCCTCGGTGAGATGGATGCCGAGCAGCTGGCCAACACGACCATGGACCGTTCCGGGCGCCTGCTGCGCCGGGTGCGCATGGAGGATGCCGAGGCGGCCGGTCGCGTCTTCGAGCTGCTCATGGGCAACGAGGTCGCGCCGCGTCGCGAGTTCATCATCGACTCCTCTGGGCGCCTGTCGCGCGAGGCCATCGACGCCTGATCGCGTCAGCGGACGGTCGCGAGAGCTGCCTCGTAGACGCCGAGGAGCGCGGCGCGATGCGTCGTCTGCGCGATCTGCTCGCGATGCGCGGCGGCGGCGGCGCTCAGCCGAGCGACCTGCGCGGGATCGTCGCGCAGGCGCGCCAGGACGGTGGCGAGGCCGGCGGCATCCGGGGTCGGGGTGACGATCCCGCCGCCGGACGGCAGCGTCTCGGCCAGATCGGGGTCCGTGACGACCACGGGGAGGCCGGAGGCGATCGCCTCGAGCAGCACCATGGGCTGATTGTCGAAGTCGAGCGAGCTCGAGACCAGCACATGCGCCCGATGCATCGCCGCGAGGACTTCGGACTGCGGCACCGGTCCGTGGACCTCGACGCGGCCGTCGGCGATCTGGGCTGCGTGTCGCGATACCGCGCCTCGGGAGACCCCGTCGCCGTACAGGTGCGCGACGATGCCCGGCACCTGGCCGACGGCGTCGAGGAAGACCTCCGGACGCTTCTCGGGTGACAGCCGCCCGCACCACATCACCTGCAGGGGCTCACCGGGTCGGATCACGCGCGCTTCGGCATTGCCGATGTCATCCAGGACCGACTGCTCGAGGCCGTTCGACAGCACGGTGATCGGGGTGTCCACGCCCTGGGCGAGGAGCTTCTCGGCGAAGTGGGCGGAGGGCACGATCACCTGGTCGGCATGGTTCGCCTGACTGACCATGAGCCGCCACATCCGCCGGGCCGTCCGCGTGCGGGTGTACGGAGCCGAGGAGTCGACGCGGGCGCGGTCGTGGCTCATCCGCCGCCGGTGCATCCCGGCGAGCAGCGCCGTGGTCACGCTCGGCAGCGGGAGGACCGAGCGCGTGTAGACGTCGATCCGGCCGTGCATGGTCTGCACGATCGGGATGCCGAGCGCCCTCGCTGCCTCGAACCCCGCGAGGGCGGCGAACATCTCGGTGTGCACGTGCACGACGTCGACCTCGCGGCTTCGGAGCTCATCCCGCAGGCACGCCGCTGCGGCCGACGGCGTCCAGGTGAACGGGTAGCCGTCCGGTGCGAAGCCCCGGGCAGTGGGAAGCCGGACGACCGCGGGGTCGGTGCTCGGCTCGGCGAGCGGGGCGAAGACCAGCACGTCGTGTCCGTCGCGCTCCAGCTCCTCCTTGTGCGCCTTGATCACCGTCTGCACGCCGCCGAGCGTGGGCAGGTAGTAGTCGGTCACCATGGCGATGCGCACCCCCTCAGACTAGGGCCGCTATGGTGAAGAGCATGTCCGGAGCCCGTGTGCTGGTGACGGGGGCGAGCGGGTTCCTCGGCGGTCACGTCGTGCGTGATCTGCGCTCTCACGGGTTCGAGGTCTTCGCCGCCGGGCGCAATGCTGCCGCCCTCGCCGCCGTCGCCGACGGAGAGCACCGCATCATCGGCGATCTGGCGTCCCTGGCGTCCGCGGAGCTTCCCGTCGACGCCGTGATCCACTGCGCCGCGCTCTCGACGCCCTGGGGCCCGTGGAGGGCCTTCCTTGAGGCGAACATCGAGGGGACGGCGCATGTCGTCGAGTTCGCCCGTCGCAACGGCGTGCGAAGGCTCGTGCACGTGTCCTCGCCGAGCGTCTACGCGGCACCGCGTGATCGCGTCGCCATCCGCGAGGACGACGTGGACACACGCAATCGTCTCAACGGATACATCCGCTCGAAGATCGCCGCCGAGACCCTTCTCCAGGACGCCCGGCGGGCGGCGGCCTTCCCGGAGCTCGTGATCGTGCGACCCCGGGGGCTGATCGGAGTCGGGGACCCGAGCCTGGTGCCGCGTCTGCTGGACGTGCATCGTCGCGTCGGGATCCCGCTGTTCGACGGGGGAGGGAACCTGATCGATGTCACGGCCGTCGAGAATGTCGCGACGGCGCTCCGGCTCGCGCTCGATGCCGGCGATCCCGCGGGTGGCGTGTACAACATCACCAACGACGATCCCCGGCCGTTCCGCGACCTGCTCACGACCCTTCTCGAGCTCATGGGAGAGGTGCCTCGGATGCGCCCCATGAACAGACGGTTCGCGTGGATGCTGGCCTCGGCCCTCGAAGCCGTCTGCCGTGTGATCCCCGGTCGCCCGGAACCGCCTCTCACCCGCTACACGCTCAGCACGATCGCCTACTCGCAGACTCTCGATCTCACCCGGGCGAAGGCCGAGCTCGGCTACCGGCCGCTCGTGTCGCTCGACGAGGCGCTCGCCCGTGCGGCCGCCGATCAGAAGGCGCACGCGTGAGCGCGCGTCTGCGGCACTACGTCTGCGGGAGCACGGCGCATGATCTCTCCGCCATGTTCCGCGGCGGCGCGCGCGAGTCGCGCGAGTTCCCCTCCGGCGTGTTCCTGTTCGACGGCTCGGACGGACGGCGCGTGCTCTTCGACACCGGCTATGCCCCCGGCGCCTGGCGCACGGGGTGGCGGGGTGCGGCCTACCGCCGCCTGCTCCCGCCGAAGGTCGAAGCCGGCGACGACATCGCCCGGCAGCTGGCCGACGACGGCGTCGACCCGTCGTCCATCACCCACGTCGTGCTCTCCCACCTGCACCCCGACCACATCGGGGGGATCGCGAGGTTCCCCACGGCGACCTTCGTGATGACTCCGGGCCAGCGGAGTTCGCTGACCGCACCGCGCCTGCGCGCCGGCATCCTCACGGGTCTCCTTCCGGACTGGTTCGACGACGCGACGCGGATCGTGCTCGACGACGAGGCGTTCCAGGTGATCGATATCGGCGGCATCCCCCTGCGCGGCGCGGATCTCTTCGGCGACGGGTCCTACGTCGTCGTGGATCTTCCCGGCCACGCGGACGGGCACATCGGCGCGCTGGTGGACGGGCGCGTCCTGCTCGCCGGAGACGCGGCATGGGGGCGGGACCTGCTCGCGGCGACCGCCGACCTCCGCGCGATCCCTCGGGCCGTGCAGCACGACCACGTCGCCTACCGACGAACGGCCGTGCTCCTGCAGGACGTCGCCGCCGCCGGCATCCGCATCGTCTGCAGTCACGACCCCCTCGGAGCGAAGGAGCTGCTGGACTGATGTCGAGGCTGCGCATCCTGCGGGAATTCGCCGCCGTGCGGTGGGGACGCCCCCTGCGCACGCGCGCGGCTGTCGAACGGCGCCAGGCGCGTCTCCTGAGGCGTCATCTCCGGTTCCTGCGTCACCGATCGCCGCACTTCCGCCGGCTGCTCGAGACGCACGCCTTCGCCGAGCTCCCGCTCATGGACAAGAGCGTGATGATGGGCCGCTTCGACGAGATCAACACGGTCGGCGTGCAGCGCGACGAGGCCCTGGCCCTGGCCATCGCGAACGAGCGGTCCCGCGAGTTCGACGCCGATCTGGGAGAGAACTCCGTCGGCCTCTCCAGCGGCACCAGCGGGCACCGCGGACTCTTCATCGTCAGCCCGCGGGAACGGGACGCCTGGGTCGGCACCGTGCTCGCGCGGACGCTGCCGCGCGGGCGGCTCACGGGCCATCGCATCGCCCTTTTCCTGCGCGCGGACAACAGCCTGTACGAATCGGTCGGCTCGAAGGTGGTCTCGTTCTCCTACTTCGACGTGTACGCCGACATGGACGAGAACATCCGCCGCCTCGAGGCCTATCGGCCCACCATCCTCGTCGCACCGCCCTCGGTCCTCCGTCTGATCGCCCGCGCGGCGGACGCCGGGCGCTTCCGCACCGTTCCGCAGAAGGTGTACGCGGTCGCCGAGGTGCTCGAGATCGCCGACGAGGAACGGATCGCGACGTCGCTGCGGCAGCCGAGGATCCACCAGCTCTATCAGTGCACGGAGGGCTTCCTCGCGCACACCTGCGAGGCGGGCGTGATCCACCTGAACGAGGACAGCGTCCTCTTCGAGCGCGAGCAGCTCGACGACCAGCGGTTCACGCCTATCGTGACGGATCTCCGCCGCCGCGCGCAGCCGATCGTGCGCTATCGGCTCGGCGACGTGCTGCGCGCCTGTACGGGCCCGTGCCGGTGCGGGAGCGCCCTCGCGGCGATCGAGCGCATCGAGGGGCGGGAGGGGGACACTCTGGTGTTCCGCGGGCTCGACGGTCGCCGCGTCCCGGTGTTCGCCGACGTCATGTCGCGCGCGCTGCTCTATGCCGAGGGCTTCGACGAGTATCGAGTGGTGCAGACGAACGCGTCGCTGCTCGAGATATCCCTGGACGTGCTCGATGATCGGACGATGGGCAGCGTCACCGCCGAGGTGGATGCCCTCGCCGAGCGACTGGGTTGCGAGCGGCCGGAGATCGTCTTCCAGCCGTACATGCGGGACGGATCGGTGAAGCTGCGCCGAGTGGCGCGGACCTGGAGGGGGGATGCCGATGAGGAGCTGTGAGATCGTCGGCTGGGGCAGCGTGCTGCCCGAGCGCACCGTGCGTTTCGGCGACGAGGTGCGCTATCGCATCGCGGACGACATGTCGCATCTGGACATGCTGGCGGCGGCGTGCGAGCGGGCTCTGACGCGCGCCGGTATCGGCATCGACGAGGTGGATCTCGTCCTCGGGGCATCGGCGGCCGGCATCCAGCCGATCCCGTGCACGGCGGCACTGGTCCTCGAGCGGCTGACTCTCGAGGGGCATGCTGCGGCATTCGACGTGAACTCGACCTGCACCAGCTTCATCACCGCGCTCGACGTCGCCTCGCGGTACCTCGATTCCGGCGACCACGACACGATCCTCGTGTTCTCGGGCGATGTCGGGACACGGTTCCTCAACCCCGACCAGCGGGAGAGCTACGAGCTGTTCAGCGATGCCGCGGCAGCCGTCGTGCTGCGTCGATCGGACGACCCGTCGCGTGGCGTGATCGCCAGCGCACAGCAGACCTGGCCCGCCTACGCGCACGACACCGAGATCCGCGGCGGACTCTCGCACTCGCCTGCCCAGCTCTACGCGGAGAGCGACCCTGGCGACTACCTCTTCGACATGAACGGCCGCCGCGCGCTCCTTGGGATGATGCGCGTGCTGCCCGCATTCTTCGAGCGCTTCCACGAACGCCACGGCATCGACTACGACGACGTGGCGCTGTGGGTCCCGCACCAGGCCTCCGCCGCGCTCGGCCCCATGCTCGACCGCCTGGGCATCCCGGTGGATCGCCGCGTCGACGAGGTCGCGGCGTTCGGGAACATGGTCTCCGCGTCCGTGCCGTTCATGCTCACGCGGGCTCTGGACGCGGGACGAGTGGGCGCCGGCGACACCGTGATCCTGTGCGGCACCGCCGCCGGGCTCACCGCGAACGTGCTCGCGCTGCGCCTCTGACTTCGGGGACGTCGTCCGTCCGTCAGACGATCGTGCGGCCGATGCTGCCGATGACCCCGTCGATGGGCTGACCGGAGCCGTCGCGACGCGCTCCGGGCTCCGGGAGCTTGCGCACCGCGCCGGTCGGGTCGACCGCCTGTGCGGGGCTCGGACCCACCCAGGCGATCGTGAGCCGGTCCTCGCCCTTCAGGAACGAATGCGCCCGGACACCGCCGGTCGCGCGGCCCTTCGCCGGGTACTCGCTGAACGTCGAGACCTTCGCCCGCCCCGGGTCGGTGCCCGGCAGGATGCTGTCGCCGCCCGAGACCGTCGCGACGACCGCGTCGGAGCCCGGGGCGACCACGCCGAAGAAGAGCACGGAGGCGCCGGCGGAGAGCTTGACGCCCGCCATTCCGCCGGCAGGGGCGCCCTGCGGCCGGACCGCGGACGCCGCGAAGTGCAGCAGCTGCGCATCGGTCGTCACGAACACGAGTTCGGCGTCGTCCGGCGCCTCGGCCGCGCCGACCACCGTGTCACCGGGCTTCATGCCGATGACGTCGAGCTCGGGACGGACCGGGAGGGATGCCGGGACGATGCGCTTGACGGTGCCCTGAGCCGTGCCGAGAGCGATCGGCGTCTCGCTGTCGAAGCGCACGAAGCCGATGATCCGCTCGTTCTTGGACAGGAGGCCGAGGTAGTCGCGGAGAGGCGTCCCGGCTGCGAGCTGCACGGATGTCGCTGGCACGGACGGGAGATCGACGGGGGAGAAGCGCATGACGCGGCCTGCGCTGGTCAGCGCGCCGAGCTCCGCCCGCACCGTGGTCTCGACGGTCGTCAGGATGGCGTCGTGCTTGCTCCGTCGCGCGGGAACGCCCAGCTCCTGTCCCTCGACGCGGTCGACGCGCACGGCGCGGCCGGTCGTGGAGAGCACGAGCACGGTCGGGGCGTCGGCGATCTGCAGGTCGACGGATCCCTTCGTGGCACGCGGCTTCGGGGGAGCGGCGTTCATGAGCAGTGTGCGGCGCGGGGTGCCGTAGGCATCGGCGGCGGCGTCCAGCTCGCGTGCGACCACAGCGCGGAGCAGCACCGGGCTCTCCAGCAGTTCGCGCAGCGCGGCGATCTCCGCGAGCAGGGAGTCGCGTTCCGCCTCCAGCTCGATGCGGGAGAACTTGGTGAGCCGGCGCAGCCGCAGCTCGAGGATGTACTCGGCCTGCAGCTCGCTCAGATCGAAGACCGAGCGCAGCCGCGCTCGAGCCTGCTCCGAGTCGTCGGACGAGCGGATGACCTGGATGACCTCGTCGATGTCGAGGATCGCGATGAGCAGCCCCTCGACGAGGTGCAGGCGCTCCTCACGGCGGGCCAGACGGTAGCGGCTGCGTCGGGTGATGACCTCGAGGCGGTGGCCGACGTAGACGCTCAGCATCTCCTTGAGGCCGAGCGTGCGCGGCTGGCCGTCGACGAGAGCGACGTTGTTGATGCTGAAGGAGTCCTCCAGCGGCGTCAGCCGGTAGAGCTGCTCGAGCACGGCGTTCGGGTCGAAGCCCGTCTTGATGCCGATGGCGACGCGCAGACCGTGGTTGCGGTCGGTGAGGTCGGTGACGTCGCTGATGCCCTGCAGCTTCTTCGCCTGGACCGCGTCGCGGATCTTCTCGATGAGACGCTCGGGGCCCACCATGTACGGCAGTTCCGAGACGATGATGCCGGTGCGCCTCGGACCGAGCGGCTCGACCGAGACCTTGCCGCGCACCTTGAGCGCGCCGCGGCCGTTCGTGTACGCGTCCTTGACGCCGTCGAGCCCCATCAGGATGCCCCCGGACGGGAAGTCCGGGCCCGGGACGAACTCCATGAGCTCCTCGGTGGTGGCATCCGGGTTCTCGAGCAGGTGCGTCGCGGCGGCCACGACCTCGATGAGGTTGTGGGGCGCCATGTTGGTCGCCATGCCGACCGCGATGCCGCTGGCGCCGTTGACCAGGAGGTTCGGGAACGCCGCGGGGAGCACCGCCGGCTGCTGGAACTGACCGTCGTAGTTCGGGATGAAGTCGACGACGTCCTCGTCGAGGTTCTCGGTCAGGGCCATCGCCGGAGCTGCCAGGCGCGCCTCGGTGTACCGGGCGGCGGCCGGCCCGTCGTCGAGCGAGCCGAAGTTGCCGTGTCCGTCGACCAGCGGTACCCGCAGCGCCCACTCCTGAGCGAGCCGTACGAGGGCGTCGTAGATCGCGGTGTCGCCGTGGGGGTGCAGCTTTCCCATGACCTCGCCGACGACGCGGGCGCTCTTGACGTGGCCGCGATCGGGGCGCAGGCCCATCTCGGCCATCTGGTACAGGATTCGACGCTGCACGGGCTTCAGACCGTCGCGCGCGTCGGGCAGGGCGCGCGAGTAGATCACCGAGTACGCGTACTCGAGGAACGAGCCCTGCATCTCGCTTCCGAGGTCGATGTCCTGGATGCGTTCCTCGACGGGCTCGGGCGGCGGGGTTTTCGGCATGGACTTCCTGGGGGCGTAGAGGAGCCTGTGTCAGACTGGCTCGGATGTCCTTCATGCTACCGTCCGAGTCGCCCGGTGCCCGGAGCATCGTCGGGGTGGCGGACGACCTGTTCGCCGCGTTGCGCGGTGAATCCGCCGTGCTGCCGCGCGCGGAATCGGTGGTGCTGGTCGTGATCGACGGCCTCGGTGCCATCAGCCTCCGCGCGCACGCCGGCCATGCCAGGGCGCTCACGGCGGGGATGGCGAAGCGCGATGTCGCGCATTCGGTCTTCCCCTCGACGACGGCCGCGGCATTGACGAGCATCGTCACGGGAGTGTGGCCCGGCGAGCACGGTCTCGTCGGATACCGGGTGCTCGACCGGAGCCGTGACGTGCTGGTCAACCAGCTGAGCGGCTGGGAGACCGACGGGATCGATCCGCTGGTCTGGCAGCCGGCGGAGACGATCTTCGAGCGGGCGACCGCGCGAGGACACGGGAGCTTCGCCGTGGGCGTCGCCGCCTACGCCCGCAGCGGCTTCACCAGGGCGACGTTGCGCGGGGCCGAGTTCGTCGCCGCCACCACGCCCGCGGATCGCGTGGCGACCGCCTACGACCTCGCGCAGCGGCATCCGGGTTCGCTGGTCTACTGCTACCTGCCGGAGGTCGACAAGGCCGGCCACAAGCACGGCGTCGATTCGCCCGAATGGGTGACCGCGCTGGAGGACATCGACGCGGCCCTCGCGGTGCGCGCACCGGCGGGAGTCGGCGTGCTCGTCACGTCCGATCACGGGATGGTCGATGTCCCGGCGAATCGGCAGGTCGTACTCGAGGAGGAGCATCTCGCCGGCATCCGCCATGTGGGCGGTGAGCCGCGGATGCTGCACGTCTACCTGGAACCGGATGCCGACCGCGCCGCGGTCACCGCGCGCTGGCGCGCCGATCTGGACGGCGCGGCCGATGTCATCACGCGCGACGAAGCCATCGGACACGGGCTGTTCGGCCCGACGGTCGGAGCCGCGGCGGCGTCACGGATCGGCGACCTGCTGGTCGTCGCCCGCGGCGCGGGTGCCGTGTACGACGGTACGGCGGCGGATCAGCGCGGCCGAGGGATGGTCGGACAGCACGGCGGCCTCACACCGGAGGAACGACAGGTTCCGCTGATCAGGCTCGGTGCCTTCGCCCGCTGAGGCCTGTGCTCCTCGTCGGGGCTCTTCGTCCGTGCGGGTCTATTCGTCGGTGCGGGCGCCGAAGACGATCTCGTCCCACGACGGCATGGCGTTGCGGCGCCGTCGGCGTGCACCGCTGTCCGCCGCGTCGGCGCCGGACGGCTTGGGCGTCGGCGCCGCAGGCTCCGGCTCGTCGGCCGGCTGGTCGAACGCGTCGAACAGTGAGATCGGGCTCTGTCCGCCGTCGGACTCCTCGACGTCGTCGATCAGCGGTGCGGTCTCGCGCTGACCACGGCGGCGGCGGAGCGCCTCGAGCAGATCGGCGGTCTCGGGGTTGGTCTTCTGGGACTCGGGCGCGCGATTGATCGCGGCGTCCTGTGCAGCGGCGTCGGACCGCTCCGGCAGGGACGGGTCCTCCACGCCGCCGTCCGGCGCAGGCAGCAGCCGAGGACCGAAGGCGCCGGAGTCGAACCGGCTCTCGTCCTTGTACGGCGAGGTGGTGCGCTCGTGGTCCACGGCGCGCAGGCGGGGGATGAGCCCCTCGGGCAGCGAACCCTGGCGCGAGAGCTGCGTGGCGTCGGCGTTGAGCGGCGCCAGCGCGCTGCGGCGGGGGTCGAAGCTCCACCGGGCGTCGTGGTCGACGTCGTTGGCGGTGAACTCCAGCTTGATGACCCAGCCGGATTCCTCTTTCCAGCTCGCCCAGCGCTCCGAGGATGCGGCGACGTCGGCGAGCTTGTCGCGCACGGCGGCGCCGAACGTCGGCTGCGCGTCGGGCTCGACCTCGCTCCCGATCAGGACCGGCACGGCGAGCGCCTGACCGATGATGTGCTCACGCTCCGCGAGGACCGGACCTTCGAAGCGCGCGACGTCGTCGACGCTGATCCCGAGGAGCTCGGAGACCTCGATTGCGGTGAGTCCGGCGCGGATCTGCGCCTGGATGTCCCGAGGACTTGCGGCGAGCCGCTGACCCGCCGGCTCCGCCTGGCGAGTGGCGCGTCGGATCTCGCGCTGCAGCACGTCGTCGATGGGCAGCGCGAAGCGCTCGCCCGACTCGGTGGCGAGTACGAGCACTCCTGCCTCTGTGCCGACGATGGTGACGTTTTCCATGCGAATGCCCCTCTGATGGGTGTGCGTTCATGGTGCCACGCGACGGCCGCTGCGACCGGGAATAGCCTGGGCGTGCCGTGAGTTTGGTATGTCGCACGGACCGGCATTTGCTTATTGCGTTCGGGTCGTGCAAACTATGGCCGCCGATTACCCGACGGCGCACCACCCACTCGCACCATGAAAGTGGAGATCTACCGCATGGCAACCGATTACGACGCTCCCCGCAAGAGTGAAGACGACTCCGAGTCGATCGAAGCCCTCAAGGAGCGTGTGCCGGACAAATCCTCCGGCTCAAGCGGGGACGAAGACTCCGACAACCCGTCGAACTTCGACCTCCCGGGTGCCGACCTTTCCGACCTCGAGCTCGACGTCGTCGTGCTGCCCGCGCAGCAGGACGAGTTCACATGCATGAGTTGCTTCCTCGTGAAGCACCGCTCGCAGCTCGACCACGAGGGCGCATCCGGGCCCATCTGCAAGGAGTGCGCTGCGTAGCAGCCCTCTGAGCGACGTCTCACGCGCCCCCGATCATCCGATCAGGGGCGCGCTGTCGTCTGCGGCGCCCTTCTCAGTGGGCGGCGCGGATGGCGGCGGCGAGACGGTCCGGCGTCCTGCTGGAGATCGTCCACGCCTCGACCGGGTCGTCCTGGTCGGTGTCCGGCACGACGACGATGCCGTCGATGCCCCCGCGGATCAGGTGCCAGCCACGTGCCGGGAGGCCGGGGCCGCGCGCCTGCCTAGCGTCCTCACCCGTGAGCGCGACCGGCTCGCCGAGGAAGCGGGCGTCGATGTGCGCGCGTCCGACCCGCAGCGTCGTGCCTTCGACCGAGACGACAGGGGCGGCGGCGATGAAGGACGTCACGAGGACCGCCGATACGGCCGCCCCCGCGATCAGTGCGACGGTCGAGCCGACCGGCACGAAGATGAGCGAGACCATGGGTCCGGCGAGTGCGACGGTGACGAGCAGCCAGAGGCTCGGAGCGAGCCGTTCGCGGTAGCGCGGACGTGCGTCTGTGGCGGTGTTCTGCATTAGCCTCATGGGGTGACCGATTCCGTTGATGTCCCCATTATCGCCGCTGTGGTCCCCGGATACGCCCACCCGGGCGATGCCGGTGCCGACCTGGTGGCCGCGGAGGCCGTCCGTCTCGAGCCGGGGGAGCGCGCCCTCGTCGCCACCGGCGTGCGTATCGCGCTGCCCGACGGATTCGCCGCCTTCGTCGTGCCGCGGAGCGGACTCGCGGCGAAGCACGGCATCTCGATCGTGAACTCTCCCGGAACGGTCGACGCCGGGTACCGCGGCGAGATCAAGGTGAGCCTGATCAACACCGACATCCGGAACGCGTACGATGTGGCCGTCGGCGATCGCATCGCGCAGCTGATCGTCATGCCCGTGACACGCGCCACGTTCATCCCGGTCGACGAGCTGCCCGACAGCGTCCGCGGCGATGGGGGCTTCGGCTCCACCGGGTACCAGGCAGGGCTCCACCAGAACGAAGCAGGACAAGGCTGATGACTGACAACAACGCGACTCCCTCGAAGTCGGCGCCCGACGACCGGGCCACCGAGGGACCCTTCGACGACTCCGAGGCGAACCCGGTTCGGCCCTACATCGACCTCGGCGGGATCAAGATCCTGCCGCGCGAGGGACTGAACCTGCGCCTCGAGGTCGAAGAGCAGTCCAAGCGCATCGTGGCCGTCGGCCTCGACTATGCGGACTCCTCGCTGCAGGTGCAGCCGTTCGCCGCGCCGCGGTCCGGTGGGCTCTGGGATGAGACCCGCGTGCAGCTGCGCGATCAGGTCAAGGCGCAGGGCGGTCGGGTCGAGGAGCGCGAGGGCGCCCTGGGCAAGGAGCTGCTGGCCGAGGTGCCCGCGACCGCGAACGAGGGATCGGGCCTCCGGCTGGCGCGGTTCATCGGGATCGACGGCCCGCGCTGGTTCCTGCGCGGTGTGATCGGCGGGGCGGGAGCATCCGATCCCGAGGCCGCCGCCAAGGTCGAGGACCTCTTCCGTTCGATCGTGGTCGTCCGCGGCAGCGCCCCGATGCCTCCGCGCGACCTGATCCCCCTGAAGATGCCGGCGACGCCGGGATCCGCGTGACCGAGCCCGGTCCGGGCGACGAGCGCGAGCAGAGCGCGTCGGACATCCTCGGCGCTGCCCTCGGCGGTGCCGCACGCCGCGCTGGTCTGGATCCGGCGGAGAGCGCGAGCACGCACAAGGTCGTCTGGTCCGCGATCGGCGGATGGCGCGGCATCCTGGAATCCGTCCTGCCCAGCCTGGCGTTCGTGATCCTCTTCACGATCCGCCCGGAGCCGCTGATCCTCGCCCTGGGCGTCTCTGTCGGCCTCGCCGCTGTCTTCACGGTCGTGCGCCTGGTGCAGAAGTCACCGCCGTCCGCCGCGCTCGGCGGACTGATCGCCGCCGCTGCGGCTGCCGCCCTCGCCCTGTGGACGGGTCGCGGGCAGGACAACTTCGTCCCCGGCCTCATCACGAACGCGGCCTACGGAACCGTGATCCTCGTGTCGGCGCTGATCGGCTGGTCGCTGATCGGGATCGCCGTGGGATTCCTGATGGGGGAGGGCACGGCCTGGCGCGCGGATCGTCGCAAGCGCCGGGCGTTCTTCTGGCTCGGGATCGCGTGGGCGGCGCTCTTCTTCGCCCGCCTCGCCGTGCAGTTGCCGCTCTACCTCACCGAGCAGGTCACGGCGCTCGGCACGTTGAAGCTCATCATGGGCCTCCCGCTGTTCGCGCCGCTGATCGCGGTCACCTGGCTCGTGGTGCGAGCTCTCTATCCGCGCGCGTCCGGGAGCGACGAACCTGCCGAGGCATGATAGATTTATCTTGACATCAAGATAAATCGCAGGCTTTCGCCAGCGACTCCCGCGGGGCAGACTGGTTAGGTCCGCCTTCCTAGCCGCAGGGGCTCCCTGGCGAGCAAGATGGAGGCGCCTGTCGCTCCCATCCGAATAGAAGGAGACGGATTCGTGTCCACGGTGAACAGCTTCGGTGCCAAGAGCACCCTGACGGTCGGCAGCACCGACTACGAGATCTTCCGCATCGACACGGTGCCCGGTTTCGAGAAGCTCCCCTTCAGTCTCAAGGTCCTCCTGGAGAACCTGCTCCGCACCGAGGACGGCGCGAACGTGACGAAGGCGCAGATCGAGGCCCTCGGGTCCTGGGATGCCGCGGCGGAGCCGAACACCGAGATCCAGTTCACGCCGGCCCGCGTGGTCATGCAGGACTTCACCGGAGTTCCCTGCATCGTCGACCTCGCCACCATGCGCGAAGCCGTCACCGCTCTCGGCGGCGACGCGAACAAGATCAACCCGCTCTCGCCGGCCGAGATGGTCATCGACCACTCCGTCATCGCCGACCTGTTCGGCTCGGAGAACGCCCTCGAGCGCAACGTCGAGATCGAGTACGAGCGCAACGGCGAGCGCTACCAGTTCCTCCGCTGGGGCCAGACGGCCTTCAGTGACTTCAAGGTCGTCCCCCCGGGGACCGGCATCGTCCACCAGGTGAACATCGAGCACCTGGCGAAGGTCATCTACGACCGCGACGTCGACGGCGTGCTCCGCGCCTACCCTGACACCTGCGTCGGCACCGACTCGCACACCACGATGGTCAACGGCCTGGGCGTGCTCGGCTGGGGCGTCGGCGGCATCGAGGCCGAGGCCGCGATGCTCGGTCAGCCCGTGTCGATGCTGATCCCGCGTGTCGTGGGCTTCAAGCTCAGCGGCGAGATCCCCGCCGGCGTGACCGCGACCGACGTCGTGCTCACGATCACCGACCTGCTGCGCAAGCACGGCGTCGTCGGCAAGTTCGTCGAGTTCTACGGCGAGGGCGTCGCATCCGTCCCGCTCGCCAACCGCGCGACCATCGGCAACATGTCGCCCGAGTTCGGCTCCACCGCCGCGATCTTCCCGATCGACGACGTGACCCTCGACTACCTGCGCCTCACCGGTCGCAGCGAGGAGGCCGTCGCGCTCGTCGAGTCGTACGCCAAGGAGCAGAAGCTCTGGCACGACTCGGCGCACGAGCCGACCTTCAGCGAGTACCTGGAGCTCGACCTCGGCACCGTCGTCCCGTCGATCGCCGGCCCGAAGCGCCCGCAGGACCGCATCCTCCTCTCGGAGGCGAAGTCGCAGTTCGAGCAGGACATCCTGGCGTACGCATCGGCCTCGACCTCGGACTCCGTCGTCGATCTCGAGTCGAAGCACTCCTTCCCGGCATCCGACCCCGGTTCGGTCCCCGGCGAGGAGGAGCCCACGACGACGCGTCCGGTGCACATCAACAGTGGCGCCCCGGCGAACGCGTCGAAGCCTGTGCCGGTCACGACGCCGTCGGGGGAGAAGTACATCCTCGACAACGGCGCCGTCACGCTCGCGGCCATCACGTCGTGCACGAACACCTCGAACCCCTCGGTCATGATCGCCGCGGGTCTCGTCGCGCGCAAGGCGCTCGAGAAGGGCCTGAAGCAGAAGCCGTGGGTCAAGACCACGCTCGGCCCGGGCTCGAAGGTCGTCACCGACTACTACGAGAAGTCCGGTCTCGACAAGGACCTCGAGGGCCTCGGCTTCTACACGGTCGGCTACGGCTGCACGATCTGCATCGGCAACTCGGGCCCGCTCATCGAAGAGGTCTCCGCGGCCATCAACGACCACGACCTCGCGGTCACGGCCGTCCTCTCCGGAAACCGCAACTTCGAGGGGCGCATCAGCCCCGACGTGAAGATGAACTACCTCGCCAGCCCGCCGCTGGTCATCGCATACGCGCTGGCCGGATCGATGCACTTCGACTTCGAGAACGACGCACTGGGCAAGGGCACCGACGGCAACGACGTGTTCCTCCGCGACATCTGGCCGACGCCCGCCGAGGTGCAGGAGCTCGTCGACTCGTCGATCTCCCGTGAGCAGTTCATCAAGCAGTACGCGACCGTGTTCGACGGCGACGAGCGCTGGAAGAGCCTTCCGACGCCGGATGACGCGATCTTCCAGTGGGACGAAAACTCGACCTACGTCCGCAAGGCTCCGTACTTCGACGGCATGACGATGGAGCTCACCCCGGTGCGCGACATCGAGGGTGCGCGCGTGATGGCGACGCTCGGCGACTCGGTCACGACCGACCACATCTCGCCGGCCGGAAACATCAAGGCCGGCACGCCCGCGGCCCAATACCTCACCGAGCACGGTGTCGACCGCAAGGACTTCAACTCCTTCGGCTCCCGTCGTGGCAACCACGAGGTCATGATCCGCGGCACGTTCGCGAACATCCGCCTGAAGAACATGATGGTGTCCGCGGTCAACGACGGCCAGGTCGTCGAGGGCGGCTACACCCGCGACTTCACCCTGCCGGGTGGACCGCAGTCGTACATCTACGACGCGAGCATGAACTACCAGGAGCAGGGCACCCCGCTCGTCATCTTCGGCGGCAAGGAGTACGGCTCCGGCTCGTCGCGCGACTGGGCGGCCAAGGGAACGAGCCTGCTGGGCGTCAAGGCCGTCATCACCGAGAGCTTCGAGCGCATCCACCGCTCGAACCTGATCGGCATGGGCGTCGTCCCGCTGCAGTTCCCCGCCGGCGAGAGCTGGGAGTCCCTCGGACTCGACGGCACCGAGATCGTCTCGATCACGGGCCTGGAGGAGCTGAACGAGGGTGTCACGCCCAAGACGGTGCGCGTGACCGCGACTCCGAGCGAGAACTCGCCCGAGGGCAAGCAGGCGGTCGAGTTCGACGCGGTCGTCCGCATCGACACCCCCGGTGAGGCGGACTACTACCGCAACGGCGGCATTCTGCAGTACGTGCTGCGCTCGCTCGTCTGAGCACAGTCCGAGAGGGGCCCGCGTCTTCGGACACGGGCCCCTCTCCGTATGTCAAGGGGTGCACGCTCTCCGAGCTTTCCCTGCCCGGCGCGGTAGGATCGAGGGGACGTCCGGCCCCTGTCGGACGCCAGAGACAGAGCCTGTGAGGAGGTGCAGATGCCCATTCTTCCGAGCATCTCAGGACCCCGTGATCTGGACGCGCTGTCCACCGAACAGCTGGGCGAGCTCGCTGCGGAGATCCGCACGTTCCTCGTCGAGAACGTCTCCCGCACCGGCGGCCACCTCGGCCCGAACCTCGGTGTGGTCGAGCTGACGATCGCGCTGCATCGCGTGTTCTCCTCCCCGGACGATCCCTTCATCTTCGACACGGGGCACCAGTCGTACGTGCACAAGCTGCTCACCGGGCGCCAGGACTTCTCAGGTCTCCGGGTCCGCGGCGGTCTCGCCGGCTATCCGCAGCGCAGCGAGAGCGCGCACGACGTGGTCGAGTCCTCGCACGCCTCGAGCTCGCTCAGCTGGGCGGACGGCGTCTCACGCGCACTGACGGCGACCGGACGGGCCGATCGTCATGTGGTGGCCGTCGTCGGCGACGGATCGCTCACCGGCGGAATGACCTGGGAGGCGTTGAACAACATCTCCGATGACAACGACCGCAACCTCGTGATCGTCGTGAACGACAACGGTCGCTCGTATGCCCCGACGATCGGCGGGATGTCGCGGTATCTCAACCGTGTGCGCACGGCCGCGGCCTACAAGGAGCTGCACCACAAGTCGGATCGCCTGTTCCGCGCCTTCGGACCGGTCGGGCGTGCGGTGTTCCGCGGCGTGCGCGGCGGCACGCACGGCTTCCTCTCGCGATTCACCAACAACGAGGCCCTGTATTCCAATCTCGACATCAAGTACCTCGGCCCGGTGGACGGGCATGATCTCCCCGCGCTGCTCGAGACGCTCGAGCTCGCGAAGTCCTACGGGGCACCGGTCATCGTGCACGCCATCACCGAGAAGGGCCGCGGCTATCAGCCCGCCCGCGATGACGAAGCCGACCAGTTCCATGCCGTCGGGCGCATAGACCCGGCCACCGGCGAGGAGCTGTCGTCCGGAGGACGCAGCTGGACCGATGTGTTCTCCGACTCCCTCGTCTCGATCGGCGAGCGCCGCACCGACGTCATCGCCATGACTGCGGCGATGCTCCGGCCGACGGGTCTCGCGCCGTTCGCTGAGCGCTTCCCCGATCGGGTCTACGACGTCGGGATCGCCGAGCAGCACGCCGTCGCCTCAGCCGCCGGCCTGGCCTTCGGCGGACTGCATCCTGTCGTGGCGCTGTATGCGACCTTCATGGGGCGCGCGTTCGACCAGGTGCTGATGGACGTCGCCTTGCACCGTGCCGGTGTCACCTTCGTCCTCGACCGCGCCGGCGTGACCGGCCCCGATGGCCCCAGCCACCACGGCATGTGGGATCTCGCGATGCTGCAGATCGTGCCGCACATCAGGATCGCTGCGCCTCGGGATGCTGCGCGCCTCACCGAGGCCCTCGCCGAGGCGGTCGACGTCGATGACGCACCGACCGTGATCCGGTTCCCCAAGGGAGAGGTCGCGGCCGACCTGCCGGCCATCGAACGTCTGGAGGACGGCGTCGATGTGCTCGCCCGCGGCGAGTCCGAAGACGTGCTGATCGTCGCGATCGGACCGTTCGCCGCGCTGGCCATGGACGTCGCCGACCGTCTCCGCGCTCAGGGGATCGGCGCGACGGTCATCGATCCGCGGTGGGCGATCCCCGTGCAGCCCTCCGTCGTGAAGCTCGCAGGGCAGCACCGACTGGTGATCACGCTCGAAGACGGCATCCGCGTCGGCGGCATCGGAACGCGCGTGCGCCAGGTGCTCCGCGAGGCCGGCATCGACACCGCCGTGGACGAACTGGGCCTTCCGGACGAGTTCATCGACCACGCCTCACGCGATCAGATCCTCACGGATGCGGGGCTGACCCCCTCGAAGATCGCGCAGGACATCGTCTCTCAGGTGCTCGGCACCCGGATCCCGGTCGCGCGGCAGACGGGCGAGACCGAGGCGATCGATCTGCCCCTGCGCGAACGGCGCTGACCTCCGAGCCGCAGCGCAGCAGGGCCGACGGGCCTCAGTTCAGCGCGTGCAGGGCGGCGACGACCTCGGGGGCGTTGTCGGTGCCGCGGATGGCCTGAGACAGCAGGTAGCCGTCGGTGAGGGCGTCTCCCGTGATGAGCACGTCGACGACCTCGACTCCGCAGGCCGCGCGCACCTTCTCGCCGCACAGCGCCAGAACCTGCGTGCTCAACTCGTCGTTGCGGGGGAGTTCGGCTCCCTCGAGCGAACGAACAGCATCGCGCAGCGCCGCCGAGATGATGTTGGCGGCGCGCTCGGTGACGTTCACGACGTCGAGCTCGAACACCCGCAGGTCGCGGCCCGACACGACAGGACGCCATTCGAACGACGCGTGCACGAGGTGCTGGTGCCCGGAGGCCGCGGTGAGGTGCCGTGCGGGCAGGTCCGTCGCCCGGCACCTCACATCGATGAGCTTGTACCAGTAGAACAGCGGAAAGGCGCCGTGCGAGCCCGGTGTGAGCACGACGACCTCGCCGACTCCGGGTGTTCCCGTCTTGCCCAGGCGAGCGCGGCGGATGATCGGCTTGCCGTTGCGCGTCCGGATCGCGGCCCAGCCCTCGTCGACCGTCACGAAGAACAGCTTCAGCATCGCCGGCACGACGAGGAGGACCGTGAGCACCGCCGTCCCGGTCTTGACCAGGCCACCCATCGCTCCACCACTGCTGAACATGCTGAAGATCGCGTCCACGCTCATACTCTGCACGCTGCGACGCCGTCGGAGTCCGCTCGGAGAGCCCGCGCACCCGATGTTCACGTGGATTTCGCGGCCGATTCCTCTCCCGGTCGTCTCAGTCGATCTGCGCGAGCGTCTGCGCGACGATCTCCTCGACGACATGGAGGCTGCGCTCGCGATCGGCATCGACGAGTCCGATCCGCGTCCGACGCTCCATCACGTCGTCGACCGTCATCGCGCCCTCGGCCCGCACGGCGAACTCGACTTCCGCGCGGGTGACCGCGATGCCTTCCGCGACCTCGGCTTCCGCGTCCGCGAGGCGGGCGCGGCCGACCACGTCATCCTGGATCAGTCGGATCGACGCCGAGCGGCTCGGCGCGAGGGGCAGGCCGCGCGTGCGCACGGCAAGGTCGACGGCATCCTCCGCCATCCGTCGGTAGGTGGTGAGCTTGCCGCCGAGGACGGTGACGAATCCGCCCTCGGAGACGGCGACCAGGTGCCGGCGCGAGACATCGGCTGTGGCATCCGCACCGTTGTCGACCAGGGGACGCAGGCCGGCGAAGGAGCCGCGCACCTGGTCGCGTCGGATCGGCGTCGACACCACCCGGTTCAGGGTGGCGAGGAGGAAGGCGATCTCGGGTTCGCTCGCCTCCGCGATCCGGGGAACGGGTCCAGGCGCGCTCTCGTCGGTGAGTCCCACGATCACGCGTCGCCCTCGCTGGGGGAGAGCGAACACGTAGCGGCTGATCGAACCCTCGTGCGGAATCGTGAGGGCGGCGGACGGATCGCCGAGGTCCGCTGCGTCGAGAACGATATGCGTGCCCCGGCTGGGTCGGACGGAGATGGCGTCGTCGAGCGTGCCGGCCCACACGCCGGTCGCGTTGATCACGCTGCGCGCGCGGATCTCGAACCGCTCGCCGGTGAACTCGTCCGTCACGACCGCCCCGCCGGCGTGCAGCCGCTCGGCGCGGACGTGCGTGAGGATGCGTGCCCCCATTCCGGCCGCCGTCCTCGCCACGGTCACGACGAGCCGCGCGTCATCGACCAGCTGTCCGTCGTACGAGAGCATGCCGCCGCGGAGGCCCCGCGCGTCGAGCGCCGGGAAGAGGCGCGCCGCGGTCCGTGCCGACACGGGGCGCGGGGCGGGCAGCACAGAACGCGGAGTGCGGGCCTGCATGCGCAGAAGGTCGCCGAGAGTCATCCCCACCGCGCCGGCGCCTCGTTGCCGCCAGGTCACGCCGGGGCGGAAGGGCAGTAGCTGTGCCAGTGGACGGATGAGGTGCGGCGCGATCGCCGTCATGAGGAGGTGGCGCTCCTGGGCGCTCTCCCTCGCGGTCGCGATGTCACCGGTCGCGAGATAGCGGAGCCCGCCGTGCACGAGCTTCGAGCTGAACCGGCTGGTCCCGAAGGCCAGGTCCTCGGCTTCGACGAGTGTCACGCTCAACCCCCGGGATGCGGCGTCGAGCGCGACGCCTGCTCCGGTGATCCCGCCGCCCACCACGAGCACGTCGACCTCGTCGAGGGATGATCGGTCCAGCTCTCGGCGACGGCGACGAGGATCGAGGTCGGACGACGGGCGACTCATGCCCGCAGATGTCCGTCGAGCGCCGCGCGCAGCTCGCGCTCCCAGGCTGCTTCATCGATGAGATCGGCGACCGTGCCATGCGAGATCACGGCCGACTGTGCGATCAGGAGCAGCATCACCGCGATCTCCTGCGGCTCGCCCGTGCGCACCGAGCCGTCGTCCTGCGCGGCGCCGATGGCCGTGGCGAGCCACTGCAGGATCATCCGCTGGCTGGAGCCGACGCGCTGCAGCGTGTAACGGGTGAACGCCTCCGGCTCATCGGCGAGCAGGCGGCCGTACACCGCGTCGTTGCGGAACAGGGAGGTGAATCTCATGACGTCGTCGACGAGCGCGGAGCGGGTGCGAGCCGGAGCAGGGAACTGATCGATGAGCCCCACGACGCGTCGCAACAGGGCGGAGCGGACGACGTCGTCCGCATCGTTCCAGCTGCGGTAGATCGTCGGGCGACTCAGCGACGAGCGCCGTGCGAGTTCGGCGATGGTCACGCCGTGGACTCCGCGACGGCCGATGAGGGCGTCGGCCGCGTCGAGGACGCGGGCCTGCGTCGCGTCCCACTGCGGGCGAGCGGCGAGGAGAGCGGATCTTCCTGGTTGACGTTCTTCCATGATCTGTCACACTGTAACGCATGGAGCAAGAGAACGGCAGAGGCGCCGACGCCGGTCCGATGCGCTGGAACGGCTGGGGAGATCCTGCCCAGGCACACGAGCTGCCACGTGCGGTGCGAGCGCTTCTGCCGCTCCTGCTGGGCCGCATCCGCCGCCCGCCGGCCGCGCCCGCACTCGACGAGGTCCGCATCGCCGACTGCGCGCTCACCGCAGAGGACTTTGCGGGTTTCGCCGCCGTCGTCGGGAGCGACCAGGTCGACGCGTCCGCGGAGGGGCGGATCCGACACGCCGGGGGCAGGTCGACGCCCGATCTCCTCCGCCGCCGTGAGAGCACCCAGCAGGTGCCGGATGCGGTCATCCGTCCCGGCAGTCACGACGAAGTGCGCGACTGCCTCGCCCTCGCCGCCGCTCGTGACATCGCAGTGATCCCGTTCGGCGGCGGCACCAGCGTCGTGGGTGCGCTCGATCCGGAGCGCGGAGCACACCGCGCCGTCCTCAGCCTCGATCTCCGGCGCCTCAGTGGACTCCTGAAGCTCGACCAGGTCAGCGGCGAGGCCGTGTTGGCGGCCGGGACCACCGGGCCTGAAGCCGAGGCGCTGCTGTCGGCGCACGGCCTCGAACTGGGGCACTACCCGCAGAGTTTCCGCTACGCGACGATCGGCGGGTTCGCGGCCGCCCGATCCTCCGGACAGAACTCGGCCGGGTACGGCCGCTTCGACACGATGGTGACCGGCATCCGGGTCGCGACGCCCACCGGCGACATCGACCTCGGCCGCTCACCGGGCTCCGCGGCGGGTCCCGACCTGGTTCGCGTCTTCCTCGGCTCGGAGGGGATCTTCGGGGTGATCACCGAAGTGCGCGTGCGCGTGCACCCTGTTCCGACGGAGAGGGTCTTCGAGGCCTGGTCGTTCCCCGACTTCGCGAGCGGTGCGGAGGGACTGCGCGCGGTCGCGCAGAACGGCGGCGGGCCGACGGTGATACGGCTGTCGGACGAAGCGGAGACCGCCGTGAGCCTGGCGCAGGTCGGCCGCATCGGAAAGGCGCTGGCGAAGGGCGCGAGCGTCGTCACCGTGTACGAGGGCGACGGCATCGCCGAGAGACGCGAGCGGACCGCCGCTCTGCTCGCGGCGGCGGGAGGAACCTCGTCCGGCCAGGGTGCCGCCGAGGAGTGGGTGTCAGGGCGCTTCGACGGACCGTACCTTCGCGACTCCCTCCTCGACGCGGGCGTCTTCTGCGAGACGCTGGAGACGGCGACCACCTGGGCGAACCTGCAGAGTCTGCGCACCGCCGTCGCGAACGCCCTGCGCGAGGGTTTCGCGGATGCCGGTGCCAAGTCGTACGTGATGTGTCATGTCTCACACGTCTACCCGACGGGCGCATCGCTGTACTTCACCGTGCTCGCCGGCATCCGCTCTGATCCACTGACCACCTGGCTGCCGGTGAAGGCGCGCGCGAACGACGCGATCCTCGCCGCAGGGGGCACGATCAGCCATCATCACGCGGTGGGGCGCGATCACGCACCGTGGCTGGCGCAGGAGATCGGCGAGACCGGCATCCGCATCCTGACCGCCATCAAGCGGGAGCTCGATCCGCGCGGCATCATGAACCCCGGAGCCGTCGTCGGTGCGTCGGCGCCGCTCGAGAGGATCGGCTGACGTGGGCCACATCGCCCTGCTCTCGAATCCGTACGCCGGCAAGGGGCGGGGCGTACACGCGACGGATGCCGCGGTCTCGCACCTGCGGTCGCAGGGAGCCGACGTGCGCGTCTACGTCGGCGATTCCGCGTCGGCGACCGTCGAGCTCGCCGTGCGCGCGCTCGACGAGGGCCCTGACGTCCTGGTGGTTGTCGGAGGGGACGGGACGCTCTCCGCGATCCTCGACGCGGTCTGCGCGGCATCCGTCCCCGTCGCGCTCGTCGCCGCGGGTACGGGCAACGACCTCGCCCGAGCGCTCGGGCTGCCGCGGCACGATCCGGCTGCCGCCGCGGAACTTGCACTGACCGGCGCCGGACGCGTGATCGACGTCGGCGAGGTGACGACCGGCGACCGCACCGCGCGTTTCCTCACCATCGCCGCGCTGGGATTCGACGCCAAGGTCAGCGACCGCACGAACAGGCTTCGCTGGCCGCACGGAGCTCTTCGCTACTACCTGGCGCTCGTCATCGAGCTCGCACGCCTCCGGCCGCTGCGCTTCACGGTGGCCGTGGACGGGGAGGCGCCCGTCACAGCGCTCGGCACCCTCGTCGCGGTGGGCAACACCGCGAGCTACGGGGGCGGCATGCCGGTGTGCGTCGGAGCGGAGCCCGACGACGGGTTGCTCGATCTCGTCCAGGTGGCCCGGATCGGACGTCTGAGGCTCCTGCGGCTGTTCCCGCTGCTCCTGAGCGGACGGCATCTCTCGCGGCCGGAAGTGCAGCGTCGCCGCGCACGGACGGTCACGGTGAGCGCGCCCGGTCTCGTCGTGTACGCCGACGGCGAGCGTCTCGGTGAGGACGAGTGCACCATCTCGGTGCGCGCGGCGGCGCTGACCGTGATGACGCCAGCTGAGGGAGGCCGATCGTGAGCGGTTTCGATGAAGACGTCGTGATCGTGGGCTCCGGATTCGGCGGGTCGGTGGCCGCCCTGCGCCTGACCGAGAAGGGGTATCGCGTGCGGGTGTTCGAGGCGGGGCGGCGCTTCGAGGACGAGGACTTCGCGAAGACGAGCTGGGACGTGCGCCGCTACCTGTGGGCACCGGGACTCGGATGCTTCGGCGTGCAGCGCATCCACCGGCTGCCCCACGTGATGATCCTCGCGGGTGCCGGTGTGGGCGGTGGCTCGCTGAACTACGCGAACACCCTCTATCAGCCTGGCGCAGCGTTCTTCGCCGACCTGCAGTGGGCGGGACTCGCCGACTGGGAGACCGAGCTCGCGCCCCACTACGTGACGGCGAAGCGGATGCTCGGCGTCGTCGAGCGCTACCCCCACAGCGGACCGGTGGAGAGGATCATGGCCGGCGCCGCCGAGGATCTCGGCGTGGGGAGCACCTTCCGTCACGCGCCCGTGGGCGTCTGGTTCGGCAAGCCGGGGGAGCGCACGGCGGATCCGTTCTTCGGCGGGGAGGGGCCAGAGCGCACCGGGTGCACGCTGTGCGGAAACTGCATGGTCGGATGCCGGGTCGGCGCGAAGAACACCCTGATGAAGAACTACCTCGCCCTCGCGGAGCGTCGCGGCGCCGCCATCGAGCCGCTTCGCACCGTCACCGAGGTGCGAGCGCTCGAGACCGGCGGGTTCGCCGTCACGACGCAGCGCAGCGGCGCGTGGCTCCGGCATGAGCGGCGCACCGTGACCGCACGCCAGGTCGTGCTCGCAGCGGGCACCTGGGGCACGCAGCAGCTGCTGCACCGCATGAAGCACACCGGGGCGCTCCCGCACGTCTCGGATGCCGTGGGCCGGCTCACCCGCACCAACTCCGAGGCGCTGGACGGCGCGGTGGCGACGAGGGTCCCGGATTCCCTCGCGCTGGCCCACGGCGTGGCGATCACGACGTCTTTCCATGTGGACGAGCACACGCATGTCGAGAACGTCCGCTACGGACCGGGCTCGAACCTGATGGGTGCCCTCGCGACCGTGATGGTGTCGGGAGACCGCTCGCTCGCCCGGAGGATCGGCGGCGTCGTGGCCCGCGCCGTGAGGTCGCCGATACGCCAGTGGCGCCTGGGGTCGCTGCGGCGCTGGAGCGAGCGCGGCATCATCGCTCTCGTGATGCAGACGGCGGACAACTCGCTCACGCTCTCGCTGCGACAGAGGCTCGGTCGCCTCATCCTGACCAGCGCTCAAGGTCATGGGGAGCCGAATCCGAGCCATCTGCCGCAGGCGCATCGCGCCGCGCGTGCCATCGCCGCGCGGATGCGCAGGGAAGGCGGCGTTCCCGCCGAGGCGCGCGGATCGTGGCCCGAGGTCTTCGGCATCCCCCTCACCGCGCATTTCCTCGGCGGGGCGGTGATCTCCGACTCGCCGGCGAACGGCGTGATCGATGCGTATCACCGCGTGTGGGGGCATCCGGGACTGCATGTGGTCGACGGCGCGGCCGTGCCGGCCAATCCCGGGGTGAACCCGTCGCTGACGATCACCGCTCTCGCCGAGCGGGCGCTGTCGCATTGGCCCCGTCGTGGTGAGGAGGACCGGAGACCCCGTCAGCCCGGGAGCTGACCTTCGGGGGCGGAGAGCTGTTCGACGCCGTCG
This sequence comes from Microbacterium luteolum, assembly GCF_039533965.1. NCBI lineage: Bacteria > Bacillati > Actinomycetota > Actinomycetes > Micrococcales > Microbacteriaceae > Microbacterium > Microbacterium luteolum. Next base: position 397,602 of record NZ_BAAAUN010000001.1, read on the forward strand.
GCCTCCAGCGAACGAGAAGCCGTCCAATGCCAGCCGTAGGCGACGCTGAACGCGCACAGAGCGAGGAGCGGCAGGGCGACGATCGGTGTGGTGATCTGGTCGAGCAGGGTGCCGTAGATGTCGTTCTCGGCCTTGGGCCAGGAGCCGACGATCAGGATGACGATCCCGCCGACCAGGAGACCGAGGCCGGCGAACGCGAAGATGTGCCGACGGACGCTCGAGACTCCGCGCAGAAGCACGCCCAGGCCGTACGCCGCACACCCGCCGATCACCGTCGCGGCCGCGGATATCGCCAGGACGTAGACCAGATGGAGCAGCGCCACGTAGAAGAAGACGACGAGGATGCCGCTCGGGTTGCCGGTCGAGATCGTGCCGACGATCGTCGCGACCGGCAGGAACAGCACGTTGAAGGAGATCAACGCGGCGAGCGCACCTCGACGGAACTCGCTCCAGCGGAACGCCATGGGGTGCTCGGCGGTGCGCGGCGATGGTCGGTCGATCATCTTCTCAGGCTAGGCCCCGAGCCATCGGCGCACGGCGCGGCGCCCCATCCGAATCGTGAACGATCCGGATGGGGCGCCGCGTCGAGCGGCTTCGCGCTCAGCGGCTCTCGATGCCGCGGATCTGCGGAGTGTGGAACGAAGCGCCGAACGCACGGTCCGATGCACCCTCGCGGTCCAGGTACGGCGAAGCGCCACCGTCGATGAAGGGCCAGCCCGCGCCCAGGATGAGGCAGAGATCGATATCCTCGACCTCGGGGACGACTCCCTCGTCGAGCATGAGCTTGATCTCGGTGGCGAGACCGTCCTGCACGCGCTGGAGGATGGTCGCCGCCGAGGCCGGCGCCTTGCCGACAGCCGGCTTGAGCACCTTCTCCGCCTGCTTCGTCCAGCCGGTCACCCGACCGCCCTTGTCCTTCTCGACGACCGCGTCCAACTCGGCGAGAGCGTGGAAGTTCTCGTTCGCGTAGAAGCGGTCGGGGAACGCGTGCACCATCGTGTCCTGCACGTGCGCGGCGACCTTCCAGCCGACCAGGTCGATCAGTTGGAACGGACCCATCGGGAGGCCGAGCGGACCGAAGGCCTTCTCGACATCGGCGATCGGGGTGCCCTCGTAGACGGCGCGCGCCGCTTCGCCCATGACCTTGGCGAGCAGGCGGTTCACGACGAAACCGGGCGCGTCAGCGGTGAGCACCGCGTTCTTGCCGAGGTTCTTCGCGACGACGAAGGCGGTCGAGAGTGCGGCATCCGCCGTCGCCGGCGTCTTCACGATCTCGATCAGCGGCATCACGGCGACCGGGTTGAAGAAGTGGAAGCCGACCAGGCGCTCAGGGTGCGCCAGCTTCGACCCGATCTCCTCGACCGAGAGCGACGAGGTGTTGGTCGCGAGGATCGCGTCCTCGGCGATGATCTTCTCGATCTCGCCGAACACCTGCTGCTTGACGCCCACCTCTTCGAACACGGCCTCGATCACGAAGTCGCAGTCCGCGTAGAGGGTCTTGTCGGTCGTGCCGGTGACGAGCGCGCGCAGTCTGTTCGCCGCGTCGGAGTCGAGCCGTCCCTTGGCCTCGAGCTTGCCGATCTCCTCGTGGATGTACGCCACGCCCTTGTCGACGCGCGCCTGATCCAGATCGGTGATCAGCACCGGGACCTGGAGCTTGCGCACGAAGAGCAGGGCGAACTGACTGGCCATGAGGCCCGCGCCGATGATGCCGACCTTCGTGACCTTCTTCGCGAGCTCCTTGTCGGGTGCGCCGACGGGGCGCTTCGCACGCTTCTGCACCAGATCGAACGCATACATCGAGGCGGCGAACTGGTCACCCGTGACGAGCTCGGCGAGGGCTTCGTCCTCGCGGGCGAAACCTTCTGCCTTGGTGCCGCTCTTCGCCTTGTCGAGAAGGTCGAGCGCCGCATACGGGGACTTCGGAACGGTGCCGATCTTCGACTCCAGCATCCCGCGCGCCATCTTGATCGCGATCGGCCACTTGGTGAGTCGCTCGATCTTGCCCGGCTCGTTCTTCCGCTCGACCTTCTTGCCGCCGAGGACCGCGTCCGCCCACGCGAGCGAGTTCTCGAGGTAGTTCGCCGCGGGGAAGATCGCGTCGACGATCCCCAGGTCGAACGCCTGCTGGGGCTTCAGCATCCGGTTCTGCTTCAGCGGGTTCGAGATGACGACCTCGAGGGCGTTCTCGATGCCGATGAGGTTCGGCAGCAGATAGGCGCCGCCCCAGCCGGGGATGATGCCGAGGAAGACCTCGGGCAGCGCGATCGCCGCGGCGGAGGCGTCGACCGTGCGGTACGACGAGTTGAGCGCGATCTCCAGCCCGCCGCCGAGCGCCAGGCCGTTCACGAAGGCGAACGAGGGGACCCCGAGCTCGCCGAGCTTGCCGAGGACCTTGTGGCCGAGCTGCGCGATCAGGCGGGCGTTGTCGCGCGACCCGACCTTGCTGATGTCGGACAGGTCGGCGCCGGCGGCGAGGATGTACTGCTTGCCGGTGATGCCGACCGCCTGGATCTCACCTGCTGCCGCCCGGGCCTTGAGCGCGTCGAGGGTCTCGCCGAGCTCGGTGAGCGTGGCGGGTCCCAGCGTGCTGGGCCGGTTGTGGTCGCGACCGTTGTCGAGCGTGATCAGCGCGAGGGTCTTGCCGGAGGCGAGGCGGATGTCGCGCACGGGGGAGTGCGTGATGACCTCTCCCTCGGTGAGCGCCTGGATGGGCGAGAAGTCGACGTCTTCGTAGCTCACTTCTTCTTCTTTCCGTCGTAGTGCGGGTTCTCCCAGATGACCGAACCGCCCTGGCCCAGGCCGACGCACATCGCCGTCAGGCCATAGCGGACATCAGGGCGCTCGGCGAACTGGGCCGCGAGCTGGATCATCAGACGCACACCGGATGCCGCGAGCGGGTGGCCGAGCGCGATCGCGCCGCCCCACTGGTTGACCCGCGGGTCGTCGTCCGCGATGCCGAAGTGGTCGAGCAGCGAGATCACCTGGATGGCGAACGCTTCGTTCAGCTCGAACAGTCCGATGTCGGAGATCTGCAGGCCGGCCTTCTTCAAGGCCTTCTCCGTGGAGGGGATCGGCCCGATGCCCATGATCTCGGGCTGCACGCCGGCGAACGCGAACGAGACCATCCGCATCTTCGGGGCGAGACCGAACTCCTTGACCGCACCGCCGCCGGCGAGCAGCGACATGGTCGCGCCGTCGGTGAGCGGCGAGGAGGTACCTGCCGTGACGCGTCCGTGCGGACGGAACGGCGTCTTGAGCGCGGCGAGGTCCTCCATCGTGGTCTGCGGGCGACGACCTTCATCCTCGGTCGCGAGCCCCCAGGCGCCGTCAGCGCCCTTCGTGGCGACGGAGACCAGGTCGGGCTGGATCTTTCCCGCGTCGTACGCGGCCTGCACCTTGTGCTGGCTGAGCATGCCGAAGCGGTCGGAGCGCTCCTTGGTGAGATGCGGGAAGCGGTCGAAGATCCGCTCTGCCGTGACGCCCATGTTGAGGGCACCGGGTTCGACCATCTTCTCGGCGACGAACCGCGGGTTCGGGTCGGCGTTGCCGCCGATCGGGTGATGTCCCATGTGCTCGACGCCGCCCGCGAGGGCGAAGTCGTACATGCCGACGCCGATGGATGCGCCCATGGTGGTGACGCTGGTCATCGCACCGGCGCACATGCGCTCGACGGCGAGGCCGGGGACCGTCTGCGGGAGGCCCGCGAGGATCGCCACGGATCGCCCGAGGGTGAGGCCCTGGTCGCCGGTCTGGCTCGTCGCGGCGATCGCGACGTCATCGATGCGGTCGGCCGGGACGGCCGCGTTGCGCTCCATGAGGCCGATGGTCGCCTTGACGGCGAGGTCATCAGCGCGGGTGTTCCAGTACATGCCCTTTTCGCCGGCGCGCCCGAACGGGGTGCGCACTCCATCGACGAAGAAGACGTCCGAGATCTCGGCCACTCTGCCTCCAAGTTTGTGCGGTCGCCTCAGTCTAGGAAGGCGCCGAAACCGGGAAGAATCGGTTGGATCGAACCTACGAAGCGGGTGCGGGCGTGGTGTCAGGCGATTGCGTCGCCTCTACAAAGGCAGCCGCGATCTTCTGTGCGGTCTGTGCAATCTGCCACGGACGTGCGCCGAGCGCCGAGAGGGCGGCTCCGATGTCCTCCGCGGTCTCACCGGGCGCGTCCCAGGCCACGCGTCGCAGGAACTCCGGGGTCAGCAGGTTCTCGGTCGGCATCCCCAGTTCCTCGGCGACCGCCTCGACGACAGGGCGGGCGGCCTTCAGACGCGCGTCTGCTTCGGGGTTGCGATCCGACCAGGCACGCGGCGGCGGGAGGGTGTCGCTCGGAACCCGTTCGCGGGGGAGCTCCTCCGTGGCGCGGCCGTCCACGATGGCCTGCCACCAGCGGTCCAGCTGCGTGCGGCTCGCACGACCCTGGAACTCCTTGACACCGGCCAGAGCCTGCTTCGACTGCGGGTTCGCCATCACGGCGGCGACGAGCGAGCGATCCGGAACCAGCCGGCCCGGGGAGACGTCCTGTTCCTGCGCGAACGTCTCGCGGGCCTGCCACAGGGACCGGGCGACCGCGAGATTGCGTGCGCCGCGCACCTGGTGCAGACCGCTCAGACGGCGCCAGGGGTCCTCGCGCGGGGGCTTGGGCAGGCGGGTCAGCGTCGCGGCGAACTCCTCGGCGGCGAACTCCGTCTTCTCCTGCTCCTCGAGCTCGGCGACGAGCGCGTCGCGGACGTCGATCAGGTGCAGCACGTCGAGCGCCGCGTAGTCGAGCCACGAGTCCGGGAGCGGACGGGTCGACCAGTCCGAGGCGGAGTGCTCCTTCTTGAGCGTGATCCCGAGGGTGTCCTCGACGACGGCGGCGAGGCCCACGCGTTCGTGCCCGAGCAGGCGCGACGCGAGCTCGGTGTCGAAGATCGACGGCGGCTCGAGGTGGAGCTCGCGGAGGGAGGGGAGGTCCTGGCTCGCGGCGTGGAAGACCCACTCCGTCTCGCCGATCGCCTCCTGGAGCGGGGAGAAGTCGCCGAGCTCCGGGGGATCGAACAGGAAGACGCCCGCGTCCCGCCGGAACACCTGGACCAGGTAGGCGCGCTGCGAGTAGCGGAAGCCGGACGCCCGCTCGACGTCGACGGCGACCGGTCCGGTGCCGGCCGCGAGTGCGGCGCACGCCGCGCGGAACTCGTCGACATCCGAGATCACGGAGTATTCAGTCACGTGCTGCCTTTCGAGCGCCGATCACGGCGATGCCCTCGGAGCCCGGCGGAAGTCCCGCCAGCATTCCGACCAGCTCGGCCCATGCTTCGACGTGAGGTCGGAACGGGCCATCCGGAGTCCAGGACGCCCGCAATTCTATCTGTGCGCCGTCGCCTTCGACGGCGAGGCCGCCGAATCCCTTGGACAGCGTCTTCGTAGAAGTGCCCGATGCCGAGTGGTAGATCGCCTCGCGGGAGTCGAGCGCATCGACCAGCCAGGACCACGTCACGTCCGCCAGCAGGGGGTCCGTGCCGATCTCGCTCTCGAGCGGCGCCTGCGCGAAGATCACGATGCGCCACGCCCCGCCCCAGGCTCCTGGCTCGTCCGGATCGTGCAGCAGCACGAACCGGCCGGTGCCGTAGATCGACTCTCCGTCGCCCTCCGGACGCACGTCGGCGGCGAGAGCGACGGCGAAGGGCGCCAGGCCCTGGGGCGTGGAGATCTCGCGCACCGTGATGTCGTCGCGGAACGCGGTCTCGCGCAGTTCGGCCATCGCGCTGTCGAAAGGGGTCCCGGCATCGGGGTGTGCGGTCACGGCAACAGGCTAGAGTCAGGAGGCGATGAAGAGTCTCAGGCACGCCGTTGCACTCCTTGTCCCCGCAGTGCTCGCGCTCGGGGCCGCGCTGTCGTTCCTCGTTTTCGGAGTGGCCCGACGCGTGGTCACCCCGATGCGGAGACCGGTCGACACGCAGATCCTCGCCGTCGACACCGGCGCGCAGACGATCGAACTCGAGCGCACGGCCGACACCGAGCTCCCGGGTCGCTACGGGCTGTTCACCACGGGCACGTACGGCTACGTGAAGCTGGGAGCGGTCCTCGGCGTCGATGCGACCAGTGTGCGGCGCAAGCTCCTGACCAAGATCGAGACCGGCGCGCGGGTGGATCGGGGCGCGGGCTTCAGCGGCTACTACTACTCGTCGCCGAGCGAGCTGCACCTGTCCTGGCAGAACGTGCTGATCGGATCACCGGCAGGACCGTGTCCCGCGTGGTTCTTCCCCGCGGCGTCGTCGACGTGGGTGATCCAGGTGCACGGGCGGGGTGCAACGCGCGTCGAATGCCTGCGAGCGGTTCCGGTCCTGCACGCGGCGGGGTTCCCCAACCTCGTCGTCTCGTACCGGAACGACACCGAGGCGCCGCGCAGCCGGGCGGGTGCCTACGCTCTCGGGACCGCGGAATGGCGCGACGTGGATGCGGCGATCGCCTATGCGCTGCGCCACGGGGCCGAGCGTGTGATCCTGATGGGCTGGTCCATGGGCGGCGCCGTCTCCCTGCAGGCGTCGGTCAACTCGAGCTACCGGGATCGCATCGTCGGCCTGATCCTCGAGTCGCCGGTCGTCGACTGGCGCACGGTGCTGAGGTTCCAGGCGCGGATCGCGGGAGTCCGTGCTCCGCTGCCGGAGCTGGCGATGAGTGCCCTGCAGCGGCCTCTCACCGCCCGCATCAGCGGTGCGGACGACGCGATCTCGTTCGACCGCCTCGACATGGTCGCCCGGTCGGGGGAGCTGACCGCGCCGATGCTCATCCTCCACAGCGCCGACGACGGCTTCGTGCCGATCGACTCCTCCCTGGCGCTGCAGCGGGCGCGCCCCGATCTCGTGACCATGCCGGAGTTCAGCGTCGCACGGCACACGAAGATCTGGAACTACGACCAGCCCGGCTGGACGGCGGCGATCACCGACTGGCTCGAGGCGCAGGGTTTCAGCGCTTCTGCCTGACCTGTTTCTTCGCGCGCATCAGCATCCCGGTCATCCCGCCGATCCGCAGCGGTGAGACCGCCTTGGTGAGTCCGATGGACTGGGGGTAGTCGTCCGGGATGGCGAGCACCTCGTCGGAGGTGAGCCCGGTGAGGCCCTGGACGAGGATGCTGGCGAAACCGCGGGTGGTCGGCGCCTCCGGCGGCGCCGTCGCGTGCATGGTGACGATGTCGTCGTTCACCTCGACGTAGATGTAGACCGGGGACTGGCACTCCGCGACGCGCTCGTACATCTCCGGATGATTCGCGACCTCATCGGAGACGGCGGGCAGTTCGTCGGAGTACTCGAGCAGCAGCAGCAGCCGATCCGCTTCGGGGGTCTCCAGGAAGCCGTCGCGGATGTCGGCGAGGATGTCAGGAAGGTCGCTGGCGCTCATCCCTGACATCCTCCCATGTTCAGAGCGCGCCGGGCTCGGCGCCCGTCACGATCGGGACCCGGACCGCGCTGCCCCACTCCGTCCAGGAGCCGTCGTAGTTGCGCACGTTCTCGAAGCCGAGCAGGTGCGTGAGCACGAACCAGGTGTGGCTCGAGCGCTCACCGATCCGGCAGTAGGCGACGACGTCGTCGCCGTCCTTCAGGCCGGCGCCGTCGCGGTAGATCGCGTCGAGCTCAGCGCGGCTCTTGAATCCACCGTCCTCCGCGACGGCCTTGGCCCACGGCACGCTCTGCGCGGTGGGGATGTGCCCGGCGCGCAGGGCGCCCTCCTCGGGGTAGGCGGGCGCCGTGGTGCGCTCACCGCTGTACTCCTCGGGCGAGCGCACGTCGATCAGCGGGTTGCCGATGTGTGCGAGGACGTCCTCCTTGTAGGCGCGGATCGCGGAGTCGTCGCGCTCGACGACGGGGTACTCGGTCGCGGGGCGCGTGGTGGCCTCGCGTGTGAGCTCGCGTCCCTCGGAGATCCAGCGGTCGCGGCCGCCGTCGAGCAGTCGCACGTCCTCGTGTCCGAAGAGGGAGAAGACCCAGAGGGCGTAAGCCGCCCACCAGTTGTTCTTGTCGCCGTAGATGACGACCGTGTCGTCACGGGCGATGCCCTTGCGGCTGAGGAGCTCGGCGAAGCCCTCGCCGTCGACGTAGTCGCGAACGACCGGGTCATTGAGCTCGGTGTGCCAGTCGACCTTGACCGCGCCGGGGATGTGGCCGGTCTCGTAGAGGAGCACATCCTCATCGGATTCGACCACGACGAGTCCGGGCGTTCCGAGTCGCTCCGCGAGCCATTCGGTTGTCACGAGGCGGCCGGGTTCGGCGTACTCGGCGAACTTGGGGGAGGAGGAATCGAACTCGATGGCCATGGGTTCTCCGAAGCATTGAGCGGACGAGGGGGTGGGTGCGAACGGCGTAGTGTTGAGCCGTCCCTTCGACGATAGATCCCCGCAGCGCGCCCTGCGCCCGAATCGTAAGACTTCGACACAGGTGCGCACCCGATTCAGGACCGTGATGACCGACACGACCAGCCGCACAGGAATCGTGCACCTCACCGAGCGCCAGCCCGCCGTCAGCGGACCCGAGATGCTGGCGAGCCTGGTGCCGCCGCCGCAGTTCGACACGGCCACGTTCGACAGTTATCGCGCGGATCCTGCCTATCCCTCCCAGGAGGAGGCCAAGGAGACGCTCATCCGCTTCGCCGGCCGCGGCGGTCCGGTGAAGCGCGGCGGGTTCTTCAGCCGTGCGAAGAAGGAGCCCGAGGTCAAGCCGGGGGTCTACCTCGACGGCGGCTTCGGCGTCGGCAAGACGCACCTCCTCGCGTCGATCTATCACGCCATGCCCGCACGCCGGAAGTACTTCGGCTCGTTCATCGAATACACCGCACTTGTCGGTGCGCTGGGCTACAAGAACACGGTCGACCTGCTCAAGGGCGCCGATCTCCTCTGCATCGACGAGTTCGAGCTCGACGATCCGGGCGACACCATGGTCATGACGCGCCTGCTGGGCGAGCTCGTCCCGACGGGCACCCGCCTGGCCGCGACCTCGAACACCCCTCCGAACGCTCTCGGCGAAGGACGTTTCGCCGCGCAGGACTTCCTTCGCGAGATCCACGCGATGTCCGACAGCTTCCAGACGATCCGCATCGACGGCGTCGACTTCCGGCAGCGCGCTCTCGACGGACACGCCGTCGTCCTCGACGACGAGGCCTACGACGCCGCGCGAGAGGCGGGCGCGACCGCCGGCACGGCATCCGACGACCGCTTCGATGATCTGATCCGTCACCTGGCCCAGGTGCATCCGTCTCGCTACATCCGGGTGATCGACGGACTCGACCAGGTCGGTCTCCGCGGCGTCCGCCAGCTGACGGACCAGTCCGAGGCGCTCCGGTTCGTCGCATTCGTGGATCGCGTGTACGACGCGCAGCTCCCGATCATCGCCACGGGCCTCGGTCTGGACTCCGTGTTCTCCGATGAGATGCTCGCCGGCGGATACCGCAAGAAGTACCTCCGCGCCATCTCGCGACTGAACGCGCTGACGCATTCTGCGTGAGCCCGCAGGCCCGTGTAACGCGATGTTCACACCCGGAGCCCTTCTGTAACACCGGGGAAACAAACCTCACGCATGCGCGAAACCGCGCGTCGTCACACTGAAGCTCTCAATTACTTCGGATGTGAGGTTTTCCTATGGATGCTCCCGGCAACATCTCGTGGGCGATCACCGCGACAGCGCTGGTCCTGCTCATGACGCCTGGCGTCGCCTTCTTCTACGGCGGTCTCGTCAAGGCGAAGAGCGTCGTCAGCATGATGATGATGAGCTTCGGCTCGATCGGCCTTGTCGCCGTGCTGTGGATTCTCTTCGGCTTCTCCATGAGCGCCGTCGACAGCCCGACCGCCTTCGCCGGCAACCCCTTCGCGGACTTCGGTCTGTCGAGCCTCGCCGCGGGTGAGGGATCGAACGTCGCCCTTCTCGGTGTCGCGTACGGCGCCACCTTCGCGATCATCACGGTCGCCCTGATCTCCGGCGCCATCGCCGACCGCGCGAAGTTCGGCAGCTGGCTGATCTTCGCGGGTGTCTTCGCCACCGTCGGCTACTTCCCGGTCGCCGCCTGGGTCTGGGGCGGCGGTTGGATCATGAACCTCGGCACCACGCTGTTCGGTGAGGACAGCGGCATCGGCGTCATCGACTACGCCGGTGGTACCGCCGTGCACATCAACGCGGGTGCTGCAGCCCTCGCTCTCGCCATCGTCCTCGGGAAGCGCATCGGTTTCCAGAAGGGCATCCTCAAGCCGCACAACGTGCCGCTGACGCTGCTCGGCGCCGCACTGCTGTGGTTCGGTTGGTTCGGCTTCAACGCCGGCGCGGAGTGGCTCGCCGAGGACATGGGCGGTGTCGGCCTCATCGGTCTCAACACGCTGGGTGCCACGGCTGCGGCCATCCTCGGCTGGATCCTGATCGAGAAGATCAAGGACGGCAAGCCCACCTCGGTCGGCGCGGCATCCGGTGCGGTCGCCGGTCTCGTCGCCATCACCCCGGCATGCGCCAACCTGACGCCCGGCTGGTCGCTCCTGCTCGGCGCCGTCGCGGGTATCGTCTGCGCTCTCGCGGTCGAGCTGAAGTTCCGTCTCGGCTTCGACGACTCCCTCGACGTGGTCGGCATCCACCTCGTCGGCGGTCTGATCGGAACCCTGTACCTGGGCTTCTTCGCCACCGGCACCGGCCTGTTCGTCGGCGGAGACGCCCGCCAGCTCGCCGTCCAGGTGATCGCCGCCCTCGGCGTCCTGATCTACTCCTTCGTCGTCGCCTTCATCATCGGCTTCGCGATCGAGAAGACGATCGGCTTCCGTGTCACGAACGAAGACGAGATCGCCGGTGTCGACCAGGTCGTGCACGGCGAGGAGGGCTACGCTCTCGCGGACGCATGACAGCGGTTAGGGTGACCGTGTGAGCAACACCGACGGCATCCTCGCAGCAATCGTGAAGTTCCTGCAGACTCTGCGGGGATCGAACCGGGCGCCTCGGACGGAAGATCGTCCGAGGCGCCCGGTCGCGCGTCTGCGGCCATCCTCCGAGGCGCGCGGACCCGCTCGTGTGCAGCACGACCGGGGGAGCGGCGGTGGCACGGCCACGATCCGGATCGACCCGGAGCGCATCGACGATCTGCTCGTCGGGTACTCGCCCCAGAGCGACGGCGCGCCGGATGCCGGAGAGATCGTGTGGACCTGGGTCCCGTACGAGGAGAACGACGGTCGAGGCAAGGACCGGCCGGTGCTCGTCATCGGACGTGCGTCGGCCGATCGCGTGTACGCGGTCCGCATGACCAGTCGGGCCCATGACGGCGACCGCGATTTCCTCGCGATCGGCGCCGGCTCCTGGGACTCGCAGGGGCGTGAGTCCTGGGTCGACATCGAGCAGCTGTACAGCGTGCACGAGCACGGCCTGCGGCGCGAGGCGGCCGTGCTCGACCGTCGGCGCTACGACAGGGTCGCGAGTGCGCTCACACGCCGCTACGGCTGGGCTGCAGCGGGCTGAGCGACGGGAAGGCCTGCAGCACCATCTCGACGAGCTCGGTCAGCGGGCGCGTCAGAGGATCGGTGGCAGGGAGACCCAGGCTCAGTTCGATCTCGTCGATCGACGCGCTGAGCTGAGCCTCCGAGAGGTTCTCGTGATTCACCGTTATGCCGATCACCTTGGTGTCTGCGAAGGCCTCGATGAGTGCGACTTCGCTCTCCACCGTGGGCATCGCGACCATCGGGAAATCGCCGAGGTTCTTCCGCCCCGGGGCGTGCTGCACGATGACGCCGGCCGGCTGACTGCCGCGGAGGATGTGCGCCGAGGTGATGTACGCGGGGTGGCTGAGCGCACCCTGACCCTCGACGATGATCACGTCGGGATCCTCGCCCTCGAAGGCCGCGACGACCTGGTTCTCGACCTCGCCCGAGCAGAACTGCGGGACGAGCGCGTCGAGTGCGACACCGTACTTCCCACCCTGGATGATCGTCGTCTGACCGGTCCCGACCATCACGGCGTGGATGCCGTGGTCGTTGAGAGCACGGACGAGCAGGGTCGCCGTCGTGCGCTTGCCGATCGCGCCGTCGGTTCCGAGGATCGCGATCCGCGGGCACGTGACGTCGAAGATCCGCCCGGAGAAGAGGTGGAGGTCCTTCTTCTCCTTCGGGCGGCGGATGTCGGTGATCGTGACGCCGGCGAGCAGGCTCGCCGCGACGAATTCCGCGTCATCCGTCAGGAACTCGTGCAGGCCGTTGATGATGTGCATACCGCGGGCGATCCCGTCGAGCAGCACGGTGCGCTGGCCGGGTGAGAGCAGACCGTCGGCGGGCGCGACACCGCAGATCAGATAGTCGGGTACGTGTCCGGCGTGAGCGATCGCGGCGGTGAGGCCGTCGAGGATCGGGATGCCGATCGTCGTGCCGTCGAGCAGCATGCCGGCATCCGCGCCCGCATGGGTGCTGTCGATGACGCTGAGGATCTCGTACTTCTCGGAGTGGCGGACCAGCCCGTTGGCGGTCTTGCCGTCCTGCTCGCCGAACTGACCCTCGCAGTAGATGACTGCGGTCGTGCCGGTCGGGAGCTGCGGCTCGGCCCAGGAGTGGGCGGAGGAATCGCTCGAAGCAACGGGCAGGGATGGGTGAGACATGGCTCTCCTCGGATCGCACAGAGGAGGCGACGGAGAACGAAATGGCCGAGAACGGCCCGTTGGTCGACAAGAAGTCTTCCCTGATACCGGCAAGATGCCGGTTCGCTCACCGTAGCAGGGCGGTCTGGGACTCCGCCGCGAGTCGAGCAATCCGATTCGCCGGGTGCGACGAATCATCTGTGAGCCGCGATCGCGGCGAAGCTCAAGGAGGAATCATGCGTTTCATCCCCACCAAGGTCCACGGCATCCTCGACTACATCGTCGGCGTGGCCCTCATCGCTGCACCGTGGCTCTTCGGATTCGCCGGCATGGGCGGTCCTGCCGTCATCATCCCGATCGTGCTCGGTATCGGCCTGATCGTCTACAGCCTGTTCACCAAGTACGAGTGGGGCCCGTTCGGATTCATCCCGATGCCCGTCCACCTCGTGTTCGACATCGTCGCGAGCCTGTTCCTGGCGCTGTCGCCGTGGATCTTCGGGTTCTCTGGCGAAGCCCTGAACGTCTGGCTGCCGCACGTCGTGGTCGGCGCCGCGGTCATCGTGGTCGTGCTGTTCTCCCAGCCGCAGCCGGCGACCGCACGGGGTCGGGTCGCCACGGCCTGATCGTCACCTGCCGCAGAGGCGCTCCTGGCCCACCGGCCCGGGGCGCCTCTGTCATGCGCGGAGCGCCTCGCTGAACCAGCGTGCGTAGAGCTGCCACGGGTCGCCCACGGCGCGGAGGCGCGTGATGTGGGCGCGCAGCTCGGCGTCGAGGGTGAACCACTCGCCGCCTTCGCGGATCGCAGCGTACTCGCGGTGCCGCTGCTGTTCGATCGACCTGCCGCCGCGTTCGAAGGCGAGCAGCTCGTCATGTCTGATGCTCGCGAGCCGCTGCCGAGGGCGTCTGCTCGTGCCGATCTTCACGCGTCGGTCGTACCGCAGGTAGTAGACGACCTCGATCTGCGGCAGCGGGAGATCACTGTCGGGAACATCGCCGTACCGCCAGCCGCACGTCTCGCAGATCCAGGCGCTGCCGATGCGCGACCCCGAGCCGCCTCCGCAGAGGAGGCAAGGGCCGGGCAGGTCGCGATTCGACGGCATGACTCGAACGATAGGAGCAGGCTCCGACACCGGGCGGCGGGAGCGACCGATGGTTTCGAGGAACGGGGCGGGCGCATAGTGTCGAAGGCAGCGCGAAGGGAGAGGCGATGACGGCGGTGACCAGAAGGATCCTGAGCGCGGGTGTGGCAGCATCCGCCGTTCTCGTGCTCGTCGCCTGCACGGTCGCGCCCGTCCCGCGTCCACCCGCGGCAACGAGTTCCGCGTCGTCGTCGGTGGAGCCGGGGGAGGCGACCGTCGTGGCGCAGGACCTGGACGTGCCGTGGTCCATCGCGTTCCACGATGACGTCGCTCTGATCAGCGAACGGGATTCCGCCCGCATCCTCGAACTCGCCGCCGACGGCAGCGCGCGGGAGGTCGGCGTCATCGAGGGTGTCGCACCGAGGGGTGAGGGCGGGCTGCTGGGCATCGCCGTCCTCGACGACTACCTCTACGCCTACTTCACGGGCCCGGAGGACAACCGCATCGAGCGTTTCGAACTCACCGGCGCAGCTGGAGATCTCGCGCTGGGACGTGCTGAGAGCGTCATATCCGGAATGGCCGCGGCCGGCAATCACAACGGCGGGCGCATCGCGTTCGGCCCCGACGGGATGCTCTACGCGACCGTGGGCGATGCGGGAGATCCTTCGAGCGCGCAGGATCTCGACTCTCTCTCCGGGAAGATCCTCCGTTTGACGCCGGAGGGAGCGATCCCCGCCGACAATCCCTTCGAGGACTCGCCGGTCTACAGCTACGGGCACCGGAATCCGCAGGGTCTGGCCTGGGATGAGGGTGGCACGATGTACGCGAGCGAGTTCGGTCAGGACACCTGGGACGAGCTGAACGTGATCGAGGCCGGTGGCGACTACGGCTGGCCCGAGGTCGAGGGCATCGCCGGCCGTGCAGGATTCATCGATCCCGTCCAGCAGTGGACTCCCGATGTCGCCAGTCCCAGTGGCATCGCCGTCGCGGACGGGTTGCTCTGGATCGCAAACCTGCGGGGCGAGCGCCTCCGAGAGGTCTCCCTCGACGATCTCGGCGCGGCGACCGAGCTTCTTGTCGGCGAGTACGGGCGTCTTCGCGACATCGTGGTCGCACCCGATGATGCGCTGTGGATCCTCACCAACAACACGGACGGTCGCGGCGGGCCGTCCGAGGGAGACGATCGGATCGTCCGCGTCGCGCGCGGGTGACGCGTCGGCGACCGAGGGGCGATCGGGGCAGATCCGTCGGCGTCAGAGCGATGTCGCCTCAGCGGCCGATCGCGAGTGCAGGGTTCGGTGTCGCAGGTTCCCGATCCAGCGCACGAGCACCGCGAGGACGAAGAAGGCGACGACCAGTACCAGGCACCACAGCGCGACCCCGCCGTATCCGCCGGAGGCCGCGGGGTTGAAGAACGGATACGGGTAGAAGCCGTCGATCGCTCCGCGGGCCACCGAGAAGATCGAGTACGCCGCCGGCCACACCATCCACCACAGCGCGATGCGGAAGGGAAGGCGACGGCGCGGAGCCCAGATGATCCAGTCGACCAGGCCGGCGACCGGCACGATCATGTGAAGGACGACATTGACCCAGGGGATCAGCTCGCCGAGGTCGGTGTCGGCGAGGATCGTGTTGAACACGACCCCGACGAACACGATGTAGACGACGGCACCGCCGCGGATCGCGACGTCGGACTCGGACGGATCCTTGCGTCCGGAGATCAGCCGCAGGGCGCTCACGATGAACACGATCGAGATCATGATGTTCGAGAGGTTCGTGAAGTAGCAGAAGAAGTTGAGGATGCTGTGGCCCTGGGGGATCGTCACGGCGAAGAACTGCACGCCCACGGCCGTGAGCGAGAGTACAGCGAAGGCGAGGCGGAAGACGATGGCGGCGACGCGCGGATTCATGAGACCAAGATATTGGTGGACAGCCGCCGTCCCGTGCCGGACACGAAGAAACCTCGGGAGATCTGGGATCTGCCGAGGTTTTCTGTGGGCGATACCGGACTCGAACCGATGACCTCTTCCGTGTGAAGGAAGCGCGCTACCAACTGCGCCAATCGCCCATACCTGTGGGGTACGTCAACAGATACTACCCGACGCTCGGAGGCCGTGAGGACCACTCGGCCAGACACGCGCGGGATTCGATTCCGGTTTGGACCCTCGCCGATCTTCGGCTAATGTTTCATGAGTGCCCGGGTCAACCGGGAACAAATGCGGATGTAGCGCAGTGGTAGCGCATCACCTTGCCAAGGTGAGGGTCGCGAGTTCGAATCTCGTCATCCGCTCGAGTGCAGTGAGTTTCTCTCGGAGACTCGAAGCACGTGGGGTCAATCCACACGGTGGCGTGGCCGAGCGGCTAGGCACCGGCCTGCAAAGCCGTTTACACGGGTTCGAATCCCGTCGCCACCTCGTCGCATACAAACTGAATAGCCTGTACAGGCGCGATTGGCGCAGCGGTAGCGCGCTTCCCTGACACGGAAGAGGTCACTGGTTCGATCCCAGTATCGCGCACAGACAAACCCCCGGTTCTCCGGGGGTTTTTTCGTGTCCCGGGGGAGTGCGGGAACAGTGAAGCGGCCTGCCGCCGTATCCCTTCACACGACGACAGGCCTCAAGGTTGCAGGGCTTAGCGCGGCGTTCCCCAGAACGGCACGCATCCGCTGCAGCTGACAACGGTAGCGAGAACCACGGACACGGCTAGGGGATTGACAGCCTCGACGGCCTCACCGGTATGTTGAGCATGGATCGCAGGAAATCGCGGTCTACGGGCCGGTGAAGTCCCCAGCAACACCGGCAGGTGGTCCCGAGGGTTCCCCAGACCTGCCGGGACCACCCCTGACTCTCGCCGCGTAACGATCGCGCATCTCCGCATCCGAGAGCGACATCACTCGCCGTAGCCTCAAACGCATGCGCAAGCAGATCAGCCGAGCCCTCTCGCCTGCCGCGGTCGGTATCGTGCTCGTCCTCACCGGCTGCACTGCCACCCACGCCTCGGCTGTTCGGATCAATTCCGATGGTTCTGTGGACTACGTCACTTGCGTCTCCGACGCGGACGATTGGTACGCCGTTTCGTACGAGTCAGACGACCAGCAACAGGGTGTCGAGCTGCACCCTGTCGAGGCTCTGTCCGCCTCCTCTGAGGGCTCTGTGGTTCACTTCTCGCCGCCCGACGACGAGTGGTATTCGATCGCCGTCGGTGCGTCCGTCTTCTCCTCGGTGAGGATCCGCTCGGAGAGTTTCACACCGGGCGAGTGGCAATGGAACAACGTCGGGTGGTTCGACACGAAGGATCGCTGTTCGATCGAGGAATGAGCGGTCGCTACGTCGGCGCCGGGCGCTTCGACGCCTCGCCTAGGCTGGGTGGATGCTCGCTGCCCTGATCCGCCCCGCTGAGAAGAAGACCGCGACCGTCGAGGGCACCGACATCCCGGAGCTCCGGGCACAGCTTCTCGCCCAGGCTCCGGCGGGCTGGGACATGGCCACTGCTCATGTGGAGATGAGGCCCGGCGGCATCCGTATCGTCGAGGGGCGTTTCCAGCGGCGCGACGAACCTCAGGAGATCGAAGCCGACGACATGGCGGCCCTCGAGGCCAAGGTGCCTGAGGGCTGGCAGATGCTCTCGGTGCGTCGCATCTGACCCCCCAACCCTTGCCACAGCCGATGTCCGCTGCGCAAGGGGGAAGCAGAATATCGGTGCGACCTCATAGTGTTCACGGGTGAACGATCCCCACTCCGCTTCCTCCGACGTCCTCTGGGCGTGCGTCGAGGAAGGATTCCATGTCGGCAGCCGCAGCGGAGACTTCCTGGGCTACGTCGATCGACAGCCTGACGGCAGCTACTCCGCGTTCGACGCACGCTCGCGCGCTCTCGGCAGCTTCTCGACCCTCGACGGCGCGACCGCCGCGGTCTCATCCTCGGGGGCACTGGCGTCGCCGGATGACGGCACCGACGAGCAGCTGAGGGGAGTGGTGCAGCTGTGAGCGCGGACGACACCACGCTGCTCTCGCTCGTGTATACGAGCCGAGCGGCTGCGCCGTTCCGGGAGACGGCCCTCACGCACCTTCTCGAGCAGGCCAGGAGCCTCAACGGTGCGCGCGACATCACCGGGATGCTGCTGTACCGCGGCGAGCGATTCATTCAGGTTCTGGAGGGCCCCGCTCATCTCGTGCGCGGACTCGCCCGCACCATCGGACGGGACGTGCGTCATCGCGACATGCGGATCCTGATGGAGGAGCCCATCGAGGAACGGCAGTTCGAGGACTGGACCATGGGATACCGGAGTCTGCAGGGCGAGCGGGACCATGCGCCGGCGGGCTTCCGCGATTCCTTCGCGGACCTCGAGTATGCCGACGAGAGGTCGACCACTCTTCGCGCGTTGGCCGAGCTCAGTCTGTGGTTCCGGGTGCGGGCCGATCGCAGCGTCACAGTCTGATCGCTCCGTGCAGCGCGGCAGCGAGCCGCCGTCTTCTAGAGTGAGCGTGTGAATCGCGTCCCCGACACCCGTCCGCAGCGCGTTCACGTCGGTTCGCTGAGGGACGACCTCGTCGCTCTCCTGGAGATCAGCTTCACGTTGCAGTGGCTGATCGTGTGGTTGCCGCGTGCGCTGCGCTGGATGATGCTGGCGGTTCTCGCGCTCTTCGTCATCGAATCCCTTTTCCTGGTCGTCGTCGGCCAACTCCTCCTCGCCGTCGCACTCGCCGTGACGGTGGCGGCCCTGACGACCCTGGCCGCCTGCCTCGTCATCGCCGACGCCGTGTACAGGCTGATGGACCGGAATCGTCTCGTGCTTTTCTCGAACGACCGGCAGGCGTCGATCGATGTGATCTTCGGGCGCCGCGACCGAGTTCTGCTCAGAGAGCACGGCCGTGTCATCGATGCGACGAGCGCACCGGCGCTGCGTGCCGACGTCGCGGCTTGGATCCGAACTCTCGATGGCGTCGAGGTCGACGTGCGCACGTGGAACGCGGCGATCGCCGCCCTCTGCACCGCGGAGTTTCCAGAACTCACCGCGCGCGGGAGGGATGGAATCGGCCGGATCCGTCTCGTCAGGCGTTCGGAGATGCCCGCCTCCGGCGCGCTCAGTCGAACCGTGTCGGACGGAAGCGCGCCAACTCGGGCGCGGGCAGCGAGGTCATGACCTCGTCGGCCACGAGCCTTCCGATCGTCGCCGCGAGGCAGACGCCGGGGTGCGCGACGGCGACGTGGAGCCCGGGGATGCGCGTGACGCCGACAGCGGGCTCTCCGTCGCTCGTCATCGGCCGCCAGCCGATCTCGGCGCCGAGCAGGCGGACGTCCTCTGCGCCGTCGAACGAATCGACCAGCAGTCGTCGGGCCATCTCGCCCGTGGCCAGCAGCGACTCGGCCGAGTCCTCGCCTGCGTAGCCGCGCGGCATCAGGATCGTGCCGTCCGGACTCTGCCGGGCCTCGAACTCGTCGTTCGCGACGATGTGCCCGATGAGTCCCGGCTCGGCCGCGAGGCGAACCATCACCGCGGGAGCCGACGCCAGGGGAAGGCTGACGCCGACCGAGCTGCAGAGCGCGGCCGCCCCCGTCCCCGCCGCGACGATGACGTTCGACGCTCCCAGTACGACATGGCCGAGGTCGACGCCGATCACGCCCGCGGCCTTACCACGGATCAGTCGCACCACTGGCGCTCCGAGCTGGATCTGCGCTCCGCGATGACGGGCGGCCTCGATCAGTTGCTCCGTGACGCGAACCGGATCGATCCACCCCTCCTCCGGGCTGAATCGGGCGGACGAGGGAAGTTCGGAGAGCCGCGGCTCGACGCCGATCGGCGGCTCGATCGCCTCTGCGCGACCGAACTCGTCACCCCACGTGAGCGCTCCGGACCAGTCCAGCTCGAGTCCCGGGATCTCCGCGCCGAGGCGCCTCCAGTCCTGCACCGAGAGGTCCCTGAGCCCGACGGCCGGCCCATCGGCGCCCCCGACGCTGCTGATCCAGGCGAACGAGTGCCGGGTCGCGCCGGACGCGGGAAGACCCGCATCTACAACGGTCACCGCCGCTCCGCGTGCTGCGAGGTGGTAGCCGATCGAAGCCCCGATCACGCCGGCACCGATCACGACCGTGTCGTGCATCTCCCACGGGCGCATGGCGTTCACCTCTCGCTCCGCGACCCGCGCTTGACCTCGTCATAGGCGGCGAGAGCCGCCTTGCGGGTCTCGCCGAGGTCGACGATCGGCTCGGTCGGGGCATCCGATGCCCATTGCGAGATGTAGACGCCCTGGGGGTCGAACTTCTTCGCCTGCAGCTCGGGGTTGAAAACGCGGAAATACGGCGCAGCATCCGCTCCGGACCCTGCCACCCACTGCCAGTTGAACGGGTTGCTCGCGTCGTCGGCGTCGACGAGCGTGTCCCAGAACCACTCCTCGCCGAGCCGCCAGTCGATGAGGAGGTTCTTGATGAGGAAAGACGCCGTCACCATCCGGACCCGGTTGTGCATGTACCCCGTGTGCCAGAGCTCGCGCATCCCGGCATCCACCAGCGGAATCCCCGTCTCGCCGTGCTGCCAGGCGTCGAGCCGCGACGGATCGAGCGGCGGCCAGGGGAACGCGTCGAAATCGCGCCGCAGGTTCTTCGTCGCGAGATCCGGGGCGTGGTACAGCGTGTGCCAGGCGAACTCCCGCCAGCCGAGCTCCGAGAGGAAGCGACCCGCTCCGTCCACGCCGACTGCCTCATGCCACACCGTGAACGGGCTCAGCTCGCCCCAGCGGAGTCTCGGCGAGAGCAGCGAGGTCGCACCCGCAGACGGCTCGTCACGAGCGCTGTCGTACCCGGGGAGATCGGTGTCGAGGAACTCCTTCAGCCGCCGCCGTGCGGCCGGTTCGCCCGGTTCCCACGTCTCGCGAAGACCCGCCGCCCAGTCCGGCGCCGTGGGCAGGAGCTCCCAGTCGTCGAGCGCGTCGGATGCCGGGACCGGCGTCGCGCCGGGAATCTCCCGCGGTTCCGGGAGCGGAGCACGAGGCGCGGGGAGCGCGAGGCAGGCCCGCCAGAACGGCGTGAACACCGAGTAGTGCGTGCCGCTGCCCGTCGTGACGGTCCAGGGCTCATGAAGCAGCGACGCGGCGAACGAGGCGACCGTCACGCCCTCTTCGCGCAGGGCCGACTTGACGCCGGCATCGACGTCTCGTTCGGGACCTCCGTATCTGCGGTTCCAGAACACGGCACCGGCCCCGGAATCCGCGACCAGGTCACGCACGATGCGACCGGCCGCGCCCCGCCGCAGGATCAGCTCCGCTCCGCGCTCCCGCAGACGTTCCGCGAGCGAGGCGAGCGAATGATGCAGCCACCAGAGCGAGGCGCCGCCGAGGGCGCGGATGCCGTCGGACTCCTCATCCAGGACGAACAGCGCGATGATCGGCTCACCGAGATCGAGCGCGGCGCGCAGGGCAGGATTGTCGGCCAGTCGAAGGTCGTCGCGGAACCAGACGATCGAGGGAGAGGACATGGCCCCATTGTCGCCGACCCTGGCGACAATACGTGCCCGCCTCTGTGGCTTTTCAGCGACGGCGAGCCGGTACGTCGTTCGTCGCCCAGAGCG
This sequence comes from Microbacterium luteolum, assembly GCF_039533965.1. Classification (NCBI taxonomy): domain Bacteria; kingdom Bacillati; phylum Actinomycetota; class Actinomycetes; order Micrococcales; family Microbacteriaceae; genus Microbacterium; species Microbacterium luteolum. The sequence goes on from NZ_BAAAUN010000001.1 coordinate 418,805, forward strand.
ACCAGAGCACGAGCAGCGGCTGCAGGAAGAGCCGCCCGAGCCGTCGAGCATCCGTATCGAGCCCGGGCGTCGAGCGGCGCGTCTGCCACTGATGGATGTTGCCGGGGAGGACGGCGACGAAGAAGGCCGCCGTGGCCCAGCCGATCCGGCGCCGTTCGCGGGGGAGCGCGATCAGGCCGGCGGACAGAGCGATCTCGGCGGCACCGGAGGCGAGGACGATGTCGTTCTTGTCGAGCTTCGTCAGCTCCACCGCCCAGTCCGGGACGACGACGCGGAACCCGCGGGTCGACGTGAAGTGCATGACGCCGATCGCGCCGAGCGCGATCGCGAGGATCCATCGGGCGACTGCTCTCATTCCCTCACGGTACGTGATGAGGCGGTCCTTCGCCGCCAGGAGCGTCATACCCAGGGGGCAGACGATGTTGGCACCCCGGTAGCTGTCCGCGTGGCGCGCCGCATACTTACGCTGACGTCATGCGCACTCCATTCCTCGCTTTCGCCACCACCGCTCTCTTCGTCGTCACCGCTGCGACGGCACTCTCGGGGTGCGCGGCGCTCGACTCCGGACCCGCGGTCACCCAAGAGCGGGAGATCTCGGATGTCAGCGTCGTGGAGCTCGACAGCTCCGGCGACCTGACGGTCACGCTCGGCGCGACGCCGTCACTGACCGTGACCGCCGGCGAGCGGGTCATCGACAGCCTCACGGCAGATGTGGAGGACGGCGTCCTGCGCCTCGGCATGAACGGAGAGCCGATGCTGGGCAACGGGAAGATCCGCTACGCGCTCACGGTGAGCTCTCTCGAGTCGCTCACCGTCCTCGGATCGGGCGATGCCTCGATCGACCTCTCGGGGGCGAACGAGCCGACGATCACCGTCCGCGGTTCGGGCGATGTCGACGCCACCGGCATCGACGCAGGGACCGCCATCCTCACGATCGACGGCTCTGGCGCCATCGATGTCCGCGACGCCGTGGTCGAAGAGCTCGTCGTGCGGATCGAGGGATCGGGCGGAGTCTCGATCGCGGGAACCGCCGGAACGCAACGGGTCGACATCAACGGCGACGGCGGCTATGAGGCGTCCGGTCTGCGCAGCACCCAGGCGTTCGTCACCATTCGCGGCGCGGGCAGCGCCGATGTGACCGCGGAGGGGACGCTCGACGCCGTCATCGACGGCAGCGGCGACATCTCCTACAGCGGCGATGCCCGCGTCACGGAGGACGTGTCAGGTTCCGGCGACGTCAGCCGAGGCTGAACGAAGCCGGCGGATCAGTCCGACGGCTGACGCACTGCCTCCCACGCGAGGAAGCCGTCGACGATGTCCTTCGCGTGCGTGTGGTGGAGGTAATGGTCTCCGGCCAGAGGGATGACGGTTCCGTCCATCACGCTCGCCGCCTGTCGCTCGTGCAGGTCGAGCCACTCGGGGACGGTCTTGTTCTGCTTCTGGACGAACAGGAGCAGCGGGAGGTCATCCGGGAACTCCTTGCCCTCGGCTTCGCGGAACGTCTCTCCGAGACGCGACATCGCGTCGACGTAGGTCGGCGCCAAGGTGTTCCGATTCGTGAACATGTGCATCTGCTCACGATCCTCCGCTGAATAGGTCGGCGGGATGTACCCGCCATCGGCCGCGCCGGCGATGATCCGCATCAGACCGAGATTCCTGGCCGTGACGAGGAGTCCGATCGGCAACTCGACGTCTGCGCTCGGCTGCCCGGGGAGGCTGCTGTCGATGCCCACGAATGCCCTCACCTCGTCGGGGTAGCGTTCGGCGAACTCGATCGCGTAGATCCCGGCGATCGAATGCCCCATGAGTGTGTACTCGTCGACGCCGAGCGACTGCAGGGCATCGTGGACCTCGCTCACGATGTTCTCCGTCGTGCGTGCCTTCTCGGTGCCGTCGCTCAGGCCGTAGCCGAACGGCTCGACCACGACGACGCGATGATCGTCCGCGAGATCGGGGATGAGGGGGCTGAAGTCGATCACCGGCGACGCGGTGCCGAACCCTGGGAGCATCACGATCGTCTCGGGGCCCTCGCCCGTGACCAGGACGTTCATGTCACGCCCGTCCACCGAGACCGCCTGCCCGTAGGTTGCGATCGCGTCCTTCTCCGATTCGGTCGCGACGACGTTCACGACCGTCGTCGTGGCGAGGCCGACGACGATCACCGTCGCGATGCCGGTGAGGGTGAGCAGTGTCCGTCTGACTGCCTTCTTCATTGCTGTCCTTTCCGAGCACGCGATGCATGCACCTTCCCAGCCTGATCTCGGAGGCGCGCGCAAGCATCCGCCCGTCGTAGACACTTCCGTACCGCGTTCGCGGTAGGCGAGTCTCATCCCCGGGAGGGACTCGCCCCGTGCGTCAGCCCGGAATACTGGAGGGGTGTCGTCCTTCCGTTTTCCCCGTCCGGCGACATTGCTGACCGACGTCCTCGCGGTGGCCATCGTCATCCTGCTCGCATTCCTTCCCTACCCCGATGCGGTGTTCCAGGCTCGTGGGCTGCTGCTCGTCCCGGCCTTGCTGCCGGCCGCGCTGATGCCCTTCCGTCGTCGGCTGCCGATCATGGTCCTCGCCGTCAGCCTGGGATGCAGCACGCTCACCGCGCTGTTCGGGTTGCTCCCGCCCGGAGTCATGATCGCCATCGCGGTGGCGGCGTTCGCCGTCACCGACCGGGTGGCACGGCCGGTCGGGCTGCTGCTGGTTGGCGCGGCCTCGATCCTGGTCTTCTGCACGAACGCGATCACGCTCGACGGCGAGGTCTTCGACTCGCGTGCCCTGCAGTTCCTGCTCTTCATCGTCCTCGCCGGTGCCGTCGGAGACGCGACTCGATCCCGACGGGAGTACGCCGCGGCGATGAGAGAGCGCGCCGAACGAGCCGAACGCGGTCGAGAAGAGGAGGCGCGGCGACGCGTGGCGGAGGAGCGCGTACGCATCGCTCGCGATCTCCACGACATCGTCGCCCACCAGATCGCGGTCATCAGCCTGAACGCGGGCGTCGCCTCATCGGCGATCGAGGCGCGGCCGGAACGGGCACGAGAAGCGCTCACCGCGATCCGTGCGGCCGCTCGAACCGTTCTGACCGATATCGGTGGGCTGATGTCGGTGCTGCGCGACGGTGACACGGACGTGCCGGGCGACCGGCATCCGCCCATAGGACTGGACGGAGTGGACGATCTTGTGGCGCAGGTCGAGGCGGCAGGGTTGCGCGTCGATCTGCGCCGGGATGCGGAGCTCGCTGCGCTCGCGGGATCGAGCGATCATGTGGCCTACCTGGCGATTCGAGAAGGGCTCACGAATGCCCACAAGCACGGAGAGGGCGATCGGGCGGCGCTCGCGATTCGCGGCGGTGACGGCGTGGTCGACATCGTCGTGACCAATGCCGTCGGCGAGGAGAGCCCGGATGCCACGCCGAGCGGCCACGGACTGCGTGGGTTGCGGGAGCGCGTGGCCGCCGTGCGAGGGCGTGTCGTCGTCTTGCGCGACCAGGACGAGTTCCGGCTTCACGTCGCGATCCCGACAGCGGGAGATCACGCATGACGCGCGTCCTCATCGTCGACGATCAACCACTGATCCGCCAGGCTGTCCGCGACATCCTCGCGGACGGAGGGCTGCAGGTGGTCGGAGAGGCGGCGAACGGGCGCTCAGCAGTCGTCGCCGCGCGGGAGACCCTGCCCGACGTCGTCCTGATGGACATCCGGATGCCGGAACTCGACGGCATCGCGGCCACCGCGGAGATCTGCGCAGAGCAGGGGAGCGGCACGCGGGTGCTGATCCTCACGACGTTCGAAGAGGACGAGTACGTCGTTGCGGCGTTGCGGGCCGGGGCCAGCGGGTTCATCGGAAAGGGTGCGGAACCGGAGGAGATCGTCGAGGCGGTTCGCACGATCCATCGCGGCGAGGCGCTGCTGTCGCCCGCAGCGACCCGCGCGCTGATCGCCCGCACCGTGATGCCGCGGCGTCCCGCTGCAGACGCCTGGGACTCGCCCGCGTTGCGACAGATCACCGTCCGCGAACGCGAGGTGCTGCTCCGAGTCGCCGGCGGCGCGACCAATCAGCAGATCGCCGAGCAGCTGGTCATCTCTCCGCACACCGCGAAGACCCACGTGAACCGGATAATGTCGAAGCTCGGTGCATCCGATCGCGCGCAGCTGGTGATCCTCGCCTACGAGACCGGGCTCGTCGTCCCTGACACACTGGCGGGATGACCGTCTTCCGCATCGTGGTTCTGTTCGTCCTCGCGGCTCTCGCCGAGATCGGTGGCGCGTGGCTGATCTGGCAGGCGGTGAAAGAGGATCGCGGCTGGATCTTCGCGGTCCTCGGAGTGATGGCGCTCGGCGCCTACGGATTCATCGCGGCCCTGCAGCCGGACGCGAACTTCGGTCGGGTGCTCGCCTCGTACGGCGGGATCTTCATCGCTGGCTCGCTCGCCTGGGGAATCATCGTCGACGGCTTCAAGCCGACCGTGTGGGACTGGGTCGGTTCGTCGGTCGCCCTCGTCGGCGCCGCGATCGTGATCCTCGCGCCGACGGCCTCGAGCACGGCATCCGAGGCCGTCGCGTAGCGGTCCGGAGCGCCTGGGCGGAGCGGTAACCTGGGTAGTGACCCAGATGGAGAGTTTCTGTGCCTGAAAACGCCCGGCCGCACGATGGCTTCGCCCTGTTCACCGACCGAAACGTCGTCGCCATGCGCGTCAACGGCGACCTCAAGGATCTCGCCACGACCGTGACGGATGCCGACGAGGTCGAACCGGTGACGATCGACAGCGCCGACGGTCTGAACATCCTCCGCCACTCGGCCGCTCACGTCCTCGCGCAGGCGGTGCAGCGCATCAACCCGCAGGCGAACCTGGGCATCGGTCCGCCCATCACCGACGGCTTCTACTACGACTTCGGTGTCGAGACCCCGTTCACCCCCGAGGACATCAAGGCCATCACGAAGGAGATGCAGCGCATCATCCGCGAAGGACAGCGCTTCGTCCGCCGCGTCGTGACGGATGACGAGGCACGCGCCGAGCTCGCCGATGAGCCGTTCAAGCTGGAGCTCATCGGACTCAAGGGCCCGGGCAAGGAGGTCGCCGAGGGTGCCTCCGTCGAGGTCGGCGAGGGCGAACTCACGATCTACGACAACACCACGCGCGACGGCGAGGTCGTCTGGAAGGACCTCTGCCGCGGACCGCACCTGCCGAACACCCGCATGATCGGCAACGGCTGGGACCTCACCCGCATCGCCGCCGCCTACTGGCGCGGCAGCGAGAAGAACCCGCAGCTGCAGCGCATCTACGGCACGGCATGGCCGACGAAGGACGAGCTGCGCGCCTACCAGCACCGCCTCGAGGAGGCCGCCAAGCGCGACCACCGCCGCCTCGGCAAGGAGCTCGACCTGTTCTCGTTCCCGGAGGAGATCGGCTCCGGCCTCTCGGTCTGGCACCCTCGCGGCGGCATGATCCGCGGCGAGATGGAGCAGCACGCCCGCAAGCGCCACATCGAGGGCGGCTACACCTACGTGTACACCCCGCACATCTCGAAGGAAGACCTCTTCCTCACCTCGAACCACCTCGTCACGTACAAGGAGGGCATGTTCCCGCCGATCGTGATGGACGAGGAGCGCGATGACGAGGGCAACATCACCAAGCAGGGCCAGGACTACTACCTGAAGCCCATGAACTGCCCGATGCACATCCTCATCTACAAGGAGCGCGCGCGCAGCTACCGGGATCTGCCGCTGCGGTTCGCCGAGAACGGCACGGTCTATCGCAACGAGCTCTCCGGCGCGCTGCACGGTCTCACCCGCGTGCGGGGCTTCACTCAGGACGACTCGCACCTGTTCGTCACGCCCGACCAGCTCGAGGACGAGGTCTCGAAGGTCCTCGACTTCATCCTCTCGATGCTGCGCGACTTCGGCCTGACCGACTTCGAGCTCGAGCTCTCGATGAAGGACGACGAGAAGTCGAAGTGGATCGGCTCGGACGAGTTCTGGGAGTCGTCGACCGATGCGCTGCGCCGCGTCGCCGTGGCATCCGGCCTCAAGCTCACCGAGGTTCCCGGTGAGGCGGCCTTCTACGGTCCCAAGATCGACCTGAAGACCCGTGACGCGATCGGCCGCACCTGGCAGCTCTCGACCGTCCAGGTCGACCCCAACCTGCCGGAGCGCTTCGACCTGGAGTTCATGGACAAGGACGGGCAGAAGAAGCGTCCGATCATGATCCACCGCGCGCTCTTCGGCTCGATCGAGCGATTCTTCGCGATCCTGCTTGAGCACTACGCGGGGGACTTCCCGGTGTGGCTGTCGCCCGTGCAGGTCGTGGGCATTCCGGTCGCCGAAGAGTACGCCGACTACCTCGGTGAGGTCATCACGACGCTGCGGGACTCCGGCGTGCGCGCCGAACTCGACACCTCGGACGACCGGATGCAGAAGAAGATCCGCAACCACACCACCGGCAAGGTGCCGCTGCTGCTGATCGCGGGGGAGCAGGACCGTGCTGCCGGCACCGTCTCGTTCCGCTACCGCGACGGCACTCAGGAGAACGGCGTGCCGATCGCGGATGCCGTCGCCCGCATCCGCGCGGCGATCGACTCGCACGCCCTGGTGCAGACGGCGGGGGAACTGGCGTGACCCGCAGGCATGCTCAGGGACTCAGCCATGGCTGAGCTGGAGGATGCCGGGCGCCTCGTCGGCGTGCCCGACGAGTTCCAGCGGCTGTGGACCCCGCACCGGATGGCCTACATCCAGGCGGGGCCGGAGCCGCTGCGCGACGAGTGCCCGTTCTGCGAGGCGCCGAAGCATGCGGACCCCGACCGGCTGATCGTCGCGCGCGGGGAGACGGCCTACGTGCTGCTGAACCTGTTCCCGTACAACTCCGGTCACCTGCTGGTCTGCCCGTATCGCCACATCGCGACCTACGACCAGGCGACGCCCGAAGAGGTCGCCGAGATCGGTGCGCTCACGCAGACGGCGATGCGCGTCCTGCGCGAGGTGTCGCGCTGCGACGGATTCAACCTCGGCATGAATCAGGGTGCCGTGGCGGGCGCCGGCGTCGACGGCCACCTGCACCAGCACGTCGTGCCGCGGTGGACATCGGACGCCAACTTCTTCCCGATCATCGCCAAGACCAAGGCGCTGCCGCAGCTTCTCGGCGAGGTTCGCGAGGCCGTGGCGAACGCCTGGCCGCGCTGAACGCGTTTCGGCTCGTCGCTTCGCTCAACGACCACCGGATGCGGGGTCGCTGAGCTTGTCGAAGCGTCTGCCCTTCGACAAGCTCAGGGACCCAAAGGCAGGTTTGACGCTCAGCGCACCTGGCGCGCGCTGAACTGCATGCGGGGGTTCGCGTAGAACTCCTGGGCCTCGACGAGCTGCAGTTCGCGCTCCCCGGAGTCGAGCGTCGCCTTGAGCAGGTCGTAGACGCTGGATGCCGTGCGCTCCAGCGCCGTCTGGGCGCTGCCTGTCTCGACATAGTGCGCAGTGAACAGTGCAGCCGTGACGTCGCCGGAACCGTTCGCCTTCATCGGCAGATGCGGGGTCTGCACGATCCACGCGCCGGCGTCGTCGACGACGAGCATCTCGATCGTGCCCTCTTCGCGGTCGGGCCGCTCGACGCTCGTGACGAGCACCGTCCGGGGCCCCATCGCCCGCGCCAGGTCGGCCGAGGCGAGGGTCGACTCGAGAGTGTCCGGCTCGGTGCCGGTGAGGAAGCCGAGCTCGAACTGGTTCGGGGTGATGATGTCGGCCACCGGCACCACGCGCTCCCGCAGCAGCACCGGGATCGCCGGGGCGACGAAGCAGCCGGACTTCGCGTTGCCCATGACCGGGTCGCACGCGTAGACGGCGTTCGGGTTCGCGGCCTTGACGCGTGCGACGGCGTCGATGATCACGTCGCCGATGCCCTCGCCGCCCTGATAGCCGCTGAGCACCGCGTCGACCTGCCCGAAGACGCCGCGCTCCTCGATGCCGGTGATGACCTCGCGCACATCGTCGGGCGCGATCAGCGGCCCTCTCCATGCGCCGTAGCCGGTGTGGTTGGAGAAGTTCACCGTGTAGACCGGCAGCACCTCCACGCCGATGCGCTGCAGCGGGAAGACGGCGGCGGAGTTTCCGACGTGGCCGTAGGCGACGGCCGACTGGATGGAGAGGATCTTCATTCTCCGATCCTTTCATTCAAGGCGGCCCGGTGTCCGCGGCGGGTGGTCAACGCACGGCGGCGACGAGGTCCGCGACGAGCGTCGCGGCGTCCTGATCGTCGAGGTCGTGCACGGTGAGGCGCAGGTGGTGGGAGGGCTCGGCGCGATCGTCCAGGGCGAACTCGTCGCCGGTACGTGCGAGCCAGCCGCGCCGCATCAGGCGCTCGGCCACGATACGGGCCGACTGAGGCAGTTCGACCCAGAGGCTCAGCCCGTCCGAGGTCGGTGCAGGGATGCCGTGGTCGCGCAGCCGCGCGGAGAAGGCGGCGTTGCGCTCGGCGTAGTGCGCGGCCGCGGCCGCGACCTCGGCGGTCACCGCCTCATCCGTGAGCTGCGTCAGCGCGAGGCGCTGCAGCAGATGGCTGACCCACGTGGTGCCGGGGCTCAGGCGCATCGCCAGCCGGTCCGCGGTCTCGGCGTCGGTCGCGGCGACCGCGAGGCACATGTCCGGGCCCAGGAACTTCGACACCGAGCGTACGAGGGCGAATCGGCGGTGGTCCGGACCGATGAGCGACTCGTAGGGCCGCTGCGAGAGCATCGAGAAGTGGTCGTCTTCGATGATCAGGACGTAGGGGTGATCGGCCAGCACTGCACGCAGCGCGGCCGCGCGCTCGGCGGTGAGGCTCGCGCCGGTCGGATTCTGCGCGCGCGGTGTGCAGATGACCGCACGGACGCCCGCGTCCAGAGCGGCACGTAGGCCGTCGACGGTCATGCCCTGCTCGTCCACGGGCACCGCGATGGCGCGGTATCCGCCGAGTCTCACGGTGTGGATGCTGGCGAGGAAGCACGGATCCTCGAGCGCCACGGCATCGTCGCGCATCAGTGCCTGTGCCAGCAGACGCTCGACCGCATCGACGGCGCCGCTCGTGATCGTCACGCGGAACTCGGCGTCGAGGTCGGCGGCGACCCAGGTCCGCGCCCACTCGTCGAGGCCCCGGTCGATCACGGGTTCGCCGTAGAGCACGGGCCGGCTCGCGATGTTCATGAGCGCAGGGGAGGGGTCGGGGATGAGGCGGGGATCGGGGTTGCCGGTGCCGACGTCGCGCAGCACGGTGTCGGCGGCATAGCCCTCTTGCGGGACGGATTCGTGGCCCGTCACGACCGTTCCTGCGCGTCCGCGCGATACCACCAGCCCTGCCTGGGCGAGCTGCCGGTAGGCGGCCACCGCGGTGTTCCGATTCACGCCGAGACGCGCGGCGAGCTCTCGCACCGGCGGCAGCGGGCTCCCCGGACGCAGGATGCCGCGGTCGCGGAGTCCGCGCACGCTGTCGGCGATGTCGGCCGCCGTGGTTCCTGTGATCTCGTCGCTCATGACTTCTCGATTCTAGGTCGTTTCGGACAGTGCTATGTTTGGCCTAGATCAATCCAGACTTTGTTGCTCACGACAGTGGCGCACCCGACAGGAGTCCTCATGACCGACCAGACCACCACCGGATCCTCGCGCGTCAAGCGTGGCCTCGCCGAGATGCTCAAGGGCGGCGTCATCATGGACGTCGTCACCGCCGAGCAGGCCAAGATCGCCGAGGACGCCGGCGCCGTCGCCGTCATGGCGCTCGAGCGCGTGCCTGCCGACATCCGCGCGCAGGGCGGCGTCTCGCGGATGAGCGACCCCGACATGATCGACAGCATCATCGACACGGTCTCGATCCCGGTCATGGCGAAGGCGCGCATCGGGCACTTCGTCGAGGCGCAGATCCTGCAGGAGCTCGGCGTCGACTACATCGACGAGTCGGAGGTGCTCTCGCCGGCCGACTACGTGAACCACATCGACAAGTTCGGCTTCAAGGTCCCCTTCGTCTGCGGCGCCACCAACCTCGGTGAGGCTCTCCGCCGCATCAACGAGGGTGCCGCGATGATCCGCTCCAAGGGCGAGGCCGGCACGGGCGACGTCTCCGAGGCGATGAAGCACATCCGCAAGATCCGCGGCGAGATCGCCGCGCTCACCGCGCTGCCGAAGGATGAGCTGTTCGTCGCCGCGAAGGAACTGCAGGCGCCCTACGAGCTCGTCGCCGAGATCGCCGAGACCGGCAAGCTCCCCGTCGTGCTGTTCGTGGCCGGCGGTGTCGCGACCCCCGCGGATGCCGCGATGATGATGCAGCTCGGCGCCGACGGCGTGTTCGTAGGCTCGGGCATCTTCAAGGCGGGCAACCCCGTCGAGCGCGCGAAGGCGATCGTCAAGGCGACCACGTTCTACGACGACGCGAAGGTCGTCGCGGAGGCCTCGCGCGGACTCGGCGAGGCGATGGTCGGCATCAACGTCTCCGACCTGCCGGCTCCGCACCGCCTCGCCGAGCGTGGCTGGTAAGCCGAAGGTCGGCGTCCTCGCGCTGCAGGGCGACGTGCGCGAGCACGCCGCCCTGCTCGCCGAACTCGGAGCCGACGTCACGCTCGTCCGGCGCCCGGAGGAGCTCGCGGCCGTCGACGGCCTCGTCATCCCGGGTGGCGAGTCCAGCGTGATCGACAAGCTGTCCCGGATCTTCGGGATGCAGGAGCCGATACGTGCGGCGATAGCCGCAGGGATGCCCGTGCTCGGCACCTGCGCCGGGCTGATCCTGCTCGCCGACACCGTCGTGGATGCGATCGACGGTCAGGAGTCGTTCGGGGGCATCGACGCCGTGGTGCGGCGCAACGCGTTCGGCCGGCAGGTCGAGTCCTTCGAAGCGGAGCTCACCGTCGCAGAGCTCGGACCGGATCCGGTGAAGGCTGCCTTCATCCGCGGCCCCGTCGTCGAATCCGTCGGGCCGGCCGCCGAGGTTCTCGCGGCTCTGCCCGACGGACGCGTCGTCGCCGTGGAGCAGGGCAGCCTGCTCGGGCTGAGCTTCCACCCGGAGATCACGGGAGAGACGCGCTTCCATCGGCGGTTCCTCGACAGGGTGCGCGCCGTCTCCGCGGCAGCCGCCTAGCTCGCGACCAGTCGGCGGATCGCCCCGATGGTGCGCTCGATGTCATCGGGAGTCGTCGCCCACGATGACATCGAGCAGCGGAGCGACGCCCTGCCGCGCCACTCCGCGCCGGTGACGGCGGCCGTCCCGTCGCGGAGGATCGCCTCGCCCAATGCCCGGGTCGCGGCATCCGTCCCGGCCCGGAACATGACCTGCGTGTAGTCGACGTCGTTGAGGATCTCGATCTCGTCGATGGATGCGAGCCCCGTCGCCATCGCGACGGCGTTCTCATGCAGGCGGTCGATGAGGGCGGCGATGCCCGACCGGCCGAGGCTGCGCATCGCTGCCCAGGCCGGAACGCCGCGGGCGCGACGCGAGAGCTCGGGCGTGACATCCCAGGGATCGAGGCCCGAGTAGATCAGATAGTCGCCGCCGGTCCGGAACGCCGCGATCGAATCGGCCGGGTCGCGCACGATCGCCATGCCGCAGTCGTAGGGCACGTTCAGCGTCTTGTGGGCATCCGTCGCCCAGGAGTCCGCCTGCTCCATTCCGAGCGTGAGCGGGCGCAGAGAGTCGGATGCCGCGGCCCACAGTCCGAATGCTCCGTCGACGTGCACCCAGGCGTCGTGTCGCTTGGCGATCGGGATCAGCGTGGCGAAGTCGTCGAACGCCCCGGTGTGCACCTCGCCGGCCTGTAGGCAGACGATCGTCGGGCCGTCTCCGCCGAGGAGAGCCTGCTCGAGAGCATCCGCTCGCATCCTGCCCTGGTCGTCGGATTCCACGACCGTCAGCTCGGATCGCCCGATGCCGAGAAACCGGGCCGCCCGATCGATCGAGCCGTGCCGGTCTGCGCCGACCACGAATCGCATCGGGGGAGCGCCGCGCAGACCGCGCTCGGCGAGATCCCACCCCGCGCGCCCCAGTGCGGCGACGCGGGCGGTCGACAGACACGTGAAGTTCGCGAGCTGCCCACCTGTCACGAAGCCGACGCTCGCCGTCGCGGGGAGGCCGAAGAGTTCGAGCATCCACTGCCCGGCGATGCGCTCCATGGCGACGGTCGCGGGTGTGAGGGTGGACGAGCCGGAGTTCTGATCCCACGCCGAGACGAGCCAGTCCGCGGCCAGGGCGGCCGGATGCGTGGCGCCGATCACGAAACCGAAGAAGCGCCCGCCCGGTATCGCGACGAGCCCGGGCTCGGCACGCTCGGCGATCTCCTCGATCACCGCGGCAGGGTTGGTGCCGTCCTCCGGCAGCTGCCCGCCGAAGGCGTCCAGCATCTCGTCCAGGCTCGCGCGCGGCCACACCGGTCGGTCATCGAGAGTCTCCAGGAACTCCGTCGCGAGGCGGTGGGCGGCATCGAGAGCATGCGTTCTGTCGTCGAAGCCACTCGGGTCCATGGGTCAGGACTACACCCGCGAGCCCTCTCGCACCAGACGGATATCAGGGGAGGCGCCGCTGGGAGAGCAACCAGTCGTAGATCTGGGGGTTCTCGTAGGTCTCGGTCCAGGAATCGTGGCCGACGCCCGCGTATCGGGTGAACTGCGGGTCGGCGCCGAGTGAACGGAGCTCGGTCACGATCTGCTCCGTGGCGGAGATCGGCACGACATCGTCCGCGTCGCCGTGGAAGGCCCAGACGGGCACGGTGCGGATCGGCGCAGCGCTCTGCATCCACAGCCCGCCGCAGATCGGCGCGATCGCGGCGAATCGATCGGGATACCGCACCGCCAGGCTCCAGGTTCCGTACCCGCCCATGCTGAGCCCGGTCACCGATACGCGTGCCGGATCCACGCGGTGCGCCGCGACGACCTCGTCGACCAGCCCCGACAGCGTCGAGAGCTCTGCGACCCACTGGCTCGAGGCGGCGCACTGGGGTGTGACGAGGATGAACGGGAACTCGTGACCGGCAGCCGCCAGCTTCGGCGGGCCGTGCAGCGCAGCCAGTTCGAGGTCGGCACCCCGCTCGCCCGCGCCATGGAGGAACAGCACGAGCGGCCAGCGTCGGTCCGGGTCGGCGTCGTAGTCGTCGGGCAGATGGATCAGGTATCGCAAGGTGTCGGCCGGCGTCGGCTCGTCGTCGCGCACCTCGGAAGAGCGGAGGACCGGGGTGATGTGTCGGGATCTGCGCATATCTCCATCCTGCGCCACTCGCGCAGTTCGTTAGGATTGACGATGCCCTGGGTGCGAGCTCCGGGGCGGATACGACGAGCGGAGACTTATGTCCGGGCATTCCAAGTGGGCGACCACGAAGCACAAGAAGGCCATCATCGACTCCCGACGGGCGAAGTCGTGGGCCAAGCTCATCAAGAACATCGAGGTCGCGGCGAAGCTCGGCGGCGCCGACATGGCCGGCAACCCGACCCTGTTCGACGCGGTGCAGAAGGCCAGGAAGACCTCGGTCCCCAAGGACAACATCGACCGCGCGGTGAAACGCGGAGCGGGCATCGGCGGCGAAGCCGTCGAGTACCTCTCGATCATGTACGAGGGATACGGGCCCAACGGTGTGGCCCTCATGATCGAGTGTCTGACCGACAACAAGAACCGCGCGGCCGCAGAGGTGCGCACGGCACTCACCCGCAACGGCGGAACTCTCGCCGACCCGGGGAGCGTGGCCTACAACTTCAGCCGCAAGGGCGTCATCGTCGTCGGCTCTGAAGGCACCACCGAGGACGACGTGATGATGGCGGCGCTCGAGGCCGGTGCCGAGGAGATCGAACCGCACGCCGAGGGCTTCGAGGTCATCACCGAGGCGCATGATCTGGTCGCGGTGCGCAGTGCACTGCAGGAGGCCGGGATCGACTACGAGTCCGCCGACGTGGAGTTCGTCCCGAACCTCAAGGTCGAGATCGACGCCGACACCGCTCGCAAGGTCTTCCGTCTCATCGACGCGCTCGAGGACAGCGAGGACGTGCAGAACGTCTTCACGAACTTCGACCTGTCGACCGAGGTGCAGGCGGAGCTCGAGAACGACGACGCCTGAGGCGAGCCTGACGGCCGTCCTCGGCCGCCCGGCTTAGCCTGGGGGAGTGACCTCCTCCCTGCGCGTGCTCGGCATCGATCCCGGCCTCACCCGGTGCGGTGTCGGTGTCGTCGACGTCGACCGGTCGCGCCGCGGAACTCTCGTGCACGTGGGGGTCATCCGCTCCTCTCCGGATGCCGAGATCGGCGACCGTCTCGCGATCGTCGCAGCCGGCATCCGCGAGGTGATCGCCGAGTACCGACCGGATGCCGTCGCCGTCGAGCGTGTGTTCGCGCAGCAGAACACCCATACGGTGATGGGCACGGCGCAGGCGAGCGGCGTCGCGCTGCTGATCGCCGCGGAATCCGGGCTTCCCGCCGCCACGCACACGCCGAGCGAGGTCAAGGCGGCTGTCACCGGGTACGGCTCCGCCGACAAGCGCCAGGTGCAGGCCATGATCGCCCGCATCCTCCGCCTGGACGCGCCGCCGCAGCCCGCTGATGCGGCGGATGCTCTCGCGATCGCCCTGTGCCACGCCTGGCGCCGGGGCGGTGCGGTCGCCACGCAGGGCGCGCTCACGCCGGCGCAGCGTGCCTGGGCTGCCGCAGAGCGTGTCGCTCGAACATAGCTACGAGTCACGCCGTAGGCTGACGGGATGATCTCCTCTCTGCACGGCGTCGTCCTGCACTCGACGCCCGACCAGGTCGTCATCGAGGTGGGTGGAGTCGGGTTCTCCGTCGCCGTCCCGGCCGATGTCGCGCACACGGCGACCGTGGGGGAGCAGCTCCGGCTGCACACCAGCCTCATCGTCCGCGAGGATGCCCTGTCGCTGTTCGGGTTCACCGACCGCAGCGAGCTGGAGGTCTTCGGGCTGCTGATCAGCGTCACCGGGGTGGGACCGAAGTCGGCGCTCGGAGTGCTCTCGCACCTCACCGTCGACCAGATCGCGGATGCCGTGACGTCCGAAGACGACGCGCCGTTCCGCCGGGTCTCGGGCATCGGTCCGAAGACCGCGAAGCTCATCGTGCTCCAGCTCGCCGGCAAGGTGCATCCCAGCGCGGTGTCGTCGTCGAGGCCGATCCCCGCGACGGGCGGCGACGTCGTCTCGCAGGTCGCTGCGGCCCTCGTGGGTCTCGGCTGGTCGGAGAAGGTCGCCGCCGAGGCGGCGGCGCAGACCGCGGCCGACGCCACCGACGCCGAGCGCAGCTCCGTCGCCTCGCTCCTGCGGAGCACGCTCGCCCTGCTCGGACCGGCTCAGGGAGGACAGGCGCGTGTCTGACGCCCGCGATGCCACCGAGCCCGTCGACGACACCGAGCTCGCGATCGAGGGCGCCCTGCGCCCGGCCAGCCTCAGCGAGTTCGTCGGTCAGCAGAAAGTCCGCGGGCAGCTGCAGCTGCTTCTCGAGGCGGCCCGCATCCAGAGCCGCCCCGCCGATCACATCCTCCTGGCCGGCCCGCCCGGACTCGGCAAGACCACGCTCGCGATGATCGTCGCGCACGAGAGCGACCGGCCGTTGCGCCTGTCCAGCGGGCCGGCGATCCAGCATGCCGGGGATCTCGCCGCGCTCCTGTCGAGCCTGGTCCCCGGTGAGGTCCTCTTCATCGACGAGATCCACCGAATGGCCCGCTCCGCGGAGGAGATGCTGTACCTCGCGATGGAGGACTACCGCATCGACATCATGGTCGGCAAGGGCGCCGGCGCCACCAGCATCCCGCTCGAACTCGCTCCGTTCACCCTGGTCGGCGCGACGACCAGGTCCGGGCTGCTGCCGAACCCGCTCCGCGATCGCTTCGGATTCACCGGACACCTGGAGTTCTACGACGAGCGGGAGCTCGAGCAGGTCATCGAGCGGTCGGCGATCGTGCTGGGCGTGGAGATCCCCCGGGACTCGCTCGCGGAGATCGCCCGGCGCTCCCGCGGTACTCCGCGCATCGCGAACCGTCTGCTCCGACGCGTCCGCGACTACGCACTGGTGCACGGCGACGGGTCGGCGACCATCCATGACGTCCGGGCCGCTCTCGAGCTCTACGACGTCGATGCGATCGGTCTCGACCGGCTGGATCGCGCCGTGCTGGAAGCGCTCGTCCGGCGGTTCCGCGGCGGACCGGTGGGACTCAGCACGCTCGCCGTCGCGGTCGGCGAAGAGGGCGAGACCGTCGAGAGCGTCGTCGAACCGTACCTCGTCCGCATCGGGTTCCTCGGTCGCACACCGCGGGGCAGAGTCGCGATGCCGGAGGCGTATGCGCACCTGGGTGTCCCGCACCCAGACGGGGCGCTTCGTCTTGATGACCTATAATCGCTGAAGACTTCCCCCCGGATACCTCTGTGCGCCCAAAGGCTGGTGCGTGCACCTGAGAAAGGCGCTTCCCCCATGCCCATGGAATTCATCCTCTTCGGTCTTCTGGCCGTTCTTCTCGTCTTCATGATCTTCAACACGCGCAAGCGCACCAAGGCGATGAAGGCCGAGCAGGAGGAGAAGGCGACCAAGACCGTCCCCGGCGTCAAGGTGCTGCTGCAGGGCGGCATCTACGGCACGATCGTCGCCTACGACCCCGAGGACCTCGACTCCCCGGCGCTCGTCGAGATCGCTCCCGGCACCATCATCGAGGTGCACAGCCAGGCCATCCTCCGCATCGTCGAGCCCAAGGACGTCGTCGTCGAGGAGCCCGTGGTCGTCGAGGACGACGTCGTGGCGAACGAGACCGACGCTCCGGCGATCGAGACGACCGAGGAGACGCGCGCGCGTCTCGAGCGGGACGCAGACGACAAGTAAGCACGACCGCCGCCAGCGCTGCCCCTCCGCATCTCCGGCATCTCAGAAAGCTGAACACACGTGGCTTCATCCTCTCCGGTCCGTCACGCCTGGCGGGTCCTCCTCGGCCTGCTCCTCGTGACGGGCGTGCTCTTCGGCATCAACTCGCTGGGCGTCTACCTCATCAAGGACGGCAACGGGGAGGCGGTGAGCTCGTGGACGCCTGAACTCGCCCTCGACCTGCAGGGCGGCACGCAGATCGTCCTGAGCGCCGAGACCGAGGACGGGGCTGCGCCCTCGTCCGAGCAGCTCGACCAGGCCGCGGCCATCATCCGTCAGCGCGTCGACGCGTCCGGCGTCGCCGAGGCCGACATCACCACCGAGGGCGGACAGAACATCGTCGTCCAGATCCCCGGTGTCGCCGATGAGCAGACCCGCGAGCGGATCCAGTCGAGCGCTCAGCTGGAGTTCCGACCAGTGCTGGCGACCAACGCGGCCAGTACGGAGTTCGTCGGCGAGGACGGCGAATCAACGCCCTTCCCGTCGCCCGATCCCTCGCTGAACGCGACGCCGACGGTCGAGCCCACGGACGCCAGCGACCTGTCCTGGGTGACCGAGAAGCTCGCCGCCGAGTTCCAGGCCTACGATTGCGCCAACCCGGACAACGACCCGGCCCGCGCCCCGAAGGACGAGCCGCTCATCGCCTGCTCGCCGGACGCCACTCAGAAGTTCCTCCTCGGCCCGGCCGAGCTCGACGGCACGGCCATCACGGATGCCTCGGCCGGTCGGGACCCCAAGTCGGGAGCGTGGCTCGTCCAGCTGACGATGAGCGGCGAAGGCGGAGACGCCTTCGGCATCGTCAGCACGCGTCTGAACCAGAACCGCATCGACGGCCTGTCGCCGCGGGACCAGTTCGCGTTCGTGCTCGACGGCAGCGTCCTCAGTGCACCGCGGATGAACGGTGTGATCCTCGACGGCCGCCCGAGCATCTCGGGCAGCTTCACGCAGGAGAGCGCGACGACCCTCGCGGACCAGCTGAAGTTCGGTGCGCTGCCGCTCAGCTTCACCGTGCAGAGCTCCGACACCATCTCGGCCACCCTCGGCACGCAGCAGCTGCAGATCGGCCTGATCGCCGGTCTCATCGGTCTCGCGCTCGTGGCCATCTACTCGCTCATCGTCTACCGAGCGCTCGGGTCGGTGATCATCGCCTCGATCGCCGTGATGGGCGTCCTGACCTACATCATCATCTGCATCCTGGCCTGGCGACTGGGCTTCCGTCTGTCGCTCGCCGGCGTCGCGGGTCTGATCGTGTCGATCGGCTTCACGGCCGACTCGTTCATCGTCTACTTCGAGCGAATACGAGACGAGCTCCGCGACGGCAAGTCGATCACCTCCGCCGTGGAAGACGGCTGGGGCCGCGCCAAGCGCACGATCTACATCTCGAAGTCGATCAACATCCTCGCCGCCGTGGTGCTCTACATCCTCGCGGATGCCACGGTGAAGGGCTTCGCGTTCACGCTCGGTCTCACGACCTTGATCGACGTGTTCATCTTCGTGATCTTCACGCACCCCGTGATGCAGCTCCTCGCACGCACGCGGTTCTTCGGAGGCGGACACAAGCTGTCCGGCCTCGACCCCGAGGCCCTCGGCGCCGTCTACCGAAGCCGCTCGCAGTTCCGAGAGGTCTCCAGCGCCACCACCGGACGCGGGGCGAAGAATGCCCGCGCCCGCGGTGAGGCCGACCGTCGCCAGACGATCGCCGAACGCAAACGTGCGGAAGCCCTTGCCGGGGAGAGACGCGCCAACGCCGACAGTTCTACCAAGGGAACCAGGGAGGGAGACGCCTGATGCCTTCCATGAGTGAGTTCGGCAACAACCTGTACTCGGGGAAGACCTCCTTCCCCTTCGTCGGCAAGCGCCGTCTGTGGTTCATCATCGCGATCGTGCTCGTCGTCGGCTCGGCGCTCGTGCCGCTGATCCGTCCGATCCAGTTCTCGATCGAGTTCACCGGCGGGTCGCAGTTCACGGTGCAGGCACCGGACAGCCGCGACCAGGAGAAGGCGACCGCCGCCGTGCAGTCGGTCGTCCCCGGCGCGGCCACCAAGGTCGTGATCGTGAGCGACCGCGACGTCCGTGTGCAGACCGACCAGATGAGCGCCGACGAGACGCAGCAGGTCGCCGCAGCCCTCGCCGATGTCTACAAGGTCGACGCGGCTGACGTGACGTCGTCGTTCATCGGCCCGGCCTGGGGCGAGAACGTCACCAAGCAGTCGCTGTGGGGTCTCGCGATCTTCCTGGCGCTGACGTTCCTCATCCTCGCGATCTACTTCCGCACGTGGAAGATGTCGGCCGCCGCGATCATCGGCCTCCTGGACGTGCTCGTGATCACGGTCGGCGTCTACGCGCTGGCCGGGTTCGAGATCTCGCCCGCCGCCGTGATCGGCTTCCTCACGATCCTTGCGTACTCGCTCTACGACACCACGGTCGTGTTCGACAAGATCCGCGAGAACACCACGGAGGACGGGGAGAAGTCCGCGCGGCTGTTCGGGGAGTCCGTCAACCTCGCCGTGAACCAGACGCTGGTGCGATCGATCAACACGTCCGTCGTCGCGGCGCTGCCCGTGGGCGCGGTGCTCTTCATCGGCGCCTTCTGGCTCGGCGCCGAGTCGCTCACCGACATCTCGCTGTCGATCTTCGTCGGCATCCTGGTCGCCACGTACTCGACGTTGTTCGTCGCCGCTCCGCTGTACTCGCTGTTCCGCGAGAACGAGCCGCAGCTCAAGGAGCGGGACGCCCGCATCCGCGAGGCCCGCAGCAAGGCGTCCGTCGACGCCTGATCGTTCCCTCTCGCGGGAGCTCGTCCCGCACAGCACGCGTAAGATGAGAAGATTCGGGAGGTGAGTGGATGGCGGAGCCGCAGACGTCGTCGCAGGGTTCCAGTCTGCGACGACTGGTGCCCCGCATCTTCTCGCGCGCGTCCAGGATCAACGACCTCGACAACCTGATCCGCACCGTCCGCGCCAACCACCCCCGCGGCGACTTCCCGGTCATCGAGCGCGCATACGCGGTCGCCAAGGAGAAGCACGAGGGCCAGAAGCGGCAGAGCGGCGAGCCGTACATCACGCACCCGCTCGCCGTCGCGCAGATCCTCGCCGAACTCGGTCTCGGACCCCGCGCGATCGCGGCCGCCCTGCTGCACGACACGGTCGAGGACACGGGATACGCCCTGACCGATCTGACGGCCGAGTTCGGCGACGAGGTCGCCATGCTCGTCGACGGCGTCACCAAGCTCGACAAGGTCAAGTACGGCGAGAGTGCTCAGGCCGAGACCGTCCGCAAGATGATCGTCGCGATGTCCAAGGACATCCGCGTGCTCCTGATCAAGCTCGCCGACCGCCTGCACAATGCGCGCACCTGGGGCTTCGTCCCGCCGGAGAAGGCGGCGAAGAAGGCCAAGGAGACGCTGGAGATCTACGCGCCGCTGGCCAATCGACTCGGCATCCAGGCCATCAAGTCGGAGCTCGAGGATCTCTCGTTCGCCGTGCTGCATCCGAAGATCTACAACGAGATCCACAGCCTCATCGCGCAGCGCACCCCGCAGCGCGAGAAGTACCTGGGTCAGGTCGTCGAGGAGATCGACGAGGATCTGCGTGATCTCCGCATCCGCGGCAAGGTCGTCGGACGGCCGAAACAGCTCTACTCCGTGTATCAGAAGATGGTCATCCGGGGTCGCGAGTTCGACGACATCTACGACTTGATCGGGATCAGGGTGCTCGTCGCCTCGGTTCGCGACTGCTATGCCGTGCTCGGTGCGATCCACGCCCGCTGGACGCCGCTGCCCGGCCGTTTCAAGGACTACATCGCGACGCCGAAGTTCAACCTCTACCAGTCGCTCCATACGACGGTGATCGGTCCGGCCGGTCGTACGGTCGAGATCCAGATCCGCACGCACGAGATGCATCAGCAGGCGGAGTACGGCGTCGCCGCGCACTGGATGTACAAGGAGCGGATGAACGGCGGCGGCAAGACCGAGGTCCGCGCCTCCGACACCGACATGGCGTGGCTCGCGCACATCTCCGACTGGCAGGCCGAGACGGCCGACCCCGGCGAGTTCCTCGACTCCCTGCGCTTCGAGATCGGCGCGAAGGAGGTCTACGTCTTCACGCCGAAGGGGCGGGTGGTCGGACTCCCGGCCAGCGCGACACCCGTGGACTTCGCCTACGCCGTGCACACCGAGATCGGTCACCGCACCATGGGGGCCAAGGTCAACGGGCGCCTGGTGCCGCTGGAGTCCGAGCTGAAGAGCGGCGACGTGGTCGAGGTGTTCACCTCGAAGAACCCGGATGCCGGACCGAGCCAGGACTGGCTCGGATTCGTGGCCAGCACCCGCGCGCGCAACAAGATCCGCGGTTGGTTCACGAAGGAGCGCCGCGAAGAGGCGATCGAAC
Source organism: Microbacterium luteolum (assembly GCF_039533965.1). Taxonomy (NCBI): domain Bacteria; kingdom Bacillati; phylum Actinomycetota; class Actinomycetes; order Micrococcales; family Microbacteriaceae; genus Microbacterium; species Microbacterium luteolum. The sequence goes on from NZ_BAAAUN010000001.1 coordinate 440,012, forward strand.
AGGGAAAGGAGGCCATCGCGAGGGCGATGCGCCGCCAGAACCTGCCGCTGCAGAAGCTGATGAGCCAGGACTCCTTCGCGGAGGTCGCCCACCAGCTCCACTACGAAGACGTCTCCGCCCTGTACGCCGCGGTCGGCGAAGGACACGTCTCGACGCAGTCGGTCCTCGAGAAGGTCACGGCTCTCGTCGCCGCGAGCGATCCGGCGACCGGAACCATCGATCTTCCCGGCAGCGTTCCGACGCGGGAGCCGCGTTCCGGCGACTCGGGCGTGCTGGTGCGCGGTGCCGCCGACATCCTGGTCAAACTCGCCAAGTGCTGCACCCCGGTGCCGGGCGATTCCATCGTCGGATTCGTGACCCGCGGCAGCGGCGTCTCCGTGCACCGTGCCGACTGCGTCAACGTGAAGGCGCTGAGTGCGGAGCAGGACCGCTTCGTCGAGGTCTCCTGGGCTCCGACGAAGAAGAGCGTGTTCCGCGTGCAGATCCAGGTCGAGGCGCTGGATCGCTCCGGTCTGCTCTCCGACGTGACGAGGGTGCTCAGCGAGCACCACGTCAACATCCTGTCGGCGACGGTCACGACCAACGACGAGCGCCTCGCTCTCAGCCGGTTCGTGTTCGAGATGGGCGATGCGGTGCATCTCGATCGCGTGCTGAACGCGGTGCGCAGGATCGACGCGGTCTACGACGTCTACCGCGTCACCTCCTCCTGAGATCGAGCCGCTCCAGCGCAGCCAGCCCGACCCGGCTTCCGGGTACCCGCCGAAGCGACCGGAGCACGGACGCCGTCTCCGAGGAGAGCTCGGGGAAGAGTCGCGCGAGGCGCTCCATCCACGGCTTCATCCTGGGGTCCCTGTGCAACGTCGTGGCGAGATCGAGCATGGTCCTCGCCGGCGTCGACACGGCGATCCCGCCGATCAGCTGCAGGTCGGATGCTGGGAGCACTGTGTCGTGGAACACCAGCCGTGCATTGACGTGCGGACGCAGGCGTCGATCCACCGCGCGCTTGACGTGGTGAACCGCCGGAGGAACGTCGCCGGCGCCGTGGATCCAGGCCGCGGTCGGTCCCGACGCCGCTGTTCCCGGGCGCACGAGGGTGGCGATGGCGGTCGCCCGGACATCGGCCGTCTCGATCAGGTCGGCCGGGACGTAGGCATCGCCGATCTCGAACACGTGCCCGTCGATCCGCGCCGCGCTCAGCTCGGCTTCGCTGAGACGGGCGCCGGGCAGATACAGGAACGCGGGGTGCATCACGCCAGTGTGGCGTGATGCACCCCGCGTGCGAGTGATCGCGGGCGACCTGTGGAGAACCGGGTCAGCCGCCGAGGGCGCTGAGCCAGGTGCGTCGCGCCTCGAGCGCATCGGCAGCCGTCTTCACGGCCTTCTTGTCGCCGGCCTTCTCGGCGGCGGCGAGCTCGGCCTCGAGCTTCTCGATCGCCTCGAGGAGCTGCGAGCTCATGTCGTTGGCGCGGGCCTTGGTCTCCGGGTTGTTCTTCTTCCAGTCGACTTCCTCGCGGGCCTTCAGACCCTGCTCGATCACGCGGAGACGGTCGTCCAGCGCGCGCTCCTTCTCCCGGGGGAAGACGCGTCCGATCTCGTCCCACTGCTGCTGGATGCGCGTGAGCAGCGCACGTGCGCGCTTGATGTTCGACTCGTCGGCGACGGCCTTGGCCTCTTCGAGAAGGGCCTGTCGTGCCTCGATCTTCGGCCCGGACTCGGCCTCCTCGGCCGCGGCCTGCTCGGCGCGCGCGGCGTAGAGGGCGTCTCCCGCCGCCTTGAAGCGGGCCCACAGCGCGTCGTCGGCCTTGCGCCCGGCGCGGCCGGAGGCCTTCCACTCGTCGAGGAGGTTGCGGTAGGCGGGGATGCCGTCGGTGCCGCGCGGCGCGAGAGCCTCGGCACGCTCCACCAGGCGGGACTTCGCATCGCGAGCGACCTTGTGGGTGTCATCCAGCTCGGAGTAGAACGCGCGCCGCTGCTTGTCGACCACAGCGCGCGCATCGCGGAATCGCTTCCAGAGCTGCTGCGAGATGCCCTTCGACAGGCGCGGGCCGGTCTGCTGCTGAGCCTGCCAGGCGTCGAACAGCTCGCCGAGCTCCGCCGTGACCTGCTTCCACTGGACCTTGCTGAGGTCGCGCGCGGCGATCGCCTCGGCGCGCTCCACGAGGACGGTCCGCTCGGCGATCGCCTTGTCGACGAGCTCCTTGGCCTGCTGCGCCTCCTGCTCGGTGGCCTCGGAGAGCGAGGCGGTGAGGGCGTTCAGGCGATCGCGGAGACCGGCGAGGTCTCCGACGGCGGCGGCATCCGTCGCCTCGTCGATCAGGTGGCCCGCCTGCTTGGCGAGATCGCTCGCCGACGCGCCACCGGTCTGCTGACGCTGTTCGAGCGCGTGCACCTTGAAGGCGATGTCGTCGAACTTCCGCACGAAGTACGCGAGCGCCTCGTCGGGGGTTCCATCCGGGTACTGGCCGACCACGCGCCAGGCTTCGCCCTCACGCACCTCGACGGTGCCGTCTTCGGAGACGCGACCCCACTCGGCGGACGACGAGGATGAAGCCGGCGACGGAGCCACCGGAGGCACGACGGCAGGCGTCGGCGCCTTTCGCGGCATCGGCACGGCGGGGGGTGCGGGAATGGGGGGAGTCGGCTTCGACGGCTCGGTGGCAGACACGGTGATTCTCCTTGCGCGGTAAGGCCGCGGGAGGCGGAAAGGACGAGGCTCAGCCTAGTACGCCCGCGGGTTCCGGGTGAGGCCGGCACTTCTCACATCACCGTTACCGATCTGTGAGGAGATCGTTCGACGGGTGAAACATGCAGCGTCCTCTCCGGGAAACACGGCGCTCCTATCGTCGCCAGCACGACAGTTCCCCCGGTCGACAGGAGCCCCATGAACGACACCGCATCCACGCCGCACGAGATCATGGTGGTCGGAGCCGGCATGGTGGCGCACCGGTTCGTCGAGAGCCTGCTCAGCCGCGCCGATGCGGACGTGCGGGTGACGGTGATCGGCGACGAGGGCCGCGGACCGTACGACCGCGTGGGACTGACGAGCTTCTTCTCGGGAGCCACGCCGGATGATCTGGAGCTCGACCGCGCGGTCTTCCGCGACGCGCGCGTGCGCCTGATCCACAATGATCGCGTCCTGCGCATCGATCGCTCCGCTCGCTCGGTGCGGACGCGCTCCCGTCGCAACTACGACTACGACACGCTGGTGCTCGCGACCGGCTCCTACGCGGCGCGGGTGGCCGTGGACGGCGCCGACCTTCCGGGCTGCTTCGTGTATCGCACGCTCGACGACGTGCAGTCGCTGCGGGACTTCGTGGCCGCGCGGGGGGCTGCGCTCGGTCGTCCGCTGCGCGGTGCGGTCATTGGCGGCGGCCTGCTGGGGCTCGAGGCGGCGGGTGCGCTGCAGGGGATGGACGTCGACACGACGGTCGTGCAGTACTCGGACCGCCTGATGTCGGCGCAGCTCGATCAGGCGGGCGGGGGGATGCTGAAGCGCCTCCTGGAGTCCCGCGGCATCACGGTGCGCACGCAGGCGCGGACGACGAGGCTCGATCCGGACGAATCAGGTGCCGTCACGGCTCTCGAGTTCCAGGACGGCTCGTTCCAGCGCGCGGACGTGGTGGTGTTCACGGTCGGCGTGCGCCCGCGGGACGAGCTCGCTCGGAACGCGGAGCTCGAGGTGCATCCGCGCGGGGGTGTGCTGATCGACGAGCGGTGCTCGACGTCGGACCCGAACATCCTCGCGATCGGCGAGGTCGCCAACTTCGACGACCGGTGCGTGGGCCTTGTGGCTCCCGGGTACGCGATGGCGGAGGTCGCGGCGACCCGGCTGCTCGGGGGAGAGGCCAGCTTCCCCGGCTATGACGAATCCGCCAAGCTCAAGCTCTCGGGCGTCGATGTGGCGAGCTTCGGCGATGCGCTCGCTCGCACGCCCGACGCGCTCGACGTCGTCTACGCCGATCCGGTCGCCGGCGTCTACAAGAAGCTCGTGCTCTCCGACGATGCGCAGACCCTGCTCGGCGGCATCCTCGTCGGCGATGCGAGCGCCTATGGCTCGCTGCGCCCCCTCGTGGGGGCGAAGCTCGGCGCCGACCCGTCGGCCTACCTCCTGCCGGAAGGGGGCAATGCCGCGCCGGTCGGGGAGCTACCCGACGAAGCCGTGGTGTGCTCGTGCTCCAACGTCTCGGCAGGTCGGATCCGCCAGGCCGTTCACGAGGAGGGGTGCAGGGACGCCGCCGCCGTCAAGGGCTGTACGAAGGCGGGCGCGACCTGCGGTTCCTGCGTGCTGATGGTCAAGAAAGTGGTCGGCCAGGAGCTCACGAAGCTCGGGCAGACGGTGTCGAACGCGCTGTGCGAGCACTTCGACATGTCGCGGCGCCAGCTGTTCGACGCGGTGCGGATCGCCGAGCTGTCGACGTTCAGCTCCATCGTCGAGCGCTTCGGCCGCGGGCGCGGCTGCGACATCTGCAAGCCGGCGATCGCCAGCATCCTTTCGGGGCTCGTCGGTCAGCACGTGCTCGAGGGCGAGAACGCCACGCTGCAGGACACCAACGACCACGTGATGGCGAACATGCAGAAGGACGGCACTTATTCGGTCGTTCCGCGGATGCCGGGTGGCGAGGTGACCCCGGACGGACTGCTGGCGATCGGGCAGATCGCCAAGGACTTCGCCCTGTACACGAAGATCACGGGCGGTCAGCGCATCGACATGTTCGGCGCGCGTCTGGAGCAGCTGCCGCTGATCTGGGAGCGGCTCGTCGACGCGGGATTCGAGTCCGGTCACGCCTACGGCAAGTCGCTCCGCACGGTGAAGTCGTGCGTCGGCTCGACGTGGTGCCGCTACGGCGTGCTCGACGCGGTGGGCATGGCCGTGAAGCTCGAGCTGCGGTACCGGGGTCTGCGGGCGCCGCACAAGCTCAAGCTCGGTGTCTCGGGTTGTGCGCGGGAGTGCGCGGAGGCCCGCTCGAAGGACGTCGGGATCATCGCCACCGAGAACGGGTGGAACATGTATGTCGGCGGCAACGGCGGCTTCACCCCGCGGCACGCGGAGCTGCTCGCGTCCGAGCTGGACGACGAGGGTCTGATCCGCGCGATCGACCGGTTCTTCATGTACTACATCCGCACGGCCGATCGCCTGCAGCGCACCGCCCCGTGGTGCGAGGAGGTCGAAGGCGGGCTCGACGGCCTCCGGTCCGTGATCTTCGACGACAGTCTCGGCATCTGCGACGATCTCGACGCCGCGATGGCGCTGCACGTGGAGCACTACGAGGACGAGTGGGCCGCGACGCTGAAGGATCCGCAGAAGCTGGAGAGGTTCCGCTCCTTCGTCAACGCCGCCGACACCCCCGACCCATCGCTCGGTTACGTGGCCGAGCGTGGTCAGATCAGGCCGGCGACGGCCGAGGAACGGCGTTCGGGCGCGGTCCTGATCGCCGGGACGGCACTGGAGGTACGACGATGACCGGTCTGATCGCAGAGGAGACCCTCGTGCGCGTGTGCGACGTGGCCGATCTGGAGGTCGAACGCGGCCGCGCGGCTCTGCTGGGCGGCGAGCAGGTGGCGCTGTTCCTGCTCGCCGACGGCAGCGTGCACGCCGTCTCGAACTTCGACCCGTACAGCGGTGCGAACGTGATCTCCCGCGGCATCGTGGGGAGCAGGGGAGAGGCGCCGACGGTCGCGTCGCCTCTGCACAAGCAGGTGTTCGACCTGCGCACCGGCGTGTGTCTGGAGACGCAGGGGAAGCCGGATGCAGCGCTGCGCGTGTACCCCGTCCGGGTCACCCCGGACGGCGTGCACGTCGACGTCGCCGGGGGCGCCGCCGGGGAGGACGGCGCATGATGTTCCGGTTCCGCCGGAGGAGGACGGCCGGATCGTGGACGAGCGGCGGATCGACGCGTGTGGGGCGCGTCGATCTCGTCGGCGGAGGGCCAGGACCGGCCGACCTGATGACCCTGCGCGCCCACCGGTTGCTCGCCGAGGCCGATGTGGTCGTCGCGGATCGGCTCGGGCCCGCAGACGAGGTGCGCGCCCAGCTCGGACCGGATGTGCTGGTCATCGATGTCGGCAAGCGTCCGGGGCACCACCCCGTGCCGCAGGCCCAGATCAACGCGCTTCTTGTCGAGCACGCGCGGGCGGGCAGGCGCGTCGTGCGGCTGAAGGGTGGCGATCCCTTCGTCCTCGGCCGCGGCGGCGAGGAGGTGCTCGCGTGCGAGGCCGCTGGCATCCCCGTCTCGGTGACGCCGGGCGTGAGCAGCGCGATCTCGGTGCCCCAGGCAGCCGGCATCCCGGTGACGCATCGCGGCGTGGCATCCGCTCTGCATGTGGTGAACGGCCAGGGCCCGTTCACCGAGAGCACGCTCGCCTCGCTCTCCGACGACTCCGTCACCACCGTCGTGCTGATGGGGGTCGCCGCGCTCCCGCGTCTCGCCGCCGCGGCGCTGCAGCACGGGGTCTCGGCGGATCGTCCGGTCGCGGTCGTCGAGAACGGTCATACGCCGCAACAGCGCACGGTGCGCAGCACTCTGGGCGCTATCGTGGCCGACGCAGAGGAGGCCGCCGTGATCAATCCCGCCGTGATCGTGATCGGCGACGTCGCGCGCGCCGGCCTGCTGCTGCCCACGACGTCGCAGTTCGCGGAGAGTTCGGCGTGACGAACGCGCCGACCCTCGAGTCCGCCCTGGCCGGGTGCACGATCATCGTCGCGGCCGATCGCCGGTCGGTCGACCTCGCCACCGCGTTGGAGCGTCGCGGCGCGCACGTGCACCGCGCCCCCGCACTGAGCATCGTCGCGAATGCCGACGACGCCGAGTTGATGCGCAGGACGGAGCAGCTCATCGCCGCGCCACCGGACATCGTCGTGGTGACGACGGGCGTCGGCTTCCGCGGGTGGATGGATGCCGCGCATGAGCACGGCCTCGATGAGGGCATCACCGCGGCGCTGCGAGGGGCGCAGTTCGTCGCGCGCGGCCCCAAGGCCCACGGCGCGATCCAGCAGGCCGGGTTCACCGCCGACTGGGTGGCGGAGTCCGAGACCTCCGCGGAGGTGGGCGAGTACCTGCTCGCCTCGGGGATCACCGGCAAGCGGATCGTCGTGCAGCACCACGGCGCCGGGGCCGATGGACTCGACGAGCTCCTCGCCGGTGCCGGTGCCGACGTGGTGAGCGTCACGGTCTATCGCTGGGGGCCGCCGCCCGACCCGGAGGTCGTCCGACGTTCGGCTCTGCAGGCAGGAGCGGGCGAGGCCGACGCGGTGCTGTTCACCTCCGCACCCGGAGCAGCTTCCTGGCTGGCCGTGGCCGAGGAGGCCGGGGCACTCGACGACATCCGCCGCCGCGCAGCATCCGGGCGCCTTCTGCTCGCAGCCGTGGGGCCCATCACCGCGGGCCCGCTCCTCGCGGCGGATCTGGAGACGACGATCGCCGACCGCGGACGCCTCGGCTCACTCGCCCGCTGCGTGATCGCGCACTTCGGTGGTGGCCGCGCCCCATCGCTGGAGACGGATGCCGGGCGCCTCGAGGTGCGCAGCGGAGGCGTGCTCATCGACGAGCGCTTCGTGCCGCTGTCGCACACCGCCGCGCGTCTCATGGAAGCGCTGTTCGTCGCCGGCGGGCGGGTGCTGTCGCGGGCCGAGATCGGACGAGTGCTGCCGGGCAGCGACCGCAACGGCCACGCGGTCGAGGTCGCCGTGGCGCGGTTGCGCGAGTCCCTGTGCGGCGCGGAGCTCGTGCAGACCGTGGTCAAGCGCGGCTATCGGCTGGCCGTCATCGAGTACTGACCCGGGCGCGTGTCGTGACGGACTACTCGGCAGGGGTGTCCGAGGGGATCGGAACCGGGGTCTCGGCGGGCGTCTCCGTCGGCCCGGTCGTCGGTTCGACCGTCGGCGAGGGCGTGGGCTCGGGAGCCGTGACCTGCGCGTGCACGACCTGGCTGCCGATGGCCGCGACGACGATGAGGGCTCCGACGATCGCGGCGATGGCGTTGTCGCGCGTGCGCCGACGGATCTGACCCTGATGCCAGATCGTGCGCGCGGTGTGCAGACGGGTGCGGCGCTCGGCCTGGACGCGCTCCTGCCTGGTGCTCCTCGAACCGCGTGCGGCCATGCCTCGATCTCCCATCCGTGCGACGGTGCGTCACGTCGCCTCAGAGCCTACCGTCGGCGGCGAGGTGCGTTGAGCGTCGCCTGAGTGTCGTGACCCGCCAGTAGCCTGGTGGGATGACGTCCCCTGCCGCGCTGCTCTCCGGGCAGACGCCTCTCGCCGTGCGCATGCGCCCGGTCTCCCTCTCCGAGGTCGCCGGGCAGCGTCACCTTCTGCGATCGGGTTCGCCGATCGTGGCCCTCGCAGACCCGGAGGCGACGTCGCCCGGCGCGGTCTCGATCATCCTCTGGGGCCCTCCCGGGACAGGCAAGACCACTCTCGCGCAGGCCATAGCCCGCTCCTCGGGGCGGCGTTTCGTCGAGCTCTCGGCCGTGACCGCCGGTGTGAAGGACGTGCGCGAGGTCATGCAGGAGGCGATCACCCAGCGCGACCTCTACGGGCAGACGACGATCCTCTTCCTCGACGAGATCCACCGGTTCACCAAGGCGCAGCAGGATGCTCTGCTGCCCGGTGTCGAGAACGGCTGGGTCATCCTGATCGCGGCGACGACCGAGAATCCGTCCTTCTCGGTGATCTCGCCGCTCCTGTCGCGTTCGCTGCTGCTCACCCTGCAGCCGCTCACCGATGACGACATCGGCCTGCTGGTCGATCGGGCCGTCGGCGATGCGCGCGGTCTGAACGGCGCCGTCGCACTGAGCGACGAGGCGAGATCCGCCCTCATCCGGCTCGCATCCGGCGATGCCCGCCGGGCGCTCACCGGTCTCGAAGCCGCTGCCGCGGTGGCCCTGTCGCATTCGGCTGACGCGAAGGCGAAGGGCAAGAAGAAGAAGGACGCCGACGCGAGCGGCGTGCCCTCTGTCTCCGACGACGACGTCGCGCAGGCGGTCGACAAGGCGCTGCTGCGCTATGACCGTCAGGGCGACGAGCACTACGACGTGATCAGCGCGTTCATCAAGTCGATCAGAGGGTCCGACCCCGATGCCGCGCTCCACTATCTCGCCCGCATGATCGAGGCGGGGGAGGACCCGCGTTTCATCGCCCGACGCCTGGTCATCTCGGCATCCGAGGATGTCGGTCTCGCCGACCCCCAGGGGCTCGTGATCGCGGTCGCGGCGGCCGACGCCGTCGCCTTCATCGGGATGCCGGAGGGCCGCATCCCGCTGGCCGAGGCGACCGTGTACCTCGCCACCACCGCGAAGTCGAACGCCGCCTACGTCGGTATCGACGCCGCGATCGCCGACATCCGCAAGGGCGGGTTCGGTCGGGTACCGGTGCATCTGCGCGATGCGCACTACCCGGGCGCGAAGCGGCTCGGGCATGGCAAGGGCTACGTCTACTCGCACGACAGCGAGTACGGCATCGTGCCGCAGCAGTACCTGCCCGACGAGCTCGACGGCCGGCGCTACTACGAGCCGAAGACCCTCGGGGCCGAGCGCGACGTCGCCGCCCGCCTGGAGCGGATCCGCCGCATCCTCGGCGATCGCTGAACCGCATCATCGAGCCGACCCGGTGATCTGTTAGACTTGACCGGCTCGAAACCGAGTTTTCGGGCATCTCCTCGTTCACACCCCACCTGGCCGGTGCCCCGGCGTGCGCTCCCAGGCAGAACGCGGACGATACGTCCGTGAGTCGTGAAAGACGCGACCACGTCATCGGAAGGACAACTTCGTGACCACGAAGTCCCAGGACCGCCGCAAGGTTCGGCTCAGCCGTGCCCTCGGCATCCCGCTCACCCCGAAGGCCGCCCGCTACCTCGAGAAGCGTCCCTACGCTCCGGGTGAGCACGGCCGCACCAAGCGCAAGGCCGACAGCGACTACGCCGTCCGTCTGCGTGAGAAGCAGCGTCTGCGCGAGCAGTACGGCATCCGCGAGAAGCAGATGCGCAACACGTTCAACGAGGCTCGTCGTCACGACGGCCTGACCGGTGAGAACCTGGTCGAGCTCCTCGAGATGCGTCTCGACGCGCTCGTCGTGCGTTCGGGCTTCGCCCGCACCACCGCGCAGGCTCGCCAGCTCGTCGTGCACCGTCACATCCTCGTCGACGGCCAGCTCGTCGACCGCCCGTCGTTCCGCGTGAAGCCGGGTCAGCTCATCCACGTCAAGGCCAAGAGCGAGGGCACCGAGCCCTTCCAGGTGGCGGCAGCCGGCGGTCACGCCGAGGTGCTTCCCCCCGTTCCCGGCTACCTCGAGGTCGAGCTCGACAAGCTCCAGGCCCGTCTGCTCCGTCGTCCGAAGCGCGCCGAGGTCCCCGTGACCTGTGAAGTGCAGCTCGTCGTCGAGTACTACGCGGCTCGCTGATCCAGCGATCGAGCAATTCTCAGAAGGCGTCGGGGCAACCCGACGCCTTCTGTCGTTTCGGCCTACGATGGAGAAACCGCGCCTTCGCGGATAAAGGCAAGGATGGTGACATGAAGAGCTTGCGATGGTTCCTGTTCGGTCTGGTCGGCGGCTTCGTCGTTGCTCATTTCATGGACAAGGACCCGCGGGGTCACGACATCCTCGCCGAGGTCGATGCCAGGATCAACGGATTCACGGCTGCCCTCGGCGACGCCTACCGCGAGCAGGAGGCACGGCTCACGGAGCCGGGCGACAACTGAACCATCGCTGCGCCTCGGCGCGGCATTCTCACGCAAGGACACCCGGCACTCTATGAAAACTGCGGAGATCGCGCAGCGTTACCTCGACTTCTTCGAGAAGAACGACCATGTCATCGTCCCGTCGGCCTCTCTGGTCAGTGACGATCCCTCCCTGCTGTTCACGGTCGCAGGCATGGTGCCGATGATCCCGTATCTGACCGGTGTGGTGCCTGCTCCCCACCCGCGGATCGCCGACGTGCAGAAGTGCATCCGCACCAACGACATCGAAGAGGTCGGCCGCACTGCGCGCCATGGCACGTTCTTCCAGATGCTCGGCAACTGGTCGTTCGGCGACTACTTCAAGGAAGGCGCCATCCGGTACGCCTGGGAGCTCCTGACGAGTTCCGAGGCCGACGGCGGCTACGGCTTCGACGAGAAGGACCTCTGGGTCACCGTCTACGAGACGGATGACGAAGCCGAAGCGATCTGGCGCGACATCATCGGCTTGAAGCCGGAGCGCATCCAGCGCCTCGGCCGCGCCGACAACTACTGGAACACCGGTCAGCCCGGCCCCGGCGGTCCCGACTCGGAGATCTTCTTCGACCGGGGTCCGGCCTTCGGCAAGGATGGCGGGCCCGCGGCCGACGACTCGAGGTTCCTCGAGATCTGGAACCTCGTGTTCATGCAGGACTTCATCGAGAACATCCGCAGCAAGACCGAGTTCGACATCGTCGGCGAACTGCCGATGAAGAACATCGACACCGGCATGGGTCTCGAGCGCGTCGCGTTCCTCAAGCAGGGCGTCGACAACATGTACGAGACCGATCAGGTGCGACCGGTGCTGGACCGTGCGGTCGAGCTCTCGGGCCGTCGCTACGGCGCGTCCCACGAGGACGACGTGCGCTTCCGCGTGATCGCCGATCACGTGCGCTCGTCGCTCATGCTGCTCTCCGACGGCGTGCGCCCGTCGAACGAGGGCCGCGGCTACATCCTTCGGCGTCTCATGCGGCGCACGGTGCGCGCGATGCGTCTGCTCGGCGTCGACGAGCCCGTGTTCCCGGAGCTCTTCGCGACGTCGCGAGACGCGATGAAGTCGGCCTACCCCGTGCTCGAGAAGGACTGGTCGACGCTCTCCGCATCCGCCGTCGCCGAGGAGGAGACCTTCCGTCGCACGCTCGTCTCGGGATCGACCATCCTCGACCTGGCACTCGACCAGACGAAGAAGGGCGGCGGCACGACGCTCAGCGGCCCCGAGGCTTTCCTGCTGCACGACACGTACGGCTTCCCGATCGACCTCACGCTCGAGGTCGCCGAGGAGGCAGGTCTCGACGTCGACCGCGCGGCCTTCGACTCGCTCATGCAGGAGCAGCGTCAGCGCGCGAAGGCCGACGCCCGCAACCGCAAGCGCCAGCTCGCCGACGTCTCGGTCTACCGCGACCTCCGCGCGCTCGGCGAGACCGGCTTCGACGGCTACACCGCCCTCGAGGTCGAGTCGCGCATCCTCGGCCTCCTGGTCGACGGGGCCGTCGTGCGCAGCGCATCCGAGGGGCAGATCGCCGAGGTGGTCCTGGCCGAGACGACTCTCTACGCGGAGTCCGGCGGCCAGGTCGCCGACAAGGGCACGATCGTCGGACCCGGCTTCGAGCTCGAGGTGCTCGACGTGCAGCGTCCGGTTCCGGGTCTGATCAGCCACACGGTCGAGGTCACGCGCGGCACCGTGGCGGTGGATGACGCCGCGACGACCGTCGTGGATGCCGCGAACCGCCGCGCTGCGCGCCAGGCGCACTCGGCCACGCACCTCGTGCACGCCGCGCTGCGCGACACGCTCGGCAACACGGCGACGCAGGCGGGATCGCTGAACCGCGCCGGCTACATGCGCTTCGACTTCTCGTGGTCGCAGGCGCTGTCGACCGAGACGCGCTCGGAGATCGAGGAGATCACGAACCGCGCCGTGCAGGATGCCCTCGAGGTCACCACGCGCATCGTGTCTCTCGACGAGGCGAAGGAGGCCGGAGCGATGGCCCTCTTCGGCGAGAAGTACGGCGACGTGGTGCGCATGGTCGACATCGGCGGCCCGTGGTCCCGCGAGCTCTGCGCCGGCACGCACGTCAGCTCCAGCGCCGAGATCGGTCTGGTCAGTGTCGTCGGCGAATCCTCCGTCGGCGCATCCAACCGTCGTATCGAAGCCTTGGTCGGTGCGGACGCGTTCCGCGAGCTGGCGGCGGAGCGGGCGCTCGTGTCGCAGCTCACCGCGTCGTTGAAGACGCCTCGCGAACAGCTGCCGGAGCGGATCGCCGATCTCGCGTCGAGCCTCAAGGCCGCCGAGAAGCGCATCGCGCAGTTCGAGGCCAAGGAGCGCGCGGGGCAGGTCCCGGCCATCGCGGACGCCGCGCAGCGGGTCGGCGCCTTCCTCGTCGCCGCGCAGTCGCTCGGGGAGGTCGCTTCGGCAGACGATGTGCGAGAGCTCGTACTCGGTGTGCGCGACCGCCTCGGTTCCGAGGCTGCCGTGGTCGCCCTCGGCGCCGTGGTCGGCGGTCGGCCGGTCGTCGTCGTCGCGACGAACGACGCCGCCCGCACCGCGGGTGCCAAGGCCGGTGTGCTCGCCAAGCGCGCAGCGGGTGTGCTCGGTGGCGGAGGCGGCGGTCGCGACGACGTCGCGCAGGGCGGCGGGGCGGATGCTTCGGCGCTCCCGGCTGCTCTGGAGTCCGTCTCCCAGGAGCTGCACGCCGCGTGAGCGGGTTCCGCCGCGGGGTGCGCCTCGGCATCGACGTGGGCCGTGCCCGCGTCGGCGTGGCGCGCTCGGACCCCGATGGAATGCTCGCTGTTCCCGTCGAGACCGTGCCCCGGAACGACCTCTCCATCGACCGGATCCTGCAGATCGCGGAAGACTACGACCTCCTGGAGTTCGTCGTCGGTCTTCCGGTGAACATGCAGGGCGCGGACACTCCGTCGACGACGGATGCCCGCGAGTTCGCCGCCGCTCTCCAGCAGCGCAGCGGTGTGCCCGTGCGGCTGGTGGACGAGCGCCTCAGCACCGTCACCGCCCACGCAGCACTGCGTTCCTCCGGGCGATCACAGAAGAAGTCTCGTAGCATTGTTGATCAGGTCGCCGCCGTGGTGCTGCTGCAGCAGGCGATCGACACGGAGAAGAGCACCGGAAACCCGGCCGGTGCCACGATCCCGGCTGACGAGGAGCCCGTCTGAACATGTCCGAACGCGAGAGTGCTTCCCCCCAGCACGATCCGGGCGCCCGCCTGGGCGACCTGTTCGAGAACCTGCCCGCCCCGACACGTCAGATCCCGACCGTCGACAACAGTGCACCGACTCCGGGATCGCGCCGCGCGGCCCGCGAGGCCGCAGGGCGTCCCTCGGGGCCGCACGACGCCCACGGGACGGATCCGCTGAGCGAGGACGCCCCCGACACGGAGCCGGCCCGTCGCGAACCCTCGGGCGCCGAAGCCCTGTTCGCCTCGGCTGCGTCGTCGCAGCCGGACTCTTCCGCCTCCTCGACGACCGCATCTCCGAGGCAGACCGATCCCGCCCCGCCGCTCGGCGGAGGGCTGGACGACCTCTTCACGCCGCCTGAGGAGCATGCCGCCGCCAAGGGCCCGAAGAAGAAGCGGCGAACCGGCTGCCTGATCGCGCTGGCCATCGTGCTCGCGATCGTCGGCGGCTTGGCGGCCGGAGGGATCTGGGCCTGGAACACCTACGGTGACAAGATCAGCGAAGCGCTCGGCTGGGGCGGTGCGGCTGACTGGGAGCCCGGCATCGCGACCGGTGAGGTGATGGTCACGATCCGCGAGGGCGACACGGGAGGGCCGGTGTCGACCGCACTCTACGATGCCGGCGTGACCAGGACCGAGGATGTCTTCTACGACTACCTCATCAACGAGAACCTCGCCGTGACGTTCTACCCCGGTATCTACCGGCTGCAGGAGAAGATGACGGCCGAGGCCGCCCTCGCTGCTCTCAAGGATGAGAAGAACAAGCTCGAGAACACGGTGTCGATCACGGAAGGCGGGACGATCGCCTCCTCGCTGGAGAACATCGCCGACACGCTCGGCATCCCGCTCGCGGACTTCGAGGCCGCCGTCGCCGATCCCGCGGCCTACGGCGTGACGGCGCCGAGCCTCGAGGGATGGCTGTTCCCCGCGGTCTACACCTTCGACCCGGAGGCGACAGCGACGCAGGTCATCCAGCGGATGGTCGACCGCACGCGCGAGTCCCTCGCGACGGCAGGGGTGGCGGACGAGGATGCGGAACGGATTCTGACCATCGCCTCGATCATCGAGCGCGAGGGCCGGCTGGACGACTTCGCCAAGGTGTCGCGCGTGATCCAGAACCGCCTCGACATCGACATGCTCCTGCAGATGGACTCGACGGCGCAGTATGGCTACGGCTCGCTGCACGAGGGGGTCGTGTCGAGCTCGGCCGAAGCGCTCGAAGACGACAACCCGTGGAACACCTACGTGCACACCGGCCTTCCGGTCACTCCGATCGCGAGCCCCAGCGACGCGGCGATCGAAGCGGCGATGAACCCGGCAGACGGTCCGTGGCTGTACTTCGTCACGATCAACCTGGAGACGGGCGAGACGCAGTTCTCCGAGACCCTCGCCGAGCACGAGCAGGGTGTCGAGAAGTGGCGCGACTGGTGCGAGGCCAATCCCGACGGCGGCTGCTGAGCCGGTGAGCGCCTTCCAGCTCGCCGTCTGGGGAGACCCGATCGCGCACTCGAAGTCGCCGGCCCTGCACGCCGCCGCCTACCGCGTTCTCGGCCTCGACTGGGAGTACGGCCGACGGCAGGTCGATGCGGCGTCGTTCCGCGACGCGCTCGAGGGGCTCGGCGCCGACTGGCGCGGTCTGTCGCTCACCATGCCGTTGAAGGAGGAGGCGTTCCGCGCCGCCGCCACGCGCGATGCGCATGCGGAGCTGACGGGCGCCGTGAACACGCTGCTGCTCGGCGACGACATCGCCGGCTACAACACGGATGTCGGCGGCATCATCGATGCGCTGTCCGAGGCGGGGATCACCGAGGCGCGGTCCGTGCGCATCCTGGGGGCGGGGGCGACCGCGGCATCCGCTCTCGTCGCCGCCGCCGATCTGGGTGCGGAGAGCGTGGAGGTCTCGGCACGTCGGCCGGAGCGCGCGGCAGACCTCGTGGCGCTGGGGGAGCACATCGGCGTCTCCGTCGATGCGCGGTCGCTCGACGATGCTGTGGCCGATGCCGATCTGACCATCGCGACGCTTCCGAGCGGAACCGTCCTGCCCGAAGAGGTCGCCGCGGCGCTGGCCGAGCGAGGGGGCGTCCTCTTCGACGCCGCGTACGCTCCCTGGCCGTCGGCTCTCGCAGCCGGATGGGGCGATGCCGCTGTGGTCTCCGGACTCGGGATGCTGCTGCATCAGGCGGTGCGTCAGATCCGGATCTTCCGTCATGGCGACCCGTCGACGGCGCTGCCCGACGAGGCCGCCGTGGTCTCTGCCATGCGCGCCGTGCTCTGATCGGGAGGGCGTTCGGCGAAACGCGGCGCAGCGCAGGGTGAATCGCATGGGAGACTGGAGCAATGCTCCGCGTGCTCACGGCCGGCGAATCGCACGGCCCAGAACTCATCGCCGTCATGGAGGGTCTGCCCTCCGGCGTTCCGGTGTCGTCCGAGGCCATCCAGGCCGACCTCGCCCGCCGCAAGCTCGGCTACGGCCGCGGCTCGCGGATGAAGTTCGAGCAGGACGAGCTGTCGATCTCCGGCGGTGTCCGCCACGGCAAGACCCTGGGCAGCCCGATCGCGCTGCGCATCGGCAACACCGAGTGGCCGAAGTGGATCGAGGTCATGAACCCCGAGCCGGTCGAGCTGACCGACAAGTCCCGTGGTCGCAGCGCCCCGCTGACGCGTCCGCGTCCCGGACACGCCGACCTCGTCGGCATGCAGAAGTACGACTTCGACGAGGCGCGTCCGATCCTCGAGCGCGCGAGCGCCAGGGAGACCGCCGCCCGTGTCGCCCTCGGTGCGATCGCGCGCTCGTTCCTCGCTGAGCTCGGCATCCGCCTGGTCAGCCACACGCTGTCGATCGGCCCCGTGCAGGTGCCGGAGGGCTCGCCCCTCCCGACGCCGGATGACGTCGAGGCTCTCGACGCCGATCCGCTGCGCTGCTTCGACCCCGCGACGTCCGCGCTGATGGTCGCCGAGGTCGACGATGCGAAGAAGGACGGCGACACGCTCGGCGGCATCGTCGAGGTGCTCGCCTACGGCCTTCCGCCGGGGCTCGGCTCGCACGTGCACTGGGATCGTCGCCTCGACGCTCGTCTCGCCCAGGCGCTCATGAGCATCCAGGCCATCAAGGGCGTCGAGGTCGGCGACGGCTTCGAGACGACGCGTCGCCGCGGCTCGGCCGCGCACGACGAGCTGTTCGCGACAGCCGACGGGATCTCCCGCGGCTCCGACCGCGCCGGAGGCACCGAGGGCGGCATGTCCACTGGCACCGTGCTGCGCGTCCGCGCGGGTATGAAGCCCATCGCGACCGTGCCGCACTCGCTGCGCACGATCGATGTGGCGACGGGTGAGGACGCGACAGCGCACCACCAGCGTTCCGACGTCTGCGCCGTCCCGGCTGCCGGCGTCGTGGCGGAGGCCATGGTCGCCGTCGAGGTCGCGAACGCCGTGCTGGAGAAGTTCGGCGGCGACAGCATCCGCGAGACGCGCCGCAATCTCGAGGGGTACCTCGCGGGCATCCCCGCCGAGCTGCGCACGACCCCGGCGTCCGAGGCGGCGCTCATCGCGCATGACGAGCGCGGCTGACCCGCTCACGCTGGTGCTGGTCGGCCCGATGGCCGCCGGCAAGACCAGCGTCGGCAGACGTGTGGCGCGGCGGTTGAGCGTGCCCTTCATCGACACCGACAAGCGGATCGTCGCCGCGCACGGCCCGATCCCGGCGATCTTCGCCGAGCACGGGGAGCCGCATTTCCGAGAGCTCGAGCGCGCCGCCGTGGCTGCGGCGCTCGCGGACGGCGGAGTGATCTCGCTCGGCGGCGGGGCGGTGACGGATGCCGGCACGCGAGAGCTTCTGCGAAAGCATCCTGTCGTCTTCCTGACGGTGAGCGTCGATGCGGTCGCCGACCGGATCCGCGGAGGGAACCGTCCGCTGCTGGCAGGGGAGGATCCTGTCGAGAACTGGATCCGGATCTTCGACGAGCGGCGCGACTGGTACGACGAAGTGGCATCGACGACGTTCGACACGTCGCGGCGGCCGATGCAGAGGATTGCCGACGAGATCGTGGCATGGAGGAGAGAGCAGCGATGAGCACGACGACCATCAGTGTCACCGGGAACGACGAGTACGACATCACGATCGGACGGGGTGTGCTCGATCAGGTCTCGGCCGCACTTTCGCCGACCGTGCGCAAGATCCTCGTCGTGCACCCGCCGACGCTGGCCGCGCGCGCCGCCGAGCTGCGGGAGCGCCTGCTGGCCGACACGGAGAACGGGCCGCGCGAGGTGCTCCTGGCTGAGGTCCCGGATGCGGAGCAGGGCAAGCGCATCGAGGTCGCGGCCTTCTGCTGGCAGGTCATGGGACAGGCGGACTTCACCCGCAGCGATGCGGTGATCGGCTACGGCGGGGGAGCCGTGACCGACCTCGCGGGTTTCGTCGCGGCGACCTGGCTGCGCGGTGTGCAGCTGGTGCAGGTGCCGACGACCGTCCTCGGCCTCGTCGATGCCGCGGTGGGCGGCAAGACAGGCATCAACACCGCCGAGGGGAAGAACCTCGTCGGCGCGTTCTGGGCGCCGACCGCGGTCATCGGTGATCTGGACGAACTCGGCAGCCTGAGCCCGAACGAGGCGACGGCCGGCTTCGCGGAGGTCGTCAAGGCGGGCTTCATCTGGGCTCCGGAGATCCTGGACATCATCGAGGCGGATCCCGCACGGGCCGTCGACACCACCACGGAGGAGTTCCGTCGGGCCGTCGAACTCGCCATCGACATGAAGGCGAAGGTCGTGTCGGACGACTTCCGGGAGGCCGGCCTCCGCGAGATCCTCAACTACGGCCACACGCTCGGCCACGCGATCGAGCACGCCGAGCGCTACAAATGGCGGCACGGTGCCGCGGTCTCGATCGGCATGCTGTACGCCGCCGAGCTCTCCCGGCTCGCCGGCCGTCTGTCGGATGCCGCGGCCGAGCGCCACCGCACGATCCTGGAGTCTCTGGGCCTGCCGACCTCGTATCGCGCAGGTGCCTGGCCGCAGCTGCTGGCGACGATGCAGCGCGACAAGAAGAGCCGTGGCGGGATGCTCCGCTTCATCCTGCTCGACGACATCGCGAAGCCCACCGTGCTGCAGGCCCCCGACGAGTCCCTCCTCTTCGCCGCCTACCAGGAGGTCGGTGCGTGAGCGTCGTCATCCGGCGCGTGCGCGCAGACGAGGGGGAGCGGGTCCGCGATCTGCGTCTCGACGCGGTCCGCGACCCGGACGCCTCCATCGCCTTCCTGCACTCCTACGAGACGGAGGCGGCGCACCCGGACGGGTTCTGGCACGATCGTGCGGCGAACGCCGCCGAGGGCGACGGCGTGGCGCAGTTCGTCGCCGAAGCGGACGGCGAGTGGGTCGGCACGGTCACGGTGATCCGCTGGAAGGCGGGCGACACGGACCATCACGGACGCGAGGTCTCCGCGGCGCGCGGCGATGTCGTCGGCGTCTTCGTGCGTCCCGAGAATCGTGCGGGCGGCACGGTCGACGCGCTGCTCGGTGCAGCGGCCGAGTGGGCGCGCTCCCTCGGAGACGGTGCGCTCGCCCTCGACGTGCACGTGGACAACCATCGGGCGCAGGCCGCGTATCGCCGGGCGGGATTCGTCGAGACCGGGCTGCGCTTCACCGGATCGATCGGGCCGGAGCTCGAGATGAGCCGTGCACTCGCACCCGCGGATAGTGTGTCCTCGTGACCGCGAACCCGCGCCTGCTCCTCGTGAACGGGCCGAACCTCAATCTGCTCGGCACGCGCGAGCCCGACGTCTACGGCACGGCGACCCTCGCCGACGTCGAACGTCTGACCGCCGAGGTCGCGGGGTCGCTCGGCTACGAGGTGCGGGCGATCCAGAGCAATCACGAGGGTGTGCTGATCGATGCGATCCATGAGGCTCGCGCCGACTGCGTCGGCATCGTCATCAACCCCGGCGGGCTCACGCACACCTCGGTCGCGCTGCGTGACGCGCTCACCGGGGTGTCGCTGCCGTTCGCCGAGGTCCACATCTCCGATGTGTACGCCCGCGAGGAGTTCCGTCATCACTCGTACCTGCACGATGTCGCCGCGGTGCGCGTGATCGGGCGAGGAATCGACGGCTACGCGGACGCCGTGCGGGAGCTCATCGGCTCGCTCTGAGACGACCGTTTCCGGGCCGCCCTCGCGCATCCCGTAGAATCGACTGTCGGCCCTGCCTGTATCGCGCGGGAGAGGCCGGCCCCACAGACTCAGGAACGGAACTCTCAGCGCATGGCATCTACCGCAGACATCAAGAACGGCGTCGTTCTCAGCATCGACGGACAGCTCTGGAACGTCATCGAGTTCCAGCACGTCAAGCCCGGCAAGGGTGGCGCGTTCGTGCGGACCAAGCTGAAGAACGTCGTGTCGGGCAAGGTCGTCGACCGCACCTACAACGCCGGCGCCAAGATCGAGATCGAGAACGTCGATCGTCGCGACTTCACCTACCTGTACGCCGACGGCGACAGCTTCGTCTTCATGGACACCTCCGACTACGACCAGATCACCGTCGGTGCGGCGACCGTGGGCGACGCGAAGAACTTCCTGCTCGAGAACCAGCAGGTCACGATCGCGTTGAACAACGGCAACCCGCTGTACATCGATCTGCCCGCCTCCGTCATCCTCGAGGTGACGTACAGCGAGCCCGGCCTGCAGGGCGACCGCTCCTCGGCCGGCACGAAGCCCGCGACCGTCGAGACCGGCTACGAGATGCAGGTCCCGCTGTTCGTCGAGACCGGCACCCGGATCAAGGTCGACACCCGCACGGGTGACTACCTGGGTCGCGAGAAGTAAGGCGTGAGCGCCCGCACGAAGGCGCGTAAGCGCGCTCTCGACATCCTGTTCTCTTCCGACGTCCGCGGCGACGACCTCTCGGTCACCCTCGCGGCCGAGGCGAAGCGTGCGGCCAGCGAGCCCTCGCGCGAAGCCTCCTGGCTGTACGCCCGCGAGATCGTCGACGGCATCATCGACCAGCGCGATGAGATCGACGAGCAGATCACCACGCACAGCCGCGACTGGAAGCTCGAGCGGATGCCCGCCGTCGACCGCGCCCTGCTGCGCATCGGCGTCTGGGAGATCCTGCACAACGACGCGGTGCCGACGGCCGTCGCCATCGATGAGGCCGTCGAACTCGCCAAGGAGTTCTCGACCGACGATTCCGGTGCGTTCGTGCACGGCGTCCTCGCCAGGGTGGCCCGCGCCTCCTGATCGGTTCGTCCGAGTCGCGGCACCCATGTCGGATGCCGCGGGAAGGATACGGGCATGCCCGCACCGCACGTCGACCTCCGTGACCTCATGCAGATCACGGACGCCGGTGGGTACGCGCGCGGGCTCGCCTACTTCCGGGAAGGGAACGTCCTCGATCTCGTCTGGGACGAGGACCTGCAGGAGCTCGAAGGCCATGTGAAGGGCAGTCAGGGCGCGCAGTACCTCGTCGAGGTCGGCTTCGTGTCGTCGAACGGCAAGCGGCACGTCCGGTCGACCCGGTGCTCCTGCCCGGTGCGCTCCGCCTGCAAGCACGTCGTCGCCGCGCTGCTCGCCTCGAACGTCCACGAGTACTCGCAGCAGAGCGGCGCGCGGGTCGTCGAGCCCGTCCTGCCCGCCCCGGCCCCGACGACCCCCGCAGCGCCCTCCTGGCGTGCGCTGGTCGACCCCGCGAGCTCTGCGCAGACCCGTCCGCTGGCGCTCGGGGTCGAGCTGCGGCATCGCGAGCCGCGGGGCGACAACCACTGGGCTCCGCGCGCGGTGCGTCCGGCGACGCCCAGGGACCTCGCTCGGTCGACGGGCGAGCTGCTTCTCGCCATCCGCCCGCTGATGCGCAGCCATCAGACCGGCGCGTGGATCCAGGGTCACGCCGGATGGGATGTCGTGCGGCGGGATGCCTCGCAGTTCGGTCGGACGCAGACGCGCTGGTTCGGCGACCTGCTCAGCATCTCGCGCGACTCGCTGCTCTCCGGCAATTCCGGCGACTGGCTCGTGGTCGACCAGATCGAGTCCGGACTCCTGTGGGGACATCTCCGCGCCGGGGTGGCCCTCGGCATCCCTCTGGTGGCCAGCCAGAAGAACGCCACCGTGCACTTCGCCGACACGGCCGAGATCACGGCCACGATCGCCCGCGACGATGACGGGGCACTGACCGTGGCCGCCGCTGCCACCATCGACGGCCATGACGTCTCGGCAGCCGCTGTGCACCCGATCGGCCGTTCCGGGGTGTACTCCGCCGTCCTGTCGGGCAGCCGGATGCAGATCACGCTCGCCGAGGTCCCGCTCAGCGAGCAGGTGCGCGCCCTCCTCGAGGCGCAGCGACCCATCGTGGTCCCCGCAGCCGAGGAGGAGGCGTTCGTCGCCGAGGCGTACCCGCTCCTCGCGCGGCGCACCGCCGTGCAGACCGTCGGTGACGTCGCGCTGCCGGAGATCCCCGCGCCGGAGCCCGTCCTGACCGTCGCCTTCGAACGCGGCGACGTCGTCAGCTACTCCTTCGCCTGGTCGTACCGCGGATTCGGGACCGTGCCGTTCGCGGCCGGTCGAGCGGCGGTTCGCGACCCCGAGGCAGAGGCGGCGCGCCGCGCGCAGCTCGAGACGGTCTGGCACGAGCACACGACGAACCGGTTCGCGCCGTCCGGTTCGTTCCACGACATCGACGCGGCAGCCTTCGTCGCCCAGGTCGTACCCGCGTTCGAGGCCGCGGGCGTCGCGATCGTCACGAGCGGCACGCGCAAGGAATACCGCGAACTGACCGGTGTCCCCGAGGTCACGGTGTCGACGGTCGAGACGACGGATTCCGACTGGTTCGATCTGGGCATCATCGTGACGATCGACGGGAGGAGCATCCCGTTCGGCCCGTTGTTCACGGCGCTCAGCAGGGGGAAGAAGAAGCTGCTGCTCTCCGACGGCGGCTACTTCACGCTCAACCACCCGGCACTCGATCGCCTGCGCGAACTCATCGATGAGGCGGGGGAGCTCGACGAGTGGGAGACCGGGCCGCGCATCAGCCGCTATCAGACCGATCTCTGGGAGGAGTTCGAGGATCTCGCCGACGAGGCGCAGCCGGCCGTGAGCTGGCGCTCGACCGCCGAGGGTCTGCGGCAGGCGACCGGCGTTCCGGCCACCCCCGTGCCGCCGTCGCTCCGCGCCGAGCTGCGTCCCTACCAGAAGTCCGGATTCGACTGGCTGGCGTTCCTCTGGAAGCACCGGCTCGGCGGGATCCTGGCCGACGACATGGGACTCGGCAAGACGCTCCAGCTGCTCACCTTCGTGCAGCACACGCGCGACACGGGAGAGCGACGGCCGTTCCTCGTGCTCGCGCCCACCTCGGTGCTCAGCACCTGGAAGACCGAGGCTGCGCGGTTCACGCCCGAACTGCGCGTGGTGCTCGTCGACACCACGAGCGGAACACGCCGCGGAACGCTCGCGGATGCCGCCGCCGGGGTCGATGTCGTCGTGAGCTCCTACACGGTGGCGCGACTCGATGAGAAGGAGTTCGCGGCGGTCGAGTGGGCGGGGCTCATCCTCGACGAGGCCCAGTTCGTGAAGAACCCGAAGACGAAGCTGCATCGGGCGATCGCCACATTCCGTGCCGATGTGACCTACGCGGTCACAGGCACCCCGATGGAGAACAGCCTGTCCGACCTGTGGTCGCTGCTCAAGCTCGCCGCTCCCGGCCTCTTCCCCTCCGCCCGGAAGTTCCGCGATCGGTACATCCAACCGATCGAGAAGGGCAAGGTCCCCGAGAACGAGGAGGGCGGTGAATACCGTCGTCGTCGGCTCGACCAGCTGCGCCGTCGTATCCGTCCGCTCATGCTGCGCCGCACGAAGGAGATCGTCGCCGCCGATCTGCCGCCGAAGCAGGAGCAGGTGCTCGAGGTCGAGCTGAGCCCCGCCCATCGCGCGCTCTACGACGTGGTGCTGCAGCGCGAGCGGCAGAAGGTGCTCGGGCTGATCGACGACCTCGACCGCAACCGCTTCATCGTCTTCCGCTCTCTCACCCTGCTGCGGATGTTGAGCCTCGCTCCCGGTCTCGTCGATGAGGCCGACGCCGACATCGGATCGAGCAAGCTCGACACCCTGCTCGAGAGGGTGGTCGAGCTGCAGGCCGAGGGGCACCGCGCGCTGGTGTTCAGCCAGTTCACCTCGTTCCTCGACCTCGCCGCCGCGCGCCTCGAGGCCGCCGGCATCCCGTACGCCCACCTCGACGGATCGACCCGGCGCCGACAGGACGTGATCGACGGATTCCGGGCGGGGGAGCAGGTCGTGTTCCTGATCAGCTTGAAGGCCGGTGGATTCGGACTCACCCTGACCGAGGCCGACTACGTCTTCCTGCTCGACCCCTGGTGGAACCCGGCGGCCGAGGCGCAGGCGATCGACCGCACGCATCGCATCGGCCAGACCAGCCAGGTCTTCGTCTATCGCATGATCTCGGCCGGGACGATCGAGGAGAAGGTGCGCGAGCTGCAGCAGCGCAAGGCGCGGCTGTTCACGGCGGTGATGGACGACCAGGAACTGTTCGCCCAGTCGCTCACCGCCGACGACATCCGCGGGCTCTTCGACGACTGAGACGTGTCGCCGGCCGACCTCGCCCCGTCGGCGGGAGTATTCACGGCTCGTCTCCGCGGGCGCCCAGGAGGCCGTCGGTAGACTCGTACGGTTCACTTTCGAGAGGAATGCAATGCGGATCACGGGACTCGGCCACGCCGGGATGTTCATCGAGACGGTGGGCGGGAACATCATCTGCGACCCCGTCCTCGGACCCTCCTTCTACGGATCCTGGTTCCCGTTCCCCGACAACCGCGGCCTCGACTGGGAGCGTTTCGGCCGCGAGGCCGACTTCCTCTACATCTCGCACCGGCACCGCGACCACTTCGACCCGAAGCTGCTCGAGCGGTACATCCGCAAGGACATCGAGGTACTGCTGCCGGAGTACCCGATCGACGATCTCGAGCAGGACATCCGCGCCCTCGGCTACACGAACATCACCTACGCGCCGGCGGGACAGATCATCGAGCGCGGCGATCTGAAGATCATGATCACACCGCTCCGCGCCCCGAGCGACGGCCCGATCGGCGACTCGTCGCTGAGCGTCGACGACGGCACCGCATCCGTGCTGAATCAGAACGACTCGCACCCCCTCGACCTCGAGAAGCTGCTGAGCTTCGGCAAGCCCGACGCCTACTTCACCCAGGTCTCGGGCGCGATCTGGTGGCCCATGGTCTACGACCTGCCGCTCGACGCCAAGCAGAACTTCGCGAAGCTCAAGCGCGAAGCGCAGAACAAGCGGGCGATGTACTACATCGAGAAGGTCGACGCGACGCACGTCTTCCCGATGGCCGGACCGCCGATGTTCCTGCGCGACGACCTGTTCGACTTCAACGGCATCGGCAAGAACGGCGAGTCGATCTTCACCGACCAGAAGCAGTTCCTCGCGCACATGAAGGAACTCGCGCCGCAGTATGACGGGCACCTCTTCGTCCCCGGCACCGTCGTGACGGTCGAGGGCGCGTCGGTGACCACCGAGCAGTCCCTCTACACGGATGCCGAGCTCGCGCACATCTTCGACGAGAAGTGGGACTACCTCGAGTCGCAGCGGGCGAGCCGCCAGCAGGAGATCCGCGACGAGGAGGCCTCGCGCGCCGAGGTCATCCCGCCGGCGGAGATGCTCGAGACGCTGAAGACGTGGTGGGAGCCGCTGCTGAAGAAGTCCCGCACGATTCGCCTCGGGGTCGGCGGATGCGTGCGATTCAAGATCGGCGAGCTCGACATGGTCGTCGACTTCCCTCGGGCGAAGGTCCGCGAGTACGCGGGGGAGGAGTGCATCTACTGGTACACGATCCCCGCCGACCTCGTCTCGACGAACATCCGCGATCGCGAGATCGACTGGTCGAATTCGATCTTCTTGTCGATGCAGTTCCAGGTCGGTCGCAGCGGCAAGTTCAACGAGTTCCTGACCACGTTCCTCAAGTGCCTGTCGGTCGACCGCATCGAGTACGTCGAGAACTGGTACCAGGAGCAGACCGACCAGACCGAGGATGCCGAGATCGGCGACTGGGTCGTGCAGCGACGCTGCCCGCACCTGCGCGCGGACCTCACGAAGACCGGCAAGGTCGACGCGGACGGCATCCTCACCTGCAGCATGCACGACTGGAAGTGGGACCTGAAGACCGGACGCTGCCTGACCACGAGCGGTCATCCGATCCGGTCATCGCGGATCGTGGAGACGGGTGTGCCGGGGGAGGCCCTGCCTCAGGCGAGCTGACCTGTACCACCGGGGTGCTGAGGTGGTACTCTCGTGGGCATGCCGACCACCTTGACTCGAATTCAGGTCACTCAGACCGGGCAGCTCCGTGACGCGATCGAACTCGCGGAGCAGAAGTGGCCAGGGCTGCCGAAGTCCGAGCTGGTCGGGCGACTGGCCGTGCTCGGTGCTGAGGTGCTCGCCACGGAACGCTCTGCCAAGCGAGCAACGCGACGGGCGGCGCTCGAGGCGACACGAGGGACGATCGACTATCCACCCGGGTATCTCGAAGACCTGCGGAAGGACTGGCCGGAGTGATCGTCCTGGATGCCGGGGTGCTCATCGCTCACCTGGCGACGGATGACGTTCATCAGGACGCGGCGTTCGAGATCCTCGACACCGAGGAGGATCTGCTCATCCACCCGCTGACCCTTGCCGAGGCGCTCGTGCACCCAGCGCGGCGGGGCACCGAGCTGGATGATCTTGCGAGGATCGACTCCCTCGGACTGCTTCGGCGAGACGAGAATGTCGACGAGCCCGTGCAGATCGCGCGTCTGCGGGCCGCTTCGTCGATGACGCTTCCGGACTGCGCCGTCCTCGCGACGGCCGAATCGTTCGGCGCCACCCTCGCCACCTTCGACCGGCGCCTGGCGGACATCGCTCGTTCGCGCGGTGTCGAGGTCGTCGGCGCCTGAGCCCCTCCGGTAGACTGAGCCGACAAGCAACCTTTAACACCGTCCTGTGAGGCGGAGAAGGGAGCGGCCGATGAGCGCACGCACTGTGCTGCACGAAGCCGACGTATCGCGGGCTCTGACCCGTATCGCGCATGAGATCCTCGAGTCGAATCGAGGGGCTGAGAACCTCGTCCTGCTGGGCATTCCGACCCGCGGCGTCACTCTCGCCCACCGCCTGGCCCGGCTGATCGGCGAGATCGCGCAGACCTCCGTCGCCGTGGGCGCGCTGGATGTCACGCTCTTCCGCGACGACCTGGCCAAGCATCCGACGCGGTCACCGCATCCGACCGAGATCCCGGACGGCGGGATCGACGGCAGGACGGTCGTCCTCGTCGATGACGTCCTCTTCTCCGGTCGCAGCATCCGCGCCGCGCTCGACGCGATCCAGTCGATCGGCCGACCCGCCGTCGTGCGCCTGGCCATCCTCGTGGACCGCGGTCACCGCGAGCTGCCCATCCGACCGGACTTCATCGGCAAGAACATCCCTTCCGCCCGCACCGAGCGGGTCAACGTGCGCCTCTTCGAGAACGACGGGGCCGAGGAGGTGACGATCGGCGAATGAGACACCTCCTCGACACCCGCACCCTCGCGAAGGCCGACGCTCTCCGGATCCTCGACATCGCGGAGGACATGTCCGACACTCAGTCGCGCGAGGTGAAGAAGCTCCCGACGCTCCGCGGCAAGACCGTGGTGAACCTCTTCTTCGAGGATTCGACCCGCACCCGCATCTCCTTCGAGGCCGCCGCGAAGCGCCTCTCCGCCGACGTCATCAACTTCGCCGCCAAGGGCTCGAGCGTCTCGAAGGGCGAGAGCCTGAAGGACACCGCCCAGACCCTCGAGGCGATCGGCGCCGACGCCGTCGTGGTGCGCCACCCCGGATCCGGCGCGCCGCAGACGCTGGCGACGAGCGGCTGGATCTCGGCCGGCGTGGTGAACGCCGGCGACGGCACGCACGAGCACCCGACGCAGGCGCTGCTCGACGCGTTCACGATCCGCAAGCGCCGCTTCGGCGCCGACAGCCGCGGGCGCGACCTCGCCGGGCTCCGGATCGTCATCGTGGGCGATGTGCTGCACTCGCGGGTCGCACGCTCCAACGTCTGGCTGCTCACGACGCTCGGCGCCGCTGTCACGCTGGTGGCGCCGCCGACACTGGTTCCGCAGAACGTCTCGCTCTGGCCGGTGCGCGTGGTCTACGACCTCGACGAGGCCCTTGCCGAGGGGCCGGATGCCGTCATGATGCTGCGGATCCAGCTCGAACGGATGAGCGCCGCGTATTTCCCTACTGAGCGGGAGTATTCGCGCCGCTGGGGACTCGACGCACGGCGTGTGGCCGGGCTTCCGGACGGTAGCATTGTCATGCACCCCGGACCCATGAACCGTGGACTGGAGATCTCCTCCGAAGCAGCCGATTCCGCCCGCTCGACGGTGCTGGAGCAGGTCACCAACGGAGTATCCGTCCGCATGGCGGTGCTGTACCTGCTGCTGGCAGGAGAACGAGACGACGAACGAGGGGGAGACCTGTGAGCGAGACCCTCGTCATCACCGGTGCACAGCTGCTCGGCGCGGAGAGCGCCGACATCATCGTCGAGGACGGTGTCATCACCGAGATCGGCGCCGGCCTGAGCCGCGCGGGTGCGCGCGTGATCGACGCCGACGGACTCGTCGCGCTGCCGGGTCTCGTCGACCTGCACACGCATCTGCGCGAACCCGGCTACGAAGCATCCGAGACGATCCTCACCGGCACGAGAGCGGCCGCGGCCGGCGGCTTCACGGCCGTCTTCGCCATGCCCAACACGTCACCGGTCGCGGACACCGCCGGAGTGGTCGAACAGGAGCTCGCCCTCGGCGAGGCCGCCGGGTATGCCACTGTGCAGCCGATCGGCGCCGTCACGGTCGGCCAGAAGGGCGAGCGTCTCGCCGAGCTGGGCGCGATGGCGACCTCCCGAGCACAGGTGCGCGTCTTCAGCGACGACGGCTTCTGCGTGTTCGACCCGCTGATCATGCGTCGCGCGCTCGAGTACGTGAAGTCGTTCGACGGCGTCATCGCCCAGCATGCGCAGGATCCGCGCCTCACCGAGGGTGCGCAGATGAACGAGGGGACGGTTTCGGCCGAGCTCGGTCTCGCCGGCTGGCCCGCGGTCGCCGAGGAGTCGATCATCGCCCGCGACGTGCTGCTCGCCGAGCATGTGGGTTCCCGGCTGCACGTGTGCCACCTCTCGACGGCCGGATCGGTCGACATCATCCGCTGGGCCAAGAAGCGCGGCATCGCGGTCACCGCCGAAGTGACCCCGCATCACCTGTTGCTGACGGACGAGCTCGTGCGCGGTTACGACGCCCGGTACAAGGTCAACCCGCCGCTTCGGCGCGAGGAGGACGTCCTGGCTGTGCGTGAAGGACTCGCGGACGGCACGATCGACATCGTCGCGACGGATCACGCCCCGCACCCGAGCGAGCACAAGGCCTGCGAGTGGCAGGCTGCCGCGAACGGCATGGTCGGGCTCGAGAGCGCACTGCGCGTCGTGCACCAGTCGATGGTGCAGACCGGGCTCATCGGCTGGGCGGACGTGGCCAGGGTCATGAGCGTCGCCCCCGCGCGCATCGGACGGCTCGCCGGGCACGGCACGCCCCTCGAGGTCGGCGCCCGCGCGCAGATCACGCTCTACGACGCCTCCGTCGACGGCGTGTTCACCGAAGCCGATCTGCACGGGCGCAGCGTCAACTCGCCGTACCTCGGCAGGGCACTTCCCGGTCGGGTCGAGTTCACGGTGCACGGCGGCACGCTCACGGTCGACGGCGGAGCCGTGGTCGAGGAGCTGAACGCGTGACGCGGGAACTGGCCATCACGGTCATGATCGCCGTGGCCGTGCTCATCCTGCTCGCGATGCTCTTCGCGTGGCGACGACGACTGCGCCGGGACTCCGGTCTCACCGCACCACTCGGAGTCCCGGAGCACGCCGAGGTCGTCCACCGCGAAGAGGTGCTCTACGTCTCGACGACCCGCCACGACCAGCCGCTGGAACGACTGGCGATCTCGCCGCTGACGTATCGCGCCCGCGGTGAGCTCGCGGTCACGGACCGGGGCGTCGCGCTCTGCCTCGACGGCGCGCCGACCGTGTTCCTCGCCTCGTCGCGCCTGGTGCAGGTCGACAGGGCGACCGTGACGATCGACCGCGTCGTCGAGCCAGGCGGGCTCGTCCGCATCGCCTGGAACGCCGCGGACGACACCGTCGTGGACTCGTACCTGCGCCTCGCCTCCGGCGACCCGAAGAACCTCATCTCTGAACTGCAGCGGCTCGTACCCGTTGCCCCCGACACAGGAGCCACACGATGACCTCCCTGCCCGAAACCGCCGTCCTCGTCCTGGAAGACGGCACCCGCCACACCGGTCGCGCGTACGGTGCGCGCGGCCGCACCCTCGGCGAGGTCGTCTTCGCGACCGGCATGTCCGGCTATCAGGAGACGATCACCGACCCGTCGTACGCCGGACAGATCGTCCTGCAGACCGCACCGCACATCGGCAACACCGGCATGAACGACGAGGACGCCGAGTCCCGTCGCATCTGGGTCGCCGGCTACATCGTCCGCGATCCCTCGCGCGTCGTCTCGAACTGGCGCGCGAACGCCTCGCTCGACGAGGTGCTGGTGAACGACGGCATCGTCGGCATCAGCGGCATCGACACCCGCTCGATCACGCGGCACATCCGTTCCGCGGGCTCGATGCGCGGCGGGATCTTCTCCGGTGCGGATGCCGCGCTCGACGCGGAGGAGCAGGTGCGCATCGTCCGCGAGGCGCCCGAGATGGCGGGTCGGAACCTGTCCGCCGAGGTGTCGGTGGACGTCGCGACCGTGACGACCGCGATGGGACAGCGGGTCGGCAACCTCGCGGTCCTCGACCTCGGGGTGAAGCAGGCCACGATCGACAACCTGGCCGCCCGCGGCTTCGAGGTGCACGTGCTGCCGCAGAACGTGACGATCGACGAGATCCGCGCGATCGATCCGATCGCGGTGTTCTACTCGAACGGCCCCGGCGACCCCGCGGCATCCGATGACCACGTCGAGCTGCTGCGCGCGGTCCTCGACGACGGTCTCCCGTTCTTCGGGATCTGCTTCGGCAACCAGCTGCTCGGCCGCGCTCTCGGACTCGGCACCTACAAGCTGCCGTTCGGCCACCGCGGCATCAACCAGCCGGTCCTCGACAAGACCACCGGCCGCGTCGAGATCACGGCGCACAACCACGGCTTCGCGGTGGACGCCCCGCTGGAGGGGACGTTCGACAGCCCGAACGGCTACGGCAAGGTCGAGGTCAGCCACGTCGGGCTGAACGACAACGTCGTCGAGGGCCTGCGAGCGCTCGACATCCCCGCCTTCTCGGTGCAGTACCACCCCGAGGCCGCCGCAGGCCCGCACGACGCCAACTACCTCTTCGACCGGTTCCGTGACCTGGTCATCGCGACTCAGAAGGACAGCAAGTAATGCCCAAGCGCGACGACATCAACTCCGTCCTCGTCATCGGATCCGGTCCGATCGTCATCGGTCAGGCCTGCGAGTTCGACTACTCCGGCACCCAGGCGTGCCGCGTGCTGCGCGAGGAGGGCGTCCGGGTCATCCTGGTCAACTCCAACCCGGCGACGATCATGACCGACCCCGACTTCGCCGACGCGACCTACATCGAGCCGATCACCTGGCAGGTCATCGAGACGATCATCGCCAAGGAGCGTCCGGACGCGATCCTGCCGACCCTCGGCGGACAGACCGCGCTCAACGCCGCGATCGAGCTGCACAACCACGGGATCCTCGAGAAGTACGACGTCGAACTCATCGGCGCGAGCTTCGAGGCGATCAACAAGGGCGAGGATCGTCAGATCTTCAAGCAGCTGGTCCTCGACGCCGGCGCCGACGTCGCCGACTCGCGCATCGCCCACACGATGGACGAGGTGCTCGCCGCAGCCGACGAGCTCGGATATCCGCTCGTCGTCCGCCCCAGCTTCACGATGGGTGGACTCGGCTCCGGGTTCGCCTACGACGAGAACGACCTCCGCCGTATCGCGGGCGCGGGTCTGCGCGACTCGCCGACCACCGAGGTCCTCCTGGAGGAGTCGATCCTCGGCTGGAAGGAGTACGAGCTCGAGCTCATGCGCGACACCGCCGACAACACGGTCGTCGTCTGCTCGATCGAGAACGTCGACCCGGTCGGCGTACACACCGGCGACTCGATCACGGTCGCACCGGCGCTGACGCTGACGGACCGCGAGTACCAGAAGCTCCGCGACATCGGCATCGACATCATCCGCGCGGTGGGAGTCGACACCGGCGGCTGCAACATCCAGTTCGCGGTGAACCCCGAGAACGGGCGCATCATCGTCATCGAGATGAACCCGCGTGTCTCCCGGTCGAGCGCCCTCGCCTCCAAGGCGACGGGCTTCCCGATCGCGAAGCTCGCGGCCAAGCTCGCGCTCGGCTACCGCCTGGACGAGATCCCGAACGACATCACGGGCGTGACCCCGGCGAGCTTCGAGCCGACGCTCGACTACGTCGTGGTCAAGGTCCCGCGGTTCGCGTTCGAGAAGTTCCCCGCCGCCGACGCCACGCTCACCACCACCATGAAGTCGGTCGGCGAGGCGATGGCCATCGGCCGCAACTACGCGACGGCTCTGCAGAAGGCGCTCCGCTCGCTCGAGAAGCGCGGCTCGAGCTTCCACTGGGGCACGGAGGAGCGCTCGCTCGAGGAGCTCCTGGAGATCGCGAAGATCCCGACCGACGGCCGCATCGTCACGCTGCAGCAGGCGCTCCGCAAGGGTGCGACGGTCGAGCAGGCGTTCGACGCGACGGCGATCGACCCCTGGTTCCTCGACCAGATCGTGCTGATCAACGAGGTCGCCGAGATCGTGCGCACGGCTCCCGAGCTCGATGCGGCCACGCTCCGCTATGCGAAGGAGCACGGCTTCTCCGACGCGCAGCTCGGTGAGCTCCGTGGCACGAACGAGCCCGAGGTGCGCGGCATCCGTCACGGTCTGAGCATCCGCCCGGTCTACAAGACGGTCGACACGTGCGCGGGGGAGTTCCCGGCGCTGACGCCGTACCACTACTCCAGCTACGACTTCGAGACCGAGGTCGCTCCCTCCGAGCGCACCAAGGTCGTCATCATCGGCTCGGGCCCGAACCGCATCGGGCAGGGCGTCGAGTTCGACTACTCGTGCGTGCACGCCTCGTTCGCGTTGTCGGATGCCGGATTCGAGACAGTGATGGTCAACTGCAACCCGGAGACGGTCTCGACCGACTACGACACGTCCGACCGGCTGTACTTCGAGCCGCTCACGCTCGAGGACGTGCTCGAGGTCCTGGATGCGGAAGCCGCGAGCGGCACGATCCTCGGCGTCGTCTGCCAGCTCGGCGGACAGACCCCGCTGGGACTCGCCAAGGGCATCGAGGCGGCCGGCTACACGGTGCTCGGCACCAGCCCCGCCGCCATCGACCTCGCCGAGGAGCGCGAGCTGTTCTCGCGTCTGCTCGACGACGCCGGACTCCTCGCCCCGCGCAACGGCACCGCGATCGACGCTGACGGCGCCGTACGCATCGCCGAGGAGATCGGCTACCCGGTGCTGGTACGCCCGAGCTTCGTGCTCGGCGGTCGCGGTATGGAGATCGTGTACGACACGGCGTCGCTGCGCGACTACTTCGTGCGCACGGCCGGAGAGGTCATCATCGAGGAGGGCAAGCCCCTGCTCGTCGACCGCTTCCTGGACGATGCGATCGAGCTCGACGTCGACGCGCTGTACGACGGGACCGACCTCTACATCGGCGGCGTCATGGAGCACCTGGAGGAGGCCGGCATCCACTCCGGCGACTCCAGCTGCACGCTCCCGCCCGTCTCGCTCGGACGCACCGATGTCGATCGCGTGCGCGAGGCGACCCTGGCCATCGCCGAGGGCGTCGGCGTGCGCGGCCTGCTGAACGTGCAGTTCGCGATCAGCGCCGGCGTGCTCTACGTCATCGAGGCGAACCCTCGCGCCAGTCGCACGGTGCCATTCGTGTCCAAGGCGCTCGGCATCCCGATGGCAAAAGCGGCGAGCCGCGTCATGACCGGGTCGACGATCGCGGAGCTGCGTGCCGAGGGCATGCTGCCGCAGCAGGACGGCTCGCGCGTGCCCCTGGGCGCCCCGGTGGCCGTCAAGGAGGCCGTGCTGCCGTTCAAGCGCTTCCGCACCGCCGACGGCAAGACCGTCGACTCCGTGCTCGGCCCGGAGATGCGCTCCACGGGTGAGGTCATGGGCATCGACCGCGACTTCCCGACCGCCTTCGCGAAGAGCCAGGCG
The DNA here is from genome assembly GCF_039533965.1 of Microbacterium luteolum. Classification (NCBI taxonomy): domain Bacteria; kingdom Bacillati; phylum Actinomycetota; class Actinomycetes; order Micrococcales; family Microbacteriaceae; genus Microbacterium; species Microbacterium luteolum. The sequence continues at coordinate 474,200 of NZ_BAAAUN010000001.1, forward strand.
GCGGCGTACGGCGGCATGCCCACCTCGGGCACCGTGTTCATCTCGGTCGCCGACTCCGACAAGCGCGCGGTGATCCTGCCGGCGCACCGCCTGCAGCAGCTCGGGTTCACGATCGTCGCGACCGAGGGCACCGCGGAGATCCTCTCCCGCAACGGCATCGCGGTGACCGTGGTGGAGAAGTACAGCGAGACGCAGGAGTCCGGCGCGAAGAACATCGTCGACCTGATCAACGAGGGAGCGATCGACATCGTCGTGAACACCCCGTCCGGCGGCGCGGCACGTGCCGACGGCTACGAGATCCGCGCGGCGGCCGTCGCGGCCGACAAGGCGCTCTTCACGACGATGGCCGTGCTCGGTGCCGCCGTGAGCGGTATGGATGCCGCGCACGAGGGCTTCCAGGTGCGGAGTCTGCAGGAGTACGCGATCGATCGGGCGGCTGCACTATGACGCAGACCTTCGGCGAGCGGGCCCGCGCTGCACTCGGAGCGCATGGCCGGCTCTGTGTCGGCATCGATCCGCACGCGGCGCTTCTCGCCGCCTGGGGTCTGAGCGACGATGCGAGCGGCGTGCGCACCTTCGGGCTGCGCACGGTCGAGGCGGCCGCGGGCCGCGTCGGCGTCGTCAAGCCGCAGGTGTCGTTCTTCGAGCGGTTCGGTTCGAAGGGGTTCGCAGCCCTGGAGGATGTGCTCGCGGCCGCACGCGCGGCCGGGCTGCTCGTGATCGCGGACGCCAAACGCGGTGACATCGGCTCGACCATGGACGACTACGCGACAGCGTGGCTCACGCCCGGATCGCCGCTGGAGGCCGACGCCCTCACGGTGAACCCCTTCCTCGGCGTCGGCGCCCTCGACGGCGCGTTCTCACTGGCCGAGAAGTACGGCAAGGGCCTGTTCGTGCTCGCCGCCACCAGCAACCCCGAGGCCGAGGGCGTGCAGCGCTCGATCGGATCCACCGGAGTGACCGTCTCGGCCGAGATCATCGCGGATGTCTCGGCGCGCAACGCCGCCGCGTCGGCCGATGGCGCCTGGGGCAGCTTCGGCTTCGTCATCGGCGCGACGGTGGACTGGGCGCAGGCCGGCATCGCACCGTTCGCGCCCACGGCTCCGATCCTCGCCCCGGGCTTCGGCACGCAGGGAGCGACGCCGGCCGACCTGCGTCCACGATTCAGACGGATGTCGGATGCCGTGATCGCGAGCGAGAGCCGCAGCATCCTCTCCGCGGGTCCGGACGGACTCGCCGCAGCGATCGACGCCCGCGCAGCCGAATACCGGGAGGTCGTCAGTGTCTGAGGTGCGTCGGACCGTCCCCGAGGTGGACCGCGCGGCGGCCGCCCGCAGGGCCGTGGAACGTCGACGGGCCAGGGCGTCGCTGAAGCGCGATCTCACGATGCGCGTCGTGTCGCCGCAGACCGTGCTGCACCGCGCCACCGCGGATGCGGACTCGGTCGAAGGGTCCATGCGGATCACCGACTTCCTCCTCGCCCTCCCCGCGATCGGCGCGGGCAAGCGCGATCGCGTGCTGGGGGAGCTGCACATCTCGCCGGTCAAGCGTCTCGGCGGGCTCGGCGCTCGTCAGCGCGTCGTCCTCGAGACCTGGCTCGACTCCCGGTTCCCTGTGCTGGAGCCGCGCGGTGCACGCAGCCGACTGCTCGTGCTCGCGGGGCCGACCGCCGTCGGCAAGGGCACCGTCGCGGCCCACATCCGCGAGCACAACCCGGAGATCCACCTCTCGGTGTCGGCGACGACGCGCCCTCCGCGTCCCGGCGAGATCGAGGGCGTGCACTACTTCTTCGTGGACGACGCCGAGTTCGATCGCCTGATCGCCGACGACGAACTGCTCGAATACGCCGTGGTGCACAATCGCTCCCGCTACGGCACTCCACGGGCGCCGATCGACGCCGCGCTGGCTGCGGGCAAGACCGTTCTGCTCGAGATCGACCTGCAGGGCGCACGTCAGGTGCGGCGCGCCGAACCCGCGGCGACGCTCATCTTCCTGCTCCCGCCGAGCTGGGACGAACTGGTCCACCGACTGGTCGGCCGGGGCACCGAGGAGGCCGAGGAACGGGCCAGACGACTGCGCACCGCGAAGGTCGAACTGGCCGCCCAGAACGAGTTCGATCACCTCATCGTGAACGAGGACGTCGCCGCTGCCGCCCACGAGGTCGTAGAATTGTCCTCAGGCTCTGCGCGCTGAGTTCTCTGTCGCGCCTATTGCACCGTCTTCGCGACGCTCCCGTCGCCTGATCTGGAGGTCCCATCATGGCCGGACACCACACCAAGGGCATCATCGATCCCCCCATCGACAACCTGCTCGACCGCGTCGACTCCAAGTACGAGCTCGTGATCTACGCCGCCAAGCGCGCCCGTCAGATCAACGACTACTACTCCGACCTGCACGAGGGCAACCTCTTCGACAACGTCGGCCCGCTCGTCGACTCCTCGGTCGAGGACAAGCCGCTCACCATCGCACTGCACGAGATCAACGAGGACAAGCTGCGCCTGCGTCACGCGGAGTGATATTCGAGGCCGCGCGCGCCGCTCTGTCGGCGCCGCGGTCCAGAATGGGTGCAACACCCCTCCCACCGTCCGTCCCCGTTCTGGAGCACCGATGAGCGCGCTGCGTCTGTTCACGTCCGAGTCCGTCACCGAAGGGCACCCGGACAAGATCTGCGACCAGATCTCGGACAGCATCCTCGACGGTCTGCTCGCGAAGGACCCGGGCTCGCGCGTCGCGGTGGAGACGCTCGTCACCACCGGCCTCGTGCATGTGGCGGGGGAGATCCGCACCGAGGCATACGTCGACATCCCGACGATCGTCCGCCAGGTCGTGAACCGCATCGGCTACACGTCGAGCGAGACCGGCTTCGACGGCGATTCCTGCGGTGTCAGCATCTCGGTCGGCGAGCAGTCCACCGACATCGCGCACGGCGTCGACAATGCGCAGGAACACCGCGACGGCTCGTCCGTCGATCCGCTCGACGCGCTCGGCGCCGGCGATCAGGGCATCATGTTCGGCTTCGCGACCAACGAGACGCCGCAGCTCATGCCGATGGCCGCCTGGACGGCGCACCGCATCGCCGAGCGCCTCACCGAGGTGCGTCGCAGCGGTCTGCTGCCGTTCCTCCGCCCCGACGGCAAGACGCAGGTCACCCTCGGCTACGACGGATTCACGCCCAAGACCGTCGACGCGGTCGTGCTCTCCACGCAGCACCACCCCGACATCTCGCAGGACGAGCTGAAGGCGCAGGTGCGCGAGCACGTCATCGACCCGATCCTCGCGACCACGGGCCTCGATCTGAGCGATGTCACGCACTACATCAACCCGGCAGGTCCCTTCGTCACAGGTGGACCCAAGGGCGATGCCGGCCTCACCGGCCGCAAGATCATCATCGACACGTACGGGGGAGCAGCCCGTCATGGCGGTGGCGCCTTCAGCGGCAAGGACCCGTCGAAGGTCGACCGCTCCGGAGCGTACGCCACGCGCTGGGTCGCGAAGAACGCCGTCGCCGCCGGGCTCGCCGATCGGCTCGAGGTGCAGGTCGCGTACGCGATCGGCGTCGCGCGTCCGGTGGGGCTCTACGTCGAGACGTTCGGCACCGGCAAGGTGACCGATGAGGCGATCATCCGTGCGATCGAGCAGGTCTTCGACCTGCGCCCACAGGCCATCATCGAGCAGCTCGACCTGCTGCGGCCCATCTACGCGCAGACCGCCGCGTACGGCCACTTCGGCCGCGAGCTTCCCGACTTCACGTGGGAGCGGACCGACCGCGTCGAAGAGCTGCGCCGCGCTGCCGGTCTCTGATGGGGCCTCGGTCCTCATGACGCCCGAGAGCCGGCGCATCGCGCGCGTGCTCCTCGACTCGCCGCTGCCGCAGCTCGACCGCCTGTTCGACTACGCCCTCCCTGCGGAGTTCGGCGAGGTGCCGCTCGGGGTGCGCGTGCGCGTGCCGCTGCGCACCGCAGGTCGTGTGATCGACGGCTACATCGTCGACATCGACACCGAGGATGACGCCGACCGCCCCCTCTCCGAGGTCGACAGCGTCGTGTCCACGGTGCCGGTGCTGCCGGAGCGGCTGCACCGGCACGCGCGGCGCGTCGCCGATCGCGCGGCAGGTTCCGCCTCCGATGTACTGCGACTGGTGATCCCGAAGCGGCAGGTGCGGGTCGAGAAGGCCTGGACCGGTGAAAGCCCGGCACCGGTGGTGGAAGAGGCTGCCGCGGAGCGGAGCCAGGAGATCCTCGATGTCTACGAGGGCCTCGTCGCCGTGCTGGACGACGGCGGACGTGCCGCCGTCGAAGCCGTCCCGCAGCTGCGCGACGGGGGAGAGGCCTGGGCTCAGCTCCTGGCAGCATCGGCGACGCGGATGCTGGCGGCGGGCCGCTCCTCGATCCTGATCGTGCCCGACCACCGCGACCTCGATCGGCTGCTCACGGCCCTCGAGTCGCTCGTCCCCGGCGAATCCGTCGTCCGATACGACTCCCGTCAGACCAACCCGGACCGCTACCGCGGCTTCCTCCGCACGCTCGAGGAGTCGCCCTGCATCGTCGTGGGGAACCGGTCGGCCGTATACGCCCCGGTCGAGGCGGGTCTCGTCGCCGTCTGGGACGACGGCGACCCGCTGCTCGGCGAGCAGCTCGCACCGTACGTGAACGCGCGGGACGCGGCGCTCCTCCGGCAGGAGCTCGAGCAGTCGGCTCTGCTGTTCGCCGGACACACCCGCACGACCGACGTGGAGCGCCTCGTCGCGCACGGCTGGCTGCAGGATGTGCGCGCGGCGCGCCGTGTGCTTCCGAAGGTCGTGCTCAGCACGCCGCAGGAGATGGAGCAGCCGGCCGCCCAGCGGATGCCGTCCTCGGCGTTCCTCGCTGCACGCACCGCGGCGGCGGAGGGCCCTGTGCTGGTGCAGGTTTCACGGCCCGGCTTCTCACCCTCGCTGGTCTGCGCTGAGTGCCGCGCGCCCGCCCGCTGCCCGCACTGCGGAGGTCCGCTCGGCGCGCGCCACCGCGGCGCCGTCCCCGTGTGCGGCTGGTGCGGCCGCAGCGCGCGCGCCTGGGCCTGCCCGGCGTGCTCGTCGACGAAGCTCCGGCTCGCGTCCTCCGGCAGCGAACGCACCGCCGACGAGCTCGGGCGGGCGTTCCCGGGGATCCGAGTGATCGTCGCCGACAGCGCGCACCCCGTCGAGCGCGTCGATGCGAAGCCCGCACTCGTGGTGGCGACGCGCGGGGCCGAACCGCTCGCCGCCGGCGGGTACCGTGCCGTCGTCCTCCTCGACGGGCCGCGGATGCTGCAGGCGCCGGATCTGCGCATCGGCGAGGCCTGCCTGCGCTGGTGGTCGAACGCGGCTGCCCTCGCCGCTCCCGGAGCCCCGATCCATCTGGTCGGCGTGAGCGGTGCGGTCGGCATGGCTCTCGCGACCTGGAATCAGGCGGGCTACGCGCGTTCCGAGCTCGAGAGCCGTGCACCGCTGCACATGCCCCCGACGGCGCGTGTCGCCCTGGTCGAGGGGTCGGCCGCGGCCGTCTCACGCGCCCTGGTGGCTCTGGGAGAACTCGCGCTTCCCGCCGATGCCGTCCTCGGGCCCGTGCCCGTCGACTCCGAGGACGTGCCGCCGCGCGTGCGCGCACTCGTCCGATTCGACTACGGCGCCGGCAGCCGCGTCGCGACGGTCCTGCGGGCGGCGGTCGTGGCCGAGGCGGTCGCCGGACGTCGAGGCCGGGCGCGCAACGCGAAGAACACTCTCTCGGTCCGTCTCGATATCCTCGATCCAGAGCTCTGACCCATCCGGAGAACCTTCATGCGCCTCGTCTTCGCCGGCACACCCGCTGCTGCCGTGCCCACCCTGCGACGTCTCGCGACGCTGCACGACATCGTCGCGGTCGTCACGCGCCCCGATGCACCGCTCGGCCGCAAGCGGGTGCTGACGCCATCGCCGGTCGCCCAGGCGGCCGATGAGCTCGGTCTCCCCGTGATCCGCGCGGCGCGTCTCGACGCCGATGCCACGGCGCAGATCACGGCGCTCGCGCCCGAGCTCGGTGTGATCGTCGCGTACGGCGGCCTGGTGCGCGAGCCGCTGCTCTCCGCTCCGGATGCCGGATGGATCAACCTCCACTTCTCGCTGCTGCCCGCATGGCGGGGAGCCGCTCCGGTGCAGCGCGCGCTGATCGCCGGTGATCGCGAGCTCGGCGCGAGCGTCTTCCAGCTCGTCCCGGAGCTCGACGCCGGCGATGTGTTCGCCATGCGCACGATCGACGTCGCGCCGACCGCCACCGCCGATCAGGCGCTGGAGACCCTCGCGCACGACGGCGCCGAGCTGACCGTAGAGGTCGTGGCCGCGATCGCCGATGGCACCGCCCGTGCCGTGCCGCAGCAGGGAGAACCGACCCTCGCCCCGAAGCTGACGCTCGACGACGGCCTGCTCGACTGGTCGCAGTCCGTCGATGCGCTGTTCGCGCGCTTCCGCGGTGTGACCCCCGAGCCCGGAGCGCACACGACGATCGACGGCCAGCGGCTGAAGATCCTCGAGGCGGCACCCGCCGGTGACGCAGAGCCTCTGGAGCCCGGCCGGATCAGCAGCACGAGATCCGCCTTGCTGATCGGCACGGCATCCGCCCCTCTCGCTGTCACGCGCGTGCAGCCGGCGGGCAAGGGCGCGATGAGCGCCGTCGACTGGTGGCGCGGACAGCGCGACACGGAAGGGCTGCGTGCCGGATCATGAGCCCGTCAGAGCAGGGAAGGTCGGCACGTCGTCCCCAGGGGCGATCGGGTGGCGAGGCCCGCCCGACGAATCGCGGTGAGCGATCCGGCGGTCGTGGCCCGAGCCGCGCCGTGCAGCCGGCTCGACAGGTCGCCTATGACGTGCTGCGCGCCGTCTCGGATTCCGACGCGTACGCCAATCTCATCCTTCCCACGGCCATCGCCGAGGCTGGGCTCACGCCGCAGGACGCCGCCCTCGCCACCGAGCTGACCTACGGCACCCTGCGGCGCCGCGGGCTCTATGACGCGATCATCGCGGCGGCAGCCGATCGTGCGACCGACAGCATCGATCCCGCCGTCCTGGATGCCCTCCGCCTCGCCGTGCACCAGCTGCTGGCGACCCGCGTCGCCTCCCACGCCGCCGTCAACGAGTCGGTGAACCTGGTGGCGACGACCGTCGGACGCGGAGCTTCGAGCTTCACGAACGCCGTGCTCCGGCGGATCGCGCGGGAGACGCCCGAGCAGTGGCAGGAGCGGATCGAGCAGGACGCGCGCTCCGACGACGAGCGCCTCGCGTTGCGATCGGCGCATCCGGTCTGGATCATCCGGGCGCTGCGACGTGCGCTCTCGGCCGAGGGGCGTGTCGACGAGCTCGAGGCGCTGCTCGAGGCCGACAACGTCTCGCCGGAAGTGACTCTCGTGGCGCTGCCCGGACTTGCCGAGCCCGTCGACCCTCGTCGACCCTATGCCGCCACCGCTTTCGCGTCGCCCGGCGGCGACCCGCGACGCTCCGTCGAAGCCTCGGGCGGCACCGTGCGCGTCCAGGACGAAGGTTCTCAGCTCGTCGCGCTGGCTCTGGCTGAGGCCGCGCCGATCCGGGCGGGGGAGCGGTGGCTCGACCTGTGCGCGGGCCCCGGCGGCAAGACGGCCCTCCTCGCCGCGATCGCCCGCGAGCACGGAGCGATCCTCGAAGCGAACGAGATCGTCCCCACGCGCGCCCGTCTGGTGCGCAACGCACTCCGGGCCGTGCCGGGCGAAGTCGTGGTCCACGAACAAGATGGCCGCGAGCTCGCCGCGTCCAGGGCCGGGGCCTTCGACCGGATCCTCGTCGATGCTCCCTGCACCGGCCTCGGTGCGCTGCGTCGCCGCCCCGAAGCGCGGTGGCGCAAGTCGCCGGCCGACGTCGCGGAACTCGTGCCGCTGCAGGTCGATCTGCTGACCGCTGCACTGGAGGCTCTCGCACCCGGCGGCATCGTGGCGTACGTCACGTGCTCGCCGCACCTCGCCGAGACGGTCGGCGTCGTGCAGGAGGTGCTGCGCGACCGTGCCGACATCACCGAGCTCGATGCGCGGTCCGTGATCGCCGATCTCGCCCGCTCGCCGATCGACCTCGCCGAGGACGGACGCGCGGGTTCCGGCAGCGCACAGCTCTGGCCGCATCGTCATGGCACCGACGCCATGTTCCTCGCGCTGCTCCAGCGCACGGACGCCCCGAACACCGCAGCGAAGGAAGACTAGGACCGTGGAACTCCCCAGCGCACCTCGCATCAACCCCAGCATCCTGGCCGCCGATTTCGTGAACATGCAGGCCGATCTCGCCAAGATCGCGACGGCTGACTTCGCGCACGTCGACGTGATGGACAACCACTTCGTCCCGAACCTCACGTTCGGACCGCAGATGGTGGAGCGCATCCAGGCGACCAGCCCCATCCCGCTCGACGTGCACCTCATGATCACCGACCCGGACCGCTGGGCTCCGGGCTATGCGGAACTCGGCGCGGCCAGCGTGACGTTCCACCTCGAGGCGGCCGCGGATCCGATCGCTCTCGCCCGCCGGCTGCGGGACATCGGCGCACGGGCCGGCATCGCCATCAAGCCGGACACCCCCGCGGAGCCCCTCTACTCGGTCCTCGAGGAGTTCGATCAGATCCTCGTCATGACCGTGGAGCCGGGATTCGGCGGGCAGGGTTTCATGCCCGAGACGATGCCGAAGCTGCGGGCACTCGCCGACGAGGCGCACCGGCGCGGATCGCAGGTGTGGCTGCAGGTCGACGGGGGCATCTCGGACAGCACGATCGAGATCGCCGCCGCCGCCGGTGCGAACACCTTCGTCGCGGGCTCGGCGGTCTTCGGGGCCGACGACATCGAGGCGGCCGTCACTCGGCTCAGGGACCGCGCGCGAGCCGGTAGCCTGGAGGGGTGAAGACTTTCGACGAGCTGTTCGCCGAGCTCAGCGTCAAGGCCGAGACCCGCCCAGAGGGATCCGGCACCGTCGCCGAGCTGGATGCCGGCGTGCACACGATCGGCAAGAAGATCGTCGAAGAGGCCGCCGAGGTCTGGATGGCGGCGGAGTACGAGTCCGACGAGGACGCCGCCGAGGAGATCTCCCAGCTGCTCTACCACCTGCAGGTCATGATGATCGCGAAGGGGCTCAGCCTGCAGGACGTCTACCGACATCTGTGATGCGCTCCGTTCCTCTCCTCTCGAACTGAAGGCCATCCATGCTGCGCATCGCTGTTCCGAACAAGGGCTCGCTCTCCGAGACCGCCGCCGACATGCTCGCGGAGGCCGGCTACGCCGGTAGACGCGACCCGAAGACCCTGCACGTCATCGACGCCGAGAACGACGTCGAGTTCTTCTTCCTCCGCCCGAAGGACATCGCCACGTACGTCGGCTCCGGAGCCATCGATGTGGGCATCACCGGACGCGACCTCCTGCTGGACGCGCGGATGCCGGGCGCGCGGGAGATCGAGGCACTCGGGTTCGCCGGTTCCACGTTCCGCTTCGCCGCGCCCTCCGGCCGCTACAGCGATGTCTCGGAACTCGACGGTCTGCGCATCGCGACCTCGTACCCCGGGCTCGTCGACGCCTTCCTCGATGAGCGGGGCATCGCCGTCGACCTCGTCCCCCTGGACGGTGCGGTGGAGTCCGCCGTGCGCCTCGGTGTCGCGGATGCGGTCGCCGACGTGGTCGAGACCGGCACGACGCTCCGGCAGGCGGGGCTCGACGTGTTCGGCCCCGTGATCCTGGAGTCCGAGGCGGTCCTCATCGCCGGTCCGGTCGATGCCGACGGCTCCGAGACGCTCCTCCGGCGCCTGCGGGGCGTCATGGTCGCGCGTCGCTTCGTCATGATCGACTACGACCTGCCCGTCGCGCTGCTCGACGACGCGGTCAAGATCGCCGGCGGTGTCGAGTCCCCGACCGTCTCGCCGCTGCGCGACCCCGAGTGGGTGGCCGTGCGGGTCATGGTCGCGCGGACGCGCGTCAACCACGTGATGGACGAGCTGTACGCGCTCGGTGCGCGCGCCATCCTCGTCACCGCCATCCACAACGCGAGGCTCTGATGGCTCTCGCCAGCCGCGTCATCCCGTGTCTGGACGTCGCCGACGGCCGCGTCGTCAAGGGCGTCAACTTCGAGAACCTGCGCGACATGGGCGACCCGGTCGAGCTCGCCCGGCACTACGCCGCGCAGGGTGCAGACGAGATCACCTTCCTCGACGTCACCGCCACGGTCGATGCCCGTGCGACGACCTATGACGTGGTGCAGCGCACGGCCGAGCAGGTCTTCGTCCCGCTCACCGTCGGCGGGGGAGTGCGCAGCGTCGACGACGTGGCACGACTGCTCGCGGTCGGTGCGGACAAGGTCGGCGTGAACTCGGCGGCCATCGCGCGTCCGGAGCTCATCGGCGAGATCGCCGACCGCTTCGGCGCCCAGGTGCTGGTCCTCTCGCTCGACGTGAAGCGCGCCGACACGACCCCGTCGGGATTCGTCGTGACCACGCACGGCGGCCGCACGCAGACGACGCTCGATGCGCTCGCGTGGGCCCGCGAGGCCACGGAGCGCGGCGCCGGAGAGCTCCTCGTCAATTCGATCGACGCCGACGGCACCAAGGACGGCTTCGACCTCGAGCTCGTGCGCCTCATGCGCGAGGTGGCGGACGTGCCGGTGATCGCCTCCGGCGGCGCCGGCAAGGCCGCGGACTTCGCGCCCGCCATCAAGGCCGGAGCGGATGCCGTGCTCGCCGCGAGCGTGTTCCACACCGGCGCGCTGACGGTCGGCGACGTCAAGGACGCGCTGCGCGCGGAAGGAGTGCTGGTCCGATGAGTTCGATCGAGGAGCGCATCGCCCAGGTCGTCTTCAACGCCGACGGCCTGGCGCCGGTGATCGTGCAGCAGTGGGACACCCACGAAGTGCTGATGCTCGCCTGGGTCGATGCCGAGGCGCTGCGCCGCACCCTCACGTCGGGACGCGCGACGTACTGGTCGCGCTCCCGGCAGGAGTACTGGCGCAAGGGCGACACCTCGGGCAACATCCAGGTCGTGCGCGAGGCCCGCCTCGACTGCGACGGCGACGCGATCCTCCTCGAGGTCGCGCAGACCGGCCCCGCGTGCCACACCGGCACCCGCACCTGCTTCGACACCACCGATCTCGAGGCGACCGTGGGAGCGGGGGAGTCGTGACCTTCGCCCAGCGGGGTCGTTCGATCTCGGTCTCCGGCTTCCTCCTCGCCGGCGCGATCGGCATCATCTCGTCGACGCAGACGTGGCTGACGGTCGAGCGCGCGGATGCGGGGGAGGCGATCCTGGTACCCGGCGCATCGGCCCTCGTCCTGCTCGCACCGCTGAGTCTGGCGGTGCTGGCCCTCGGCGCCGCACTCTCCATCGCGGCCCGTGTGCTGCGGGTCATCTTCGCCGTGCTGGCCGGGGCGGCATCCGTCTTCCTCATCTGGTCCACGCTGCAGCTGCTCGCCGCCCCCGTCGACGCGGTGGGCCCCTCCGTGACCGATGCCACCGGTCTGGCCGGCGGCGGCGCCCTGGGCGACGTCGTGCAGGCGGTCGCGCCGACCGCCTGGCCGATCATCGCGCTGGTCGGCTGGGTCCTCCTTCTCGCGGCATCCGTCGTCGTCCTCGTGACGTGGCGTGGATGGAAGGCCGGTGGCCGCCGCTACCGCACGGATGCCGCCGACGCGGCCCCGCACGACGGTCCCGTTGACGCGGTCGATTCCTGGGACGAGCTGTCCCGCGGAACCGACCCGACGCGGTGACCCCGATAGACTGAACACGCCCCGCACGTCGTCCCCCGGAGGAGAACATGACCAACCCGATCGCCGACCCCGGCCACGGACACTCGCCTGCGGCCTGGACCGCCGTCGTGATCATGCTCGTCGGCTTCACCGCCGGCACCGTCGCGTTCTGTTTCGAGCAGCCGACCCTCGTCTGGATCTCCTCGGCTCTCATCCCGATCGGTGCGATCGTGGGCTGGGCGCTGGCCAAGGCCGGTTACGGCGTGAAGGGCCCCAAGTACTCGCCGAAGGCGCACTAGTGGTCCTCGCCGACCTGACGGCCGGCGCTGTCGCAGACGCCGAGCGTCGCTCGCTCACGCGTCCCCTCGACGTCGTCGAACGGGAGGCGCTCGCCCGACCCGCGGCGAAGGATGCCCTGTCGTTCCTGGCTCCCGCCGATCAGGTGAAGATCATCGCCGAGGTCAAGAGGGCCAGCCCGTCGCGCGGCGCCCTCGCCGACATCCCCGACCCCGCCCTCCAGGCATCGCTCTATGAGACCGGGGGAGCCTCCGCGATCAGCGTGCTCACCGAGGAGCGCCGTTTCGGCGGCAGCCTCGCCGACCTCGAAGCCGTCACATCCCGCGTGTCCCTGCCGGTGCTCCGCAAGGACTTCATCGCGAACCGCTACCAGGTTCTCGAGGCCAGGGCGGCGGGAGCCGACCTCGTGCTCCTGATCGTCGCCGGACTCGAGCCCGCCGTGCTGCAGGATCTGTTCGGATTCATCACCGAGCTCGGCATGACACCGCTCGTCGAGACGCACTCGGCCGATGAGCTCGAGGCGGCGATCGATCTCGGCTCACCGCTGATCGGCGTGAACGCGCGCGATCTGAAGACCCTCGAACTCGACCGCGATCTGTTCGGCCGCCTGGTCGATCGCATCCCGGACACCGCGGTGAAGATCGCCGAATCCGCCGTCCTGACTCCCGCCGACGTGGTGCATTACCGCTCCGCCGGCGCGGATGTCGTCCTCATCGGCGAGGCGCTCGTCACGGGCGACCCCGTCGCCACCCTCAAGAGCTTCCTGGAGGCATCATGAGTCTGCGCGACCAGCACGGACCCTACTTCGGAGAGTTCGGCGGGCGGTACATGCCCGAGTCGCTGATCGCCGCGATCGACGAACTCACGGTGGCCTACGAGGCTGCGGTGGCCGATCCGGAGTTCCGCGCCGAGCTCGCCCAGCTCCTGAGCTCGTACGCCGGTCGCCCCTCGGCGATCACCGAGGTGCCGCGGTTCGCTGAGCACGCCGGTGGTGCGCGGATCTTCCTGAAGCGCGAGGACCTGAACCACACCGGGTCCCACAAGATCAACAACGTCCTCGGTCAGGCCCTGCTCACCAAGCGGCTCGGCAAGACCCGCGTGATCGCCGAGACCGGTGCCGGTCAGCACGGCGTCGCCACGGCGACCGCTGCCGCACTGTTCGGGCTCGACTGCACGATCTACATGGGCGAGGTCGACACCGAGCGCCAGGCCCTCAACGTGGCGCGGATGCGCCTGCTCGGCGCCGAGGTCGTCGCGGTCACCTCCGGCTCCCGCACCCTCAAGGACGCGATCAACGACGCGTACCGCGACTGGGTGGCATCCGTCGAGACGACCAACTACATCTTCGGCACCGCCGCAGGCCCGCACCCGTTCCCGGCGATGGTCCGCGACTTCCAGAAGATCATCGGCGAGGAGGCCAGGGCGCAGCTCCTCGACGAGGTCGGTCGGCTCCCCGACGCGGTCTTCGCCTGCGTCGGCGGCGGGTCGAACGCGATCGGCATGTTCGACGCGTTCCTGGACGACGAGAGCGTGAAGCTCTACGGTGTGGAGGCCGCCGGAGACGGTGTCGACACCGACCGCCACGCCGCCTCCATCGAACGCGGACGCCCCGGCGTGCTCCACGGAGCGAAGACCTACGTGCTGCAGAACGGCGACGGCCAGACGATCGAGTCGCACTCGATCTCCGCGGGCCTCGACTACCCCGGCGTCGGTCCCGAGCACTCCTGGTTGGCCGACATCGGCCGTGCGGAGTACATCCCGGCCACCGACGACGAGGCGATGCAGGCGCTGCGCCTGCTCAGCCGCACCGAGGGCATCATCCCGGCGATCGAGTCGGCGCACGCCCTCGCCGGTGCGCTGCGTGTCGGCCGCGAGCTCGGGCCGGATGCGATCATCGCCATCTGCCTGTCCGGGCGCGGCGACAAGGACATGGACACGGCGGCGCGCTACTTCGAGCTGTACGACGAAGCGGCCCTGGCGCACGACGTCGCAGAGGAGAGCGCCGCCGAGAAGGCGGCCTCGAAGGGGGAACCGGAACTGTGAGCCGCGTGGAACAGGCGATCGCCGCCGCACACGCCGACGGACGCAGCGCCTTCATCGGCTACCTCCCCGTCGGCTTCCCCGACCTCGAGACCAGCATCCAGGCAGCCATCGCGCTCGCGGAGAACGGTGTCGACATCATCGAGCTCGGCCCGCCGTACAGCGATCCGGTGATGGACGGCGCGGTCATCCAGGAGGCGACGACCCAGGCGCTGGCCGCCGGGTTCACGACGGCCGATCTGTTCACGGCCGTGCGCGCCATCACGGCCGCCACCGACGCGCCGGTGCTCGTGATGACCTACTGGAACCCGGTACTGCAGTACGGCATCGACCGTTACGCGGACGACCTGCTCGCGGCCGGCGGCGCCGGGCTCATCACGCCCGACATCACGCCGGACGTCGCAGGGGAGTGGATCGCCGCGAGCCAGCGCACCGGACTCGACCGCGTCTTCCTGGCTGCACCCACCTCCACGGACGAGCGCCTCGATCTCGTCGTGAAGTCGTCCACCGGCTTCGTGTACACCGTCTCGACCATGGGCATCACCGGAGAGCGCACCGAGCTCGACCGGGCCGCTCGCACGCTCGTCGCGCGCCTGCGCGATCACGGAGTCGCCCGCGCCTGCGTCGGCATCGGCATCTCCACCGCCGAGCAGATCGCCGGCGTCTCGGAGTACGCCGACGGCGCGATCGTCGGCACCGCGCTCGTCCGCGCGCTGCGCGACGGCGGCATCCCGGCTCTCGCCGAGGTCACCCGAAACCTGGCATCCGGCACGTCGTCGGCACGCCCCGATCACGAGAACTAGAATCGCACTCATGTCCCTCGCGCTCCACAGCACCTTCAACGGCGTGCTCGCCAGCATCCCGAGCCCTCCTGTGTCGTACTTCGACCTGGGGCCGGTTCGGATCCACTTCTACGCCCTGTGCATCATCGCCGGCATCATCGCGGCCGCGCTGATCACCAACCACCGCCTGACCAAGCGCGGTGCGGAGCCGTGGGTCGTGATCGACATCTCGATCCTCGCGGTCCCGATCGCGATCATCGGCGCGCGCATCTTCCACGTGCTGACCCACCCGAACTTCTACTTCGGCGAGGGCAAGAACACCTGGAACCCCTTCGAGCCGGGTTCGGTCTGGGCGATCTGGGAGGGTGGCATCGCCATCTTCGGAGCGCTTATCGGCGGCGCGATCGGCGCCTACCTCGGATGCCGGTGGACCGGCATCCGCTTCTGGACCTTCGCCGACGCCCTCGCGCCCGGCCTCCTGCTCGCGCAGGCCATGGGCCGCTTCGGCAACTGGTTCAACCACGAGCTCTTCGGCCTGCCGACCGACCTGCCCTGGGGACTCGAGATCGAGTCGACGAACTCCGCCTTCCCTCCCGGCCTTCCCGAGGGCACGCTGTTCCACCCCACGTTCCTGTACGAGGTGCTCTGGAACGGTCTGGGCGTTCTCGTGCTGCTGTGGCTCGGCCGCAAGCTCTTCTTCCAGTGGGGTCGCCTGTTCGCGATCTACCTCATCTGGTACAGCGCAGGACGCGTCGTCTGGGAGTCGATCCGCATCGACCCGAGCGAGATCATCCTCGGCCTGCGCAGCAACGTCTGGGCGGCGATCATCGGTGTCGTCGTGGGCCTCGCGATCCTGATCGTGCAGACGCGCCGTCACCCCGGCCTCGAGCCGTCGCCCTACCAGCCGGGCCGCGGACGGAGTGACGAAGGCGCTGATGTAGAATCGCAGGACAATCCCTCTGACTTCGTGGACCTGAGCGAGCCTCCGGCCGAAGAAGTCACCGCAGGAGCCAGCGCCACAAGCGTCGCTCCCACGGACACGGACGGCTCTCGATAGCCTCCTCTTCCGTGAGGAACCCCACGCATCCACCCGGCCAATGACGTCCCCGGGTCACCTGAAGATCTGAGGACGGTACCGCATGGCATCGAGCGACCTCCGCGCACCCGTCGGGCTGCACTACCCGGCCAAGCAGGGCATGTACAACCCGGCGTTCGAGAAGGACGCCTGCGGCCTCGCCATGGTGGCGACGCTGCGTGGCACGCCAGGACACGACATCATCGCGCTCGCGCTCCAGGCGCTGCGCAACCTGGAGCACCGCGGTGCGATCGGGTCGGATGCCGGCACCGGCGACGGAGCGGGCATCCTCACGCAGATGCCCGATGCTTTCCTGCGCGAGGTGGCGGGCTTCGAGCTGCCCCCGGTGGGGGAGTACGCCGCAGGGCTCGCCTTCCTGCCGCGCGATTCGAGCGAGCGTCGCCAGCAGAAGGCCGGGATCGAGAAGATCGCCCGCGCCGAGGGACTGCGCGTGCTCGGCTGGCGCGAGGTGCCGACGGCCAACGACAACCTCGGCAAGCTCGCCGACGAGGCCCGTCCGGCTTTCGAGCAGCTGTTCGTGAGCGCCGGCGGCGCCACCCATGCACAGGCCCCGCTCACCGGAATCGCGCTCGACCGCGTCGCCTACCGTCTGCGCAAGCGCGCCGGCCACGAGCTCGGCGCCTACTTCGTCTCGCTCTCGAGCCGCACGCTCGGCTACAAGGGCATGGTCACGACGCTCCAGCTCGAGCCGTTCTACCCCGATCTCCAGGACGAGCGCTTCGCCTCCGAGCTGGCCGTCGTGCACTCGCGGTACTCGACGAACACCTTCCCGTCGTGGCCTCTCGCACAGCCCCTGCGGATGCTCGCCCACAACGGCGAGATCAACACGGTCGGCGGAAACCGCAACTGGATGCGCGCGCGTCAGTCGCAGCTCGAGTCCGAACTGCTCGGCGACGTCGCGCCGCTGCTGCCCATCTGCACCGACGGCGCCAGTGACTCGGCCTCCTTCGACGAAGTGCTCGAGCTGCTGACGCTCACGGGCCGCAGCCTTCCGCACGCCATCATGATGATGGTCCCTGAGGCGTATGAGAAGCAGTCGGACATCACGCCCGAGCTCCGCTCCTTCTACGAGTACCACTCGAACCAGATGGAGCCGTGGGACGGACCCGCCGCGCTCATCTTCACCGACGGGACGCTCGTCGGCGCCACCCTCGACCGCAACGGCCTGCGCCCCGGTCGCTGGACCGAGACCACCGACGGCCTCGTCGTGATCGGCTCGGAGACCGGTGTCCTGACATTTGAGCCGGAGCGCATCAAGCGGCGCGGCCGCCTGCAGCCCGGCAAGATGTTCCTCGTCGACACCGCCCAGCGGCGCATCGTCGAGGACCAGGAGATCAAGCGCGAGCTCTCCACGATGCACCCGTGGCAGGACTGGCTGGACGCCGGAGCGGTGCGACTCGCGGATCTCCCGGAGCGCGAGCACATCGTGCACCCGCCGGCCTCGATCACCCGCCGTCAGCGCACGTTCGGGTACACCGAGGAGGAGGTGCGCATCCTGCTGACCCCGATGGGCCAGACCGGTGTCGAGCCCCTCGGCGCGATGGGATCGGACACCCCGATCGCCGTGCTCAGCAAGCGTCCGCGCCTGCTCTTCGACTACTTCACGCAGCAATTCGCGCAGGTGACCAACCCGCCGCTGGACTCGATCCGCGAAGAGGTCGTCACGAGCCTCAAGCTCGGTCTCGGTCCGGAGAGCAACCTGCTCTCGTGGGGTCCGGAGCACACCCGCACCGTGTCGCTCGACTTCCCCGTGATCGACAACGACGAGCTCGCGAAGATCCGCCACATCGACAAGGCCCTGCCGGACCGGTCGAGCGTGACCGTGCGCGGTCTGTACCACTTCGACTCGGGGCCCGACTCGCTCGCCGAGCGTCTCACCGAGATGTGCGCGGAGGTGGACGAGGCGATCGAGAACGGCGCCGAGTTCATCATCCTGTCCGACCGCGACTCGAACAAGGATCTGACGCCGATCCCCTCGCTGCTCATGGTCTCGGCGATCCATCACCACCTGATCCGCCGCGAGAACCGCATGAAGGTCGGTCTCATCGTCGAAGCGGGCGACGTGCGCGAGGTGCACCACGTCGCGACGCTCATCGGCTACGGCGCCTCGGCGATCAACCCGTACCTGGCGATGGAGACGGTCGAGCACCTGGTGCGCACCGGCTACATCACCGGTATCACGCCGGAGAAGGCCGTCAAGAACCTGATCTACGCGCTCGGCAAGGGCGTGCTGAAGATCATGTCGAAGATGGGCATCTCCACGGTGTCCTCCTACGCCGGCGCCCAGGTCTTCGAGGCCGTGGGCCTCAGCCAGGAGTTCATCGACGCCTACTTCACTCGGACCGAGTCCAAGCTCGGCGGGATCGGCATCGAGGAGATCTTCGCCGAGAACCAGGCGCGTCACGACTACGCCTACCCGGAGGATGCCGCGGCCCGTGCGCACGAGCGCCTGTGGACCGGCGGCGAGTACCAGTGGCGTCGCGACGGCTCTCCGCACCTGTTCAACCCGGAGACGGTCTTCAAGCTGCAGCACTCCACGCGGACGCGTCGCTACGACATCTTCCGCGAGTACACGAAGCTCGTCGACGACCAGGCTGCGGAGCTCAAGACGCTGCGTGGACTCTTCAGCCTGCGCACCGGCACCCGCAAGCCCGTCCCGCTGGACGAGGTCGAGCCGGTGTCCGCGATCGTCAAGCGCTTCTCGACGGGAGCGATGAGCTACGGCTCGATCTCCCGCGAGGCGCACGAGACCCTCGCGATCGCCATGAACCGGATCGGCGGCAAGTCGAACACCGGTGAGGGCGGCGAAGACCCCGACCGCCTGGTCGACCCCGAGCGTCGCAGCGCGATCAAGCAGGTCGCGTCCGGCCGCTTCGGCGTCACGAGCCTCTACCTCACCGAGTCGGACGACATCCAGATCAAGCTCGCGCAGGGTGCCAAGCCCGGCGAGGGCGGCCAGCTGCCGCCGACCAAGGTGTACCCGTGGGTGGCGCGCACGCGTCACGCGACCGCCGGCGTGGGGCTCATCTCGCCGCCGCCGCACCACGACATCTACTCGATCGAGGACCTCAAGCAGCTCATCTTCGACCTGAAGAGGGCGAACCCCGAGGCGCGCATCCACACCAAGCTCGTGAGCCAGTCGGGCATCGGCGCGGTCTCTGCCGGTGTGGCGAAGGCGCTCAGCGATGTGATCCTGGTCTCCGGGCATGACGGTGGCACGGGCGCGAGTCCGCTGAACTCGCTCAAGCACGCGGGAACGCCGTGGGAGCTCGGCCTGGCCGAGACGCAGCAGACCCTCATGCTCAACGGCATGCGCGACCGTGTGGTCGTGCAGGTCGACGGTCAGCTCAAGACCGGCCGTGACGTGATCATCGGCGCCCTGCTCGGCGCGGAGGAGTTCGGCTTCGCCACGGCCCCGCTCGTGGTGAGCGGCTGCATCATGATGCGCGTCTGCCACCTCGACACGTGCCCGGTCGGCGTCGCGACGCAGAACCCCGCTCTGCGCGAGCGGTTCACGGGCAAGCCGGAGTTCGTCGTCAACTTCATGGAGTTCATCGCCGAGGAGGTGCGCGAGCTCCTGTCCGAGCTCGGATACCGCTCGATCGACGAGATCGTCGGCCGTGCCGACCTCATCGAGATGAATGCCGCGGTCGACCACTGGAAGGCCGAGGGCCTGGATCTCAGCCCGGTGCTCGACGGCCCCGTGTTTCCGGCCGGCGAGCCGCGTCGCAGCGGTCGCGCGCAGGACCACGAGCTCGAGAAGCACTTCGACGTGCAGCTGATCGACATCGCGAAGGGCGCGCTCCTCAACGGCGAGCCCGTCGTCGTCGAGCTCCCGATCGCGAACACCGAGCGGGCGGTCGGCACGATGCTCGGCCACCAGGTCACGTCGCGGCACGGCGCCGCGGGGCTCCCGAAGGAGACCATCGACGTCACCCTGCACGGAACCGCAGGGCAGTCGCTCGGCGCGTTCCTGCCGCCGGGGATCGTGCTGCGGCTGGAGGGCGACGCCAACGATTACGTGGGCAAGGGCCTGTCCGGCGGCGACATCACGATCCGTCCGCCGCGCGGCTCCTCGATCGCGCCGCACGAGAACGTGATCGCCGGCAACGTCATCGGCTACGGTGCGACCTCCGGCACGATGTTCATCTCGGGTGTCGTGGGTGAGCGGTTCCTCGTCCGCAACTCGGGCGCCACCGCCGTCGTGGAGGGCGTGGGAGACCACGCGCTCGAGTACATGACCGGCGGACTCGCCGTGATCCTCGGCAGCACCGGCCGCAACTTCGGCGCCGGAATGTCCGGCGGCGTCGCCTACGTGCACGCGCTCGACACCGGCAAGGTGAACGCGCAGTCCCTCGGCAGCGGAGAGCTCCTGCTCGAGCAGCTGGACCGCGCCGACCTCGAGGTGCTGCGCAGCCTGCTGACGGAGCACGTGGAACGCACCGCGTCGCCGCGGGCATCCGCTCTCCTGGAGCGCTTCGAGGAGACGGCGGCCGAGTTCGTCAAGGTTCTTCCCCGTGACTTCGCCGCCGTGCGGAGCATGCGCGAAGAAGCATTGGCCGAGGGGATCGACCCCGACGGCGACATCGTGTGGAACCGCATCCTGGAGGTGACCGGTGGCTGATCCCAAAGGCTTCATGAAGGTGACCGAGCGGGAACTCCCCGCACGACGTCCCGTGCCCGTGCGCATCATGGACTGGAAAGAGGTCTATGAGCGCGGCGACAAGGCCGTGCTGCAGCGCCAGGCCGGCCGCTGCATGGACTGCGGTGTGCCGTTCTGCCACTCCGGCTGCCCCCTCGGCAACCTCATCCCTGAGTGGAACGACCTCACGTGGCGCGGCGAGGGCCGTGCGGCCATCGAGCGCCTGCACGCCACCAACAACTTCCCGGAGTTCACCGGACGGCTGTGCCCGGCACCGTGCGAGAGCTCGTGCGTGCTCGGCATCAACCAGCCCGCGGTCACGATCAAGCAGATCGAGGTCTCGATCATCGACGAGGCCTTCGCGAAGGGCTGGGTCGAGCCCGAGCCGCCCGAGCGCCTCACCGGCAAGACGGTCGCCGTCGTCGGATCCGGCCCCGCCGGCCTCGCCGCCGCGCAGCAGCTGACACGCGCCGGACACACGGTCGCGGTGTTCGAGCGCGATGACCGGATCGGCGGACTGCTCCGCTACGGCATCCCCGACTTCAAGATGGAGAAGGGACAGCTGGAGACGCGTCTTCGCCAGATGCAGGAAGAGGGCACCCGCTTCCGTGCGGGTGTCGAGATCGGCAAGGACATCTCCTGGGCCGACCTGCGCGCACGCTACGACGCGGTCGTCATCGCGACCGGCGCGACGGTGCCGCGCGACCTTCCGATCCCCGGGCGCGACCTCGACGGCGTGCACTTCGCCATGGAGTACCTGGTCGAGTCGAACCACGCGGTCGCCGGTGACAAGGTCACCAATCAGATCACCGCCGAGGGCAAGCACGTCATCGTGATCGGCGGCGGCGACACCGGCGCCGACTGCATCGGCACCGCACACCGACAGGGCGCGCTGAGCGTGACCAACCTCGCGATCGGCAAGCAGCCCGGCACCGAGCGTCCCGACCACCAGCCGTGGCCGATGATGCCGACCGTGTTCGAGATCGCGTCCGCGCACGAGGAGGGCGGCGAGCGGATGTTCCTCGCCTCCACCGTCGAGTTCCTCGCGAACGAGGTCGGCGAGGTGCGGGCACTCCGCGTCGCCGAGACCGAGTACATCGACGGCCGTCGCGTTCCCAAGAGCGGCACCGAGCGCGAGATCCCCGCGGACCTCGTGCTGATCGCGATGGGCTTCACCGGTCCGGAGCAGGACGGCTACACCGAGGAGACCCTCCCGCAGGTGACCGACCGCGGTGCGTTCCGTCGCGACACCACCTACGAGTCCACGGTCTCCGGTGTCTTCGTCGCCGGAGATGCCGGACGCGGGCAGTCCCTCATCGTCTGGGCCATCGCCGAGGGCCGCGCGGCTGCAGCCAACGTCGATCGGTTCCTGATGGGCACCACGGTGCTTCCCGAGCCGGTGCGACCGCATGATGTCGCGATCGGACTCCAGCCCGCGTAGGCTGAGCCGCGGCACCGTCGCCTGATTCACCTTCCCCCACTTTTCTACCCTGGAGAATTCTGTTGAGACGCGCGAAAATCGTCGCCACCCTGGGCCCCGCCACCTCCACCTATGAGACGGTGCGCGCACTGATCGATGCGGGGGTGGATGTCGCACGCCTGAACCTCAGCCACGGCGACTACTCCGTGCATGAGAACAACTACGCCAACGTGCGCCGTGCCGCGGACGACGCCGGCCGCGCTGTCGCCATCCTCGTCGACCTCCAGGGGCCGAAGATCCGTCTCGGCAAGTTCGAGAACGGCCCCTACGAGCTCGCCAAGGGCGACATCTTCAAGATCACCACCGAAGACATCATCGGCAACAAGGAGATCTGCGGCACGACCTTCAAGGGTCTGCCGCAGGACGTCAAGCCCGGTGACTTCCTCCTGATCGACGATGGCAAGGTGCGCGTCGAGGTCGTCGAGACCGATGGCGTCGTCGTCACCACGAAGGTCATCGTCGCCGGAGCCGTGTCGAACAACAAGGGCATCAACCTTCCCGGTGTCGCCGTGAACGTCCCCGCGCTGAGCGAGAAGGACGAAGACGACCTCCGCTGGGGCCTGCGCATCGGCGCCGACCTGATCGCGCTGTCGTTCGTCCGCAACGCGTCCGACGTCACCCGCGTGCACGAGATCATGGCCGAAGAGGGTGTCCGGGTTCCGGTCATCGCGAAGGTCGAGAAGCCGCAGGCCGTCGATGCCCTCGAAGAGATCGTCGACGCGTTCGACTCGATCATGGTCGCCCGTGGCGATCTGGGTGTCGAACTGCCGCTCGAAGCCGTCCCGATCGTGCAGAAGCGCGCTGTCGAGCTCGCCCGTCGCATGGCGAAGCCCGTCATCGTCGCGACGCAGATGCTCGAGTCGATGATCAACAGCCCGGTGCCGACGCGTGCCGAGACCTCCGATGTCGCCAACGCCGTGCTCGATGGCGCCGATGCGGTCATGCTCTCCGGCGAGACCAGCGTCGGTGACTACCCGGTCGTGGTCGTCGAGACCATGGCCCGCATCATCGAGTCGACCGAGGAGCACGGCCTGGAGCGCATCGCGCCGCTCACCACCAAGCCGCGCACCCAGGGCGGTGCGATCACCCTCGCCGCCCTCGAGGTCGCCGAGTTCGTCGACGCGAAGTTCCTCTGCGTCTTCACGCAGTCGGGCGACTCCGCTCGTCGTCTCTCGCGTCTGCGCTCGCGCATCCCGATGCTGGCCTTCACGCCCGAGCCCGACATCCGCCGCCGTATGGCGCTCACGTGGGGCATCCGCTCGACCCTCGTCGACATGGTGCAGCACACCGACCTGATGTATCTGCAGGTCGACGACTATCTGCTCAAGAGCGGCCTGGCTCAGGAAGGGGACAAGGTCGTCGTGATCTCCGGTTCCCCTCCCGGAATCGTCGGCTCGACGAACGACATCCGCGTCCACAAGGTGGGCGATGCCGTGAACGGCGCCGCACCGATCTACAAGGAAGCCACCGTCTGATCCGGTGACACACAGCAGAGGGGCGGGACTTCGGTCCCGCCCCTCTGTCGGTATCGGGTAGCTTTGCCGCCATGGGATTACCGAGCCGCCGACCCGATCCCGTGACGCCCATGGTGACGACATCAACCCGCTGAAAGCGCTCGGCTGGTGGCTCGCCGACTACGCGTATGCCGGGTACTGGCAGCTCAGGGCTTCCTTCGCGCGCTCCGACGCAGCGGAGTTCTCCTCGGGCGACGCGGCGCACATCGTCACGCTTCCCGGGGTGTACGAGACGTGGCGGTTCATGCAGCCGCTCATCACGGCGCTGCATGCGCGCGGCCATCCCGTGCACGTGGTCGATGTGCTTCGGCGGAACCAGCGGCCGGTGGCCGAGATGGCTGAGCAGGTCGCCGACTTCCTCGAGGTGAACGACCTGACGGATGTCATCCTCGTCGCGCACAGCAAGGGCGGCCTCGCCGGCAAGCTCGTCATGACGGGTCGTGCGGCGAGCCGGGTGCGCGCGATGCTCGCGATCGCGACGCCCTTCGGTGGTTCCCGGTACGCACGGAGGATCCCGATGCGCACGCTGCGCGCCTTCTCTCCGGATGACCCGTCGATCGTGGGTCTCACCCGGCAGCTCGAGGTCAACGCGAGGATCGTCTCGATCTACGCCGAATTCGACCCGCACATCCCCGAGGGGAGCGAGCTGGCGGGAGCGAAGAACGTCCGGCTCGACACCGGAGGGCACTTCCGCATCCTCGCCCATCCGCGCGTGCTCGCCGAGCTCGCGGTCCTGGCCGAGTAGGCATTCCTCCGGCCCAGGTCGTGTCTCCTACCCGGTTCACGTCGCCGTCGATGCTTTTCGGCCAGCGGTCAGGGGGCGTAGGTCATGACATCCCCGACGAGAGGCGCCTCGGAGGTGCGATTGCCCGAGAGCGCAGTATCGAGGTTGTAGGGCGTGCCGGCGAAGCCTGCCTCGATCGCCTCAGCACTCGGCACCACTCCGTCGAGGGTGAACGAGTCGATCAGGAACGGCAAGCCGTTCGAGGCGAGCGGGCTCGGTGAGTCCATGATGTGGAAGTGCAGGTGTGGGGCGTCGGAATTGCCCGAGTTGCCGAGCAGCGCGATCGGTTCGCCCTTCTTCAGCTGCTGGCCCACCTCGACGTGCTCCGGGTTGCCGGGCTGCAGATGCGCGTAGAAGGCGAAGCGGCCGTCGCCGATGTCTTGCACGATGTAGTTGCCGCCGTATTCGTCGAGGGTGAGGCCAGTGGGGTTCGCCCCTGGTGTCTGCTCAGGCCGGTCGGTGGTCATCGCGACCACCGGGCCGTCGGCGACTGCGATGATGGCGTTGCCGAAGGCCGGGTAGTTCTGGGCCACGGTCTTGTCTCCGGTGAACAGCCGGTCGTCCTCGGTGAGCTGCACGTAATCGATGGCCCAGCGTTCCGGCACCTTGAAGCCGGCGTTGATGGGGCTGACCGCTCCGCGGTGCGGTGTGAGAGTGCAGCATCCGTTGCCGTTCAGCCAGCCCGCGCCCTGCAGCGGTGGACCGATGGTGACGGGAATCGAAACGCTCACCATGACGGCGGGAACGTGTTCGACGATGACAGAGTCGTAGATGGGCGGGTTGGCTTCGGGCATCCGCACGGTCACGGTGTGCTCGATCGTGGTCGGCACCTCGGCGGCAGATACGACGATCGCGTCCATCCAGATCATGGCGCTTCCGCCGCCCGGGAGGGTACCGCTGGCGTCCCCCGTGCCGACACCGCGGTAGACGGCGGTCAACTCCTCGCCGGTGAGCGACTGCAGTGTGCCGCCGTCGGCGCTGGATTCGACCGATTCGATCGTTACCGGCGATGCCGAGGCATTGACGAGCAGGAGCTCATAAGCCAGATGTATGCGTCCGTCGGTGGCGGGAGCGGCGATCGGCGGATTCGTGACGGTCACAACCACCGGGGAGTATGCATCCTGAGCGGCATCGTAGTGCGCGGGAGAGGACTCGACCGGCGTCATGGCAGTCGTCTCAGACGGGTCCGACGGGCCGGTGCATCCGCTCAAGAACAGCACCGAGATCGAGGACAGTGCAACAGCGGAGAAGAAGGTCGAGCGTGGTCGAGGACGGAGCATGCATCTCATTGTGCCCAACTGCCGCGGGGAGATGTCAACCGCAGCTCCCCGCAGGTGTGCGTCCATCTCCCAGAGTGGGCAGCCAGAGCAGCAGATCCGGGAGCGCGGCGTAGGCGGCCAGTCCGTGATCGATGTCCGGATACGTGTGGAACGTGACATCCGCCTGCTGAGAGCAGAGCAGCTTCACATAGCCCTCGGTCGCACTCGGGCGCACCAGCTGGTCCGCCTCGCCCTGTCCGACGAAGACGGGCACGGTCACCGGCTGGCCACCGGCGCTGTTCTCCTCGAGCAGCGTCTTCCACGGCTCGGTGGTGGCCGGGTCGCTCGTCACATAGCCGCCGACGAGCGGGTCGGCGATCGCATGGAGTTCCTTCGTCTGGGTGAGGAGGCAGAGCTCGGCCATCGCGGGGGTGGCTTTCGCACCGGCAGGAGTGAGTATCGCGGTGATCTCATCCGCGGTGTACCGGTCCGCGTAGGCGACCGTGTATGCGGGGATGGCGAGCGAGGCGATCGTCACTCCGGAGAGGTCGATGATGTCATCGGTCATCAGCGCGTTCAGATTCGCCGCCGGCGCTGCCACCGCGACACCCTCCAGCTTCAGCTCCGGGGCGTACGACGATGCACGCTCCGCCGCGAAGAGCACCGCCTGCCCGCCCTGCGAATGCCCCCACAGGACGAGGCGATCACCTATGCCGGCACCGTCGATCCTGCGCGCCGCGCGCACGATGTCCAGCACGCTGTTCGACTCTGGCACCCCGAGAAGATACGACGACTGTCCGTCGACGCCGAGTCCGGGATAGTCGGTCGCGGCGATCGCGTACCCCTCGGCGAGCAGCTCGTGCAGCCCCTCGATGTACTGGAAGGGATCGAGGCCGAGTGACGGCGCGCATTGCGCTGCGGCGCCCGTGGTCGGATGGGCCCAGGAGATCACGGTCCGACCGCCGTCTGGTGCCGGACCATCCGGGACGATCACGACGCCCGAGACCGGGACGTCATCGCCGGCGAGATCTCGGGAGTGATAGATCACCCGCCAGGCCGACGACCCCGCGGGCGCACTCGCGATCGGCTCGATGCGGATGATCTCCCCGGGTTCGCCCGTCGGAGCAGGGGAGGGCAACGAGTAGAACGCCGGGTCGGTCTTGAGGTCGGCTTCACCCTCGATGTAGCGGCGGGCGAACTCCGCGGCGGCGAGCCCGAGCACGACGATGAGGACGGCCCCGATGAGGAGGAGGACCCGTCGTCGTCTCGGTCGACGTGCGTGCGCCGCGGGCGCGCCACTGTCCATAGGGACTGTATAGCGCAATCAGGGTGCCGGCGGTGGGACTCGAACCCACACGCCCTTTCGGACAAAGCATTTTGAGTGCTCCGCGTCTGCCATTCCGCCACGCCGGCTCGTGTGTCGCGCCTTCGACTTTAGCGCAGGCGCACGGGGCGGAGCGCCGGGCCACCGCCGGTGCACAGGGCCTCTCCACTAGGATGTATCTGTGACCGAGCAAGAAGAGCAGGCTGTTGAGCCCACGGCATCCGCACCCCGACGCGTCGTCGTCGCCGAAGACGAATCGCTGATCCGTCTCGACATCGTCGAGATCCTCCGCGACAACGGCTTCGATGTCGTCGGCGAGGCCGGCGACGGCGAGACCGCCGTCGCTCTCGCGACCGAGTTGCGCCCCGACCTCGTCATCATGGACGTCAAGATGCCTCAGCTCGACGGCATCAGTGCCGCCGAGAAGCTGCACAAGGGGAACATCGCCCCGGTCGTGCTCCTCACGGCGTTCAGCCAGAAGGAGCTCGTCGAGCGGGCGAGCGAGGCCGGTGCTCTGGCGTACGTCGTCAAGCCGTTCACCCCGAACGACCTGCTTCCCGCGATCGAGATCGCGCTGGCCCGTCACGAGCAGATCATCACCCTCGAGGCCGAGGTCGCCGACATGGTCGAGCGCTTCGAGACCCGCAAGCTCGTCGACCGGGCCAAGGGCCTGCTCAACGAGAAGATGGGCCTGAGCGAGCCCGAGGCGTTCCGCTGGATCCAGAAGGCGTCGATGGACCGCCGTCTGACGATGCAGGACGTCGCGAAGGCGATCATCGAGCAGCTCGCGCCGAAGAAGTGAGCCCGGAGGGCTCGGATTGAGCCTGTCGGAATCTCAGCTTCGGCTCGACGCCGAGCACATTCTGCGTCCGGTTGGTCGCGGTGACGGCGCAGCACTGGCTCGCGCGTACCTCGCGAACCGCGAGCATCTCGCGCCCTGGGAGCCCACGCGCGCTGCGTCGTTCTTCACGGCGGAGTTCCAGGAGCGGCACGCGCAAGAGTGCGAGGCGGATGCCGCCTCGGGCCGCAGCATCCGATTCGTCATCGAGTCCGACGACGGCGAGATCCGCGGCCGGATGAACCTCAACAACATCGTTCGCGGTGCGTTCTGGAGCGCCGACCTCGGCTATTGGATCGACGTCTCGCGTCTGCGTCGAGGCCTCGCGTCCCGTGCGGTCGAACGCGTGGCCGCCTACGCCGGGGAAGAACTGCGGCTCCACCGCCTGCAGGCCGCGACGTTGCTGCACAACGTCGGTTCGCAGCGCGTGCTCGCCGAGAGCGGGTTCGAGAGGATCGGCCTCGCACCGCGGTATCTGCGGATCGCGGGGGAGTGGCAGGACCACCTGCTGTTCCAGCTGCTGCTGGAGGAGCCGCTCAGTCCGCGGCAGGAACGGCCTTGATCGTGTCGGCGGTGGACCGGGACCAGGGCTCCCTCTGGTTCAGATCGTTCGATGTTTTCTACACATTTTGTAGTGAGTCGAAGTTACACACAGTTCCTGTTGACACCGTTCTGCTCGCCCCTCGTGGGGCGTAATCTCGTGCTCATGGGGATGAGCCAAGTGGAATTACAGCGCCGGGTCGAGCAGAATGCGAACGACACGGTGGAGATCTATGACCTGCTCAAGACGATGAATGGCACGCTCACCGAGCACACTCGCCGTCTCGACGGTCTTGCCGAGCAGGTGGGCGAGCTCAAGGCTCAGCAGGGCGAGCTCAAAGCTCAGTCGGGCGAGATTCTCGGCATCCTCAAGCACCGCTGATGAACACCGACGAAGAGATCGACCTCATCCTGCCCGTTCTCGGTTACAGCCCTGCCGAGGCATATTCGGAGATCCGATCCATCCACGGCACGCTTCTTCAGCAACGCTCACGCTTTGAGCAGATGACGAACCGGCAGATCGACAGCATCAGCGCCATCGATTCGCGATTCGGGGGAGTGAGTCGGCGGCTCGATAGGATCGAACAGCAGGTGGAAGAGATCGACGCGAAACTCGCGCGGCTGCTTGAACTCCTCTGCGGCCGGTATTGAAGCCGGTCAGTCCGCGGCAGGAACAGCCTTGATCATGTTGGTGATCCGGATCGTCGAGCATCGTCGGCCCTGATCGTCGGTCACCACGATCTCGTGGACGGTGATGCTGCGGCCGAGGTGCACCGGCGTGCAGACGCCCGTGACGACGCCGGAGGTGGCCGAGCGCGTGTGGGTGGCGTTGATGTCCACGCCGACCGCGAGGCGTCCCGGTCCGGCGTGCAGGTTCGCCGCCATCGACCCGAGCGACTCGCCGAGGACGACGTACGCACCGCCGTGCATGAGGCCGACGGGTTGCGTGTTGCCCTCGACGGGCATGGTGGCGACGCACCGCTCGAGGGTGAACTCGAGGAACTCCATGCCCATCTTCTGAGCCAGTGCCCCCATACCGCGGGCTGTCGCCCAGTCGAGTCCCTCGCTCGTCGCGACGTCGCTCATGAATCCTCCTCAGCGGGTGTCTGTCGTCCTCGTTAGGCTGACAGGGTGACGGACTCCGCAAAGCCTACCCTCATGGTCATCGACGGCCATTCGCTCGCCTACCGTGCCTTCTTCGCCCTTCCGGTCGAGAACTTCACGACCAAGGACAACCAGCACACGAACGCCATCTACGGCTTCCTGTCGATGCTGGTGAATCTGATCAAGGCCGAGCAGCCGACCCACCTGGCGATCGCCTTCGACACCTCGCGGCACTCGTTCCGCACCGACGAGTATCCCGAGTACAAGGCGACGAGGTCCGAGACTCCGCAGGAGTTCCGCGGCCAGATCCCACTGCTCCAGGACTGCCTGGCCGCGATGTCCATTCCCGTCCTCACGAAGGAAGGGATCGAGGCCGACGACATCCTCGCCACGCTGTCGACGCAGGGTGTCGAGCAGGGCTACGACGTGCTGATCGTCTCGGGGGACCGTGACAGCATCCAGCTCGTCAATGACGAGGTCACGCTGCTGTACCCGAATGTTCAGGGCGTCTCGCAGCTCAAGCGCTACGACCCGACCACGGTCCAGGAGCGCTACGGCGTGCGGCCGGAGCAGTATCCCGACATCGCGGCCCTGGTCGGAGAGACCAGCGACAACCTGCCGGGCGTGCCCAAGGTGGGGGAGAAGACCGCCGTGAAGTGGCTCACGCAGTTCGGCACGCTCGACGAGCTGCTCGATCGCGCGGACGAGATCAAAGGCGTCGTCGGCGGCAACCTGCGCGACCACATCGACGATGTGCGGCGCAACCGCAAGCTGAACCGCCTGCTCACCGACGTCGAGCTTCCGGTCGCACCAGGCGATCTCGCGGTGACGCCGATCGATGCCCAGGCCGTCCGCGACATCTTCGCGAGGCTCGAGTTCCGCACGCTCCTCCCGCGCGTCTTCGAAGCGGTCGGCGCCGGCGAGGTCGCCGACGATCCGGCTTCCGCTGTCGTGCTGCCCGTGCCCGGCGAGGTCGCCCCTGCCGAACTCGCGACCTGGGCCGCGGCACAGGACGGCGATGTCGCTCTCCGCATCACCACTCAGGGCGGCAAGCCCGTCC
Source organism: Microbacterium luteolum (assembly GCF_039533965.1). Taxonomy (NCBI): domain Bacteria; kingdom Bacillati; phylum Actinomycetota; class Actinomycetes; order Micrococcales; family Microbacteriaceae; genus Microbacterium; species Microbacterium luteolum. Next base: position 504,677 of record NZ_BAAAUN010000001.1, read on the forward strand.
GCATCGGCGCGGCGACCACCAGCGAGCTCCGTGAGGCCGACTGGACGGATGCTGCGGCCGACGCCCTTCGCGGCTGGATCGAGTCGTCGAGCCCGAAGGTCCTGCACGACGCGAAGCCGCAGATCAAGGCGCTCCTGCGCCAGGGCATCCGTCTCGGCGGCCTCGCCTACGACACGAGCCTCGCCGGCTGGCTGCTGCGCCCGAGTTTCCCCGACAAGACGCTCGCCGACCTCGTCGAGCGCTACCTCGGCGAGAAGCTGCCCGAGGCCGATCCCTCGCAGTTGGTCCCCGAGACCGAGGGGGCCACGCCCTCCCAGGAGGCATGGTTCGCGCTCCGGGTCGCCGACGCGCTGCGCGAGGACATCCCGGAATCGGTCGCGAAGGTGCTCGTCGACATCGAGCTCCCGACCCTGATGACGCTCGCTGACATGGAGGTCGCCGGAGTCGCGGTCTCGCACGACGTACTCTCGACGTTCTCGGGCGAGCTGGCCACCCGCGCCGAGGGCGTCGCCCAAGAGGCCTTCTCGAGCATCGGGCGCGAGTTCAATCTCGGTTCGCCCAAGCAGCTGCAGGAGGTCCTGTTCGAAGATCTCCAGCTCCCGAAGACCCGCAAGACGAAGTCCGGGTACTCGACGGATGCCGCCGCTCTCGCCGACCTGCAGGAGACGCACCCGCACCCGTTCCTGAGTCTGCTGCTGCAGCACCGGGAGGCGACGAAGCTCCGTCAGATCATCGAATCGCTCGACACTGCCATCGGCGAGGACCACCGCGTCCACACCACGTATGTGCAGACCGGCAGCCAGACGGGGCGTCTCTCCAGCACCGACCCCAACCTGCAGAACATCCCGGTGCGCACCGAGGAGTCGCGTCGCATCCGCAGCGCCTTCCAGGTCGGCGAGGGCTATGAGGCGCTGCTGACGGCGGACTACTCCCAGATCGAGATGCGCATCATGGCGCACCTCTCCGGAGATGAAGGGCTGATCGAGGCTTTCAACAGCGGCGAGGACCTGCACCGGTTCGTCGGTGCGCGTGTGTTCGGTGTCGAGCCGAGCGAGGTGACCGCGGCGATGCGCACCAAGGTGAAGGCGATGTCGTACGGCCTCGTCTACGGTCTCTCCGCCTTCGGCCTGTCCAAGCAGCTGCGCATCGAGCAGTCCGAGGCGAAGCAGTTGATGGTCGAGTACTTCGCGCGATTCGGCGCGGTCCGCGACTACCTGCGTGCGTCCGTGATGAAGGCGAAGGAGGTCGGCTACACCGAGACGATCTTCGGGCGCCGTCGCCCGTTCCCCGACCTCGCGAGCCCCAACCGGGTGCTGCGGGAGAACGCGGAGCGCGCGGCGCTCAACGCCCCGATCCAGGGCAGCGCCGCCGACATCATGAAGATCGCGCTCCTGAACATCCACGACGACCTGCGGTCCGAGGAACTGTCATCCCGCGCCCTGCTGCAGATCCACGACGAACTCGTGGTCGAGGTGGCTCCTGGGGAATGGGATGCGGTCGAGCGCATCGTGCGTGCGCGCATGGGCGATGCCGCCGACCTGACAGTGCCGCTCGACGTACAGGTCGGCCGTGGTGCGGACTGGAACGAAGCCGCGCACTGAGATCGACCGACAGAACCGATATATCGAGCGGATGCCGGGGATTAGGCTGAAGGGATGACTTCAGCTCCCCGCACTCCGTCTTCCATCGACAAGGTCGCCGATGAGTGGGTCGACACGATCGTTGTGCTCGCGCCGACTCTCGGAACCTACATCGGCCGCGACGAGGTGAACGACCGCTTCGGCGATCTGAGCCCCGCGGGACACGAGGCGATCGCCGCGGCGACCCGCTCCACGCTCGACAAGCTGTCGGCGCTCGAGCCCGTCGATGCGATCGACGAGGTCACCAAGACCGATCTGAGCGCCGAGCTTCGTCTCGACCTCGAACTGCATGACGCCAAGTGGCACCTGCGCGACCTCAATGTGATCGCCTCGGCGGCGCAGGACGTGCGGTCGGCGTTCGACCTGATGCCCACCGCCACAGCCGACGACTGGGGTGTGATCGCGACACGACTGGCCGCGGTGCCCGATGCGCTGCGCGGCTACACCGAGACGCTTCGTCAGGGGATCGCCGAGGGCGTCACCCCGGCACGGCGGCAGGTCGTCGAGGTCGCAACGCAGATCGATCGTTACACCGCGGACGACGGCTTCTTCGCCACGCTCGTGGCCGAAGGCGGCCCGGAGGAGGGGCAGCTTCCCGCGTCTCTCGCCCGCACTCTTGCCGACAACTCGGCGGCAGCACGGGTCGCTTACCACGAGCTCCGCCGGTTCCTCGCCGAGGAACTCGCGCCGGCGGCCGGCGACGTCGATGCGGTCGGCCGTGAGCTCTACGCTCTCAACTCGCGCCGTTTCCTCGGTGCGACGATCGATCTGGACGAGACCTACGAGTGGGGACGCGAAGAACTCGCCCGCATGGTGGCCGAGCAGACCGCCATCGCGAACGAGATCCTTCCCGGCGCCTCCGTCGAGGAGGCCGTCGCCCATCTGGAGGCCGATCCCGCTCGCAAGCTCATCGGCACCGACGCGCTCCAGAAATGGATGCAGGAGACGAGCGACCGCGCGGTCGCGGAGCTCGGCGCCTCGCACTTCGACATCCCCGAGGCGATCCGGACGCTCGAGTGCATGATCGCCCCCACTCAGGAGGGCGGCATCTACTACACCGGCCCGACCGACGACTTCTCCCGCCCCGGACGCATGTGGTGGTCGGTTCCCGAGGGCGTCACGGAGTTCGACACCTGGCGCGAATTGACGACGGTCTTCCACGAGGGCGTGCCCGGACACCACCTGCAGATCGCGCAGGCCGTGTACAACCGCGCAGAACTGAACTCCTGGCGGCGGCTCCTCGCCGGCACGTCCGGGCACGCCGAGGGCTGGGCGCTGTACGCCGAGCGCCTGATGGAGCAGCTGGGCTACCTCGACGACCCGGCCGACCGGCTGGGCATGCTCGATGGTCAGCGCCTGCGCGCCGCACGCGTCGTGCTCGACATCGGCGTGCACCTGGGCAAGCCCCGCCTCGACGGAACGGGGACCTGGGACGCGGCCTATGCCCTCGAGTTCCTGCGCGGGAACGTGAACATGTCGGACCAGTTCGTGCAGTTCGAGGTGAACCGCTACCTCGGCTGGCCGGGACAGGCGCCGTCGTACAAGGTCGGACAGCGCATCTGGGAACAGGTCCGCGATGCCGTCCGCGCCGCCGAGGGGGAGTCCTTCTCGTTCAAGGAGTTCCACAAGCGGGCGCTCGACATGGGCGGCGTCGGTCTCGACACCCTGCGCAGCTCGCTCCTTCCGCGCTGACGGGAATGCGGCGCGTCCGCGGTGTGTTCATTCATCTGAATGGAAAGGGATGACATGAGCATCGAATTCGGACTGGACACCTTCGGCGACATCACGCGCGATGCGAACGGCGAGCTCCTCACCGGGGCGCAGACGATCCGCAACGTGGTGGCCCAGGCCGAGCTGGCAGACAGCGTTGGCGTGGACTTCTTCGGGGTGGGGGAGCACCATCGCCCGGAATTCGCGGTGTCCGCGCCCGAGATGGTGTTGGCGGCGATCGCCGCCCGGACCGAACGCATCCGCCTGGGCACGGCCGTCACCGTGCTGTCATCCGACGACCCGGTGCGCGTCTTCGAGCGCTTCTCGACGCTCGACGCGTTGTCCGGCGGTCGCGCAGAAGTCGTTCTCGGCCGTGGATCCTTCATCGAGTCCTTCCCGCTCTTCGGATACGACCTCCGCGACTATGAGGCGCTGTTCGAGCAGAAGCTGGAGCTGTTCACGGAGCTGCTCAAGGAGGAGCCCGTCACCTGGTCCGGCACGATGCGCGCCTCCCTGGAGAACGCGAACGTGTTCCCCAAGACCGAGAACGGGCTTCGCACCTGGGTCGGCGTGGGCGGCAGCCCCGAGTCCGTCGTGCGCGTCGCACGGCATGGTCTCGGACTGATGCTCGCGATCATCGGCGGTCCCGCCGTGCGATTCAAGCCGTTCGTCGAGCTCTACCACCGCTCGGTCGCCTCCTTCGGCACCACGTCGCACCCGGTGTCCGTGCACTCACCCGGACACATCGCCGAGACGGATGCCGCGGCCTGGGACGAGGCATACTCCGGCTTCGAGGCGATGAACAACACCATCGGGCGCGAACGCGGCTGGCCCGCGTACAGCCGCGCACGATTCCAGAACGACGTCGGCCCCGAGGGCGCCATCTACGCGGGCTCGCCGGATCGTGTCGCAGCCAAGATCGCCGACACCGTCACGACCCTCGGGCTCGGTCGCTTCGACCTCAAGTACGCCACGGGAACCCTCTCGCACGAGTCCATGATGCGCAGCATCGAGCTCTACGGCACCGAGGTCATCCCGCGCGTGCGCAAGATCCTCGCCGAGCGCGACTGATGTCGTCGTAGGGGCCGTGACTGTGCGCGCGCCCCTACGATGAGGGCATGGCCAACACCGCCCTGCCGAGCCGTGCCTCGCTCGCCGAGCGCCTCGACGACCTTCCGTTCACGCGACGCCATCTCCGTGTCCTGACCGGTTCGGGCGTCGGCTGGGCGCTCGACGCGATGGATGTCGGCCTCGTCTCCTTCATCCTCGCGGCCCTCACTCAGCAGTGGGGTCTGACCAAGACGGATGCCGGCTGGATCGCGTCCATCGGGTTCCTCGGCATGGCGGTCGGGGCGACGCTCGGAGGCCTCCTCGCCGACCGTCTCGGACGCCGTCAGGTGTTCGCGCTCACTCTCCTCGTGTACGGCATCGCGACCGGTGCCAGTGCGCTGGTCGGCGGGATCGCCGCGCTGCTGGTCCTGAGGTTCTTCGTCGGCCTCGGGCTCGGCGCCGAGCTGCCGGTCGCCTCGACCTATGTCAGCGAGTTCGCTCCTGCGCGCATCCGCGGCAGGCTCATCGTCATCCTCGAGGCGTTCTGGGCCGTGGGCTGGACGGTATCGGCGCTCGTCGGGTACTTCGTGATCCCGGCATCCGATGCGGGATGGCGCTGGGCGTTCGCACTGGGGGCCATCCCGGCGGTGTACGCGCTGATCATCCGGTGGGGACTGCCGGAGTCTCCGCGGTGGCTCGCCTCTCGCGGACGGATCGCCGAGGCGGATCGCATCGTGTCGACCTTCGAAGCGGATGCCGGTTTCATCGCGGCGCCCGCGATCCGCAAGGAGCCGGCATCCCGCGCGATCGCGATCACGACCAGGGCGCGCCTCACGACACTGTGGAACCGGGAGTTCCGCGTCCGCACGCTGTGCCTCTGGCTCGTCTGGCTGTGCGTGAACTTCGCCTACTACGGCGCGTTCATCTGGATCCCCAGCATCCTTCTCGATGCCGGATTCGACCTGGTCAGGTCGTTCGGCTTCACGCTGATCATCACTCTGGCCCAGCTCCCCGGGTACGCCGTCGCGGCCTGGCTCATCGAGGTCTGGGGCCGACGCGCCACGCTGTCGGTCTTCCTCGTCGGATCCGCGGTCTCCGCCGTGTTCTTCGGCACCGCCACGACGGAGTTCGCCATCATCGCCTCGGGTATGGCCCTGTCGTTCTTCAATCTCGGCGCGTGGGGCGCGCTCTACGCCGTGACACCGGAGACGTATCCGACCTCGCTCCGAGGGACCGGTGCCGGCTGGGCGGCCGGCGTCGGTCGCATCGCCTCGATCGTCGCGCCGTTGTCCGTGCCCGTGCTGCTCGTCGCGGGCGGCACGCCGCTGCTGTTCGTCGTCTTCGGCGTCTGTTTCGTGGTCGCGGCTGTGGCGGCCTGGGGTCTTGCCGATCGCCGAGGCATCGCGCTCGACGACCGCTGACGTGCGCCTGGCCCGCCGCGCGCGGGAATAGGCTTGTGCGGTGGCAGATGTGCGATTCGTGGCGATCGGCGACTCCTTCACAGAGGGCGTCGGCGACGTCCTTCCCGACGGCAGAGAACGCGGGTGGGCCGATCTGGCAGCCCAGGGCTGGGCCGATGCGGCGGGTCGCCCGATCCAGTACGCCAACCTCGCGATCCGCGGCAAGCTGGCCTGGCCGATCGTGGAGCAGCAGCTGGAGCCCGCCCTCGCCCTGCATCCGACCCACCTCTCGTTCAACGGGGGAGGCAACGACATGCTGCGGCCGCGGACCGACGTCGAGCACATTGCCGACGCCTTCAGCCGCGTACTCCGGCGCTGCGACGAGGAGGGCGTGACAATGATCCTGCTCTCCGGCGCGAACCCCAGCGGCCAACTGCCGATGGGATCTCTCGTGCAGCGCCGCGGCGACCTGCTGTCCGAGGCGGTGCTCCGCCGGATCGAGAACCGGCCGGATGTGATCCGCGCGTTGAACTGGCCGGACCGCGAGCTCTCCGACACCGCCTACTGGTCGGAGGACCGGCTGCACATGAACGCGGCCGGTCACCATCGTGTCGCGGCTCGCGTCGTCCATGCGCTCGGCTTCGAGCCGCCCGAGCCCTGGTGGGCACCCAGCGAACGGGGAGGAGCGCGGCCCTCCGGGTTCGCCTACTACCGTGAACACGTCGGCCCGTGGGTCCGGCGACGCGTGACTCGCACATCCTCCGGCGACGGTCGCGCGGCCAAGTACCCCACGTGGGTCGAACGGACCCCTTCGTGAGTCGTAGCGGGGGTCGGCGGCTACCTCGTCGCATCGCGCAACTCCTCGTCGGGCTGTTCCTGTACGGCATCGGCATCTCGTTCATCGTCCGAGGGATGATCGGCGCGGCGCCCTGGGACGTGCTGACGCAGGGCATCGCGCGACACGTGCCGCTGACGTTCGGCGTCATCACGATCCTCGTCAGCGTGGTCGTTCTGCTGCTCTGGATCCCGATCCGGCAGAAGCCCGGAATCGGGACCGTCCTCAACGCGCTGCTGGTCGGGCCCGCCGCCGACATCGGCTTCCTCCTGATCCCGGAGACGGATGAGCTCTGGATCCGGATAGCGCTCTTCGTCGTCGGCCTGCTCGTGCTGTCGGGCGCGACGGGTCTGTACATCGGTGCGGCATTCGGTCCTGGACCACGCGACGGACTCATGACCGGGTTGCACCGTCGCACCGGATGGCCCATCTGGGTCGTTCGCACCGGGCTGGAGGTGACCGTGGTCGCCGTCGGGTGGGTCCTCGGTGGGAACGTGGGCGTCGGCACCGTCGCGTTCGCGCTGCTGGTGGGCCCGCTGTGCCAGTTCTTCCTGCGCGTTTTCGCCGTCAGGATCCCCGAGACGGCGGAGACCGAGCCCGCGACACGCACGGGCGAGATCCGGATCGCGGGCTGAGCATGTCCGACTTCGAGATGGCCCGCCTTCCCGCGGGCTCGGTGACCCTGCACGACGCACGGCGCAAGGTGCAGCGCACGGTCTCGCTGGAGCCCTTCGCGATCGGCGTCTACCCCGTGACCGAGGAGCAGATGGCCGAGGTGCTCGGCATCGCCGTCCGGCATCCGTCACGTCCGGCGGTCGACGTGAGCTGGCTGCGCGCGGTGCACTTCTGCAATGCCGCATCCGAGTGGGAGGGTCTCGACCGGGTGTACTTGTTCGACGGTGAGGACGTGAGCTGGGATGCCACGGCGGACGGCTACCGCCTGCCCACGGAAGCGGAGTGGGAGTTCGCCTGTCGCGCGGGCTCGACGGGACCGCACTACGCGCCCCTCGCGGATGCGGCATGGACGAGCGCCGACGGCGTCGCCTCGCCGCAGAACGTCGGCGGAAAGATCCCGAACCTCAACGGACTGTTCGACACGCTCGGCAACGTCTGGGAGTGGTGCTGGGACCTGCTGGATCCAGCGCGTTACGACGACTACCGGGTGTTCCGCGGTGGAGGGTTCGCGGATGACGCCTGGAGCGTGCGCGCATCGGTCCGTCGAGGGGGCGCGCCGAGAACGCATCAGGACGACGTGGGCATGCGCCTCGCGCGCGGCGCGTTCGACACGGTCGACGAAGCGCAGGGGTGGTCCGCGCAGATCGACCGGGAGCGAGCGGTCGTCGACGGCCCATTGCCGCCGGGTTGGACGCCGCTTCGGCGGTGAAACGTCAGCTCGGCGAGAGCTCCGAGACGACGATCTCCGCGATCTCGCCGGGGCGCGAGATGTACGGCGAGTGATCGGCATCGATCTCCGTCGCGTGCGTGCAGCGCCGGGCGAGCATCCGCTGGACGTCAGGGTCGACGGCCCGGTCCTCCGCGCACACGATGTACCGCGAGCGGACGTCGCGCCACGCCGCGCGGGCGGGAACGCCGCGCCCGTGCCCTGACGCCTGCGGCACAAGCAGGCTGATCGCCCATGCCGCGGTCTGCGGATCGGCATCCGCGTAGAGGGCGGCGCCGGCCAGTGACGAGTCGACGGCCGTCCCACCCCCAGGAGCTCGGCGCATCGCATCGTTCACGAGAGCGCCGCCGAGCGAGGCACAGCTCTCCTCGGTCGTCGGGACGAAGGCGGCGAGGTAGACAAGGGACCGCACGCCACGGAGGCCGGTGATCACTGCGCCGCCGTAGCTGTGGCCGAGGACGAGCGGGGGAGCGGGGAGCCTGTCGATGATCTCCTGCACGGCGGCGGTGTCGGCCTCGAGCGATCCACGGTGAAGAGTCGGGGTATGCACGTCGATGCCGCGATTCCGGAGCTCGTCAGCGAGCGGGCCCACGTGCGCGCCCTGGTGCCAGAGCCCGTGCACGAGGATCACGGCCGGATCGGTGTCGATCACCCGCTCTTCCCCGTCTCAGGCCTGAGCCAGGTGCTTGACCATGTACCGGTTCGGGTCCTCGGAGGGGGCGAAGCCGTACTGCGCGTAGAGTCCGTGCGCGTCGGCCGTGGCCAACAGGATGCGTTTGACCGGCAGAGGCTGAAGGTCGGCGATGACGCCTTCGATGAGCATCTTGCCGACGCCGTTCCCTCGCGCCTTCTCGTCGACGAAGACATCGCACAGCCAGGCGAAGGTGACGGCATCCGTCACGACACGGGCATAGGCCACCTGCTCGCCGTCCTCGTTCCACACGCCGTAGTTGCGCGAGCCGTCGATCGCGGCATCCTGCACTTCGCGGGCGCGTCCCTGAGCCCAGTAGGCCTGCTCGCTCAACCAGGCGTGCACCTGGGCACGATCGATGCGGGTCGAATCGGAGGAGAAGGTGAAGCCGGAGACCATGCTTCATCCTACGAGTGGTCAGCGACGCCGGTCGGGATCCAGGCCGATGCGGATGCGCGTGCGCTTACGTTCGATCAGGATGAAGACGACTCCGAGGATCCACAGCGGGATCGGCATCAGGAACGCGATCCGGAACGCGTCGAGCGAATAGGTCTCCGGGGTCCCGGCCCCCTGCAGGTCGAGCGCGAGACCGATCAGGAAGATCGCGATGAGCGCCGCGATGAAGCCTCCGGCGTTCGTCACCCCCGTCGCCGTGCTCAGTCGGTGCGAAGGGTTGTGCGTGCGGGCGTGATCGAACGCGATCATCGATGCGGGGCCGCCGGTTGCGAGGGCCACGGCGAGCACGTAGAGCAGCCACAGCGGGGCAGGTCCGGGGAGCGCGATGACGACGATCCAGGCCAGCATCTGCATGCCGACAGCGGGGAGGACGAGGGCCATCGACCGATAGTTCGGCAGCCGCCGGGAGAGGTCGCCGATCACCGGGCCGAGCACCATGCCGGCGATCACGTAGACCGAGATGATCCCCGCAGCGTGGGCGGTGTCGAGTCCCTGAGCCGCCGTCAGGAACGGCATCCCCCACAGGAGGATGAACGCGGTGCCGGCGAACGGCGAGGTGAAATGCGACCAGAAGGCGAGCCGGGTCCCGGGGTGCGCCCATGCGGCGCGGATGCCGACGCCGGTGTCGATCGCGGACGTGACGACGCGGATCACTCCGGTGTCGGTGTTCACGGTGACGTCGGCATTCCGCTCAGGCGGGTGGTTGCGGATGATCAGGGCGACGAGGATCGCGAAGAGGACGCCGAGGCCGGCGATGCTGCCGAAGGTGATGGTCCACGTCGTCGCATGCAGGAGAGCAGCGAGCGGGACGAGGGCGATCAGCTGGCCCGCCTGGCCGACGATGCCGGTGAACTGCACCATGATCGGGCCGCGCTGCGCGGGGAACCAGGTCGCGACGAGACGAAGGACGGCGGGGAAGATCGCAGCATCACCGGCACCCAGAAGGATGCGGGCGACGATCGCGATACCGACGCTGGGGGAGAGGGCCATCGTCAACTGCCCGGCGGCCATCAGGAGCATGCCGATCGTCATGATCGGGCGTGATCCGTACCGGTCGAGCAGCACCCCGATCGGAATCTGCATGCCTCCGTAGACCGCGAGCTGGACGACGGCGAAGAGCGCGAGCGTCGACGCGTCGGCCTGGAAGCGATCAGCGGCCTCGACGCCGACGGCGCCGAGCGAGGTGCGGTTCGTGATCGCGAGCACGTAGGCCGCGACACCCACGGACCAGACCAGCCATGCTCGCCACTCCGGCGTCGAGACGGGGGAGCGGGGGACCTGCGACACGCCTCAACGCTACTCCTGTGCAGCGGCGCGGGTTTCGCATCGTCACTCGCGCAAGCGGATGCCCATCACCTGCACTGCGCGAGACGCCGTGAAGTGGACAGCAGGATCGATGATCGTCCAGCCGAGGCCGCTGTACAGCTTCTGCGCCGACCGCGCCTCCTGGTAGCAGGAGAGAAGCGCGGTGCGGTAGGGAAGCTCACCGAGGACTGCAGTCATCAGCGCGGCTGCGACCCCGTGACGGCGGTGCGAGGCGTCGACGGCGAGTTCCTCCACAGAGAAGCACTCCGGGTCGAGCCAGAGCGCCTGCACGTCTGCCGGCAAAACTGCTTCCAGGCGGTCCCACCACCAGTCGCCACGGGAGGCGCCGGTCCCGAGAACGAGGCCGACCACCCGGTCGCCCTCCGATGCGATGAGCAGCCGGAACGACGGCTTCTCGGCTGCATAGCGTCGCACGCGGGAAGTGAAGCTCTCGATGCTCTGCGAACGCTCCTCGTCGTACGGCGCTTCGGAGAAGACGTCAGCGTACAGCTCTGCCGCCTGCGTCAACTGATCGTGACTGCCGTTCCAGGCGGCGATGGTCGAGCTCATCCTCACAGCCTGCCAGAGGCGTCAGACATCGTCGGCGCCCGCATGTCGTCAGCCACCGCTACGGTGATCGCATGACCCCTCGACCCGTGCACCATTCCCTCGACTACACTGAACTCGTCGTCACCGACCTCGCCGCCGCCACGGCCTTCTACACCGAGGCTTTCGGTTGGACCTTCGTCGACTACGGACCGGGCTACGCGGGCATCGCCTCGCCGAGCGGTGACGGGAGCGAGGTGGGAGGACTTCTGCTCGCCGACGAGCCGCGCCCGGTCGGCGGACCGCTCGTCCTTCTCTACTCGGACGATCTCGACGCCACGATGGACGCGATCACGGCGGCTGGAGGAACGATCCTCCAGCTGCCCTACGAGTTCCCCGGCGGTCGGCGCCTCCACTTCGCCGACCCGAGCGGCAATGAGCTCGGAGTGTGGGCCGCGCAGTAGAGGCTCACGACGTTCAGGTGAGTCGTCCGGTGAGATGGACGGTCACGTCATCACCGTCGGTCTTCCCGATCCTCTTGCGGATCGCGGCGGTCACCGGCAGTTTGTGAGTGCCGTCGCCCAGGCCCATGAAGGCGCCCCGGAACGGCTCTCCGTCCACTGTTCCGACGACCTTCACGAGACCCCGCGTGCCGAAGACGGCTGCGGAGTCGGGGAGCTGGACGCAGGTCCACGTGTCGCCGTCACGCACTTTGCCGAGCGTGGCCACGAAGGTGATGTCGAGGGGTGCGGGTGTGGTCATGATGTCCTCCGGTTCTGTGATCAGACGAAGAGTCCGACGATGACGCCGATCAGTGCGAGCTTGACGACCCAATCGACGAGGTGGATCGCGGCCGCCGAGACGGCTGTGTTCTCGTGTATGACGCCACCCATGAGCAGCGTGAGCGGCAGCACCGAGAGAGCGAGGCCCAGGAGCAGTCCCGGGACGGCTCCGTGCCATTCCGCGCACACCAGAATTCCAGCGATCAGGCACGCGGTGATGAGGCTGCGCAGTACGACGGACGCCATCTGGGCGGCCATGGACAGCCCGGGCCGTGGAGTGCTGGTGCGGGTGATCGTGGCCGAGACAGCAGGGATGGCGTACAGCGCCGCACTGGCGACGAACGACGCGACGGTGGCGACGGCGATTCCGAGAATGAGCATTTCGACTCCTTTAGTACCGACTGGTACTCAGAGTAGACTGGTGATTTAGAACCGTCAAGTACTAAAGTGGAAGCATGACGACAGAAGCTCGCGCCCCGGGTCGACCCCCAGGCCTCACGGGGGAGGACCTCCTCGCGGTGGCGCGCGACGTGTTCCTCGAGCGCGGGTATGGGGGAGCCTCTATGGAGGAGGTCGCCAGACGTGCACGGATCTCGAAGGCGTCGCTCTATCGTGAGCAGCCCTCGAAGTCGGCCCTCTACGAAGCGGTGGTCCGCCACTGGGCATCCGCCGGGCGCAACGCGATGCGCCCGGCGCTGGAGCGGCTGCTGGCGGCGGATGATCTTCGGCAAGGGCTCGCCGATCTCGCGGAGACGATGCGCTTCGGCATCCTGAGCGAACCGGTACTCGCCATGCGTCGACTCGTGACGGCGGAGGCCGTGACGCAGCCGGAGGTGGCGAGGATGTATCTCGAGGAGAGTTGGAACGCCAACATCCGGAACCTCGCCGAAGCATTGCAAACGGTGGCGGCGCGGCACGGTCTTCAGATGGACGAGGCGGATGCTGCGGCCGCGGACTTCACGTGGCTCGTGATCGGAGCACCGCTCAACGCCCGCCTGCTCGCCGGCGACGTCGATGCCTCCCCGGTGGATCGCGCGGTCGACCTCTTCCTTGCGGGCTACCGGCGGCGGCGAGCAGCGCGGTAGGGAGGCGCCAGGCCTTGAGCGACGCCACATCCGTGATCCAGACACCGAAGTAGTCTGTGCGGATGCTGTTCTCTCTCACCGGCGCGAGTGGCGCGGGCAAGTCGACGGTGTTGGCGCATCTTGCGAAGGTGGCCTGGTCGGAACCGATCCGCTGCGTCGAGTTCGACTCCATCGGCGTCCCGGCGGGTGCCGACACGGCTTGGCGGCACGGCGCCATCGAGCATTGGGTCCGGCAGGCGGTAGAAGCGGAGGCTGCGGGTGAGCACATGCTTCTCTGCGGTCAGGTGCCGCAGGGCGAGCTCCTCGCCGCCCCGTCCGCCGCCCGGCTCGAGGGCATCGCCGTCTGCATGCTGCACTGCGCGCCGGCCACACGTAGCGAGCGGTTACTGGCGCGCGGAGAGGATCCCGCAGCGATCGTGCATCACAACCGGTTCGGAGAGTGGTTCCTCGGCCATACGCTCGACCCGACGCACATGCCGGATGTGATCCGTGTGGACAGCTCCGTGCCGATGGTCTGGGAGCGCTGGGCCGACTGGGGGAGTGGCGATCCGCGCTGGGCTGCCGAGGTGATCGAGACGGATGACCTGTCACCGAGCGAGGTGGCCGGCGCGGTGGAGAAGTGGGTGCAGCGGGAACTGGCTGCCCGCGCGCACCGCTGAGAGGCCCGTCAGGCGGGATCGCTTCGACCGAAACGCGCCGCGATCGTGCGGGCGGCCTCGTCGATCGTGCGGGCTGACTCCTCCTCGGTGAGCGACCATCCGACATGGACGAGGCGCGGCCAGAACACGACGGTCGCGATCATGCCGAGGAACTGAGCGGACACGACGTCGAGGTCGGCGATGTACGCGTCGCCGTGATCATTCGCCTTCTCGAGGAACTCTCTGAGCGCGCGCAGGACGGGCAGCGTCCCGAAGTCGAACGTCTGGGCGCGCAACTCCGGGAATCGTGCGGACTCGGTGATGACGGCGCGGATGAGCTCCATCATCCGCGGCTGGGCGAGCAGGGATGCGTAGGCCGTCCCCAGCGCCACCAGGCCGGAGTGGAAGTCGCCGGCCGGGAGATCCAATGGCCCGCCGACGGCGGTGTCGCCCGCCACGAGGACCATGGCCTCGAACAGCTCGGCCTTGGTGGGGAACTGCTTGAACAGCGTCGCCTTCGAGACGCCCGCGCGCTCGGCGACCTTGGCGAGAGAAGTTCGATCGAAGCCGAGCTCGAGGAACAGATCGGTGGCGGCACCCAGGATTGCCGCGCGGTTGTCGGCGGCGACCTGGCGGTGATAGGCGGAGAGCTCACGAGGCATGGATCAAGTATGCCGTAGTGGTGAGTCGCTTGACTCGGGACTCGCGGAGAGCTAGCCTGCAAGGTGAGTCGAACGACTCACCTCTCGGGCCACGGGCTCATATCCAGGAGGTAGTGATGTCGAAAGTACTCATACACGCGACGGTGTCGCTCGACGGATTCATGGCCGATGCCAGCGGGGGAGTCGAGTGGATGAACGGGTTCCCGGTCGATCCGGCAGACGAGGCGGTGGTCTCGCGCGTCGTCGGGGAGATAGGCGCAGTGGTCGGGGGAGCGAACAAGACGCAGACGATCGAAGACGGGGAGATTCCCTACGGCGGCATCCTGGGGGTGCCGGTGTTCCTCATGACGCACACCCCTCACGAGTCCATCGAGAGAGACGGGATCATCTACGAATTCGTCGTCGACGACGTGGTCGAAGCCGTGAGTGCCGCCAAGCAAGCGGCGGGGGACAAGTGGGTGAGCGTGCTCGGGGGCAGCATCTCGAGGCAGTGTCTGGAGAAGGGACTCGTCGATGAGATCGTCCTTGACGTGGTGCCGATCCTGCTCGGGAGCGGGATCTCCCTGTTCACGGGACTGAGCAGGCAGATGAGGCTGGAGCGCATCGAGACCTCGGCCTTCGCGAGTGAGGTCCATCTGCGCTACCGCGTGCTCGCGTAGCCGAGCATCCGGCGACCTGGCGCTCACCGAGAGGCCGGGGTCGGCGCAGCAGGAAGTTCCCGTACGGCCGGGAGAGCCGACGAGAGGACGGTGACGAGTTGGGCAGCGAAGACGACGACGGCGACGGCGATGCACCATTCCATCCCGAATCCTGCCGAGATCGCGACTCCCATTCCCGCGCCGAGCGGCCGCGCGCCGTAGGTGGAGACCACCACCAACGATGAAACTCGCCCGATCATCGGGGCCGGGGTCACGGCTTGGCGGAGCGAGGTCGTGGATATCGTCCAGATCACCGGGCCGAAGCCGAAGAGGAAGAATGAGGCGAAGGCGAGGGCGGGTGCGGGTGTCCACAGTGTGATGCCCATCGGAACTGCCGCAACGAACCCGCCGCCCGGGCCGAGCACCGTCATCGCACCGAGACGGAAGCGTCGGGACAGCGGGGGTACCAGAAGCGCTCCGATCACCATGCCTGCGCCGTACGCTCCCATCGCGATGCCCACGGTGGTGGCTGTCATCCCCAACCGGTCCACGGCGTAGACGACGAACACGGACTGAATCAGGAACCAGCCCACATTGAAGATGGTCGAGGTGACGATCATCGGCCGCAAGAGGTGGTGCCCCAGCACATATCGCACGCCGTGGGCAGCCGCTCTCCACGCTGACCCACCGGCCGAGGGCACGCTTCGAGGGATGTCCAGTCGAACCAATAGCGCCGCGGCGGCGACGCAGGCGATCGTGGCGACCACGAGGGCTGTGCCCGCGCCGGCGGCGGAGACGATGGCGCCAGCGATGACAGGCCCGCAGATGAAGGCCGCACTCCTTCCGAGCTCCAACCATCGATTGGCGTCGATCAGGCGATCGGATGTCACGAGGCGCGGCACCGCTGAAGGGACTGAGACGCTCACGCCCACCGTGCCGATCGCGCCGAGGCAGCCGAGCCCGAGAAGAGCGCCCATGGACAGCGAGTCGAGCGTGATGAGAACGACGATGGCGCCCAGCGTGGCGGCTCGCAGAACCTCCGACGCGATCAGCACTCGCTGCGGGGAGGATCGATCGATGACGAGGCCGAAGGGGAGAGCCAGCACGAGGAAGGGCAACGTCTGGGCGACATGCAGGAGCGCCGTCTCGGTCGCTCCGGCACCGAGCGACAGCACGGCGGCGAGCGGCACAGCCACGAGCGCGACCTGTTCCGCCATCTGGGTGGCCACGCTCGACCATGCGATGCGCAGGAATCGGCGGGGGAGGGGATCGCGGCGGCTCACTGTCATGGCTCGAGTTCATCAGCCAGGAGTTCGAGAATCTCGCGGGAATCGGCCCTCGCATCCGGATGCTATGGCGACTCGCTGCGAACTCCGAGAGACACGATCACCCGATGAGGCTCATGAAGTGGCCGACCTGAGCCTCGGTCGTGCCGGACGGGTTACGGAGGAAACCACCGTTCCCGGGCAGGAGCATCGCCAGCCAGAACGCCGCCCAGAGAGGCCGGTACGCGAGCATCCGCTCTCGCTCATCCGCCGACAACACGACGGCGACGGAGAGCGCGTCAGGATCGAACACTTTACCCAGGCGCCCGGCGAGATGCTCGACGTGATCGGCCAGATCGTACGCCGGATCGGTGAGTCCGCCGTCTTCGAAGTCGACGAGGCGGCACGTGCGGCCGTCCCAGAGGATGTTCGCGGGATTGAGGTCCGCGATTCCGAGCCCGACGAGTCGTGGGGTCGGCAGCGCGTCGGGACGGCTCAGCCATTCGCGCGCAGCCTCGACGCCGTCGGCGACCCTTGCGGCGTCCTCGCACCGGGAGAGGTCGTACGTGTCGCTCAACCACGCGCTGAGCGCCTGGGGGAGACTCGAAGGGCCGTAACGGCGCTCCGCGATCCCGGCGGCCGCGATGTCCTCGACGGGAATGTTGTACAGTCGCCGCAGCACCCGCCCGAGGGAGGCGGTCTGCTCAGCGGTGAGCGGCTTGTCGCCGAGCGGCACGCCGGGCACGCGTTCCATGATCACCACGGGGTGGCCGTCTTCGGTCGCCTGCTCGAGTGGTCGCGGAGCAAGTCCCGGAGCCTGTTCCCAGACGAGCTGCAGGCAGCGCCACTCACGATCGGCTTCGCCGTCTGCCCAGCTCAGAAACCTTTTACGAACCACCGCGTCGGCGATCCGCAGATCGTGAGTGTGGGAAGGCATACCGCACAGCCTAGGAGGGCCCTGCCTGAGTTCTTCGCGCAGGGTTCCAGCCGGCGAGTGTTGAATGGACAGATGCACGACTCCCAGACGCCCGACTCCGCCGTCGGATCCCCGGGCCACAGCCGTCGTGGCTTTCTCATCGCTGCGGGCGCGGGAGTGACCGTGACCGCAGCCGGCATCTGGCTCAGCGCGACCCCCGGAGTCCAGGACGAGGCGATGCCCGGTGTGGACCCGGACAACCCGAGGGGTCTGCCACAGTACGATCCCGTCTACGACCGCGCGGTGAGAGGCCTCGAAGCACCTCTGGGGTTCGAGGACTGCGCCAATCCCACCACTCGGGCGACCCGCGATACGGCAGGTACCGACGGCCACGCGGTATCGCCAATCATCGACCGTTTCGTCATTCACCACACCGCTACGACCGCTGACCACCTGGACTTCTTCTCGCGGTGCAACAAACGATCCTCCGCGCCGACGTTCTATCTGCGGCGCGACGGGTCGGTCATCGAGGTGATTCGCCCAGGCGCGAAACCGTCCTCGACGGGGGTCGACTGGAACTGGCGATCCGTGGCGGTAGAGACTCAGAACGACACGGGAGCGCCTGAGTACAGCGTCACCGAGGCACAGCTGGAGGAGCTCGCGCAGATGATCGCGTGGCTCGCGACCTTCGACGGCCAGACTCTGGACGGTGTACCGGTGTCGTTCACGATCGACCGGGAGCACGTCATCACACACCGGGAGACATGGTCGGGGACTGAATGCCCGGGCCCGTACCTGCAAGCACGAGTGGACGACATCTGCCCGGTGCCATTAGACGTGTCACTCACGAACCCTTCTGACCCGGGGTTTGTCATTTCCGATGGCATAAGATCTGCCGGAGATTGCGTCATTGCAGATGTCATTTCAGTCGGCGTCTCTCGAGGCGACGCCCAGAAATGTCCCTCGGCGGCGGGGGAGAGGGCCACAAACGTGCGAGACGTGCCCGACGGTGCGGCCGATGGCATCCGCGGTGCGCCGGACCCGGCCGCGCGGATTACGAACGCGAGGCGACGCCCCAGAGGAAGGTGTCCGCTCACATCGAGGCGCTGCGCTGTGCGTCAAGACGCCAACCGTGACCGGTTCGCCTATGACGGCTGGGGTCCCGTGAGGCGCTTCGGGGGAGCCGGAGGCTGCTCACGCACCCTTAGAAGCAGAGCCTCCAACTCCGAAGTCTCCTCATCGGTCAGGAGCCCGCCAGCCGATGACCTCTCGATGAGCTTTCGAGTGACCGCATCTACATCGAGCGACGTGTCGCCTATCTCAACGCCATCGAGGGCTCGCATCTCATTGGCCAACAGTTCGACAAGCAGGGCCACCCGACTCAGGCGGCGCCCGGCCTCGTCGGCGCTCATGGGCGGCAGGTCCTTAACAACGTCAACATCGGTCGACTCGTGCATGATGAGGCGCTCGGTCTTCGGCTCTTCGGGCTTGGCGAGCCGGCTTGTCAATCCGGCTGAAACTCTCTGCGACGTTCGCTTGACGAACGGGGCACCCCATCGCGTCCATGCATAAACGCCTCGGTCGACAGCGTAATCGACGGTATTGTCCACCGCCCACCTGATGAGAGGGCCAAAGTCGTCTTCGAACTGCTGGCGCCTCCGCGCGTCTTCGCGCTCCCGCCGCCGCATACGCAGTTCGTAGTTCGCGCGGCTCAGCGCATCGTTCTCTTCGCTGAGCTCATCGCGTCTGCGGACGGCCGCATCGTGCTCATTGCGAGATACCGGGTGGCCGTCCTCGATGGAGATGTCGTAGACGGCTCCGGAGTAGGTGCCGTTGGCGCGATGGCGTCCGCCTCCGCCTACCCGGTCGCCTGTAATGTCGGTGCCGTCCTTGCCGGTGCGCGGCAACTTGGCGGTGACGTAGTCGAAGCCGTCCGGTTCCTCTTTAGGCATGGGACTCCCTCCCCGGGACGAGCGTATCGCGAGCGGGTCGTTGATTTGTGGCGAATGCAGCTCTGCCGCGTCCGTTAGCGTCACGGGTGCTTGCACACGCGAACATCTCGACCTCGCTAGGGCACGGTGTCCCTCATGCTTCGTGATGCTCGAACCGGCCGTTGGCGCGTGGTGGTGCGCGGATTGCCGACTGGCTGTGCGGCGGAGGACGCGCCAAACTAGGAGCGACGGAGAGGGGGCGCGTGAGCATCGACGACTATGTGACCGAAGACGGCAGCGGGTCGCTGAGAGATGCGTACGTTCGCGACCTCCTGCCTGCCTCCGGCATGCCCGTCAAGCTGCTCCTCATCTTTGAGTCGCCACACCTCGAGGAGGTAGCAGCGGGGACGCCGGTCGTCGGTGGCGCGGGTCAGAGCGCGCTCGAGTACCTGCTTGGGAACGCGACACGCGGCAGCCTTGGCGAGTTCGTCGACGCGATGCACACCGCCGGCGACTACCGCGTAGCCGTCATGAACGTGTCGAACGTCCCGCTGCAACCGCAGGCGTTCGACGACGATGCAGGGCCATTGACGCCCGATGAGTGGAAGGTCATTGGTGCCGTCCGTGACTCCACAGCCAGGGAAGTCGATGGCACGATGACGCCCGAAGCCAACCGCATCGGGACCATAATTCGTGATGGGCTGCAGGGCCGTGTGAGCCGACTGAAGTTCGAAAGCGGCACGGCAGTGGTGCTGTGCGGTGACTTCGTTCAGCGATTCGCTAGGAGGCTGACTGGCCTCCCTGGTGAGCCTCTTAAGGTCTTTCACCCCTCTCGCAATCTCTGGCTGAACAACCCGGATCGCGACGAACACAAGACCTTGCGGAAGCTGTTCCTTACGAGCGCAACACCCCTCAACCAGCCCTGACGACCGGCGCATCGCGCGACGCCGTCCATGACATAGCTACATGGCCGCTGTCTCGCGCGCGGCGTCGGTCACACCATGTAAGGACGTCCACCTTTGGGGATTCGAGCGCCCGTATCGATCATCAAGGCCCAGGAGTCCGCGGTCGAGCGGCTCACCGCCCTGCCGTAATTTGTCAGCAGTGTGCGGGTTAGGGTGAGTGTCATGACTAGGCGTCAGCTACAAAGGACATGGGTGTCCGCGGGCATCGGTCTCATCGTCTGCGGGGTGGCTTGTGCTGTGCAGCCGACCTTGAATTCCCAAGTGTGGGTCGGGGTGCTCGCTGATGTGATCTTCGCGGCATCGGTGTTGTTATTTGCCATAGGGCTGTCTCGAGATGCGAGCGTGGTCGGGCGTGAGCCCGTAGGAGTCGCTGCCTTGGTGGTGGTGGGTGTCTGGCCATTTGTGTGGTCCGTCGTCACGCGGGTCGTGACTAGTGATCCGATTTCGCCGGCCGGGGGAAGTGCTCTCGGGTTCGTGGCTTTGCTGGTTCCTACTGCGGCGGGACTGCTTGCAGGCGTGCGGATCGTGCGATCTCGTGTAGTGCCCAATCCCTGGCGATGGGCACCTCTTTGGGTGTTGGGCGCCTACGTCTTCACGTGGGTGATCCCGCAGGTTGCTTTCGTCTCTCAAAGGCCCGAGGAACTCCAGAGCTTCGCTTCTCTGTTTCAAGCGCTCGCCACTCTCGCGACCCTTGCGGGAACGATGGGGTTAGGCATCCTTGCAGTCGCCCTCGCTGCGAGACAAAGACCTGAAAGCGTTGAGATTTTCCCCACGCAGTAGCAACAGTGGCGCGTCCAGCAAGCCACCGGTCTTGTCCCCCGAAGTACCTACAGCGGTCGCCGCGCGGCGTTGTTAGCCTGCCAAGAAGAAGGCTGCGCTAGCAGCTCTAAAGGCAATACCGGAGGGAAGATCAATGAAGATCAAGACAACCTTGTCCGCGGGAGTGCTCGCCGTGGTTCTCGCCGCGATGGGCAGTCCCGCCTACGGGGAGGAGGCGCCATCACCCGACGCGTTACCGATCGAAGGTGCCGAGTACACGCCCGTCGAGCCTATCGACGCCACGCTCGTGATCGATGGGAAGCCCGCGGACATCGCCGTCATGGCCGACTTCGACCCTGAAGCGCCGGCACTCGTCTTCGACGAAACAGGCAACCCCGTCGCCGTCAGTGACATTGAACTCATCTACGCAGACGGGCAGACTGCGAAAGTCGAAGCCGTCGACACTACAAACAGGGCCGCGCTGGCCGGATGCAGCTGGTACTCATGGGTCGCCCCCGGAACGGGCACCTGGTACACCTCCGTGAACGGCTGTTCCTTTATCGGCCTCAACGCTGCAACCCAGGTCGGATACAGCTGGACCGTGGACAGCAACTCCTCCGGCTCCGCGTGTCTCAACGGTCGCGGATACCAATACCTCACGTGGCCCGGCGGCGGAGGATACTCCGAACTCTGGGGCGGGATCGGCTGCGGGAGCGGCGGGGACTCCGGGGGCGACGCACTACCTTGGGGGAACGTCGCTTCCACGAAACGCATCAAGATGATCTCCTACTCCACCCCGAGCGGTTCGGCAGGAATGTTCCAGTAGAAGTCCGCGCTTCAAGAGCGCTATCACGATGGAGGGGTGCCACGGCAGTAGCCGTGGCACCCCTCCATCGTCGTAGTCGGTAGCTCCGACGGACCAGCCGGCCGCCGCGTGAGAACGGGGCTCACCCTCGTCCTTCCAGGGATCACCACCCAAGGCTGATCCGACTACACAGGACATGCGCGACCGCTCAGACACTGTCCGAGGCCTCCACCGAAGTCCTTCCGGCCGACCCTATCGGCAGCAGGATCGGCACGCGAAGCATCACCCGCCGTAAACGATCGTTTACGGCGTAGGCACGTGCATGATCCCTGGTCGGTCGACACAAACGCTCCTCAGAACCACGATTCGGCAAGGGGTTCCGGCTGACCGCCGCCAGGGCGGCCGTGACGCATCTGCTCACTCGGATAGGTGAGCACGCCAACCCCCGGCCGGTCTCGCCTTGTACTATCAACGTGGCACAACTTGTGATAGGAATATGACACAAGTTCTGATGGAGGCGTGATGTCGCACATGAGCATTCTTTCAATCGGCCCTGCCGACCTCATCGGCGCGGCGTTCTCGACACCGCTGGTCTCGTTGGCCATAGCCCTCGTCGTCGCTGGCCTCAGCCTTGCAATGTCCAAGGACGGCCGTGCAGGCAAAGCGGTCGCGGGACACGCGGATACTGCGACCCAGTCTCGTCACGCGTCTGAACGTCGAACTCTCGGCGCGACTGCGATCGCTATCGTGATCCTCTTTATCGTTGAGAACGTAGTTCGTGGCTACATTCTCAACACGGTGGACGTTGTCTCATGGTGGCGATTCGCGCTCTCGTTGTTCTGTGCGGCCCTCGGGCTCATCGTGCTCCTCGCTCTCGTGGTGACCCGCGGGACGACGCCGCCCGAGGTTCCTGTCGCGACCGCGCGTCGGACATGGATGACGTTCGGCCCGCGGGTGGGCATCATCGCGGCGTGTGTCGCCCTCGCGGCGCTTCTAGCCACAACCGTCTCGGCTGGGCTGACGTCATCGCCGGATGATCGCGGCCGATATATCTGGCTTGTGGTCCCGGTGCCGAACGAGGCGGCCATCGATCCGGTTCGTCACTGGTTCTATGGATGGGCATACGGGGTGCCTGTCCTTATTTGCCTGGCGTTGCTCGGAGCGGCGACCTGGTCAGTGCTGCATTTCAACGCTTCGCGTCCCTATCTCCGGCCGGAAACGGTGATCGACGAGAAGAGTGCACGTTGCGAGATCGCCGCTGGTACCGTGCACGTTGCGTTGGCGGGGATCCTGATCGCTCTTGCGGGCGCGTGGCGTTTCATCGCGCGCTCCGGCACCGGATCGCAGCTCTTCATCAACGGCCAGAACGGCGGCGAGCCCTACGACATGACCTGGCGGTATGCGGAACTCGCTGCCGCAGGCGGGTGGATTGCACCCATTCTCGAGGTCATCGCGTTCGCCCTGTTGATTGTCGTCGCTGTCCGCGCCTTCAGTAGGCCGAATGGTGAATCTTCCAGAACCCAAGACGCGCTCACGACGAGCGACGCATCGGCGCTGTGATGGCAAACACAATCCCGGCGTCCACTGACGAGGGAAGCCCGACCCTCGATATCTACCGTCAGTTCCGAGGCCTCATCGTCTCAGGACAACTCGGCGTGAACGAGCGTCTTCCGACGGTGAGGCAAACCGCCAGTGACTTCGGCGTAGCCCCAGGAACCGCCGCGAAGGCCTACAAGATGCTTGAACACCAGGGACTCGTCGTCACACGCACCGCTGCCGGCACCCGCGTCGCCGACGCGGCCGCGCCTCTACCCCAACCGGTGATCCGACACATCCGTGATCTCGTTACCGCGGCGCAATCATCGGGCGCTCAGATCAACGACGTCATTGATGTCTTTCGCGTCACCTGGCAGACATACAGCGGAACAGTTGATGATGCGACAGCCCCACGAAAGAAAGCGCCATGAACGGGCAGTACCACGGCGTTCACCCCGCAGCGCTCTCGCTGCCGCCAACTTTTCGTGTCGCTATCCCCTTGTCTGAGCTGCAACCACCCGAGGCACAGCAAGCTCCTGTGCCTCCGTCCACAGATTCCTGATCTCAACGCCTTACGTCTGCCGGAAACGATCGTTTACGGCAAATGCGAGCTCGGGCGTCGGGCTCCGATTGTCGAATCAAATCCACGTCCATCGACCAGTCCCGTGACGGGATCCCAAACGGAAATCGCGTGCCGTCCCGGTTACCGGTCGACGCCCGAGTTTTGCTTTACAGCTAGCCAGATGATGGGGTGCACGACTGAGATGAGAATCAGCAGCAGTGCCGATCCTCCAGAGGCCAAGATGATCCATGCGTTAGTGCCGCCTAGGCGTTCCTGATCTGCAGCGAGGATGCCGGAAGTAAAAGGACTGTCGCAACACCGATAGTCAGTACCCAGGACTCGAAGATCGCGAACCTGCGGCGAACTCGCGTCCGCGTCTCAACGAGAGCCGCGACAGCGAGGATGCTCGCGGTCAGCAGGCTGCCGACGGTGACTGCCCACAGGATCCATCCCAGAACCTGTGTACCTGCTGATCTCTCTCCGCAGGTGACGAGGAGCGGTGCGAACGTGTATTCGAAGTCGTCTGTGCATCTCATCTCTCGCGTCTGGAGCCACGAAGACAGCGAAACAAGGAGTGGAACAAGAACACTCACCGCGAGGGCCGCCCATCCGCAAAGGATGAGCGGCACCCAACGGCGACTGCCAGTAATCGAATGTCTGATCAGCAACTCCAGACATTCGCGGCTACCGTGCCGAAATCGCTGGAGCTCCAGCAAAGATCCGGGGTCCGGCATCCTCGCTGCAGATCAGGAACGGCTGGGCGGCACTAACGCATCAATCATCTATGCCTCTGGAGGATCGACACCGTAGCTGGGGCCCCGGACGACGCAGGCATAAGAAGCTCGTCGCGGCCTGGTTCGCCGGACCGCTAGTTCCATTCCCAACGAAGTCGGCGACGGAGTGTCTGACGTGCTGCCATCGTCGGGCGCTTCAGTGGTGACGGATCTAAGTCGCTGTC
The DNA here is from genome assembly GCF_039533965.1 of Microbacterium luteolum. Taxonomy (NCBI): domain Bacteria; kingdom Bacillati; phylum Actinomycetota; class Actinomycetes; order Micrococcales; family Microbacteriaceae; genus Microbacterium; species Microbacterium luteolum. Next base: position 529,214 of record NZ_BAAAUN010000001.1, read on the forward strand.
TTGCCCGATCGGCATCGCGCAGAAGAGGCCTGCGAGCCGAAGTAGAACTGCGCCCTCGGAAGCGGCAAACTCGAACTTGAAGCCGTGAGCCGCCATGTTGCGTAGGTTCATGCCTGGATCGAGGAGGGTCGTTCGCACCGCGCGAACCCAGTCAACGTCCAGGTCGAGCTCCTCGAGCTTGTCGAGGTAGAAGTCCATGGCTGGGAACCTGCCTGGGGATGCGCCGCGCTCGATCCTGTAGAGCGGCTCGCCGAGTAGGAGGAGCAGGCGCCGCGCGCCAGCTTCGATGAGCGGGATAGCGATGCGCGCGCTATCGGACGGTTCACCGCGCCAGTGGAGGTGAAGCGCACGGGCGAATAGGAAGGCATGACCAGGATCGCAATTGAAGGTGACTGAGAGCCAGGAGCCGATCTCGGATGCCGCGGGTCGACCGAACCTCCGCTCCATCTCGTTCAATTCGAGATCGAGCAATATCCCGTGCGTTCGGATCGCGACCTGCTCTGTTCGCACCAGCTCTTCTTCGTCGAAGTCGCTGTCGCTTCGTTCAGGGAGTCCGTGTGATCCGAATGAGACGCGCGAAAACAGACTCCGGATACTGCCCACTGATGACGCGCGTGCAGTGGCTATGTTTTGTTCATGGTTGCCCGCGGGCGACTTCGAAGCGAGGAAGATTCGTAGCGCTTGGCGCCAGTCGCCAGCGAACTTGTATCGCCGAATGTGACTTCGGAGAGCGCTCGTTGGCACGCGGACTACCGACTCGTGAGCTTGCCAGCCCATCGACTCAGGCGGTATCGATTGCATCAGCCTGACGGCTCGGTCGCGCGACTCGGTGTCGCCGTAACGACCGGCGAGGTCGGCTGCTGTTGCAGCCCAGTGCATCCGCCGAAAACCGACATCCTCCGATTCCGCCGTAGCCAGATACACGGCGACTTGTTCGCGTGTTGCCTCCAGTCGCTCGGAGCTGGTCGTGGCGAGACTTCGCCGGCAGTCGGCGATCCAGTCCGCTGACGACGGGTCTCGATATTCCGTCGCTGCCAGATCCAGGATGGCGCGGACCTGCGCACGTTCCTCCTCCGTCAGCGCGTAGGTAGCGGGGGTAGCTGAGATGGGTACCACCACGCGAGCGACTACTCCATCCGGCATGTGGCTGCCAACGGCGGATGTGGCCAACCTAAGCGCCTGCTGACGTATGGCTTCTTCCTCCAGCATCCGGCGGCCTCGCGCGATTGAGTTAGCTCTGCCGATCGCGAGGGCACGGTGGAGGCTGTCCACTGAGTCGTCGTCGCCGAGCGCACAGTACGCGGCAACCGTCCTCGCGGCGTGGGCGACGCCGGTCTCGGCGCGGGCTGTGAGAAGAGAGTCGCACAGTAGCGCCACCAAAATGGGTAGCTTGGTGCTTGCAAGCATGGACCGCCACAACGTGTGTGACTCGTGGGTCGCGCTTCCGACCGGTCGCACTTGCAGCCCAATGCGTGGGCCCGATACCGGCGTTAGTGCGACGCTGCCGCCTGTCGCCTTGTCGTCGAGTTCGAATCCGAGCAGAGTGGTCAGTTCGGACTGAAGGCCCAGCGAGAGGTCGCCGAACTCACCGTCTCCGTGACACGCGAACGAGATCTCCAGAGGGTCGCCGGCTGTGGCTCCGAGGCGATCGAGAATCCTCGCCGCAACCTCGCCGTGGCCCGACTCGTAGAGGTATTCGCTACTTGTGGAGTCGTGCGGATCCTCGCGGTCGACGGCGGGTGTCCTCGGTTGTTCGCCTCTTGAATCGCCGATAAGGCTCACCAGTCTTCCTCTAGTTCCCTGTCGTGAAGCTCATCAATTGTCTGCTGAAACCACTCGGCTGCTTGGCTCAGCTGTGCGCGGAGGTGGATGGATCTCGCCTTGTCTGCGGCTACTGCGCATGCGTCGCGCGCGGCATTCAGCTCGGATGATTCATTGCCTACCCATCCCCAGGCATTCAGATGCATCCCTCGCCGGAGCTCGGACAAGACGTCGTCGAGCACGTCGCCGATCTCGGCCTGGTTCACGCAGGCATCCGCCAGCTGAAGGTTGCCCGGCACCCAGAGTTTCAATGCCCCGAGCGTGTGAACAAGGGTGATGAGTTCGTTTTGGCCGAGGCGTGGAACGCGCGCGGCGAGCGATGCCGCTTGATTCGGCGCGAGTCTATTGCCCAGCGCAACTGCGACAACCTTTAGCAGATCGTCGGAGCCATCGTGGAGCTGATCGATGAGCCAGTCAGAGAAGGCGTCTGCCTGCTCCTCAAAGACCGCGGCGAGGTCATCAAAATCGTCTGCGATCTCCTCGTCCTTGCAGGAGGTCTCAAGCAGGAAGTCCAGCGCGAGCTTGGGGTGCGCGCGGGCTGCGGTCGTGACTACTTCTTGGGCGATGAAGTCGTTGAGTCCAGTACGTGCGGCAATCGAGAGCAAGGCTGAGTGAGTTGCCTCGTCACGTCCCGTCTGGTCGCCGCCTTGGTCGTATCGCCACGCGCCCGTGAGCGCGTTCGCCGCCGCACGCGGCGAAACTTCGTATGCAAGAAGCGTTTCGGAAGCCTCTCGGGGGTTGGCGTGGAGATACCACCCACCACTACCGAGGAATGCAGTCGCGACGGCAATGTCGGGATCCGCGATGCCAGTACGCCAGATGCCGAGGAACGCCCCCTGGCGCTGTGTCCACGGGACGCCGTCGATGAATGCGGCCAGAGCCAGCCGAACGCCGGTCCGCGAAGACACGGCGGCGGTCGTCGCCCACGCGAGGGCGTCGTCCATCGCGCTGCAACTCCATTGAGAGATCAGCACTGGCAGGTCTCGGTCTAGAGGGTGACTCCCCGCTGCGTTGGCGATCGTGCGAACGAGGTCAGGCATCAAGGGCGCCTCGAGGTCACTGATGGCTTGCCAAACTCCGCTGAACGAGGGTTGCTTACCGAGTTCGACCGCCTCGGCGCTGACGTCGCCGACGATGGCCACGATGTCGGCCGCTTCCCCGAGCGCGAGGAGTCGTCGGGCGAGGGCTTTGTTGACGGTAGATATCCCAGTGCGCGTAACCTCTACCTTCGCGGCTGCCGCCGCCTGTCTTCTCTCGTTCTGCTCTTGTTCGGTTAGCTCTTCCGACTCGGCGAGCCTCGCGTCTCGCTGGATTTTCAGTTCTCCGAGGTCAGGGACGCGTTCGACTACCTCGCCGACTTGCTTCCATGGCGATCCGACGACGCGGTCGGCGAGAGCGTCTCGGAGGTCGTCGGAGCCGTCGAGCTCATACTGCAGTGACAGGGCCGCGTGTTGGATGAGGAGCGACTGGCCATGCTCGGCGTTCCAGTCGATGGCATCTCGGATCGTCCGCCGGATCGTCGCAAAAGGTGTGCGTGCGGCGGCCTGCGCAAGGGTAGCTAGGGTCGCGAGGTCGTCGTCTTCCCAAACGAGCACGGCATCCGTGCTCACCGCGCTCCCGAAATAGCCGTGCGGTGCTCGCAGCGCTTCTCGCAGCAGTGCGATCGCTGCTCCGGCTCTTAGGAGGCTAGCGGACGATGCTTCGTCGAGCAGGAGTGCTCGAATTTGGTCGCGCACAGGCCGGAGCGCAGTCTCGGAGATCAGGTGAGGCTTGAAGGAGATCTGGTGGAGCGCGGACTGGATGGTCTCGAGCTCTTCCTTTGCGAGCAGTGGTTTTAGAGCCGACAGCGCGACGGCCGCTTCGGCATCGGCGTGAGCTGAACTGAACACCTTCACACGCGTGACGATCCGGCCCGGGTAGGTAAGGTCTGGGAGTGTCGCAAGATTGCTGAGATCATCGGAAAGGACACGTCGAGCATGATCAGGATGCGCGTGCGGGGGGCGGGAGTCGACGCAGGCGAGCGCTAACAGCGCATCGACAGCGGTTTCAAGGGCGCTAGAGTCGTTTATCGCTGCGCGACCGTAGAGCTTCGGCAGCTTCGCGCGCACATCGGATCGACCGATGTGACGAGAGCCTGGCCAGACTCGGTGATAGAGCTGGTCATCCACGTCCTCTGGATCGTCGACTTCGGGAACCTGACGTGCGTCGTCGCAATCGAGTCGGATGCGCACCTCCTCGAGTGCTGCTACCAGGGCTGCTGGTTGAGTTGCCGCCAGCGGCGCGATCTGGTCTAGCTCTCGAGTGAGGACGGATGGGTGCGGCGAGGTAAGCCGAGTCCGGATCGCTTCCCAGACCGTCTCCATGACCGCGGGGCCACCTCGCTGAGTGACCCGCCAGTCGAGCTCGCCTAGGGTGACCGCCAGCCGTTGGTAATGGTTTGGTCCGAACGTTTGCCAAAGCTCGGACACGAAGCCCGTGTCGAAGTCCTCGAACACGGCGACATCTTCCACGATCTGGTCAGCCAGTACGTCGGGCACCACGCGGAGCCGGCCGTCGGTGTCAAGGATGATCCCGCGGTCGATGAGTTGTCTTGTCAGGCGGGCGAGCTGTATTTCGCTATGTCCACAAAAGTATGCGATCTGCGCCTGTTCGGCCGGCGACCGGTTGGAATCAGGTTGCACGCACGCGTACGTCGCGATTACGCGGTGAATTGTGTCGCTGTCGAAGCCCTTGAAGCCGCTCGGGAACATGACCTCCTGGTACCGCGCGAGAACGATCTCGCGGAGATTTGCGTTGACTGCTATCGATCCGCTGATCTGCCCTCTCCGGATGAGGTTCGTCAGGATGACGGCGATGTGTGGACTATGTCGCGCTTGTTCAGCGAGGTAATTGCGCAGGCCGAAGCTCAAGTCGATGCCGGAGGTGAGCCCAGTTACGAGGCTTCTGGCCGTAGAGAGACTCAGCTCATCGAGGGAGATTGAGAGCTGATCATCGGGTGCGAAGGAGGCGCGCGCGATCGCGCCTTGGATCGAAGGGAGGCCGCTCGGTCGCGTTGTCAAGACGACCTGGAGGTCGGCATGGTTGCGCGCGAACGCGAGTAGGGGGGCGAGGGCGGGCGGGTCGTTGTGCGCATCGTCGATCACGATGATGTTCGTGCCCGGACGCAGGTCATTCATCACGCTCGCGTCGAAGGTTCGGTTGGGCCCGAGACAACTGATGACGCGGCTCGGATCGCGCTTGGTCTCGGCGCGGAGTGCTTCGTTCCACAGGCGCGTCTTTCCTCGACCACCGGGGCCGCTGATGACCAGGACTTGGGGTGCATCACGGCGCGACCTAGTCAGCGCCACGGCGAGGCGATCCAATTCGTCCTCTCGACCGGCCAGCTGGCCGAGATCATTGATCACGGATGCAGGGTTCTGTCTCGTGGCCTGGAAGTGCTCAAAGGGCATCATTGCGTCGCCGGGAGCGCGGACAAATTGTCTACGGACTTGTTCGCCCCAGAATCGATCAACGATGTCGTGTTGTGTTTGCGTCGGGAGGATCCTGAGCATTTCGGTGAGCGTCCGTCGATCCAGGAGGGTCCAGCTCGGATACGCGAGCATCTCCTTGCGGGCCTGCACAGTGGCGATACCGCCGAAGACGAGATAGATCTCGGCGGCTTTGTCGAAAGTCGTCGCCCGGACGGCATCTCGGACCGCTCCGCGCGTGAGGTTCTCGAGTTGCTTCACCTGCCAAGCCGCCGGTGTTCCATCACTGAAGCGCCCGAAGAAGTCGATGCCGTCTTGTTTGTCTCCGGGAACGCCCCATCGCTCTACGTGCTGCACATGGCGGACAGCGTTTCCGAGGACTCGCTCCGAAAAGAGAAGAACCTCGACGAAGTCTTCTAGCTCGGTGTCCGATAGCCACGGCGTCGGTAGGAGTTGCGGGTGTTTGTGGCCAGCCAGCCACTCCCACGCCGTCGGTCGAGGTGCCCCTTTGACGTGGTCACCAGTATCACCCGCACCAGACACGATCTAGCGCTCCTTCGGAACGGCGAGAAGACGGTAGACCGTACTCCGGTTGATCTCGAAACGTCGCGCGACTTCGGACTTCGGTACGCCCGCATCAACAAGCTGCCGAATCTCGTCGACTTGGCTGGAGGCCAGTTTTCGATTGCGACCTCGATACTTGCCGGCCTTCTTCGCAAGTTGAATGCCCTCAGCCTGCCGCTCTCGTATCAATGCGCGTTCGAATTCGGCGAACGCGCCGAGCATGTTGAGCATCAGGTTCGCAAGTGCATTGGATGGACCGGGGCTGTAGGTCTGTGACTCTTTGACGAACTCGACAGCTGCGCCCTTGGCGAGTAGTTCATCGATTATTTGGCGGAGGTCACGCATCGAGCGAGCGAGACGATCCATCGACGCGACGCGCACGATGTCGCCGTCTCGGACGTATCGAATGCATTCCTCCAGCGCGACGCGGCTGAATCTACTGCCCGCGCTCACTTTCTCAGCAAAGATCCGATCGACGGCGCCGATCGCCTCGAGCTGCCGCGCCTCGTTCTGATCGCTGGAGCTGACTCGGACGTAGCCAACGACCTGAGTGTGTTGCGCCATGTCTAGACCTCCGATCAGATGTGTCGCGAAACCGTCAATCCGGACTCTATCGCGATGCTCCGACACTGCCGCGGTGGGTGTTGCTCAGGGGTATACCTCAAAGCAACACTCGCTACCAGCTCGGGTTCTCCCCGTAGACCTGTAGCACGGATCGACGCCCGAAGGCGGCCGGCCGCATGATCCGTATTGCTACTCGCGGTTGACGCGAAAAGCGGTCTAAAGAACGGTCGCGAGCGCCTTCGCCCCTGCCTTCGCCCCTGCCTGCGGCCGACGTTTGCGGCGGCCAAGCGCTGCGCGGGACCTCCTCACGCCGGAAACGATCGCTTTTCGAACGGTGGCGTGACGCCGCCTTCGCGTTTCCATCCTCTCCATCGACGAAGTCAGCTAACCGGCGCCGGTGCGTCGAGTTCGCCGTCCCCCTGTTGCGGCACGGAACGATGACGCAAAGCTAATCCGAGCGGCGTCACGAGGCACGAGCAGCTACCCTGCTCCCGAACTCTCGAATCCAGAGTCTCTTCGCGCGACAGGCAGCAGAGATCCGGACCGGTCGCGCTGCCAGACGATCTGCCGAAACAAACTGGGCCCACGCCAGACCATTCCGGGGTCGCCACAACGGGGGCTCTGACACGAGATCGCCGGCCCGGGGCGGGCCGGGCAGGGCGGGCAAGCCGGCGGGCATCCAGCTTTCGATCCCAGATACCGCGCATTCCTTGGATGACTCACCCTGGATGGAAGCAATCCGGCTCGCCACGCCATAGACGACTTGCACATCCCTCAAACGCCGACGATGCGCCCGCGAAAAACGTCGCCGATGAACTGCGCCTGGAAGAGGACGAAGCCGCTGCCGGTGCCGCGGGCCTGTCCAGGGCACTTGTCGGAACGCCACGAGCTTGCTGGCATCGGCACTACTCCTGCATGAACCTGGAACTTATGGTCGTGCGATTCATTGAGTGCAGGCGTCTCCGGGACTACCGTTGCCCTGAAAGATGATTTGATGATGAGGTCTTGGTATCGGTCCCCGACGCCTCGCATAGCGGCAGCCAGAATGACACATGACACCGCGCATCTGATACCGCGGAACTCACTTAAAAACGACAGATCGGAGTGGTGCTATGCCCACGGCATGCGGAGACCAACGATGCGCGATGGAGCGCAGGGGACCTTTCGCGGCGACGCTCGACCGCAGTGCGACCCGAGCGGCGAGATCATGAGTCGTTGGCTTTACGCGGTACTCACCGTTGCCGGGGTGGCGCTGCTGGCGCTGGCGATATGGTTGGACGTCCGTGATGGTTCACCATCGATGAAGAGAGGTGATCAGCCTCTGGAAGTAGTAGTCGTAGGTGGGCTCGGGGTTAGTCTCCTCTTCAGCGGTCTCGTTGGGATCTGGCGGGCCATCAAGTCGTGGCGAAGCACGAAGGCGGACCCGCCAGCGTGACACTCTCACCCCGCGCCGACACCTCGTTGCCCGACTATGTACTCTTTGGTGACCTTCCGGTCCAATGAGCGAGGGGACCGGTCCTGACTTGGCTCCCACGAGCAACCTCAGCCAATCACCCCTCCGCCTGGGCTAAAGAAGAGAAACTGCGATGAGCCATGCTCCGAATGCGACAAAGCCGGTGCTAATGATGACAATCGCTCTCATCTTCGGGAGTCGGCGGTCAACCTCAATCTCGGAGATGCCGTCGTCACTTAGGATACGCGCAAAACGCTGGCGAAGATACCTCAGAATGCGCCTTCGAAGACACAGCGCCACGACTCCGATAAGCAGGATGGGTACCCCCGTCAGAAGGTTCATCAAGGAATAACTGGTCATGGCAATGGTTCACGGACGAAAACTCCGGCGATAATCGCGATCACACCTATTGCCGCTAGCACGACACCAGTAAATCCAACCCAAAATGGGCTTGACATCTTAACAACCTGCCGCCCTGGAGTGCCACCAAGTGCGCGAAGGGTGTCGGAAATGACGCCGAATATCTTTCTTCGGTTTCGCACAATCAAGGGTCCACACAGGAGCGCAATGACCCCAACGGAAAGGGCCACGTAGTTCTCTATCGTCATGCCGATCCCTTCGTATCTAGAAGATTCGATACGTCCACATAACACTACAGCCACCCGACACGCCCCCCGTCCATCCGCCGCCCGTGTACCTGTCGCCGTTGGCGGCTAGACCCGCTTCCCCATATAAACCGACGGGCCCGAGCGCTCCGCTGCATCCGAATGTCATCGCGCCCCCATCAGGTGGACCTCCGACGCCCACGGATACGTCAACTCCAGCCTTGCCACCGATTCCGGCACCGAAGGTGATGCCGCCGCCGATACCAAACTCGACGCAAAGAAAGAGGCAGGCAGACACGGAAACGCTGCCAGCTTCCCAAATTGTTGCTATCCCATTGAAGAAAGCCGCTTGATCCCGTAGTTGCCGATCTCTGATGGCAATGCTGTGGCAAGCATCCGTGTATACCCCCTCATGCCAGTATTGCCCGGGCGGACATTCTCCAGATTTTGCCCCGACCGAAGCCACGGCCGAAGAGATTCGAGTAGAGGTAGTAATCGTCTTCTGGGCTGATCGGGCAGCGGAGTTCGCATTCTTAGAAAATGTCGGGCCTTTCTTCTTCCACGCTTCTCCACTGAGATCGTGTCCGTTTATGGGGTCAGTGGGCCACGCGTAGTCGTTCGCGCCGCCGCCTTCGATCGGATCGACTTGCAGGAACCTCCCGAGAGCGGGGACGTACAACCGTGCCCCCATCTCGACGATCAGCGCCGAGCCTGCGGATTCCGCTGGCTTCAACGCTCCCTGGTACCAGAGAGTGTTTCCCGCAACCTGGCCGGTGTCGTCTGTCGCCGCGGTGCCGATCGCGAAAGTGACCGGGTCCACGGGCTGCCCGAACGGGTCCCACAGCAGTAGCCCGCCTGTAGTCGTCCCGGTGCGGGTGATCAAGGCATTCCCTTGCATGTTGGGGAACGACCACGTTACCGTCGAGCCCTGTTTCGTCCACGACACCCCACCGGGCAACCCGATGCTGCGGGTCAGGTCGGAGCCGATCTTCTGCCCCCACGCCGCATCACCACCGGCGGCGTAGAGGTACTTCGTCGTCACCGCCGGAACAGCACCCGCCGGATCCATCGTCCGCGACACGATCCGCCCGGTCGCATCCCGAAGGATCACCACGGTCGTGCCGTCGTCGTACGTCGTCCCGACGTGCCGGTTCGCCGCGTCATAGGAGAACTGCATATCCCCGAGACGCTTCGTGTTCCCCCGGACGTCATACGTGATCTCCGCCGCCGCGAGACCATCCGCAACCGTCGTCGCCCCAGGGATCGCACCCGTCACGGCAGTCGACAGCAACCGATCGGCCCAGTCATAGCAATAGGCCGTCGACGTCGTCACCGCCGACTGCCCCGGAGCCGTCCACGCATCCGTCAGACCCGTCCGGTTGCCCGACATCCCCGCCGCCGCATTCGGACCACACCCACCCGACGAACCGAACGCGTATGTGAACTGATGCCCAGGGATCGCCGCCGACACCAACCGCCCCGCCGTGTCATACCCGTATGTCGATGAATAGGTCGTCGAACCGGTTCCCGTGTGCTGCTTCACCACCCGACCGGATTGGGACCGCACGACGTTGTCCGACACGAGTTGCCCCGCCACGATCCATTCCTGGGCGACAACCCGTTGCGCCGTATCCCGCCCGATGCTGTTTAGCGCCGACCCATCGGGATACACGACCTTCTGCAGACGCTGCAACGCGTCATAGGTCACGTTCGCCATCTGCTGGCCGTCGACGGTGACGATCGTCACCTTGGCGTCCGCGTCGTACGTGTAGGCCGTGACCGATGCAGCCCCGCCGGCGGGCGTGGTCGCGACCTGCGTCACTCGACCTGATGCCGGGTCGTACGTGGGCGCGGTGACCGTGCCCCAGACATCGGTGTAGCTGACGGTGCGGCCGAGCAGGTCGGTCGCGGTCGTGATCGTCGAGTTGTTCGGCGACCCGACAACGGCGACTCCCGTAGTCGCGACGGTGTAGCCTCCGCCGACCACGCGCGCCGTCTGCGTCGTCGCACTCGAGATCGTGGCCGTGCCCGACGGGCCCGCCACGCTCGACGAGACAGTACGCCCGCGAGCATCGAACCCGATGCACGACCATGCTGTGTCGCCGCTGGTCTTCGTGCCGACGGTGCGACCCCATGCGTCGTATGCGTATTCGGTTGTGATTGCCCCGCCCGACGCGGGGGTGGGCCCGGTGACCGACTTCGTCATGCCGAACTGCCGCGTTCCCGCGGGGATGCCGCAGACCGCCGGTGCCGTCTCGAGGTCGCCGTAGTACGTGCTCGTGGTCTTCGCGGTTGCCGGAGCGCCAGCCACACCACCAGCGGGAAGCGTGCGCGTCAACCGTCGTAGCCATCCGGCAGCACCGGGCTGCTCGAATGACGTTGCGGTCGTGAGCGAGAGTCCGTCAGGGTCGACCGTCGACGCGGTGGCCTGTCCCAGCCATGGGTGCTGGTACGTCACAGCTGCTGTCGTCGACGGGGCAACCGCTCCGGGTGCCGTCGTCGAGTCGTCCGTCGTTGTTCGGGTCACGAGACCATAGTCCGGACGCAGCGCGGTACCTGGCACGACGGCTGCCGTCGTCCCGGACGACGGTGTGCGCCACTTGAGCTGCAGCGACGCTCCCGTCGTGTCGTCGCGATACTCGACACGGATGCGACGCGTCTCGCCTGCGGCGACCGTGATCGGGGTTCCGGCTCTCTCCAACGCACCGGTCTCCCACTTATCGGCCACCAGGGTGTCGCCCACCCACACGCGAGCGCCGTCGTCGCTGTTCGTGACGAACGTGTACTGACCGGCGTCGGGGAACGTGACGAGACCGGTAAGACGCAGCGACCAGTTGTCCGCGGCAATACCGGTTCCCGGCGAGGTCGTGCCCCAGTTCCGGTCGACGGCTCCACCGGTCCCTCCGATGCCGAAGCCGATCAGCGCCGGCTTTCCACTCAGCGTCTTGTTCGAATAGTACGTCGCCTGCAGTCCCTGCATCCCGCCGTCGTACGTGGTCGACGTATGCGCCGGCAGGTTGCCGCACCCGCTCGTTCCGACAGGGTTCGCGACAGGCCACCCGCTGGCCTGGAAGCAGGCCGTCGGAGAGGGGCCGAACGAGTCTGTGGCGCGATCCGTTGCCGGATCGTAGATCGTCGTCGACATCAACCCGGTCGAGGTCGTCGCCGAGAGCACCAGGTCCTTTGTGGGGTGCCATTGCTGGGCCGCGGACGCGCCAAGCGGACTCGTGGATGAGGTCTGCCGCCATACGGCGTCGTACGCGACCGTGCTGGTCGAGTTCGCGACGGTGTCGACCGCCACCGTGCTCGTGCGCGCCGCAAGGTTGTAGGCGTAGTTCTTCTTGAGCCTCTGCGCGGGCCCGCCGTCTGCGGAGGGAAGCCGAACCGACGACACCCGTTTGTCGGTGTACGCGATCGTCGTCCGCGGTGGGTCGTATTGACTCGGCACCGGCTGCGCGAGCAGATAGTCGTTCGCGGCGGAATCGAGAATGCTCTCCAGAACGTTGTCGCTGTTGTACCCGAAGACCGTCCGCTCGTTGCCGGGGTCTTCGATGATCCAGAGCTGACCACCCGCGTAGTACAGGTTCGTCACCGGAGCGGCCGCGGACGAGAGGGCCGGGTAGATGATCTGGCACAAGGATCCCGCACGCGCGGGATGGTAGTTCGGCGGAAGGGTCGGACAGATCGTCTGCGCCGCATCCTGATACACGAACGAGATCTTGCGGTGGTAGGTCGATCCGTCTTTCGACAGCGGATCGACGATCTCTTTCACGATGCCGTCGGAGTTGTAGATCATGATCGGCGCTGCGGGCTTCTGGCCATCCGCTGGCGACGTCGCAGATTCCACGTTGCCGGTCGCAGCGAACTGATGGACCGTGCCGCCTTCGTCGGTGAAGACGACCCTGCCCGCGGTATCGAGCGAGACCACCCCGTATTCGCCCGCGGGGGGCGTGTATCCGCCGCTCGACGTACGCGCATATGTGTGCGCACCGCCGCTGATGTCCGTGAGCACCACGGCTTGTGGCTCGATGGTCGCACGCGCCCAGGCTGTGGCGTCGCCGGCGATCGGCGTCGACGCGGACCAGCCTTCTCGCATCACGGTGCGACGTGTGGTGAACCACGATGCCGGCACGATCACCGGGCCGCTGCTGTCGGCGAGGTCGTCTGCCCAGAGCTCCACGAACGCTCCCGTGGTGGCGTCGTAGTAGTCCAGTTGGATCGGAACCTCTGCGGTCGACAGGTTCTGATTCCCCGACCACTCGACCGCTGTCGTGCCGTTGGTCCACTTGTCGAGCACGGTCGTGTTGTTCAGCCGCAGCTTCACACCGTCGTCGTGTCTCACACCGAACCGCCACTGCGTCGATGCATGCGGCACCCGGACGAAGCCGTTCCACTGCGCCATGAAGTGATCAGGCTGCAAGGCGGGGCCGGGCGATTCCGCCTGCCAGTCGAACGAGACCGCGGAGTCCGTGCGCACCATCAGCGGCGTCTTGCCTGTGAACGTGTATTCCGCCGGTGCGGTCGGGACGTTGCCGAGAGTCGTGCGACCGTCGTAGTAGGAGCCGGTGAGCCCACGGTCCGAGACTCCAGCGGCCAGGGAGTTGTAGCTGAACGACATCCCCATGGGGCCGCCGAGGGTGCTCACCAACGGCGAGGAGAACGAGAGGTTCGCGTTGCCGTTCGCAAGGTTCACCGTGACGGGTCCGGTCGAATCGAACGGCGACGGGCCCGAAGACCCGAGGCGCATGTCGACCTTGATCCGTTTCACCCACGCGGGTGCCGTGTTCTTGCCGATGCCGTCGGTCGGCTGTACGACCCAGGAGTAGATGTTGCCGTCACGGAGCGTACCCTCGGGAACTGTCCATCGCACTTTGCCGTCGGTCCCTGCAGAGATCAGGCCGGAGGTGAAGACGGCACCTGACTTTCCATCGGCCCCCGTCGAGATCTTGAACTCGTACTTGACCTCGGCACCTGCCGGGAAGTTGTCCGGGTCGGCGACGGCATCCACCACGAGCGTCGGGGTGAGGCTGACGATCGTCTCGGGCAGACCCGTCGCATTGCCAGGGGTCGCCGTTCCCACGGGTGGCGTCGGCGGGACGAACTGCGTCGTCAGCGTGCGGACAGCAGTGGAGATCTGGGTGCTTTGGCCGAATAGCGTGTCGTGGCCGTCCTTTGTTTTCGCCCGCCAGTAGTATGTCACGCCCGGAAGCAGCTTGCCTTCCGGTACTGTCACCTGCTTCGGCTCGACCCAGCCGCTCGACCAGACGGGCGAGGACATGTCCGCGTTCGCCGACACCTCGAACATCTGTGCCTGATACGGCGACTTCGGGGATGAATTCGTCGTCGACACTGAAAGTGTCGGTGTCAGAGATTGACCGGTGACGCCATTGGCGGGTGCAGTCTGCGTGACGGTCGGGTAGTCCCAGTACTCCATGTACATCGCGGTCGCGATCTTCTTGTACGTATAGTCCGAACTCTCCCACCCCTGGATATGCACCGGAATCGCAGAGTAGTTCGACCAGAAGTAGTTGACGGCGAAAGTCCCGATCCCGTCGCCGGACGTCCAGGCGCCCCCGTCCTCCAGATAGAAATCGGCCAGCCACGCTCCCCGGCACTCATAACAGTCGCCGGTGCCCTTGTTCACGGCGGAGTAGTAGCCGTTCGTCGTGCCCGCTCCCGCGTAGACGGCCAGCATCTGAGCCTCACCGAGGAACTTCTTGTACGCCGGGGATGCATCGAACCACGTGTATGTCCGCCAGAACACGTTCTGGTTGTTCTGGCGGGTGTTCCCGATGTGCGACTGGTCCATGTAGACCGCACCGTCGGACTTGAACGAGCGCTGATGCGGAGGCCCCCACTGGAACGTCGGGTCGACCGACACCGGATAGACGCGATCCGGAGCGTCGAGCCATGCGTCATCGACCTCGATCGTGTACTCCCACGAGCCGTCTTCGGACTGCGCCAGGGTGACCGTGGGGTTGATGAGCGCGTCCTCGCTCACGTCCTCTTTTCCGGAGGAGTCCCACACCACAGGTGTCGGAACATGCATGACCACGGCGCCCTCGGCATCACGGAGTTCCAGAACGTCGTGGGCGGCGAGCACCGGCGTCATGTCCCCGACATCGATGCTCCACGTCCACTTCGCCGCTGCGGTCGGGGCTTTGTCTAGGATCAGGGTCTCCTTCACCCCGCCGGGCTCGACCTGATACTCCAGATCGACCCCGCCTCGAACATTCTCGAACCGCAGGGTGTCGTTGGTTTCGCCATCGGAGGAATCAGCCTCGGCGGAACTGTCGGCGCTGCCCTCGAGCGAGAACGACAGCTCATGCCCATCCGCATCTAGCGAGACCGCCGTATCGGAGTCGGCCCGATCGGAGAACGACGGCGAGAGCGGGTGGTCCTCGGCGGTCCAGCGCTTGCCGTCCTGCGTCACCTCCGTCGAGATCTCCTCCCAATCCCCGCCGCTATCGAGAAAGTTCAGCGGCTCGGTCGACTCCTTGCGGATCGTGGAACCGGCGTCCGTCTCGTAGGTCGTCGAATAGGTGTCCTGCGCGACGACCTCACTCTCTTCCGCGCGTTCGGCCAAGGCCGCGCCGTCGTTCTCAGTCTTCTCGACCTTCCGCGCGTAACGTGCCGGAATGATCGCCGGCGCTGTCGGCTCAGCTGTCGGAACGATATATTCACCTTCGGGCATGTCCGGTGCGGACTCCTCGGCAGGCGCATCGGGCTGGCCACCTAAACGCTCGACATCCTCCTCCGACAGCTGGCCGTTATCGGGGATATCGCGGTTCTCAATCGGTGCGGATGCCGCCACACTGCTGCTCACCTCCTGCGCGATCATCGCGTCAGCAACCGCCGAAGAATCCGGGGCGATGACAACGAGCGCAGCGACAAGGAGCGAGGCGAGGACGCCTCGAACAACACCGACCACAGGCGGACCCTTCGAAGGATGAGCTGCGGAGGGTACTTCGGCCGCATAGCTAACAAATAGCGGATCCTCAGCATCAGCCGCGATACGCCCTTGATCACGAATTCATAACTTTGCACGGTGATTGAGAGCGCATGACCGCGATCGGCCCCGCGCACGGACCGTGCCAAATCCCGGCGGAACGGGTGCCGGCAGGCGGTCGCGGCAAGCCAGCGCTGGCTGTCCCGACCCGACCGTTTCGGCGCGCTTCGTTGAGCTACCGATCGAACGGGCCTCCGCAAAAGCTGAGGCCGGAATCGCCAGGCAGGCGATCCCGGCTTCGAGGGGCCAGTATTGCTACTGGGCGTACACGTTTTCCGACAGGCGAGTCATTCCATCCGGGGCAGGCGCGTCATCTGGCCAGAGCTCAAAGATGTGCCCAAGCCCTTCTGCTCCGAGAGGTAGTCCGCCGCATACGGTGAATCCCTCGTCGAGGCTCGTGTTCACCGCAATGAGACACACGGGAGAGTCTGCTCCCCGCGAGATCCACAAGGACACGTCCTCAAAGTCGCCGACGAAACGACTCGTCGAGCCATCGGCCGCGTACGAATCCTCGCCGGCAACCAGTGGCAACTCGTCCCCATCTGATCGAGCCGCATCGAGGGCGCTGAGCTCCGGCGAGGCGGAAGACCCCGCGAGGAAGCAGACCGCCAACTTCACCGTTGCGGTCATAGAAATGGGTTTGCGAAGTGTCACATACCCATGACGCCTGGACGGATGCCGACAAGCGATTGATCCGACTGAGCAGCGAAGTGCGCCCCACCGAAACGATCGTTAGCTGTGATGCCCAGGCAGGTTGTTCTCGCGGACGACCGAATCTGGGTAGCCGTCATTAAGGTGGGTGATCCTGCACATATCTCATATAGCAACCCTTCAACTTCAAGAGCTCGTTCGAAATGAGCAACTAGTAGGGCAGACTTCCATGCTCTATTCCAACCGAATTGAGTAGTGCCTGTTCCTGATTCAAAGTCCTCCGACGAGCAGAAAGAGGCGTGGCGGCGAGCGAGGTTGCTTGTCGGCGCAGCCGTGCGTAACGAGCGGCTTCGCGCTGGTCTCACTCAGGAGGCGTTGGCGCTCGAGTCCGGGGTTACCCGGAACATGCTCATACATGTCGAGCACGGTAACAGGGGAGTGAGCTTCGAGCGGATCTACGACCTGGCGGAGGCGCTCGGCATCGATGCAGCTGCCTTGATGCCGCCCAGCGATCCCGCGTCGGGTGAAGGCAGGTAGGGGCGACGCTCGTGCCGGAGTCTGTGGGGAGCGTCACCGAGAGTCCGGAGTGGCTCTATTTCGTGACGATCACGTCGTCCGTCCCGAGGTACTCGAGAGGGGCTAACCCAGGCATTCACGTCCATGATCGTGTGCCTGAGATCGCGCGAGCGAACGCCAGCACGCTTCGCACACTGGCACTGGCAAGCGATGCGGGCGACAACCGCGCGACAGGCCAGTCTGGTGTGCTCGCACGGCCACATGGTCCGAGTCCATCGACGAGAACGAATCCCGATAATCCTTGGAATCGGAAGGCGCTTCTCAAGCTGATTGATGACGGGACGTTGAGCGCGGGGGGCCCGCTATGGTACGTCCCGGGCTGGGTGCTCGATGCCTTCCTCGACCCTCAACCACTGTCGCTCCCAAGTTGGAGAACGACGTATATCGAACTCTGGGGATACCGACGCGGCGCACCGTTCGTCTTTGGGTCCCCAGATGCCCTTCGAACCCCCATCCGGCGAGGAGTCCCTGAAGGTTCGCTGGCAGAGGTGCTGGTCGTCGCCGGCCCAACGTTGGCGCCTCGGATCATCAGGCCAGGAACAGTCCTCGATGCATACTGCGTGGAGCGCGGCACGACGGGCCGGATAAGGCAGGTGACGGACGAGGACACCGTAGCGCGTGCACAGATGTACGTGGGGCGGGTGCTGTCTGAGATTCCTGATCATGTCGATCGGTACCCTTTACCGGGCGAACCGGTAAAGGAACTCATCGAGCTCAACGACGGCCGAAGGGTCATCAAGATGTTGCAGAAGCGCGCTGAGGACTACCGCAGCGCGCCAGGGCTCGTCTCCTTCGCCGAGGCCGGTGATTCGGCAAGTGAGCCATCGTTCGCACGACTCGAGGCGACGACCGGGCTCAACCAATCTCAAGGCCGCGAGATCGTCGTGTTCGAACAGGTCCGCGGCGATGCGGACCTGCGCGGGAAAGAGGCTAGCCCGGAGTGATCGGAATCCATCTCGTTGGCTCCGCACATCGAGCCAGTCCGGGCTGACCGCGAGCGACGCGAGACGCAGGGCAAACTGCAGGCGGGGGCTCTCCATGTGCAGCCCGATGGAAGCAAGCATTCGCCGGAAAGCACGTTCAGCTCGAAGCTCGGTCGGCTGCGGGGACGTTCCGTCTGCGGGGTCGATCCAGCAGGAATGCCGCAGACAGATCAGACCCCACGCTGGCATCCTGCCTTCAACACGCTGCCCGTGGCTGCAGCGGCGACATACTGCGCGATCGACACCTGCACCAGGATCGTCGGGCCGCGACTTGGGAGACAAGTTGCCCAGCTGAACCCAGGCCGCATGCCACGCGGCTCTGGGGACCTCGCGGGGGAGGATTCCGGACTCGTGGAGCCAGATGCCGACGTCGATCGCCGTCACGCCGTTCGCCGTTGCGAGCCGTCGAATGTAGCTGTCCATCGACTCGTTGTGCACGCGCCGGATACGTATCGGGAGCGGATTGATGTGGACACATGCCACGCCATCGAGCGTGGATTCGCTCATGCCGATGCTGCATCCAAGTCTCGGGCGGCGCGCGGCCCCGAGGCAGGCTTGCGAGAGTGCCCGCCCTGATTCGCAAAAACTTCCATATCCGCCATTGTGACGCGCTCCCGGCCGGAGGTGATGGCGTCGATCGCGGTTCGACGCAGCAGAGAACGGAGCCGCCCAATCGAACCGCCCGTGACTTCGAAAAGCCATGCGGCAGCATCAGCGAAGACCTCGTCGCTTTGGCGGGCGAGAGGGAGGAGATCACCGCAGCTGACGAGGAGCTCCCCCCATTCCTCGCGGGCTTGGGCGGAGTTGTAGCGGTAGCCGCGAATGTCGTACCGGATGGTGCGGCTGGCGAGTTGTTCGCCGACGGTTCCCGCAAACACCGGGCTTCGATCGAGGTCGATGCCATTGAGAATAAACGCGCAGTCCAAGCGTTCGGCGAAGAGCTTCAGAGTTGAGGCTGCCTCCGCACCGATCTGTCGGTTGCTTTGCACATTGTGGACCTCATCGAGCACGATCAGTGACGTTTGAAGAGTGCGCAGGATGGCGTGGACCCGCTCGATCAGGTCCTGTGCCGTGCTTGCACGCACGTGGGGGAGACCGAGAACGTTGCAGAAGGCAATGAGGAGCATCTTCGGAGTCGTCGCCGGCGGAGTGACAACGTACAGCGACGGCTGGAGCTGGTCCGGCGGACGCGTGGGGTGCCGATGGCGTTCAGTTCGTTCGTGATCGCGGGCGATCCAGAGCGCCGCGGTGGTCTTACCGGACGTTGGTGCGCCTGACACGCTCATTAGCTTCGCTGCCGTGTTGGTGCCATAAAGCGTCTCGGCGCGAAGCGTCGCCCAGAGCCGTCGCAGCTGTTGCACGTCGGGGGTGGCGAGCACGGTGTCCGCACTGAGCCAGGCGAATCGCGTCTCGTTGTAGGCGTCGAGCGCGCTAGCCGTCAGCGCTTTGAGTTCGCGAGCGCTGAGATGGTCCGGACGCTGTGGTTCTCTGGCGACGTACTCGCGCCAGTCCTGAAGGTTCGTCGGGATAGCCATCATCATTCCAGAAGGCGAAGCCGGGCATGGGGGAGTGCTGCGCGGGTCTTCGTTCCCTCAGCGTGTTCAGTGCCTGCTCTGCTGTCGCTGCCTCCGGCACGGAGTTCAACGACAGGCGTCGGTCGGTCACCCTTCGTGACGCGGCTTTTCTTGAACGGTGGTGCGCCTGACTGAGGCGTGACACGTTGCGCTTGGATGCGATTGATCTGCTCGAGGATGTCGATCGTCGTTGGGTGGCTGGGTTCTGTGATGGCACGCTGCGCCGCGCGGAGGACTTCGCGACTGAAGGGATGATCGGTCCGAGCTGCCAGCGCCCAGGAAGCGGTGATCCAGCGGCTATTCGCGATGTCGCGTACCCAAATTTGCCGAAGGTTGTAAGGGTCGTAGCGGATCTCCCAGCGTCCGCGAGCTTCACCTGAGAGGCCAGACTGCCGCCCTCTCATCGGATGGAGTGCTTCGGCGTCATAGACGAGTCCGCCGAAGTTCAGTCCGTACGGCTGAACGGAGCGCCAGGCGAGGGGGAGAAGGGCGATGTAGTCCTCCCGGCCCAAGCTCACAGGCACGTGTGGTGCCGCAGCGGACAGCGCCGCGTACATCTGGTTGGGGGAGAGGGCGCGTTGCGGCATGCCGGGCAGCCGAAGTCCCGATTGCGCTGTCGTCTGCCACTCAACTATGACCCAGAGGTCGAGAAGCAATCGCACCTCGCCGAGAGTCCAAACCGCTTCTGTTCGAGGCTCATCGCCGCGGTTCTGCGTGTGCCCACCGCTGTAACCCGCAAGGTATTGGACGAAACCATCACGGATCCGTTTGAACCCGCCTTCGACGTGTGGTTTGTCGGTGCCTTGACGTGGATTGGCACGGACTTGTGAGATCTCCAGGCGTTCACATGCCGCAGTGAAGGTGGACCCAACGAAAACTTTGCCGCGGTCGACAGTCACCGCCTCGGGAACAATCAGTGGCACGACGGCGGCGGCTTCCTCAAGCACTCGCCCCAGAGGCTCAGAGGTGGGCTCGAACACGGTTTCAGCGAACGATACCGCTTCGCCCCACCATGGCTGGTCAACGATCCGGGTCAGCATCCGGGTGAGCAGAACCGCACCGATGTCCACCGACTTTGCAGCACGCTCATGGAGTAGGGTCGCGCCGATCGTTCCCGTGGCGACGTCGATCGCGTACGTGAGCTCGGGGCGCCCGACGCTGCCATCAGGCATCTGAACGAAAAGGTCGAGCGGAGTGGAATCGATCTCGACGAGTTCACCTGGGCGAGACGGTAGAGATGGCCTGAACGTGCGGTCAGGCCTCACGGCCTTGGATCGACGCGTCGTCGCGGAGCCGAAGCTTCCTCGGTGTCGATCGAGCTGCTCGAGGAGTCGATACATGGTTCGCGTTGATGGGACAGGAACGCCCTGCCGCGACGCTGCCCACTTCACTCGTGCGATCGTTCGCGATCTCGTGCCCGTCGAGACCTCGAGCTGGTCCTTCAGTTCGCTTTCGATGAGTCCAAAGACCCGAGGATCAGTCTTCGTGGCTCGGCTCTTCCCCGTCTTTCGCGCATCCGCGAGCGCTGCGACGCCGCCCAATCGATAGGAAGCGAGGTATCTATACACCTGGCGCTGTGAAACGTCGATTCCTAGTTGCCCCTTAAACGCTTGGCGCACGCGCTCGGCGCGCGACTCCGTTTCCGACGCCTGATCAGAGTCGGCGGCCTGAATGACGCGCTCGATTGCTTTGCACCGGGCGCGCTCAGCAGGGGAGAGCCGAGCGAGTTCTGCGACGGACCCAAGGTCGACGTTCATGCGGCGCAGATCCTCGCCGTGTCCGACAGGTCGCTGTATCCGTCAACGAAATCGACCTCATGCCGCCAAATCTGAGAATAGAGGTTGCCCCGAATAGTGCTGAGGTCGTACGGCGAGTCTTGGGCAATCTGATGGATCGCTACGCCCAGTGCACGTGGGGTCGCGCAGGCAGCGCGTATCTGACACTCAGCCTCCTGCGGAAGCCGGAAGCGCGTGAACCGGTATCCCGATAGCCACTTTATGAACCGTAGCTCCTTGTCGTCCGGTCGCGAACTAACCTCAACGCCAATGCCCGTCCCACTGAGTACGTCAGCGAGGTCGGGCGCTCGGTCCACATCCTTCGCGTGGAGGAACAGGCGACGCGATCCATCCTCCACCTGCACGTAGAGCCAGGGGCGCAGCGGGGGAGTATGAGCAGTTCTGGCGCTCACAATCACAGCGGGATCGCGGACCAGCTGCGTGACGCTCCCGGCGAAGTCAAGCCAGACGAGGAGATCGCACTCACGCCCTGAGGCGTATGCCACGTGCGCAGGGATAGTCGAGAACCACCAGCGTCCCTCGTACGATTGTTTGCCTCGCCAAGTGGGGATGCGGGCAACGGGTTGCAGCGATTCGGGAAGGATGCTGGCGAACTCGTCGATGCTGAGATTGGCTGGCTTGCGCGCGTCGTTGAGGCGACAGAGCGCCCGCGGCTCGTCGAGAAGATTGTGAACGTCCACCGTGCCCACCCCCGCCTCACTCGCTCCGTGCTCCAAAGCATCCCGAATTCACGCGGGTGATTCAAGACCAACACAGCCTAGTTACACGTAAGAGTCTGCCCAATCACTTGTGCAAGCGCGCCGACTGATGTAGGTCTGAACGATGCGGAAACTCACGAGGGTCAGTACGAGCCCGGCGGCGGGCGGGCTCGCTGGCGTTACCGCGGCCAACGGCGGATAGAAATGATCGTGTGATGGTCAAAAGCGTCCGAGACATCACGTCGGCGGATCGAGAGCTGGCGATGGGTCCGGCCGGCGCTTCGGACGATCAGCTCCCGGTGGCGGCTGCGGAGCCCAGAACCACCCGCGCATCAATGGGCTCCGGAGGGCGCCCAGCCTCGAGTCTGGTCCGGTGGGAGCGTCACGAAGTGCTTCGAGACGCGGTCATCGACTTTGCGAAACGCAGGAATTATTCTGTCCAGACGATCCTGATCGAGTCGATTCGCCGAGGGCTCGCGCAGCTCGACAGCGAACGCTGGGTATCGGACGCGCAGCAGAACAGAAGAAGCGCCTCCGCCAACGGCGACAGCCGGGAGCGAACAGGTCGTGACATCGTGATTGAGCTCAGAGCTCGGGCCTATCGGGAGAACGATGAGACGTGGACCATCGAAATTCCAAGACTCGTCTCAAGAACACCTAGCGGAGCAATCATCGTTGCGACTGGCAGCGCCCTCGACGCCCGCGGAATAGCTGCTGCGGCTGTAGAACTCGCTTCGGCTTGGCTGGGAGTCGATGCCACCGAAATTGCGGTGCGCGTTTCGGTCGACGAACCGCGGGGCGCGGATTGATGGCCGGGCCGACTAGCAGTCGAATACATGGGGGACGATCAGGGTTGAGTGGTCCGTCAGCAGAATCTTTCGGTACGCGAGGAAGCTCACATGGCTGGGCTCGACGTTAGTGCGATGTGGCCTGACCTGTTCATCGAACTTGATGATCGGCACCGTGCCAACGTGCGTGACGTCTTCGCCACCGAGTATCTGACTGGCTGGGAGCCTGATCGGGCGGCGGTCGCGGAGGTCATCGAGCTTGAACGCGGACGCATCGCCCTCAGTGACTACATGAAACGGAATGCGGCACGCATAGCCTCGGTTCCGCCATCGACATAGAGCGGAGCTATACCCAAGGCATCGACGAATCCCGCCTATTTCGCCAGCGCGAAGCATCCCGCAATCTCGGTGCTTGACCGCTCCTCACTCGATCGGCGATCGAGTGAGGGGTCCTCGAGCTGGTTGACGACGCGAACTGCTTCTGGGAGTCCTGCTCGCTGGGCTCAGGGTTGGTGCCCACATATCTCCATCACGTAGCGCGTAACGACGGGTGCCTCCAGGGTGTCGATGACAACGGTCGAATACATCGCGACCTTCAGCGGTAGGAAGTGTCCAATCTGGAGCACTTCGTCCTCCTCGGTGGAGAGGACGAAGATCCCGGTCAGCGCCGGCCGCTAGCTGCCCGTACCGACCTGAGCAGGCCACACCACCGCAAGAAGTCGTCTATTTGTCTCGAGCGGCCGGGTGGCGGTGTGCGAGGATGCGGGAGTGAATGAAGAACCTCTCGCCTGCGCGAACTGCGGCGTGAAGCTGCCAGCATCGTGGATCTCCGTGACGGGCGGAATTCCGCAGGGGTGGTCGACGTCTCTGTTGGGCCGAACAATCAGCGACGCGGTGCCTGCTCGGCTCACGTACCGTTGTCGTCTGTGCAGTCACTGGTTCGATGACGCGGTTCCCGAGGGTGTAGTTCTTCCGGCCACCTGACGCGCGATGCTGCATCACGGCTACTGGGCGAAGCCTCCAGCATCTGCCCACGCCACAATGTCGGCGGGGATGGCGCGACGCTGGCGACGGTAGTACGTCCGAAGGTTTGTCAGCCCATCCTCATTATCAATCCAGCGGCCATCACTTAGATCGAGGTATCCGCTCCACGCGTTCCACCCGCGACCGTCACGGTACCCAGCATCCTTCGAGAATTGGATGTACTCCTGTCGACTTGCTCCTCGGCGCTCACGGGCGTTCAAAGCGGCGAGCTTCGACCACAACATGATCGAGACCCAATCGAGTTGTGCACGATTGCCGTTGATATCAGGACGCACGTAAGGCTCGTCTGTTTCGGGGTCGAACACGGGCCAGGACGACTCGTCATCGATTTCTCCGATCCAGTCACTGTTCTCGAGAAGGCTCTCCAAGCGATCGCCGAGGGCTCGATGGTCGGCGATGATCTGTCTGAGGTCTTCTTGGATAGTCACGGGCACTCCTGGGTTCTATTCGCACAAGTGATTGCATCAAGTATTATAACAGATTCAAATACAAATCTACGACCAGCACGGGAATTGTGGCGCTTCTGTCCGTGCCGGGATCGATCGACGAGACACCGAGTTGCGGTTCCCCTAACGGCCTGAGCGGCTTGTGCGCCTGGGCTACCCGTGCTCCATCGGCGCACGGGGGAGACGGTGGCGAAGAACGCCCGTGGCGCCCAATAGCGGCCGCCGCCCGGCGCGTGTGCCGACGTCGATGTGGTTTGAGACACCGAGGCAAGACACATGCGCCTGCTGCCGGCTGACATGTCCCGCGACACAGTGGCTTCATCGGCACGCTGAACCGGAGAATGACACGTTCAATGGCAGGAATGACATGTCTGCTGGCAGCGGGCAACATCGTCGCCCGGGCGAGGGGGATCTTCAGAGACGAACTGACATAATGTGCATTATCGGTTTATCCGCGTGGATCGATTGGGAGGGCCCTCACTAGGCTTCCTCCCATGACTCCACGCAACGTCGAGATCGACTGGGAAGCCGCGCGGCACGCGAATCAGCAGAACTGGAATGACCGGGTGCCGTTGCACGAGGACGCCTACGGACTCGACGCCTTCGACGACCCGACGCACCTCAGCGACGTCATACGGCACGACCTGCCGGTACTCGAGTCGTTCCTGGCGTCGCACAGCGTCTCCGGGCTGGATGTGTGCCACCTGCAGTGCCACATCGGGACCGACACGATCTCGCTGGCTCGCGCCGGCGCCACGGTCACCGGTGTGGACTTCTCACGGCCCGCCCTCCGTGCCGCCGCCGAACTCGCACAGCGCACGGGTGCCACTGCCACCTGGGTGGAGACGGATGTGCTCGAAGCTCGGAGCGCCGTCAAGGGTGAATTCGATGTGGTCTACACGAGCATCGGCACCGTCACGTGGCTGGAGGATCTGGACCGCTGGGCCGCTCAGATCGCAGCGCTGCTCTGCCGCGGCGGCACCTTCTTCATCCGCGACGGCCATCCGTCGCTGTACGCCCTCGACGAGGATGCCGCGACGCTGACGATCCGCTACCCGTACTTCGGCGACGGCCGAGCACAGCAATGGGACGATGCCGCCACCTACGTCGGAGACGGCACCGTGGCGCACCCGCGCACCTTCGAGTGGCCGCACCCGCTTTCGGAGATCATCGGAGCGCTGCTCCGCGCAGGTCTCCGATTGATCCATTTCGACGAAGGACGTACGTTGCCGTGGCAGTTCAGCCCTCGCATGGTCGAAGTTGACGGCGACTGGGCTTGGCCCGAGGGCGAACGCAACCTCGTGCCCTGTACATACACGATCGTCGCGCGCCGGGACTGACCGCACTGCTCCGACGGGAAAGCGAGACCCTGGTCCCCGCACTCAGCCCGACGCGCCGTAGAGGTGCTCACGAAGCACACTCGCAGCAGCACCCGCGGCGCTCTCCCCCGGCGCCGCGTCCACTCCTGCGGTGAAGATGACATCTCCGTGATCCGCGTAGAGCGACCACTCGGCGGAGAAGACGTCGTTCCCGCCGTCATGCCAGTAGATGCGGCCGAGATCGGGAACGTCCTGCACGACGAGTCCGTAACCGTAGAAGCTCGATCCGGCATCGTCCTCAGCGATGTGAGGCTGCTGCAGGCGGTCCAGCGCCGAGGCTGAGAGCAGGCGGCCGCTCGTCAACTCCTGGAGGAAGCGGACGAACGTCGGCGCCGTGGTGACCAGTCCGCCGTTGCCGACGAGGTTCCAGGAGACATCGTGTTCACCCCAACTCGCCGCAAGGACGCTCTCGCCGCTCGCGGAGCGAATCGACCGCTCATCGGCATACTCTGACAGGTACCCGATACCCCCGACTCCCGTAGGGGCCAGCACCTCGTCACGCAGGTAATCCTCGTAAGACCTGCCGCTGCGGACCTCGATGATGGCGGCGAGGATCGAGTATCCGACGTTCGAGTAGGCATATCGCGTGCCGGGGAGCTCGATCAACGGCGATGCGAACGCACGCCTCAGCAACTCGTCCCGATCGATCTGCTCGAAGTCGTCACCCACCGATTCGGTCAGACCACCGCTGTGCGTGAGCAGCTGCTCGACGGTGATCCGCGACTTGTCCTCGGGCACACCGGGGAAGATCTCCGCCAGCGTCTCGTCGAGCCGCACAACGGACTGATCGATGAGCTTCGAAACGGCCACAGCCGTCACCGTCTTCGTGATCGAGCCGATGTCCACCAACGTCGTCTCCGCCGGCACCCCGTCTTCCTGCAGCGCACCGAACTCCCGCACCGACGGCGGCGCCCCATCCAATGACACAGCGACGACCACCGAGGTGTCAGCGCGGTCAAGAGCGCCGTAGGCAGCCTCCAGGCTGCTCTGCTTCGACGGCGGAGATGCCTCAGGGGCAGGCGCGCTCGCGCACCCGGCCATGGCGAGCACGAGGGCGGTGAGCGAGAGACCACGAACGAGACGGGACACGTCCTGATGCTAGATCGAGTGGACCCCCTCTACAGGGCTCATAGCAACATGCGACCGACCTTGGGGCCGGCTCATAGGTGCGATCGCAGGCTGTCGTCTGCCTCACACCCCCACGTACTCGGCGAGGTGCTGCCCCGTCAGCGTCGATTTTTGGGATACCAAATCGGCAGGCTTCCCTTCGAACACGATCGTGCCGCCATCGTGGCCCGCGCCGGGACCGATGTCGATGATCCAGTCGGCGTGCGCCATGACGGCCTGGTGGTGTTCGATCACGATCACGGTCTTGCCCGAATCGACGAGCCGATCGAGAAGTCCGAGGATCTTGTCGACGTCGGCCAGATGAAGACCAGTGGTGGGCTCATCGAGCACGTAGATGTCGCCCTTCTCCCCCATCTGGATGGCCAGCTTGATCCTCTGACGCTCGCCGCCGGACAACGTCGACAGCGGCTGGCCGAGTGACAGGTATCCGAGCCCGACGTCGTCCAGGCGGCCCAGGATCGCGGTGACCGCCGGGATCTTCGCCTCGCCGTCGGAGAAGAACACCCGCGCATCCGACACCGGGAGATCCAACACCTCGGTGATGTCCTTGCCTGCCAGCTTGTACTCCAGCACGCTCGCCTGGAAGCGCTTGCCACCGCAGTCCTCGCACGGCGTCTCGATCGTGTCCATGAAGCCGAGTTCGGTGATGATGACCCCTGCGCCCTTGCAGGTCGGGCACGCTCCCTCGGAGTTCGCACTGAACAGCGCCGGCTTCACTCCGTTGGCCTTCGCGAACGCCTTGCGGATCGGCTCGAGCATCCCCGTGTACGTCGCAGGATTGCTCCGCCGCGAACCCTTGATCGCCCCCTGGTCGATCGCCACCACGCCGTGTCGACGCGAGACCGAACCGTGGATGAGCGAGCTCTTGCCCGACCCTGCGACGCCAGTGACGACCGTCAGCACTCCGGTCGGGATGTCGACGTCGACGTTCTGGAGGTTGTTCGCCGTGGCACCCCGCACCTCGATGGCGCCGTCGCTCGCGCGCACGGCATCCTTCAGCTGAGCACGATCTTCCAGATGATCGCCGGTGCGCGTGCCGCTGGACTTGAGACCTTCGACCGTGCCCTCGAAGCAGATCTCTCCGCCGGCGCCTCCGGCTCCCGGGCCGAGGTCGATCACGTGGTCGCCGATGGCGATGGTCTCGGGCTTGTGCTCGACCACCAGGACTGTGTTGCCCTTGTCGCGCAGCTTCAGCAGCAGACTGTTCATGCGCTGGATGTCGTGCGGGTGCAGTCCGATCGTCGGCTCATCGAACACGTACGTGACGTCGGTGAGCGAGGACCCGAGATGGCGGAGCATCTTGATCCGCTGCGCCTCTCCCCCGGAGAGCGAACCGGACGGCCGCTCGAGGCTGAGGTAGCCGAGTCCGAGCGTCACGAACGCGTCGAGATTCGCGCTGAGAGCCTCGAGGAGGGGTCCTGCTCCGGGCAGCTCGAGTCCGCGCACCCACGCGGCGAGGTCGGTCACCTGCATGCGACAGGCATCGGCGATGCTGACGCCGTCGATCTTCGAGGAGCGCGCTCCCTCGGTGAGCCGGGTTCCATCGCACTCCGGGCAGACCGCGAACGTCGCGACCCGTTCGACGAAGGCGCGGATGTGCGGCTGCAGCGCGTCGAGGTCCTTCGACAGCATCGACTTGGTGATCTTCGGGATCAGACCCTCATAGGTCATGTTGATCCCGGAGATCTTCACCTTGGTCACCTCGCCGTAGAGCAGGAGGTGCCGCTGCTTCTCGGTGAACTGCGCGATCGGCTTGTCGGCCGGATAGAAGCCCGAGGCCGAGAAGCCCTTCACCATCCATCCGTCAGCGGTGTACCCCGGAACCATGATCGCGCCCTCGTCGAGCGACTTCGACTCGTCGACGATCTGCGCGAGGTCAAGGTCGGACACCGCTCCCCTGCCCTCGCATCGCGGGCACATCCCCCCGAGGTAGATCGCATCCTTCACGATCTTCTTCTCGCCGCTCGGGCCCGTCATCACGCCACTCGCCCGCTGGGTCGGGATGTTGAAGGAGAACGCCGTCGGCCCGCCGATGTACGGAGAACCGAGCTTGCTGAAGAGGATGCGGAGCATGGCGTTCGCATCGGTCACGGTGCCGACCGTCGAACGCGGATTGGCGCCGAGACGCTCCTGGTCGACGATGATGGCCGTGGTCAGTCCGTCGAGGACGTCGACATCCGGACGCGGGACCGACGGCATGAACCCCTGCACGAAGGCGCTGTAGGTCTCGTCGATCATGCGTCGGGACTCGGCGGCGATCGTGTCGAACACGAGCGAGCTCTTGCCCGATCCCGAGACACCCGTGAAGACGGTGAGGCGCCGCTTCGGGATGTCGACGCTGATGTCTTTCAGATTGTTCTCCCGCGCGCCCTGCACGCGGATCAGGTCATGGGCGTCTGCGGGATGCTCGGCGGCGGTCATCGGCGTCCTTCGTTGTCGAGGCTGATCGGTCAGCCGGCCTGATTGATACGGAGCAGGTTCCCTGCCGGGTCGCGGAACGCGCAGTCGCGCACTCCGTATGGCTGATCCATGGGCTCCTGCACGACGTCGGCCCCACCCTCGACCAGACGCTCGAACAGGCCGTCGAGATCGTCGCTCGCGAGGGTCAGCGCACCATAGCTGCCCTTCGCGATGAGTTCGAGGATGGTCTGCCGCTCCACGTCGGTGATGCCGGGGTCAGTGGCCGGCGGGTGCAGGACGATCGAGGTCTCGGGCTGGCCGGCGGGACCGACAGTGAGCCAGCGGAGCCCGTCGTACCCGACGTCGTTGCGCACCTCGAAGCCGAGCGTGTCTCGGTAGAACCCGAGGGCCGCATCGGCGTCGGTGTGCGGGAGGAAGGCGTAGTGGATGCTGATGTTCATGGTGTTCACGCTAGATGCGCATCGGTGCGCGGTGCTTCTTGATTCCTGATCGGTCTGGTCACGTGCTTGGCCTGGAAGGACGGGATGCCGTCGACATTGGCGGCGCGTTCACGGTACACCCGGGGTGAGACACCGACCAGCTCGGTGAACCGCGTGCTGAACGTTCCGAGCGACGAGCACCCGACCTCGAAGCACACCTCGGTCACGCTCAGGTCGCCACGGCGCAGCAGAGCCATCGCCCGTTCGATACGACGGGTCATCAGATAGGAGTACGGCGACTCCCCGTACGCCTCGCGGAACTGGCGGCTCAGATGCCCCGCAGACATGTGGACTCCCCTGGCAAGAGCTTCGACGTCCAACGGCCGCGCGTACTCGCGGTCGATGCGGTCCCTCACCTTCCGCATCACGGCGAGCTCGCGCAGGCGGGCGTCGTCCACGGCTGTCACGAGTCGATCCTGTCACGTCACCAGACGTCACGGGGTGACGTTCTGCGACGCGCGATCGAAGCCTCTCCCACAGGCGATCCCACGGGCGCTACCCTGAGGGCATCCCCACAGGATTCTCTCAGAAAGGGTCCACATCATGTCCGAACCACTCTCCGAAGCGAAGTCCCTCTTCAAGTCCATCCGCGTCGCGCTGGCCGTGTCCGGCGTCATCGCTCTCATCGCCGGCCTCGTCCTCCTGATCTGGCCGGTGAAGTCGGCGGTCATCGTGACGGCGATCTTCGCCACCTATCTGATCATCGCCGGCCTCGTGTACATCGGACTCGGCATCTTCTCGGGCGCCAAGGGCGGATGGTCCCGCGTCGGCCACATCGTGCTGGGTCTCGTCTACATCGTCGCCGGTGTGATCGCCTACGCGAACCTCGGTGCGGCTGCGGCGACCCTCGCGTTCGTCGTCGTCATCTTCATCGGCATCAGCTGGATCGTGGACGGCGTCGTCTCCCTGTCGCTGCTCGGCCGTGACGGTTCGCGCGTGTGGACGCTGCTCTACGCGCTGCTGAGCATCATCGCCGGAGTCGTCGTGCTGTTCTCGCCGATCATCGCCGGCCTGGCGTTCTGGCTGCTCCTCGGCATCTCGCTCGTCGCACTCGGCATCGTGCAGATCGTCCGTGCGATCACGCTCGGCAAGGACGCGAAAACCATCACCGCCGCGGAGGGCGCGACGGCCTGACGGTCCTGACGACAGCGATCGGCCCCGCCCTGCGCGAAGCAGGACGGGGCCGATCGTCGTTCGGGCGTCCTTCTTACTCGTCGGCGAACGCGCTGACGTCGCCGACGAGCCTCGTGTTGTCGGCGGGCACCGGGTCGACCGCGGCCTTCGCCACCTCGGCGGCGAACTCCGACACGTTGTAGAGCTTGCCCGCGGACTCGCGACGCTCGGCGATGGCACCGGGGTTGGCACGCTCGAGAAGAGTCGCCGTGATCGTGCCCTCGATCATGTCGCCGGAGACGACGGTGAAGCCGATGCCCTTCTCGGCCAGGCCTGGGATCAGCTCCCGGAGCGCATCCTCCCCCGCTCGCTTCGAGAGCGCGACCGGCTCGTACTCGGGCATCGTCGGCGTGGTGCGGATGAAGTGCGCCTGGTGGCTGGTGACGAAGACCACGCGTGCGCCGTCGCCGAGCAGCGGCGTCGCCGCG
Source organism: Microbacterium luteolum (assembly GCF_039533965.1). NCBI lineage: Bacteria > Bacillati > Actinomycetota > Actinomycetes > Micrococcales > Microbacteriaceae > Microbacterium > Microbacterium luteolum. The sequence continues at coordinate 560,261 of NZ_BAAAUN010000001.1, forward strand.
TTCAGGACGTTGAGCTGGGCGTCGCGGTTCAGCGTCCGGGCGTAGTCCGCGGCCATCCCGGACTCCATGCCGCCCGAGGCATTGAGGACCAGGACGTCGAGCCGGCCGTACTCGGCGCGGATCGCGTCGAACATCTCGGCGACGGATGCCGGATCGGTGAGGTCGGCCCCCACGACGAGCGCCCGGCGACCCAGTTCGCGCAGCTGCGCGGCGAGCTTCTCGGCCCGCGGAGCCTTGTTCCGGAAGTTGATGACGACATCGGCACCGGCCTCGGCCAGATAGCGCACCGTGTCGGCGCCGATCCCCCGGGATGAGCCGGTGACGAGGGCGACCTTGCCGTCGAGAGATCCTGCGGGAAGAACGTCGGTCACGATGACTCCTGGAGATGGGTGAGATGCCGTGATCGCACGGCTCTCACAGACTATCAATCCGGGCCCGGGGCACCCGAGAGCGTCGACGGCGCGTGATAGGTTGACCGCAAAGGAGGCCGCATGAACGACTTCTCCGTCTTCATCGAACTGATCGACAATTGGGCGTGGATCGGTTGGCTGGTCCTGATCGCTCTCTTCCTCGTGATCGAGATGCTCACTCTCGACTTCACCTTCCTCATGCTCAGCTTCGGCAGCGTGATCGGTCTGGTCGCCGACCTCGTCGGGCTCCCGGTCTGGGCACAGGTGCTGATCGCGGCGGCGGCCGCAGCGTTGTTCGTGCTCTTCCTCCGGCCTCCACTCCTGAAGAGGTTGCGGCGCGGCGAGGACCCCACGAAGTCGAATGTCGATGCACTGATCGACCTCCGTGGCATCGCTCTGCACGACGTCACGCAGATCTCCGGCCAGGTCAAGCTCAGCAACGGTGACACCTGGACCGCCCGCACATCCACCTCTGTGCCGATCCCCCAAGGCTCACCGGTCGCGGTCATCGCGATCAATGGGGCGACCGCCACCGTCCGTCCCGTCAATGACTAGGAGAAACACATGAACGACTCCTCGTTCATCCCGGCCGCCATCGGTTGGATACTCGTTATCGCGGTGATCATCTTCGTGGTGGTCACGCTGGCCCGGTCCATCCGGATCATCCCCCAGGCGACCGCGGGCGTGGTGGAACGGCTCGGCCGGTACCACAAGACCCTCATGCCGGGTCTGAACCTCCTGGTGCCCTTCATCGACCGACTCCGCCCGCTGATCGACATGCGCGAGCAGGTCGTCTCGTTCCCGCCGCAGCCGGTGATCACCGAGGACAACCTGGTGGTCTCGATCGACACCGTCGTGTACTTCCAGGTGACGGACGCGCGCGCCGCGACCTACGAGATCGCGAACTACCTCGGTGCGGTCGAACAGCTCACCACCACGACGCTGCGAAACGTCGTCGGTGGACTCAACCTCGAAGAAGCGTTGACGAGCCGCGACAACATCAACGGCCAGCTCCGCGTCGTGCTCGATGAGGCGACCGGCAAGTGGGGCATCCGTGTCGGCCGCGTCGAGCTGAAGGCCATCGATCCGCCGATATCCATCCAGGACTCGATGGAGAAGCAGATGCGCGCAGAGCGGGACCGGCGCGCGGCCATCCTCACGGCAGAGGGAACCAAGCAGTCCGCGATCCTCGAAGCAGAAGGTGCGCGTCAGGCCGAGATCCTCCGCGCAGAGGGCGACAAGCAGGCCGCGGTGCTCCGCGCGCAGGGTGAGGCCGAGGCCATCCAGAACGTCTTCACGGCGATCCACCAGGGCGCTCCGGACGACAAGCTGCTCGCATACCAGTACCTTCAGATGCTGCCGAAGATCAGCGAGGGTCAGTCCAACAAGCTGTGGATCATCCCGAGCGAGCTCACCGAGGCTCTCAAGGGTATCGGCAGCGCCTTCACGCCGAAGCCCGGCCAGGGCGGCCCGAGCAACACTCTCCCGGGCGCGTGACGCACCCGTACTTCTCGAAGGCACGGCATCCCCGAGTCCTCGCTCACCGCGGTCTGATCACCGCGGCGGGCGAGGATTCCGGCGTCTGGGAGAACACAGCGGCGTCGTTCGCCGCCGCTCACGCCGCCGGTGTCGACTACATCGAGACGGACTGCCAGGTGACGGCCGACGGCGACGTGGTGCTCTTCCACGACGCGACGCTCGAACGTCTCCTCGGCGACCACCGTCCGGTGAGGGAGGTGCGCACGAGGGAACTCCGCAGCGTCTTCGCCGATCATGGGGGGCTGCTCACAGTCGCAGAAGCACTCTCCTCGTTCCCGCGGATCCGGTTCAACATCGATGTGAAGACGGACGCCGCCACGGGTCTCCTCGGCCCGATCCTCGCGGAGCACACGCATCGGGTGCTCGTGACGAGCTTCTCCGACGTACACCGTCGCGCGACGATCGCGTCCGTCATGGGAGCAGGTGCCGCGCTCCGGCCTGCCACGTCGGGCGGCAGCCGCACGATCGCCGCATTGCGTGCGGTCTCGTCCCTGCGCCTCTCCCCCACCAGGGTCCTCCGTGAGATCGATGCTCTACAGATCCCGGAACGGCACGGCGCGCTCACGGTGCTGACCCCGGCGCTGCTCCGCGCCGCGCATCGCTCCGGTGTCGAGGTGCACGTGTGGACGGTCAACGATCCGGATGAGATGCGGCGCCTGGTGGGCCTCGGGGTCGATGGCATCGTCTCCGATAGTGCCGACGTCGCACTGGCCGCGCTCCACCCCGCTGACGGCCCTCGGCGGGCCCTATAACCTCCTTCGCTGGGATTACGCTGTGAATCCCACCGAGAATCCGCTCGCGTTGAGCAGGCGCACAGGCTGGAGCGTTATACCTGACAGCGACGAGAGGACCACAAAATGGCAGATCGCAGCCTGCGCGGCATCCGACTCGGCGCCCAGAGCCTACAGAGCGAAGAGGGCGTCGTTTTCATGGAGCGCCGCGAGACCCACTACTCCTGTGACACGTGCGGACACGTCACGAACCTGATGTTCGCGGCTGACGCCGAGCCGCCGCAGACCTGGGAATGCCGCTCCTGTGGAGCGGACGCCCGCCTGAACGTCGACGGCCAGGCCGTCACGCTCGAGGTCACCGACGAGAAGGCCGCTCGCACCCACTGGGACATGCTGATGGAGCGTCGCACGCGCGCCGAGCTCGAGGAGCTGCTCGAGGAGCGTCTGGCCTTCATCCGTGCCCGCCGCGGTGCCGGCGAAGACCCCACCCGCGAGAAGATCGGGGCCTGACCGCCCGGATCACGAAGCAGCAGGGCTCGAACGAGCCCTGCTGCTTCTCTGTGTGAGGCGGGCGCGGTTCACACCTGCTCGTCGCGCCGCCGCGTGCTGCGCCACCACGCGATCAGGAGCGCGATCAGCCCGCCCCAGACCAGGATCTGCTGCACCCACGGGCCCAGCACGACGCCCGCGGTCAGCCCGGTGCGCAGCTCGACGTCCTCGAGCATCGCACCAGCCTCCCCGGCATCCAGGCTCGTCACGGTCGAGCCGTCGGGACGAATGATCTGACTCGTGCCGACCGTCGAGATGTTCACGACGCTGCGCCCGGTCTCGATCGCCCGCATCCGCGCGAAGGCAAGCTGCTGCAGATTCTCATCGGTCCCGCGGAAGTCGGCGTTGTTCGTCTGGAACACCAGCACCTGTGCTCCGGCGTTCACACCCTCGGTGATCACGTCGTCGTAGATCACGTCGAAGCAGATCGCGAGTCCCACGGGAACTCCGTCGACGTCGACCACGGGGGGATTCTCGCCGGGCGTGTACTCGCGCTGGATGAGTCCGATCAGGTCGGGCGCCAGCGCGTTGAAGAATGCCCGATCCGGTACGTACTCCCCGAACGGCACCGGATGCCGCTTGTCGTGGAGGTGCGTCGCTCCCCCGGCATCCGTCCACAGCATCGATGTGTTGAAGTAGCGCTCGTTCCGCCCGGTCGCGGCGTTCGCGAGCAGGGGCGCCCCGATCCGGGTCGTGATCAGCGTCATCCGTCGAGCCAGCGCCTCGTTCTGGAACGGGTCGGTGTCCAGCGACCCCTCCGGCCAGACCAGCAGATCCACGTCCTCGCCGTAAAGGGGGGTCGTGGCCGCGGTCTGCGCGTCGATCACCGAGAACGGCTCGCGCTCGTCGAAGTAGCCGGTGGGACCGTTGCCCTGTACGGCGGCGATGCGCATCGAACCGGCATCCGTCGTCGGGAACAACGGCGTGAAGAACAGGACGAGTACGAGCGCGGCGGGCACGAGGAGTCGCAGAGGAGACCGCCATGCCCGCAGGCGGACAACCTCGATCAGCACGGCGACCAGGAGCACCATGAGGAATCCGAGGCCGCTGACGCCGAACCAGGACGACAGCGGGGCCAGCGGGCTCTCCGCCTGACTCATGCCGATGCGCGCCCAGGGGAAGCCCCCGTACGGGAAGGAGCCGACGAAGACCTCCCGACCCACCCAGAGGGCCGCGACCATGAGCGGGAGGCCCACCAGGCGTCCGGCTGTGCCCGGGAACGCACGCGGCATCCAGCGGTAGGCGAGCGCCGTCAGGATCAGTGCGACAGCGGTGAGCCCGCCCTCGACCACGCTCAGCGCCGCCCACGGGATCGGCCCGAGATAACGCGAGGTGAAGGACACCAGGAAGCCGAACAGCACGATGCCGTAGACGAGCCCGACCAGCAGAGCACCCCCCGCACGCCGACCGATGAGCGCGACGAGCAGGAGGGCGGTAGCGGGGAACGCGAGCACCCAGATCGCTGTCTCCGGATAGGCGAGGTTCATCAAGAAGGCCGAGAGCGCAGCGGCGAGCAGAGCAGCCCAGAGCGGCAGGAGAGGGCGCTGGCGCGCCGGGGATTCAGACATCCCTCTCATTCTCACATCGACGAGTAGGAGACGATTCCACGTCGCACGCCGTCGAGCGCCGTGCGAGCCGTCCGCGCGAGAGCACCGTCCTCCGCGACGATCGACAGCTGGTCGAGCAGATCGATCGTCTGCTTCGCCCAGCGCACGAAGTCACCCGCCGCCATGTCGGCGTCGATCAGGACGCGATCGAGCATGCCGCCGCGGGCCCAGGAGTGCATCGCGCCGGCCAGACCGGCCGCGAGCGGCTCGGAACCCGGCAGGTGGTGATCCTTCTCGAGATCGTCGAGCTCAGCCCACAACGTGGTCGTCTTCTCGTACGCGGTGCGGAACGCGCCGCGCGGGAGGCCCCGCTCCCCCGAGTTCGCCTCGTCGCGTCGCGGTTCATAGACGAGGCAGCACGCCATCGCCGCGAGCGACGGGGCGTCGAGTCCGTTCCACAATCCCTGACGCAGAGACTCGGCGACCAGCAGGTCGCGCTCCCCGTAGATGCGGCGCATCGTGCGACCGGCCTCGGTCAGCGCGGGCTCTCCGGATTCGTCGGAGAGATAGTCCAGGGTCTCGAGCACCTCGACCACGCGGTCGAAGACGCGCGCGACGGTGCCGGTGCGCGTCTCGATCTGGCGCCGGATGCGGTCGGTCTGCCGCTTGAGCTTCCAGTAGCGCTCGGCCCAGCGGGCGTGCGCCTCGCGATCCGGGCAGCGATGGCAGGGGTGCCGCTGCATGGCCGTCCGCAGCGACTGGATGCGCTTCATGCGCTTCTCACGGGCGACACGTGGCGCGCCGGAGTCCTGACGGTTCTTCTTCTCGAGGTCGCTGAGTTCGCGCCGGATCGCCGCGTACTCGGGGAAGTCTCCGTGCTCGCACGCCATCGACTTCTGATACCCTGCGAGCGACTCCTCGGCCTCCCGCACCTGACGCGCCAGACCCACGACGGCCCTGTCCGCTTGGAACTGCGCGAAGGACGACTCGAGGATCTGCCGGGCACGCGCCTTGCCGAACAGGTCGATCAGATTGACCGCCATGTTGTACGTGGGCCGGAAGCTGGAGTTCAGCGGGTAGGTCCGCCGCGATGCCAATGCGGCGACGGCCTGCGGATCCATGCCCTCGGTCCACTGCACCACGGCGTGCCCCTCGACATCGATGCCGCGTCGACCGGCACGCCCTGTCAGCTGCGTGTACTCCCCCGAGGTGATCGCGACCCGGGCCTCGCCGTTGAACTTCTCCATCTTCTCGAGCACGACCGTGCGGGCGGGCATGTTGATGCCGAGCGCCAGCGTCTCCGTGGCGAAGACGACCTTGACGAGTTTGAGGCGGTAGAGCTCCTCGACGACCTCTTTGAAGGCGGGCAGGAGTCCGGCGTGGTGGGCGGCGACGCCCCGCTCCAGATTCTCCAGCCAGTCCCAGTAGCCGAGCACGCCGAGGTCCTCGTCCTGCAGCGATCGAGTGCGTTCCTCGACGATCGCGCGGATCTCCGCCTTCTCCTCCGACGAGGTCAGTCGGATGCCGGAGCGGCGCACCTGCTGAACCGCGGCGTCGCAGCCCACGCGGCTGAAGATGAAGAAGATCGCCGGCAGCAGGTTGGCGCGCTCGAGGAGCTTGATCACATCGGGGCGATCCATCCGCTCGATGCGGCGCAGGTTGGACGGCCGTACGGGCCGCTGGCCACCGCGCGGCGGTCGCTTGGCCTGCCGCCCGGCATGCCTGTTGCTGACGTACGACTGCACCTGACGATTGTTCTCGTAGTTCGAACCCGTGAAGGAGCGGATCCGCATCAGCTCCTGATTCACCTGCGCAGTCGCGATGCCCGCCCGGTCGTCGAACAGCGGGAGCAGGTCGTCCCTGACAAGCACGTGCTGCTCGAGCGGGACGGGCCGGATCTCGGAGACGATCACCTCGGTGTCGCCGCGCACGGTGTCGAGCCAGTCGCCGAACTCCTCGGCGTTCGACACGGTCGCGCTGAGGGAGACGAGCCGCACGTGCTGCGGCAGGTGGATGATCACCTCTTCCCACACCGCACCGCGGAACCGGTCGGCGAGATAGTGGACCTCGTCCATGATGACGTACCGGAGGTCGCGGAGCGCCGCCGAGTCGGCGTAGATCATGTTGCGCAGCACCTCGGTCGTCATGACCACGATGCGTGCGTTGCCGTTGATGTTGGTGTCGCCGGTGAGGAGCCCCACGTCATCTGCGCCGTAGACCTCGACCAGTTCGCGGAACTTCTGGTTGGACAGGGCCTTCATCGGCGTCGTGTAGAACGCCTTGTCGCTCGGGGACTGCATCGCGAGATGGATGGCGAACTCGCCCACGATGGTCTTGCCCGCTCCGGTCGGCGCGGCGACGAGCACACTGCGGCCGGCTTCGAGTGCGTGGCAGCCCGCGACCTGGAACGGGTCGAGTTCGAACTTCTGGCGCGCGGCGAAGGCGTTCGTCGCCGGGTTCTCGGCGGCCTCTCGTGCCGCCGCATATCGCTCGGACGGCGAACTCATGCAGCGTCCGGCAGAAGCCCCGCTGCGGCGTCGCGCTTGCGCTTGCGGCGGTCGAAGAGCAGGGAGAGCCCCGCGGCCGCGAAGAACAGGACGATGAGGATGCCGGCCAGCATCAGCATGCTGATCACGTCGGCAGCCGGTGTCGCCAGGGCCGCGAAGACCGTCGCGATGATGATCGCGATGCGCCAGCCCTTGAGGATCGCGCGTCCGGACATGACCCCGGCGAAGTTCAACGCGACGAGGAACACCGGGAGCACGAAGGAGACCCCGATCACGATCATCAGCTTGAAGATGAAGTCGTAGTACTCCTGCGCCTGGTAGAAGTTCGTCCCGCCTTCGGGCGTGAAGCCCCACATCAGCTCGATCACGTGCGGCATGATCACGATGCCGAGGTAGCACCCTGCGAAGAAGAGCGGCACGGCGGCGGCGATGAAGCCGATCGTGTACTTGATCTCCTTGCGGGTGAGCCCGGGCATGATGAACGCCCAGATCTGCCACAGCCATACGGGCGCGGAGATGAACAGGCCAATCGAGAAGGCGATCCGCATGCGCATGTCGAACGCGGCCGTCACGGTGCCGAAGTTCAGCGCGCTGAAGTTGTCACCACGCTTCTCCATGATGACGCGGATGGGTTCCGTGATCAGGTGGATGACCGGATCGGCGATGATGAACGCGACCACCATGCCGACGACGAGCGCGAGCGCCGCATACATCAGGCGTTTGCGCAGTTCGACGAGATGTGCGCCCAGCGACATCCGCCGATCCCGATCCGCCTTCTGCTTCACGGTCGGTTCGATGGTTGCCACGGTCGGTCAGGCGCGAGGCGGAGTCTCAGGGTCGACGCCGGAGTCCTTCACCGTGGTGGGCTCGGCGACGACGGCGTCGGTGCGCGTCGCGTCCTCGTCCTTCATGGCCTTCATCTCGCCCTTGAAGACGCGGGCCGACTGGCCCATGCTCTTCGCGAGCGCCGGCAGCTTCGCAGCACCGAACAGAAGGAGGATCACGGCGAGCACGATGAGCAGGTGCCAGCCTTGCATTCCAGCGAACATGTCAGGATTCCCGTCTTCGGTAAGCTTTCGCCCCAGTCTACAGATCAATCCTCGTGATCGGGGCGGTGATAGAGCGCGAGTCCGGATGCCGCCCACTCGCGGGTCGACGACCGCGCGACACCCGGCTCCAGGACCTCCATGGCCCCGCCGAAGCGCGCGGCGAGACGCTTGATGCCGCGGGGATCGGCCAGGTGGACGTGCGCGGTGACCGAGCCGTCGACGGCTTCCAGCGTGGTCGCCGGCAGGAATCCGCTGAGCAGAGGTGCGAACCGCTCGGAGACGCGCACCGTGACCTCGCGCTCGTCGTCGAGGCCGGCGAAGGGCTCGGGGACCTGATCTCCGCCGTGCGTGATCGGGATGTCCGTGAGCTTCGGCTCGCTCACCCGGTCGAGGTGGAACGTGCGCATCGCCTGTCGGAGATGGCACCAGCCCTGCAGATACCACTGGGCGTTGGTGATCAGGATCTGCACCGGATCGACCGTCCGCGTGGTCGGGGCGGCATCCGGTGCCTGGTACGTGAAGGAGATGGCGACGCCGTCCTGCAGCCCGCGCGCCACGACCTCGCGGACCTCGTCGACCGCGCTGGGAGCCACCACGACGTCGGCCGGCGCGTCGGCTGCGCCACGGGACAGCTTGGAGATCAGCCCCGCGACGAGGCCGGAGTCCGAGACCGCCGGCACCGCCGCGACCATCTGGAGACCGGCGAGCAGCGCAGCGGCCTCGCGCGCCGTGAACCGCGGAACCCGGCGGAGCGCCACATCGTTGGTGATCTCGATGACGTCCTCGAGGTCGAGGAGGTCCCAGTTGATGTCGAACATCTCCTGCGGCTGCTGCCAGTATCCGGATTCGCCGGGGAGGCCGATCACCGTGAGCTTCTCGACCATCCCGCGCATCTCCTGCGGCGTGACGCCGAACTCCGCCGATGCCTCGGCGAGCGACACCTGACCGTGTTCGAGCAGATACGGCACGAGGGTCAGGTAGAGACGGACGCGCTCGGCGGCGAGGAGCGGCTTGGGCTGGGCGCTCATCGGGCCTCCTCACGTTCCGCATGCGCATCGATGACGGCCTGGAGCCGGGCGATGACGGCATCTCGCAGTGCCGCGGGCTCGACGACGCGCACCTCCGGTCCGTACGAGGCCAGCTCGTCGGCGAGGATGTGCAGGTCGACGAACGGCACCGTGATGCCCTGCGCCGCAGGCGTCGCTCGCCGACCGAGGCGCAGCGCCGCCTCGGTGCCGGGTGTGACCTCCAGCAGCGCGGCGTTCTCCGCGGAGACGCGCTCGAGCCCTGCGAGAGCGCGCTCCCCCGCCCCATCGCGCAGCGCGGGATCGAATGTCGTGGTCGTCACCTTGACGTCGCCGACGATGCGGCTGAGCAGGAACATACGGTCCTCATCGATGTCGACGTCGACCCCGAAGACATGCCAGCGCGCTTCGTAGTCGACGAGCGCCAGCGGACGGATGCTGCGCCGACGCGGCACCGCCTCTCCCGGCTTGAGGTACTCGAAGGCGACCACCCTGCTCTTCTCGATCGCATCCTGCAGCGGCGCGAAAGCCGCATCGCGCGCAGTGATCCGCGGAGCGAAGCCGATGATCGGCTCGTCGCCGTCGATGCCGAGCGCACGGATCTTGCGCACGCCGGACTGCGCGTCGCCCGAGGCGGACTCGGCGCTCCAGACACTGCCCGCGAGGCGGAGCACGGCGAGCTCGGCCGGAGTGAACTCGATGTCGGCGGGCAGGTCGTATTCCGCCTGCGGAATACGGTAGCGCGCCTCGCGGAGATCGTTCGGGTCTGCGGCGTCGCCGATGGTCTCGATCGGCACCCCGAGCGACCGCAGCTCCTCCTTGTCGCGCTCGAACATCTTCTCGAGAGCATCCGACCGCGTGCCGGCATCGGCGCGCTGACGGTAGCCGGAGACGTTGTCGAGGATCTGCTGCTTCGTGAGCCCGATCTCCGTGGCCATGAGCGCCACGACGAGATTCGTCAGGCGCTCCTCCGCGGGAATCCGGGCGGCCATCACTGGGTGGGCGCCGTCACTGCGCCCAGGATGTCGACCACGACCACCGTGGAGGGAGATCCGTCGGCCTCGGGGAACACGACGAGGACCTGAGACCCGACGGTCGCACCGATGAGCTGCTCGGGAGCCGCGCTGATGCTGGCCTCCGTACCCCACGTGTTCGTGGTCACCTTCTTGTCGTCCCAGCCGACGCTCATGATGTTGGAGACGACCGCGTCGCCCTCCTTGACCTTCGGGCCGTCGCCCTTGATGAGCGTCTGCGTGACGGTCTTGGTCGGTGCCGGAACGTCGGGGACGATGATCCCGGGAGTGCCGTCCGGAGCACGCACCACTGTGGGCAGACCGCTGGCGTCGTTGAACTGCAGCGCGCCGGTGGCCTTCGACGGCATGACATCGAGCACGTCGACGACTGCAACGATGGTCTCATCCTTGGCGAGACCGAATGCCTCGACGTTCTGCTCCCCGAAGTCCTCCGGAGTCAGCACGGCGAGGACGCGGCTGCCCTCGGTCGCGCACTCGAGCACACCCGACAACCCGGCGGAGCGCTGGGCCCAGTAGTCGATGCTGTGCACCCGACTCCCGTCGCCGTTGAACTCGGACTGGTAGAGCTTCTTGCCGCTGTCTCCACCGTAGAACGCGATGTCGAGCACGACGGGCTGGAAGTCCGACCCCAGCGCGAGGCCATCGCCGACGGTGACATCAGCGAACGAGGTCTTGTCGGTCTTGACCGGTCCGAAGACGGAGACGTCCGGCAGAGACCCGAGGTCGCCGCTCACGTCGGCGATGTTCAGGATCTTGTCGTCGCCGCCGCGATCGCACGCAGCACCGTCGGAGGAGGCCGACGCGGTGCAGCCCGTCAGGGCGAGGACGGCGAGGCTGAGGGAGGCCAGAACGGCGGACGTTTTACGCACGCGCTCCAGTCTATTCCGTCGCGTGCTCCGATTCGCGCGAAGCAGCAGCAAGGCGCGCCCCCTCGGCCGCCTTGCCCGCCTCCCTGGCGCGCTTGCGCAGGTTCTTGTCGTTGATCTCCCGGTCGCCGACGGCTCCGGGAGTCCAGGCCTCCACGTCGTCGTCGCCGTAGCTGCTCTTGGACGCGCGGCGCTTGACCGACGGCGCGACCGCGCCGCGAGCGAGGCGGCGGGCGGTCAGGAGGAATCCGGTGTGCGCGACCATTCGATGGTCCGGCCGCACGGCGAGTCCTTCGACATGCCAGCCGCGCACCATGGTCTCGGACGCATCGGGATCGGTGAAGAGACCGGTCCCCCTGATGTACTCGGCCACGCGGGAGAGCTGCGTCGCGGTCGCGACGTAGCAGAGCACCACGCCTCCAGGGGTCAGTGCCTCCGCCACGGCATCGATGCACTCCCAGGGGGCGAGCATGTCGAGCACGACGCGGTCGACGGTGCCCGCAGGAGTCTCGGCGGGGAGGGATTCCACCAGGTCGCCGACGACCACGCGCCAGGTGTCCGGATGCCCGCCGAAGAACGTCTCGACATTGCCCCGAGCGACATCGGCGAAGTCGTCGCGGCGCTCGAAGGAGATCAGTCGTCCGACCGGCCCGATCGCGCGAAGGAGCGACAGTGACAGCGCGCCGGATCCGACACCGGCCTCGACGACCGTGGCGCCGGGGAAGATGTCCGCCTGCATGACGATCTGCGCGGCGTCCTTCGGATAGACGATCGCGGCACCGCGGGGCATCGACATCGCGAAGTCCCGCAGCAGCGGGCGCAGGGCCAGGTAGTCGTGTCCCGAGCTGTTCGCGACCACCGAACCGTCGGGAAGCCCGATGAGGTCGCGGTGGCGGAGCACGCCCTGGTGCGTGTGCAGTTCGCCGTCTTCGCGGAGGGTCACGGTGTGCAGGCGGCCCTTCGGGCCCGTCAGCTGGACACGGTCGCCCACGCGGAAGGGGCCGCTCGGTCGCTGGGCAGCGGAATCCGTCATCGGATGACCTCCGTCATGGCGTTGTTCGCGTCGAACAGGTCTCCGAGGTCCGACACGCCTCGTCCGGCGAGCGTCGGCCAGAGCTCGTGCGCCCCGAGGTCGTCCAGCGGGACGATGTGCGGGACACCCAGCGTGACCGCGCCGGAGGCGAGACCCGCGCGCACACCGGTCGGCGAGTCCTCGATCACGACGACCTCGGTGATGTCGACGTCGAGAAGAGCGGCAGCCTGCAGGTAGGGCTCAGGATGCGGCTTGGGATTGTCCACGTCGTCGCCGGCGACGACGATGTCGAAAGCCTCGAATTCGATCAGGTCGACGACGTTCAGCGCCATCCGGCGGAGGGACATCGTGACCAGCCCCGTGGGGATGCCGGCATCCCTGAGCTCCGCGAGGAGCTCGCGTGCCCCGGGACGGAACGGGACGCCCTGGGTGCGCAACGACTCCTGCACGACATCGGTCAGGTGGGAGACGATCGCCTCCGGCTCCATCGCCACGCCGGCGTTCTGCAGGATGATCGCGCTGTCGATCAGACCGCTCCCGACCAGCTGCAGGGCGTCCTCATGGGTCCACGACCCGCCGAAGGACTCCACCAGCGACGTCTCCGCCGCCATCCAGTACGGCTCGGTGTCGACCAGTGTTCCATCCATGTCCCAGAGGACTGCGCGGGGCTTTCTGCTCACTGAACCCATGCTAGCCCGGCGCCGCCCACATCCCGCCGCCGCGGACTAGCCTGGAGGGATACGTCCTCGATCTCGAAGGGAGCCCATGATGGATGTTCTCGGTTCACGCATCGTCATCGCCGCCTTCGACGGCTGGAACGACGCGGGCGAAGCAGCCAGTGGCGCCGTCGAGGCGCTGCGTTCGTCGTCGGATTACGAACTCGTGCATTCGGTCGACCCCGAACTGTACTTCGACTACCAGTACACGCGCCCCTCGACGCAGATGGATGCGGAGGGACGTCGCCAGCTCAAGTGGCCGGAAGCCGGCCTCTGGCGCCCTCGCGATCCCGGCCCTGGGCCCGAGTTCTGGCTGCTCACCGGCGTGGAGCCCGCACGCACGTGGCAGGCCTTCGCCTCGGAGTTCGTGGACATCGCCCTACGCGACGACATCACCGGACTCGTGACCATGGGCGCCATGCTGGCGGATGTCCCGCACACCCGCCCGATCTCGATCTTCGCCTCGAGCCAGAACGAGCAGGTGCGTGAGGCCCACGGCCTCGAGCGATCGCTCTACGAGGGGCCCGTCGGCATCCTCAGCGTCTTCGAGCACTTCGCGGAGAGCGCGGGCATCCCGACGGCGGGCCTGTGGGCGAGCGTGCCGCACTACGTCGCGTCCGCCACGCCCTCCCCCAAGGTCACTCTCGCGCTGCTCGACCGTCTCGAGGAACTCACCGGTGTGGACGTCGACCGCAGCCACCTGCGGACCGAAGCGGCCGCGTGGGAGGCGTCGATCGATGCTGCGGCGTCCGAGGACGAGGACATGGCGGAGTACATCCGCCAGCTCGAGCGCACCCGGGACACGTGGGACTCCCCCGAGGCGTCCGGAGATGCGATCGCGCAGGCGTTCGAGCGCTACCTGCGTCGTCGGGGCGACGCCCCCGGCGATCACAAGCGCTGACGCGGCTCAGGCCGCGATGACACCCGTGCCGAGCAGGATCAGCAGCACCGTGCCGAGCAGGATCCGGTAGATCACGAACGGCAGGAAGCTGCGCTTCGAGATGAAGTTCATGAAGAACGCGATCACTCCGAGTGCCACGACGAACGCGATGCCGGTCGCGGCCAGCGTGTCGCCGAACGAGAAGAACGAGGGCTCTCCCCAGCTCTTGAACACCTGGTAGAAGCCGCTGCCGAAGACCGCGGGGATCGCGAGCAGGAACGCGTACCGGGCCGCGGCGGCGCGCTCGTAGCCGAGGAACAACCCCATGGTGATCGAGCCGCCCGAGCGGGAGACGCCGGGGATCAGGGCGAGAGCCTGAGCGAAGCCGAACGCGATGCCGTGCGGGTAGGTGAGATCGCCGAGCTTCCGGCGCTTGGCCCCGACGTGGTCGGCGATGCCGAGCAGGATGCCGAACACGATGAGCATGATCGCGACGATCCACATGGAGCGGAACACGGTCTCGATCTGATCTTGGAAGAGCAGTCCGAGCACCACGATCGGGATGCTGCCGATGATGATCAGCCAGCCCATCCGCGCATCCGGGTCGTTGCGCGGAACACGTCCGGCGAGCGAGCGGAACCACTGCGAGACGATGCGCACGATGTCGCGCCAGAAGAAGACCACGACCGCGGCCTCGGTGCCGATCTGCGTGATGGCGGTGAATGCCGCGCCCGGATCCTCCCCGGAAGGCAGGAAGGTGCCCAGGATGCGCAGGTGGGCGCTGGAGGAGATGGGCAGGAACTCGGTGAGTCCCTGGACGATGCCGAGGATGAGGGCTTCGAGCAGGTGCATGGAGGGCCTTCTGGTGTGAGGAGGGCGCGGAAGCGGGTGGGGCTGCGGTCAGTACGTGCGCAGCAGATCGGCCAGCACGCGCTGGCCGAAGACAAGCGATTCTACGGGCACGCGCTCGTCGACGCCGTGGAACATGCCTGTGAAGTCGAGGTCGGCCGGCAGCTTCAGCGGGGCGAACCCGTAACCCGTGATGCCGAGGTACGCCAGCGCCTTATTGTCGGTTCCGGCCCCGAGCAGGTACGGGATCACGGGGACACCGGGGTCATGGCGGCCGATGCTCGCGACCATCGCCTCGACGAGCTCTCCCTCGAACGGCGTCTCCATGCCGATGTCGCGCACGACCGTCTCGATCAGGATGTCGTCGCCGATGATCTGCTGGAGTTCGGCGAGCACGTCGTCTTCGGTGCCCGGGATGACGCGCACGTCGATCAGCGCCTCGGCGCGCTCCGGGATCACGTTGTGCTTGTACCCCGCCGTCAGCGCGGTGGGGTTGGACGTGGTCCGGAAGGACGAGCGCAGAAAGGCCTCGGCCGGCCCGGCGGCTGCGGCGAGAGCATCCGGATCGTCTGTGCTGCGGCCGGTCAGGTCGCTGAGCCCCTGGAGCAGTGCCTCGGTCGTGGGCGTCAGGCGGAGGGGCCAGCGCGTACGTCCGATGGCGGCGACAGCCTCGGCGAGCTTCGTGACCGCGTTGTCGTCGTGCAGACGACTGCCGTGACCCGCGCGGCCCTTGGCCACCAGGCGGATCCAGATGAGGGCCTTCTCGCCGACCTGCAGCAGGTACGCGCGCCGGTCGTCGACGGTGATCGAGTAGCCCCCGACCTCGCTGATGGCGGCCGTTGCGCCCTCGAACCACTCCGGGTGGTTCTGCACGACCAGCGCGGATCCCTCCACGCCGCCGTTCTCCTCATCGGCGAAGAACGCCAGGACGAGGTCGCGCTCGGGCTGCTCCCCCGCGCGCAGGATGTCCGCGACGGCCGTCAGGATCATCGCGTTCATGTTCTTCATGTCGACGGCCCCGCGGCCCCAGAGCATCCCGTCCTGCACCAGACCGGCGAACGGGTCGACGCTCCAGTCCTCCGCCATCGCCGGAACGACGTCCAGGTGGCCGTGCACGACGAGGGCGGGCTTGCTGCTGTCGCGGCCCGGAACCCGTGCCATGACGTTCGTGCGGCGTGGGATCGGCTCGTAGTACTCGACGTCGAGTCCGAGGCCCTCGAGGTAGGCGCCGACGTACTCCGCGGCCTCGCGCTCGCCCTTGGCGTTGCCGCCGCCGAAGTTCGACGTGTCGAACCGGATCAGGTCGCTCGCGATGCGGACGACCTCGGGCAGGGAGGGATCGGTCATGCCTCCAGGCTACCGAAGCGGCGAGCCACGCCCGGGCGTACGGCTCGGTTCGAAGCGCGCTCCATTACGTGCTAATCTCATTCTTCGGTCGGCAACGATCATCCAAGACCTGCGCGGGTGGCGGAATGGTAGACGCGCTACGTTGAGGTCGTAGTGCCCGTAAGGGCGTGGGGGTTCAAGTCCCCCTCCGCGCACAGGTAAGAAGAAGGCCCCTGATCTCCGGATCAGGGGCCTTCTTCGTGGTCCGGGCGCGTGCCCGCATTCGGGGTCAGGCCACGCCGACGCCGAACGCGAGCCCGAGCGCGTAGGTCACGGCGGCCGCACCGAAGCCGATCGCCAGCTGACGCAGCGCACGACGCAGGGGCGGACCGCCGGAGAGGACGCCGACCATCGCGCCCGTGCTCAGCAGGGCGATGCCCACCAGAACCAGCGCGAGGATGACGGCGGCGGCGCCCTGCAGGCCGAAGATCCACGGCAGCACGGGGATGATCGCGCCGGAGGCGAACAGCAGGAAGCTCGAGATCGCCGCTGTCCAGTCGCTGCCGACGATCTCGTGGTCGCTCCCGGGCACGCGCACGGGCCCGGTCGCCGCGCGACGAGCACCGGCCTTGGCCGCCTCGACGATGCGGTGGGCGCGCAGCAGAGCCTCCTCCTGCTCCATGCCGCGGGCACGGTAGACGAGGGCCAGCTCGTTCTCGTCGATGTCGAGGTCGCCCGCCGCGTCGGCCGCATCCTCGTTGGCCTCGGTCGCGGCGAGCAGCTCTCGTTGGGACCTCACCGACACGAATTCTCCCGCGCCCATCGACAGGGCACCGGCGAGCAGGCCGGCGATGCCGCTGAAGAGCACGAACCCGGAACTCACTCCGGTCGCGCCGATGCCGAGCACGAGGGCGAGATTGCTCACCAGGCCGTCGTTGGCACCGAAGACCGCGGCACGGAACGAGCCGGAGAGCCGCCGCCTGCCACGGGCCGCGAGACCGCGGACCACCTCGTAATGGATCTTCTCGTCGGCGCGCATCGCGGGCGTCGCATACTGCTCGGCGTCGTACGGCGATCGCGCCTCGGCGCTCTGCGCGAGCGCGAGCACGAAGATCGACCCGAAGCGGCCGGCCATCCACCCCAGCAGGCGCGAGCGGATGCCGGCCCGCGGCAGGCGCTTCGGCTCTCCGCCGAGAAGGTCGAGCCAGTGCTGCTCATGCCGCCGCTCCGCATCGGCGAGCCGGAGCAGGATCTCCTGCTCCTCCCCCGTGCGACGGGCGGCGAGTTTCTGGTACACCGATCCCTCGGCGCGCTCCTCGACGAGGTAGCGCGCCCATCGGCGGTGATCAGCGGGTGTCGGCTCTGCTGCGGCAGGCGCTGTCATGAATCCTCCAGGCGTCACGAAGCCCGGTGCGGGGGCAACCGTTCCACGCTAGCCGCGCGGGCGCATGCGAGCCGTGCTCAGACGCGGATTGCCAGCATTTCGGGGATCCGAACCCCGGCTAGGAGCGGACGCGCTTGCGCAGCACGTCGATGCGGGACTGCAGCTGCGTCACGGTGGCCTGCGCGACGGCGGGTCCTCCGCAGATGCGACGGAGCTCGGCATGCACGGCGCCGTGCGGTTCGCCCTTCTGCCGCGCATACAGGCCCACGAGACTGTTCAGCAGCTGACGCTGCTCCTTGAGCGTGCGGTGCAGGGGCGCGGGCAGGGTCGTCGTCTCGGTCGGCCCCGCAGAGGCCTCACGCGCCTCGCGCAGGCGCGACTGACGGGTCTGACGCTGCATCAGCAGCTCATGCACGTGCTCGGGCTCGAGGAGGCCGGGGAACCCGATGAACTCCTCCTCCTCCGGGGTGCCGGGCTCGGCGAGCTGGCCGAACTCCTGACCCTCGAAGACCACACGGTCGAAGTGGGCGACCGAAGACAGCGCCTGGTAGCTGAACTCCTGCGTGAGGGCGTCCGAGGCCTCATCCTCACGATTGGCGCTCTCGAGAAGGGAGTCCTCGAGGCCGTCGTCGTCCTTCGACTGGCGGTCGAGGGCGTGGTCGCGCTCCTTGTCCATCTCGCCCGCGAGCCCCATGAGCACGGGGACCTGCGGGAGGAAGACGCTCGCAGCCTCGCCACGACGGCGCGCTCGCACGAAACGACCGATGGCCTGCGCGAAGAAGAGCGGCGTCGACGATGACGTGGCGTACACACCGACGGCCAGTCTCGGCACGTCGACCCCTTCCGACACCATGCGCACCGCGACCATCCAGCGCTGGTCGCCGGCGCTGAACTTCTCGATCCGCTCCGACGCGGTCGCGTCGTCGGAGAGGACGACGGTCGGCTGTTGACCGGTAATGCTGTGCAGGATCTTCGCGTAGGCGCGTGCCACCGTCTGATCCGTCGCGAGCACGAGGCCGCCGGCATCCGGCACATGATGGCGGATCTCGGTGAGGCGACGATCGGCCGCCGACAGCACGGCGGGCATCCACTCGCCCTCGGGGTCGAGCGCCGTGCGCCAGGCTTGCGACGTGACGTCCTTCGTGTTGTCCTGCCCCAGGTGCGTCTCGAGCTCGTCGCCTGACGTGGTGCGCCAGCGCATCTTGCCGGCGTACATATGGAACAGCACGGGACGCACGACGCCGTCGGCGAGAGCGCGCCCGTAGCCGTAGTTGTAGTCGGTGCGCGAGATGCGCGCGCCGGATTCGTCGGGGTGGTACTCGACGAACGGGATCGGCGCGGTGTCGCTGCGGAACGGGGTCCCCGACAGCAGCAGTCGTCGCTTGGCCGGCCCGTACGCGTCGCGGATCGCGTCGCCCCAGCTCAGCGCATCGCCGCCATGGTGCACCTCGTCGAGGATCACGAGCGTCTTCGCGTCCTCGGTCAGATGACGGTGGACCGACGACTTCGCCGCGACCTGCGCGTAGGTGACCACGGCGCCGTGATAGTGCCTCGCCGGCGCCCAGTCGCTGTTCCGGAAGCGCGGATCGAGACGGATGTGGACCCGCGCCGCCGCATCGGCCCACTGGGTCTTGAGGTGCTCCGTCGGGGCGACCACGATGATGCGATTGACCTCGCCCATGCGCATCATCTCGACCGCGAGCGTCAGGGCGAATGTCGTCTTGCCTGCGCCCGGTGTCGCGGCCACGAGGAAGTCGCGCTGGTCGGCCTCGAAGTACTGCTCCAGAGCCTCCTGCTGCCACGCTCGTAGCTTGTTCGCCGTTCCCCACGGGGCGCGCTGAGGAAAGGACGGAGAGAGCATCGAGTCCACGATAATCGCTCCCACCGACACTGCGGCGCACGCGGCTCGCCGCATCCGGCACCCCTGCCGCGACACGCCGTCGGCGGGGTAGGCTCGTTCACTGCGCTGCGGCCACCGCCCGGCGCACCCGTTCGCGAAGGAGAGCTGGATGACCGACCAGGATTCGACTCGGACCCCCTACATCCCCAACGAGAGCGTGCACCCGTGGCGCCGTTTCGTCGCGGTGGGCGATTCGTTCACCGAGGGCATCGGCGACCCCGACCCGAACGCACCGGGCGCCCACCGTGGCTGGGCCGATCGCGTCGCCGAAGTGCTCGGCCAGCAGGTCGACGACTTCGCCTACGCGAACCTCGCGGTGCGGGGGAAGCTCATCGCGCAGATCGTCGCCGACCAGATCGAGCCCGCTGTCGCCCTGCATCCCGACCTCGTCTCCATCTGCGCCGGGGGCAATGATGTGATCCGCCCCGGAACAGACCCCGATGCGATCGCCGCGCAGCTGGAGGATGCCGTCGCGCGTCTCGCCTCCACCGGCGCCGCCATCCTCCTCTTCACCGGCATCGACACGGGCTTCACGCCCGTCTTCCGTGCATTCCGCGGCAAGGTCGCGATCTACAACGAGAACGTGCGAGCCATCGCCGAGCGCCACGACTGCATCGTCGCGGACCAGTGGGCGCTCAAGGTCGTGCAGGACATGCGCTTCTTCGACGACGACCGCCTCCACTACAACGCGCTCGGCCACCACGAGGTCGCGCGCATGGCGTTGCGGGCACTGAACGTCCCGAACGACCTCGAGGCCATGCAGCCCGAGCCGCTCCCGGTGCGCACCTGGCGTGAGGCGCGCTCCGAGGACTTCGGCTGGGCGCGCGAGCACTTCGTGCCCTGGGTCCTCCGTCGGCTCCGCCACCAGTCGTCCGGTGATCACATCGCGGCGAAGCGTCCCGATGCCTCCCCGATGATCCGGCTCCAGAAGGACTGATCGCCGACGCCCTCAGCGCTTCAGCGCCCAGAGCGCGACCGCTGCGGCGGAGGCGACGTTGAGCGAGTCCACTCCCCCGCTCATCGGGATCGTCACGACGTGATCGGCGCTGTCGATCGCGGTGCGGGAGAGACCATCGCCCTCGGCCCCCATCACCACGGCGACGCGCTCCCGGCGGAGGTCGACGTACTCATCCAGTGTGATGGCGTCGTCTTCGAGCGCCAGAGCAGCGATGTCGAAGCCGGCGGCATGCAGATCCGCCACGGTCTCCGTCCAATCGCTGATGCGCGTCCAGGGCACCTGGAACACGGTCCCCATGCTCACCCGCACGCTGCGCCGGTACAGCGGATCCGCACCGCCGGGCGACACCAGCACCGCGTCTGCGCCGAGACCGGCGGCGGCACGGAAGGCGGCACCGACGTTCGTGTGATCGCCGATGTTCTCGAGGATCAGCACGAGACCGGCGCCCTGGACGACCTCGCGGACCGTCGGCAGCTGCGGACGGTGCATCGATGCGATCGTGCCGCGGTGCACGGCGAACCCGGTGACGGCTTCGGCCACATCATCCGGCACGACATACACCGGCACGTCGAGGGCGCCGACGATTCCCCGGACGTCTTCGATCCGGCGTTCCTGGACGAGCAGGGAGCGGGGGCGGTGGCCGGCAGCGACCGCACGGGCGATGACCTTCGTCGATTCCGCGATGTACAGCCCGTCCGGCGGTTCCCGCAGAGTGCGGAGAGCCGTGTCGGTGAGACCGCGGTAGTCGTCCAGTCGGGGGTCTGCGGCGTCGGCGACGGAGATGAGTTCCACGGGAGCCACTCTGCCACCCGGCGGATGCCTCCGGGCACCGCCCACCCCCGCGACACGTCGTAGACTCGCTCGGGGAGGTCCTGTGAGCGCATCGAGCACTGCCGAGCTGTCGGCGACACTCGCCCAGGCGGCCCGGTTGCTCCGTGGCCGGCGAATCGCTCTCCTGACCGGCGCGGGCATCTCCACCGACTCCGGCATCCCCGCCTATCGCGGCGAGGGCGCGCGGACCCGCAGCGATCCGATGACGATCCAGACATACCTCGGCGACGAGGCGGCCCGGCGACGCTACTGGGTCGGCGGTCACCTCGGATGGCGTGCCTTCGCGCGCGCCACGCCCAACCCCGGCCACGTGGCCCTCGCCGAGATGGAGGCCGCCGGTGCGGTCTCGGGAGTCATCACCCAGAACGTCGACGGCCTGCACCTCCGTGCCGGCAGCTCGCACGTCATCGAGGTGCACGGCACGATGCGTCGTGTGCTCTGCCTGCACTGCGGCCAGGTCTTCGACCGCCGCGACGTGGCGGTGCAGATCGAGGAGCTGAACCCCTGGATCACGGTTCCGGAGAACGTCGCGCTCGCCCCCGACGGCGATGTGCTGCCGGAGAGCACGGAGGGCTTCGTCATCCCGACCTGCACCGTGTGCGACGGGATGCTGAAGCCCGACGTCGTGTTCTTCGGCGAGTATGTTCCGCAGGATCGCTTCCGCGCCGCGGAGTCGCTGCTGCGCTCCAGCTCCGCGCTCATCGTGGCGGGCTCCTCGCTCGTGGTGAACTCGGGCGTCCGTCTCATCGAGCGGGCACGCCGCCGCAGCATCCCCCTGATCATCGTCAACCGCGAGCCGACCCGCGCGGATGCCTGGGCCGATCTCACGATCGCGGCCGGCACCAGCGACGTGCTCCCCGCTCTCCAGGAACTGCTCTCGTGACATTCATCACCCTCATCCGCCACGGCCAGACCGACTGGAACCTCGCCCGGCGCATCCAGGGCTCGACCGACATCCCCCTGAACGACAAGGGACGCGCCGATGCGCACCGCGCGGCCGGTCATCTCGCCGGGACGCCGCACCACGCGATCTACTCGAGTCCGCTTCTCCGCGCGAAGGAGACCGCCGAGATCATCGCAGCAGAGCTCGGGCTGGAGCTCGCGGGCGTCGTCCCCGACGTGCGGGAGCGCGAGTTCGGCGAGGGCGAGGGGATGCTGGTCTCCGAGTACATCTCGACCTACGGCGACTGGCATGCCGAGGTTCCGGGCGCCGAATCCCTGCACGCGGTCGGCGTGCGGGCCATCGCCGCCCTCCATGCGATCGCGCGCGACTCCCGGCGCAGGTCTGCTCCCCTGGCCGAGTCCGTGCTGGTGGTGGCGCACGGCGGCGTCATCCGCTCGGTGATCGATCAGGTCTCCGGAGGCACGCTGCCGCGCGAGGGCGAGGTCATCGCGAACGGCTCGGCGCATCGCTTCGAGGCGTCGCCCGGCTCCCTCCGACTCCTCGAGGAGTCGCTGGTCATCTGATCAACTGACGCGGGCCACGACGGACCGCGCGTGCCGGAGGACCGGCTCGTCGACCATCCGGCCCTCGAATCGGAAGACCCCGCGCTCCTGCTCCGCAGCGGCGAGCACCGCGCGCGCCCACACGACCGTCGCTTCATCGGGCAGATACGCCGCGCGGATCACGGCGACCTGGTTCGGGTGAATGCACGCCGTGGCACGGAACCCGGACGCCGCGGCATCCGTCGCCTCCTCCTCGAGACCCTGCACGTCGTCGAGGTCGATGTGCACCGCGTCGATGGCCGCCTTGCCGTGCGCGCCTGATTCCAACAGCACGCGCGAACGGGAGTAGCGGGCGATCTCGCGATAGGCGCCGCCCGGTGTGCGGGACGACGTGCCGCCGAGCGAGGCCACGAGGTCCTCCGCGCCCCACATCATCGCTGCGACCAGCGGATGCGCGGCGATCTCGGGGGCCGCATGGATGCCGCGGGCCGTCTCGCACAGCGCGATGAGCGAGAACCGGTCGTCGAACGCCGCAAGGCCCTCGGTGCTCTCCGTCTTCGCGACCATGATCGTGCGGAACGGCGTCTGTTCCAGTGCTTCGAGATCCGCAGCGAAATGCCCGGTGCTCGGGGGGTTCACCCGCACGATCACGCGCTCGGGATCGATGTCGGCGTGGATCAGGTTGACCCGCGCCGCGGCCTTCGCATCGGGCAGCACGGCATCCTCGAGGTCGAGGATCACCGCGTCGGCGCGTTCCAGCGCGGTGCGGAAGCGCTCCGGACGGTCCGCTGGGCAGAACAGCAGGGCGGGCCCCAGGTCGAACGACGTCACGCGGATGCCTCCGGAAGACAGTGGACGAGGACGCTTCTCGTGGCGGTGGCGACGACCGTGCCGTCCTGGTTGCGCCCGGTGTGCGCGATCTGCACGATGCCCTGACCGGGGCGCGACGACGACAGCCGCTTCTCGACGATGACGCTCTCGGTGTAGAGGGTGTCGCCCGCGAACAGCGGATGAGGGAAGGTGACGTCGCCGAAGCCGAGCTGCGCCACGAGGGTGCCCTGGGTCAGCTGGGCGACGGAGGCTCCGACCATCGTCGACAGCGTCCACATGGAGTTCATCAGCCGCGCATGGAACGGGGCCTGCGTATCGGCGAACGCCGCGTCGAGGTGCAGCGCCTGCGTGTTCATGGTCAGCGTCGTGAACAGCACGTTGTCGGCCTCCGTGGCCGTGCGACCCGGACGGTGCAGATACCGGGCGTCTGCCGCGAACTCCTCGAAGTAGAGGCCTCGCTGGATGATGTCCTCTGGCATGTCGCCCACGCTACCCGGCGAGTCCGAGCCCTCGGGCGATGACCAGGAGCTGCACCTCGGTGGTGCCTTCGCCGATCTCCAGGATCTTCGAGTCGCGATAGTGCCGTGCGACGGGGAACTCGTTCATGAATCCGTTGCCGCCGAAGATCTGGGTGGCGTCCCTGGCATTGTCCATCGCGGCCTCGCCGGCGACGAGTTTGGCGATCGCGGCCGCCTCGACGAACGGCTTGTCGGCGTCGCGCAACCGCGCCGCGTGGTGCCAGGCGAGCCGCGCCGTGTGCACGCGCGCCCGCATGCGCGCCAGCGTGAACTGTGCGTTCTGCCGGGTACTCAGCGCGCTGCCGAAGATCGTGCGACTCTTCGCGTAGTCGACGGCGGCCTCCAGGCACCCTTCCGCAGCGCCCGTGGAGAGCGCGGCGATCGCGATGCGGCCCTCGTCGAGGATGCTGAGGAAGTTCTTGAATCCGCGTCCGCGCTCGCCCAGGAGGTTCGCCGCCGGGACCCGCGCACCCTGGAAGCTCAGGGGATGGGTGTCGGAGGCGTTCCAGCCGACCTTGTCGTACGGCGGCTCGACGGTGAAGCCGGGGGTGCCGTTCGGGACGATGATCGTCGAGATCTCCTTGCGGCCGTTCTCCACGCCGGTGACCGCGGTCACGGTCACGAATCGCGTGATCGGCGTGCCGGAGTTGGTGATGAACTGCTTGGAGCCGTCGATGACCCACTCGTCGCCTTCCACCCGGGCGGTGGTGCGCGTCGCACCCGCGTCGCTGCCGGCTTCCGGCTCGGTGAGGCCGAAGCCGGCGAGGGCCCGACCGGCGAGGAGATCGGGAAGCAGCTCCTGCCGCTGCTCCTCGGTTCCGAAGCGGTAGATCGGCATCGCTCCGAGGCTCACTCCCGCTTCGAGGGTGATCGCGATGGACTGGTCGACGCGGCCGAGCGCCTCGATGGCGATGCCGAGCGCCATGTAGTCGCCGCCCTGGCCGCCGTACTCCTCGGAGAAGGGCAGACCGAACAGTCCCAGATCGCCCATCTGCGCCACGACGTCCATCGACAGCGTGTGCGTGCGATCGGCCTCGTACGACTGCGGCGCGACGACGGTCTCGGCGAACTCGCGCACCATGGCGGCGAGTTCGCGCTCCTCTTCGGACAGGTCTTCCATCATCAGCTCTCTTCCGTCGTCACACGCGCGACCGGCTGGTCGCGCCGAACCTGATCGCCCACGGCGACCAGCAGATGAACCACGCCGTCATGCGGCGCGAGCACCGGGTGCTCCATCTTCATCGCCTCGATGGCGATCAGCGGCGTGCCCGCGATGACGCGGGCACCGTCCTGCACGTGCACCGCGACGACGCTCCCCGGCATCGGCGCTCGCGCCTCCGGCTCGGTCGCCGACGTGCGTCCGTCATGCGCGGCGAGCCGTCGTCGCATCCGCTCGCGGCGGTCGAGTGGCCGGAGCCGGACGGTCCGCCCGTCCTCGGCGACCCACACGGCACCGTCGGCGTCGACGACGGCGTGCGTGCGACCGCGCGATGCTCCGTCGTCCTCGGACGGAGCCTCGATGATCTCGTCGTCGTCCGTGAGGACGGCGAATGCTTCACGCTCGACCGGAACCGCGCCCAGACGCCAGCCGGGACGATCGCGCCAGAGCGGGCTCGTCCTGACCGGCTCGGGGCGCGACGGCGCTGCCGCGTGAGCTGCCGCGAGCATCGCCGCGGTGGGCTTCTCCGCGGCGACCGGCAGCAGCGATTCGATCAGTCCGGTGTCGAGATCGCCGGCGATGACGCGCGCGTCACGGCAGAGCTGGCGAAGGAAGGAGATGTTCGTGTCGACGCCGAGCACGACGGTCTGGGAAAGCGCCTCGTCGAGCCGACGGAGCGCGGTCGTGCGATCGTCGGCGAAGGCGATGATCTTCGCGATCATGGGGTCGTAGAAGCCCGTGACCTCGCTTCCCGTCTCGATCGCGGCATCCACGCGCACGCCCACAGGAGGGTCGAACAGCAGCACGGTCCCGGTTGACGGCAGGAATCCGCGTTCGGGCGATTCCGCGTAGACCCGCGCCTCGACCGCATGTCCGCGGAGGACCGGCGTCACGTCGAGCGGCAGACCGGCGGCGGCGCGCAGCTGCAGCGCGACCAGGTCCAGACCGGTGACTTCCTCGGTGACCGGATGCTCGACCTGCAGACGCGTGTTCATCTCGATGAAGAACACGTCTTCGGGGGAATCCGCGTCGACCAGGAACTCCACAGTCCCCGCGCCGACGTAGGACACGCTCTCACCGGCCTGCACGGCCGCGGAGAGAAGACGCTCGCGCGTCTCGGCCGGGATTCCGGCCGACGGCGCCTCCTCGACGACCTTCTGGTGCCGCCGCTGCAGCGTGCACTCCCGCTCGCCGAGGGCTATCACGGTGCCGTGGGCGTCGCCGAACACCTGGACCTCGATGTGCCGGGGGCGTCGGATCAGACGCTCCAGGATCAGGGAGTCGTCGCCGAAGGCGGCCGCCGCGACGCGTCGAGCCGAAGCCAGCGCTCCGGCGAGACCCCCGGCATCCGCCACGATCTCCATGCCTTTTCCGCCACCGCCCGCGCTGGGCTTGACCAGGAGGGGGAAGCCGACACGCTCCGCCTCCTCGGCGATCTCGCCGTCGGAGAGACCCCTGGCGTCGAAGCCGGGGACGACCGGAACGCCGTAGCGCATCACATGATCGCGCGCCCGTGCCTTGTCGCCCATGATCTGCAGTGCCTCGACGGACGGTCCGATGAAGACGATCCCACTCTCCGCGCAGGCCTCGGCGAGACCCACGCTCTCGGAGAGGAAGCCGTAGCCGGGATGGATCGCCTGCGCCCCCGTGGTGCGAGCCGCGGCGATCACCGCGTCGATGTCGAGATAGGACTCGGCGGCCGGTGCCGGGCCGATGCGCACGGCCGCATCCGCTTCGCGCACGTGGGGCGCTGCGGCATCCGCGTCGCTGTAGACGGCGACGCTGCGGATGCCGAGCTCGCGCAGCGAGCGGATCACGCGGCGCGCGATCTCTCCGCGGTTCGCGACGAGGACGGTAGGGAAGCTCATGGCACTCACATCCGGAAGACGCCGAAGCGCGGTTCGGGCAGCGGACTGCGGGCGACGACATCGAGGGCGAGGCCCAGGAGGTCGCGGGTCTGCGCCGGGTCGACGATGCCGTCGTCCCAGATCCGGGCGGTGGCGTAGTACGGCTCGCCCTGCTGCTCGTACTGCTCACGGATGGGCGCCTCGAACGACGCACGGTCCTCGGGGGTCCATCCGTCGCCGCGGGCGGAGAGCTGATCCTCCTTGACCGTCGCGAGGACGGATGCCGCCTGCGCGCCGCCCATCACCGAGATGCGGCTGGCGGGCCAGGTCCAGAGGAAGCGCGGCGAGTACGCACGGCCGCACATGGAGTAGTTGCCGGCGCCGAACGATCCGCCGATGATGACGGTGAGCTTGGGCACGCGGGTGCTGGCGACGGCGGTGACCATCTTGGCCCCGTCCTTCGCGATCCCGCCGGCCTCGGCATCCGACCCGACCATGAATCCGGTGATGTTCTGCAGGAACAGCAGCGGGATGCCGCGCTGATCGCACAGCTCGATGAAGTGCGCTCCCTTGAGCGCCGACTCGCTGAACAGCACGCCGTTGTTGGCCACGATCCCGACGGGATGCCCGTGCAGGCGGGCGAATCCGGTGACCAGGGTCGTGCCGTACTCCGCTTTGAACTCCCGGAACGTGTCGCCGTCGACGAGTCTCGAGATGACCTCGCGCACGTCGTAGCCGGCGTTCACGTCGACGGGCACGACGTCGTAGAGCGACGACTGCTCCGTCGGCGGACGACTGTCGAGCACCTCCCAGGCGGGTGTCTGAGGCGGGGGCAGGGTGGCGACGATGTCACGGAGGATCTCGAGGGCGTGCTCGTCGTCTTCCGCCAGGTGGTCGACGACACCGCTGCGGCGCGCATGCAGCTCTCCACCGCCGAGCTCCTCCGCCGTCACGATCTCGCCGATCGCGGCTTTCACGAGAGGCGGGCCTCCGAGGAAGATCGTGCCCTGACCGCGGACGATGACCGTCTCATCGCTCATCGCGGGGACGTAGGCGCCGCCGGCCGTGCAGGAGCCGAGGACGGCGGCGAGCTGCGGGATCCGCTCCGCGGACATCCGCGCCTGGTTGAAGAAGATGCGTCCGAAGTGCTCGCGATCGGGGAACACCTCGTCCTGCTTCGGCAGGAAGGCGCCGCCCGAATCGACGAGGTAGAGGCACGGGAGGCGGTTCTCGAGCGCGATCTCCTGCGCGCGGAGGTGCTTCTTCACCGTCAGCGGGTAGTACGTGCCGCCCTTGACGGTCGCGTCGTTGCAGACCACCATCACGTGGCGGCCGTGGACGAGGCCGATGCCCGCGATGACCCCCGCGCCGGGAGCCTCTCCCCCGTACAGCCCGTCCGCGGCGAGCGGTGCGACCTCGACGAAGGGGCTGCCCTCATCGAGGAGGCGTGCCACGCGATCCCGCGGGAGCAGCTTTCCCCGGGCCAGATGGCGTTCACGGGACGCCTCGGGTCCCCCGCGCGCCGCTGTCGCAAGGCGCGCCCGCAGTTCGTCGGCGAGCGACTCCTGGGTTGCCGGCATCGTGATGTCCTCCTCGACCCACGTCGCGCCGGTCGATGGCCCTGGCGCGTGCATGCATTCTCGGTTAGTGTTCACTAACCCGTTGATTCAGGTTAGCGAGGATTAACTGAGATGACAAGCCCGGTCACCGCCCGAGACCGCGCGAAGGCCGAGCGCTCCGACGCGATCCTTCACGCCGCCGCTCGGCTCTTCGCCGAGCGCGGCTACACGGGCGTCAGCCTCGAGGACATCGGCGCCGCGGTCGGCGTGTCGGGTCCCGCCGTGTACCGCCACTTCGCCGGCAAGCAGGCACTGCTCGGCGCGGTCCTGGTGAAGGTCAGTCAGGACCTGGTCCACGGCGGTCAGCGGGTCGCGGACAGCGCGTCGACACCCGACGAGCGGATGCCGGCGCTGATCCGGTTCCACGTGGACTTCGCGCTCGGGAACGCCGAGGTCATCCAGGTGCAGGATCGTGATGTCGCGCACCTCTCCGAGGCGGATCGCGCGGAGGTCCGGCGCCTGCAGCGCGCCTACATCGAACTCTGGATGGTCGTGCTGGCGCCTCTCCACCCGACTGCTGAGGACTCCCCCGCTCACCGCGATGAGCTGAGGCTCCGCGTGCAGGCCTGCTTCGGCCTCATCAACTCCACCCCGCACAGCACACGGGCCGCCGCTCGACGGCACGCCGCCACCGCGAGCGTCCTCGTCGCGATGGCGGATGCCGCTTTGCGCGCCGCTATCTGAAGAGCATCGCGCGGCCCGGCTCCTGAAGGACATCCGCGACGTCCTTCAGGAATCGGGCGCCCTCGGCCCCGTCCACGAGCCGATGGTCGAACGAGAGGCTCAGCGTCATCATCTGGCGCAGAGCGATCTCACCGCGGTACTCCCACGGCTGCCGGCGCACGGCGCCGACGGCGAGGATGCCGGACTGCCCGGGCGGAAGGATGGGCGTCCCCGCGTCCACGCCGAACACGCCGATGTTGGAGATCGAGAAGGTGCCGCCGGCGAGCTCCGCCGGCGACGTCTTGCCGGATCGAGCCGTCTCGGCGAGAGCCTTCAGAGCCCCGGCCAGTCCGGTGAGGCTCAGCTGATCCGCGTCGCGGATGTTGGGGACGATCAGCCCTCGGTCCGTGGCCGCGGCGATGCCGAGATCGACGAAGTTGTGCTGGACGATCTCGCCTGCCGCCTCATCCCAGCGGGAGTTCAGCCCCGGGGTGCGCCCGAGTGCGAGACACACCGCTTTCGCGATGACGGCGAGCGGCCCGATCCGGTGTTCGCTGAGCGACCGGTCTTCGCGCAGACTCGCCAACAGGTCCATGGTCGCCGTCACGTCGACGGTGTGGAAGACCGTGACGTGCGGGGCCGTGAAAGCGCTCTGCACCATCGCGGCGGCCGTGTGCTTGCGGACGCCGCGGATGGGGATGCGGGTCTCGCGTTCCCCCTCCTGCGCGACCGCGAACAGCGCGGCGGGCGTAGCCGGAGCCGCCGGCTCCCCCAGCGCCGGCGCGGTGACTGCCGCGGAGACCACGCCGACGCGCTCCGCGTAGGCGTCGACGTCGTTGCGGGTGATCAGCCGATCGCCGACCTCCGCCGCGACCAGAACCAGATCGATGCCGAGCCGCTTGGCATGCGCACGCACCGGTGGTGTGGATCGGGGGCGCTCGATCACGGTGTCGGTGCTCGCCGCAGGTGTGGCATCGTGCGGCGCCGCCTCGAGCACCGCCGTGTCCGAGACCGCGGATGCCGCGCCTGCACGACGCGCGCGCCGGCCAGGACGACCGGCGCTGGTCGGCGCGGCACCGTATCCGACGAGGTTCGGCTGCGCCTTCTCCCCCGCATCGTCCTGAGGGGCCGGCTCATCGTCGCCCTCCACGTCGAAATCGATCAGCGGGGCGCCGACGGCCACGGTCTGACCCGCTTCGGCGTGCAGCGTCGCGACTGTTCCCTCGTAGGGGGAAGGCAGCTCCACCACGGCCTTCGCGGTCTCGACCTCGGCGAGCGTCTGGTTCAGGGTCACCGCATCGCCGGGGGCGACGAGCCACTGCACGACCTCCGCCTCGGTGAGGCCTTCACCGAGGTCCGGCAGGCGGAACTCCGCGTTCATGCGTCTGCTCCCGTCAAGCTGTTCGGCCGGTCCAGCACGCGGTCCACCGCGTCGAGGAGTCGGTCGAGGTCGGGCAGGTGGTACTTCTCGAGCTTCGCGGGGGGATACGGGATGTCGTGTCCGGTGACGCGGAGCGGTGCCGACTCGAGGTACTCGAAGCAGCGTTCCGTGATGCTCGCGATCACCTCGGCGGCGACGCCCGCCTCACGCGAGGCCTCGTGTGCCACGACGACCCGTCCGGTCTTGCGAACGGATGCCGCGACCGAGTCGTAGTCGATCGGGGAGAGCGAGCGCAGGTCGATGACCTCGAGCGAGATGCCCTCGTCCTCCGCGGCATCCGCCGCCTGGAGGGCGGTCGACACCATGGCGCCGTAGGTGATCAGAGTGGCATCGGAACCGGCGCGCACGACGCGCGCGAGCCCCATCGGCGACGCATCGGCGAGAGGGGCTGCGAGGTCGACCTCGCCCTTGTGGTGGTACAGGCGCTTGGGCTCGAAGAAGATCACGGGATCATCGCTGGCGATGGCCTGGCGCAGACTGCGGTAGGCGTCCTCCGGGTTGGACACCGCGATGACGCGGAGTCCGGCGGTGTGCACGAAGTAGGCCTCGGGCGATTCGGAGTGGTGCTCGGCCGCACCGATCCCACCCGCCCACGGGATGCGGATGGTGATCGGCATCTTCGCCCGCCCCTGCGTGCGGTAGTGGAGCTTGGCGACCTGCGCGACGATCTGGTCGAACGCCGGGTACACGAATCCGTCGAACTGGATCTCGACGACCGGACGGTAGCCGCGGAAGGCGAGTCCGACCGCCATTCCGACGATGCCCGACTCCGCGAGCGGGGTGTCGATCACGCGAGAGGCACCGAACTCGTCGAGCAGTCCGTCGGTGATGCGGAAAACTCCGCCGAGCTTGCCGATGTCCTCACCGAGGAGGACGACCTTGTCGTCGTCACGCATGGCCTGGCGGAGACCTGCTCCGAGGGCCTTGCCGAGAGTCATCTCCGTCATGGTCACGCCTCCACCTCGAACGTCGCGAGGTAGGCCGCGTACTCGTCGCGCTGGCGCTCGAGCCCCGTGTGCGGCTCGGCGTACACACCATCGAAGACGGCGAGCGGCGGGCGGGTGACCATGCCGAGGCAGGCCGCGCGCATCTCCTTGGCGACGGCATCCGCGGCAACCTGCGTCTCGGCGACGTGCGCGTCGCTGAACTCCCCCGTGCTCCGCAGGTACTGCTCGAGCCGCGCGATGGGGTCGCGGCGGCGCCAGGATTCGAGCTCGGCGTCGTCACGGTAGCGCGTCGGGTCGTCCGCGGTCGTGTGCGGTCCCATCCGATAGGTCACGGCCTCGATGTACGCGGGTCCCTTGCCGGAACGCGCGTGGTCGAGGGCCCAGCGCATCGCCGCCATGCACGCCAGCACATCGTTGCCGTCGACGCGCAGGCTCGGGATGCCGAAGCCCGGCGCGCGCCCGGCGATCGGGAACTGCGACTGCACCGCCACGGGCTCGGAGATCGCCCAGTGGTTGTTCTGGCAGACGAAGACGACGGGAGCCTGGTAGGAGGACGCGAAGATCATGGCCTCGTTGACGTCGCCCTGGCTGGTCGCGCCGTCGCCGAAGTACGTCACGGCGACCTCGTCCGCGCCCTCGTGGCGGATGCCCAGGGCGTAGCCGACCGCGTGCAGCGTCTGCGCGCCGATGATGATCTGGAGCGGGGCCACGCGGAGCGCCTCCGGGTCGTGTCCTGCGCCCTCCTCACCGCGCCACATGCGGACGTAGTCTCCGGGCTGCGCTCCACGGGCGTAGATGACGCCGGTCTCGCGGTAGCTCGGGAAGACGTAGTCCTGCGGGGCCAGTGCCCTGGCGGTGCCGATCTGCGTCGCCTCCTGGCCCTGGCACGGCGCCCAGAGGCCGAGCTGACCCTGCCGCTGGAGCGCGACGCCTTCGGAGTCGATGCGGCGGAGGATCACCATGTCGCGGTGCAGGGCGCGCAGCTGCGCGGCATCCACATCGGCCACGAAGGAGTCCAGTCGGGGGTTCACGATGCGCGATCCGTCCGGGGCCAGGATGCGCTCGGAGAGCTCCAGATCCTGTGCGGTGTCTGCGATGGGCGTGATCTGCGGTGACATCATCGTCCTCCAAGTCCTCAGCGACCCTCGTGGGGTACTCGCGGCGGCACCGGCGACATCACCGGCCTGCTCTGAGGCTACGTCTGCTCAACACCTCGCTCAAGCAATTGCGATGCGCTTGAGCATGTTGCTCAATTTCGGCGATCTGGCGCCTGCTAAGGTTTGGCACTATGCCTGGACTGGACCGCATCGATCTCGAACTCCTCGCCGCACTCGCCGACGACCCGCGCATCACGATCGTCGCGCTGGCCGAGAACCTCAAGCTCTCGCGCAACACGATCCAGGCCCGGATGGCGCGTCTCGAGCAGACGGGGGTCTTCCTCTCCTACGAGCGGTCCTTCTCCCCCGATGTGCTCGGCTTCCCGCTGCAGGCGTTCGTCAACATCGGCGTCCGGCAGCCCGAGCTGCCTCGCATCATCAACGAGCTCGCGCGCATCCCCGAGATCGTCCAGGCTCACGGTCTGAGCGGTTCGATCGACCTTCTCGCGCGCGTGGCCTGCCGCGACGCCAGACACCTCTTCGATACCGACGCCCGGATCCTGTCGATCGAAGGCGTCGAGAGGACCGAGACCTCGCTCGCGATGGGCGAGGTGATCCCGTTCCGGGTCGCCGGCCTCATCGGCCTCGCGCGACGGGAATCCTGAGGAATCGGCGAACAGCCCCGGCGGCCTCGGCCGGGGTCTCGTAGTGGATGAGATGCCCGACGTGGGCGATCTCCACCAGCGTCGCGTCGTTGAACAGCGCGGCCAGCGTCCGCTCGGCCTCGATCGGCGTGATGTCGTCGCGCTCGGCGGCGACCAGGAGCGTCGGAACCTCGATGTCCGAGGCGAACTCCCGCACGTCGTGCGACACGCTCGCCACGAACGCGTCGCGCAGCACGTCCCGGTCGGAGAACCGCGAGAAGTACGTGTCGTGCTGGTCGTGGATGAAACGCCGTAGCGCCGCATCCTTCGTCTTCGCCATCGTGATGCTCATCACCCGCACGATGACCCGGTTCCGCAGCAGTGCGGTCCCGATCCGCTCCGGAAGGCGGGCACCGAGCGCGTAGTAGAGCACGGCGAGACGCGTCATGAGCCCCTTCGGACCTTCCAGAGCCGGGGCGCCGATCGGATTGAGCAGGATGAGGCGCGGCGTCGCCAGGCCGCCGGCGACCGCGGCGGCCGTCACGATGGAGCCGAAGGAGTGGCCGAGGATGACAGCTCCCGGCGCGACGGCGGCGGTGAACTCGGTCAGCCACGCTGCGTACTCGTCGAGGTCGTGCGTGCGTCCGGGAAGCGGCGCGGACTCGCCGAACCCCGGCAGGTCGGGGGCGATCACCCGCACCTCGGGAAGGTAGGCGAGCACGGGCTCGAGGCCGTGATGTTCGCCGCGGAAACCGTGCACCGCCACGACGGTGGTGTCGGCATCCGCCGGTCCGTACTCCCAGTACGCGGTCACGCCGCCGCGCACGGCGACCTCGTGCCGCTGCACCGGCAGGCGGCGGAGTCGGTCGGCGTAGGGCGATGGCACCGTCATGCTCCGAGTCTACGAGCCGCAGTGCGCCTTCTCCTGAATGTCTGACGGCGGCTCTACGGTGAAGGCATGTCACCCGGTCCTGCGCTTCCCGCCTGGCTCACCCGTGTCGCGGTGTTCGACCTGGAGACGACCGGCATCGATGTCGCCTCCGACCGCGTGGTCACCGCTCACGTCGGGGTCCTCGATGCTGAGGGACGACAGATCGCGGCGCGCTCCTGGCTCGCCGACCCGGGGATCGTGATTCCCGACGGCGCGACGGCGGTGCACGGCATCACCACCGGATACGCACGCGAGTACGGCCGCCCCGCAGGCGAGGTCATCGCCGAGGTCACGTCCGCCCTGCGCTCCCTCCTCGATCAGGGCGTGCCGGTCGTCGCCTATAACGCCGCCTACGACTTCTCCCTGCTCGCCCATGACGCCACCAGGCACGGGATCGAACCGCTCGTCGATCCCGCCCCCGTGATAGATCCCTTCGTCATCGACAAGGCCTACGACCGCTACCGTCGTGGCAAACGCACCCTCGAGGTCGTCGCCGAGCACTACGCCGTCCCTCTCGACGATGCGCATGAGGCGTCGGCCGATGCGATCGCCGCCGGGCGGGTGGCTCAGGCGCTCGCGCGCCAATTCTCGCTGCCGCCGACGCTGACCGAACTGCACACCCGTCAGATCGGCTGGGCCCGCTCGCAGGCCGCGAGCCTGACGGAGTACTTCATCAGCGTCGGCCGACTCGAGCCCGAAGAGCACCTCGACGGCAGCTGGCCCGTGCGCGCCTCTCCTCCGACGACGGATTGAGCGTCTCGGTCGTGCGGGTTCTTCCCACGCGTCCGGTTCGACTACTCTCCACACTGGCGCCCATTTCGCGCGGTGTGAGGAGGAAGCAGGCGATGCAGTTCACGTCCAGGAACGTCGACGACGTGGAGTCCACCTGGCAGCAGTACGTCCCGTCTGCGGCGCTGCAGAAGGTCGACCCGCAGCGATTCCGGTTCGATTGGCGATCCGCCGATCTCGGCAGCGCGACGCTCGTGAGGTACGACCTCGCAGCACAGGTCCACTCCACCGCCGAACCGCGCGACCAGCTCCTGGTGTGCCGCGTCGACTCCGCCGATGCTCACGTCTGGTCGGACGGGCAGACGCTCGACGCCCGACTCCCCTGGCTGACCGACGGCACACAGGTCCAGGCGCAATGGCACCGCTCGGCGCGCGTCAGGGCCTTCGTGTTCGACCGCGAGGCGGCGCAGGAGCGCGCCAGGCAGTTCACGGGTGACGACGGGATCGAGCTGCGCGCTCTCGGACTCGCGCCGCGCTCGGCCGCTGCGGCAGCGCAGTGGGAGCGGATGTTCCACTACCTCGATGCCGCTCTGGGGGATGAGACCGGCGACGACCGCCTGCTCCTGTCCGAGTTCGAGCGGCACGCGCTGATGATGACGCTGTCCACGTTCCCCACGACGCTGGCGGAGTCGATGCGGCGACCTCCGCAGCGCTCCGGTGCGCCGATGACCGTGCGGCGCGCCCTCTCCTACATTGACGAGAACGCGCATCTGCCGATCACCGTGGATGACGTCGCGGGCGCGTCCTTCATCTCGACGAGAGGCCTCCAGTACGCCTTCCGCCGTGCCCTGGACATCACGCCGACCGATGCCCTCCGGCGCGCGCGGCTCGACGGGGCGCGTCGAGATCTCCAGAACGGCGAAGGCGCCTCCGTCCGCGCGATCGCTCGTCGGTGGGGCTTCAGCCATCCGTCCCGCTTCACCGCGGCCTATCGGGAGGCGTACGGCGAGGCGCCCTCCCTCACCTCGGATCCTGCTCGCCGCGTGACACCAGGCGAAGACTCTGTTCGTCCGTGACGGCGGGTTCCGATCCATGGCGGGGAGGGTCTCGCGCGTTGACTAGAGTTCAACCATCCCCCGACCGCCCGTCGGTCCGCACTGCCGTCCCCGAGGAGTTCCATGAGCCACGCGCCCGTCATCTCTCGAGACGCCTGCTGACAGATGGGAAGCCTCTACTACGGCGATGCCCAGGATCCGATCCAGATCGAGGACCGCGCGCTCGCCCATCTCAAGGTCGTGATCGCCACCAAACTCCGGCGCAATGAGAGCTTCACGCTGTCGTGGCGACACCCGGAGGGCGACGCGCCCGGACGCTCGACCCTCTGGCTGCACCCCTCGATCCCGCTCCGCTTCGTCTTCCAGGAGCCGGAGACCCCGGAGCTCAGCCGCAGCTGGATCGAGGATCTCGCGCACTCCGCGAACTCGAGCGGCGGGATCACGCTCGTCGACGAGCACCTCGAGAGCGCTGCCACCGACTGACGGCCGGTACCGATGGTAGGGCGGGCGGGACTTGAACCCGCGATCGTTGGGTTATGAGCCCACTGCCTTAACCAGCTTGGCCACCGCCCCGTACACGTTCCAGCCTAGCGGCCGGTCCGGGTCACACCGGAGACGCGGCGGCGTGGGTCTGCAGGTGACCCAGGTAGATCTCGGCGTTGGCGATCAACCCGGCGCGCTCCTCTTCGCTGAGCGACCGGCGCACCTTCGCGGGGACGCCGGCGACGAGGGAACCTGCCGGGACCTCCGTCCCGCCGAGCACGACGGCGCCGCCCGCGATCAGGCATCCTTCGCCGATCACCGCGCCGCTGAGGATCACCGATCCCATCCCGACGAGCGAGCCGTCGCCGATGGTGCAGCCGTGCACGACGGCGTTGTGTCCGATCGACACCTTCGAGCCCACGACGACGGGGTGCCCGGAATCCACGTGCACCGACACGTTGTCCTGCACATTGCTGCCCGGCCCGATGACGATCCCGGCGGAGTCGCCGCGCAGCACCGCGTTGTACCAGACGCTGGCGCCCGCCGCGAGGGAGACGTCGCCGACGATGCGCGCACCCGCCGCGACGAACGCGGAGGCATCGATCGACGGGGTGCCGTCCGGCAGGGAGAGAACGGAGGCGTCGGAGGCGATGGTCATGAGGTGAGACTACCCTCACTTCCGCGGAATCACGCGGAAGTGAGCCGAGCCTCAGCTTGCTTGCGGAATGTCTGAGCGTGAGTAGCGTTGTCTTCAACAGATACGAGATTTCGCTTTTGAGGAGCAGAAGATGAGCAAGGCACAGACCGTTTCCACCACCGCCGTCGACCCGACCGTCGCCGCCGGCGCCGCGCAGTTCCTCTCCCCCGTCGTCCTCGGCCTCCAGGCGCTGACCGTCAACGGCAAGCAGGCCCACTGGCACGTGCGCGGCGCGAACTTCGTCGGCGTCCACGAGCTGCTCGACACGATCGTCGCGCACGCCGGCGACTTCGCCGACACCGCCGCAGAGCGCATCGTCGCCCTCGGACTTCCGATCGACGCGCGCGTGAGCGCCGTCGCGGCGAAGGCCGGAGCGACCGGCGTCCCCGCCGGCTTCACGCAGTCCGATGAGCTGATCCGTGCGGTCATCGCCGACATCGACGCGATCCTCGTCGACGTCCGCGCCGCCGTCGACGGCCTCGACGAGGTCGACCTGACGAGCCAGGACGTCGCGATCGAGATCCAGCGCGGTCTCGACAAGGACCGCTGGTTCCTCGTCTCGCACATCGCGGCCTGACCACCATCACGAAAGGGCGGGACTCGGGATCACCGAGTCCCGCCCTTTCGCGTGCGGCGGCCTCTACCGCGTGTGCGTGACGCGACCGGCGAGAAGCGTCGCGACGACCGGCATCTCACGCAGACGCGCCGCCGTCGCCGTACGCGGATCCTCGCCGCAGAGCACGATGTCCGCCGGCTCTCCGGGGCGGAGCGTGGAGCGCACGCTCGCCTCGATCGCCTGGTCGACGGTCAGGGACTCCTCCGGATGCCACGGGGCTCGGTCATCGTCGGTCCGGGCCACGGCCGCAGAGATCGCCTGCCAGGGGTCGAGTTCTGCCACGGGGGCATCCGAGCCGAATCGGAGTTCCGCTCCGGCGTTACGCAAGGACGCGAGCGGGTAGCTGATCGCCGTCTGCTCCGCCCAGTGCTTCGCGACGAGATCGCGGTCGTCGATCGCATGCTGGGGTTGCACGCTCGCGGCGATGCCGAGCCGCGCGAACCGGGCGAGATCCGCGTGTCGCACGAGCTGCGCGTGCTCGATGGTTCCGACGGCGCCGGAGACCGTGAACGCATCGAGCGCCGAGGTGATCGCTCGGTCGCCGATCGCGTGCACAGCGACGGCCAGGCCGGCACCGGTGGCCCGGGTCAGCAGTTCCACGAGCGCATCCGGCGGAACGGTCAGCATCCCGAAGTTGTGCGGATCACCGGGATACGCGTGCGAACAGGCGGCCGTCCTGGTGCCGAGCGAGCCGTCGGTGATGACCTTGAGGGACCCCACCCGGATGAGCCCGCGCCCCGTCTCCGGACTGTCCGGGTGTTCGTGCAACTCCCCCGTCTGGAGACCGGACGAGATCGCTCGATCGAGGTCGAACGGGTACATCGCGAATTCCACACGGTGCGCGGCGAAACCGGCTTCGACACGTCGGGGCCAGGCGTCGGCGTTCCATGCCATATCGAAGTCGACGAGTCCGGTGATCCCTCGCGCCGCCGCACGGTCACCGGCGCTCTGCACCGCCCGGTCGCCGTGTGGGGGATCGGCGGCGTTGAGACGCCGGGAGATCTCGAAGGCGTCCTCCTCACGCAGAATTCCGTCGGGGCTCCGGAAGCTCTCACGGGCGAGGGCGGCAGAGTTCAGCCAGACGCTGTGCACATCGGCGTTGATCAGATAGGTCGGCACGGCTCCTGTCGCGGCATCCAGCATCTCGAGCGACGGCAGGTCTGTCCAGAGCGCGTCCCGGAAGCCGCTGCCCACGCGTCGTCCGTCCGAGAGCGGCCGCACATCGCTCATGAGGCGTGCCGCGGCCGCCGCCGAGTCCGCCGATCCGAGGGGCGCGCGCTCTTCGGCCAGCGCCCACTGCACGGTGTGCACGTGATTGTCCCAAAGCCCCGGAACCGCCCAGGCTCCGTCCGCGTCCAGGACCTCGCCTCGCGCACGGAGCGCTCCGGTCGGAGCGATATCGGCGATGCGCCCGTCCTCGATCAGGATGTCGACGGGTTCGTCGTCGATCAGGAACTCGCGGCCGGGGCCAGCGATCCGCACGGCTCGCACGGTGTCGACGACCGTCTCCCGCGCGGTCAACGCGACGCTCCCGTGCGCGCGTCCTGCGCACGGCGCATCTCCGCGGCGAGCTCGCGGTTGGCGTAGGGCCCGTCTTCCGACAGCGCGGATATCACGGCCTCGATCG
This sequence comes from Microbacterium luteolum, assembly GCF_039533965.1. Classification (NCBI taxonomy): domain Bacteria; kingdom Bacillati; phylum Actinomycetota; class Actinomycetes; order Micrococcales; family Microbacteriaceae; genus Microbacterium; species Microbacterium luteolum. The sequence continues at coordinate 599,745 of NZ_BAAAUN010000001.1, forward strand.
TCTCGGCGGGCTTGTTCTGACTCAGCTTCCGCTTGGCGACCAGCCGCGTCGGCGTCAGCCGGAACCCGACCGTCCCCGCGGCCAGGCGCTGCACGAAAGCGGGGTCGTTCGGCCGCTCCCACATCAGGCGCGGATCCGGCATCCGCTCCTCGAAGCGGCGCACCAGGCGATCGAGCACCTCGAGGTTCTCCTCGTCGCTCAGGATCTCCGGCACTCCGGAGAGGTGCACGGCCGTGTAGTTCCAGGTCGGGACCGCCTGCACGTCGCCGTACCACCCGGGCGACACGTAGCCGTGCGGGCCCTGGAAGACCACCAGGAGCTCACGCTCCCCCATACCGTGGATGAGGTCATCGGGCCGGCCGACATGGCCCACGACCGTGAGGTCGTCCCGCGTTTCGTCCAGCAGAACCACGTAGTGCGAGGCGACGAGCCCGTCGCTCCCCGCGCTGACGATGTTCGCCCACGGATTCGCGTCGATCACTCGACGCATCTCGGTGACGTCGGCCAGCGTGAAGCTCGGATTCTGTCGCATGAATCCAGCCTAGAGCGGGACCGTCACGCCTGGCAGCGAGGACACCAGTACAGCTTGCGCGCACCGATCTCCTCGAGGGCGATCTCCGTGCCGCACACCCGACAGGGCAGACCAGCGCGGTGATAGACCCAGTGGCGGTCGTCCCTGCTCGCCATGGCCGCCCGGTACTCGTCCGGCGAGAGGTCGTCCATGGTCATCATCTGACCGGTCTCGACGCCGATCGCGAGCAGCCGCACCCAGTCGTGCCACAGGGCGCGGACGATCTCCTCCGGCACGTCGCGTCCCGGCGTGTGCGGGTTCAGGCGCTGACGGTAGAGCATCTCCGCGCGGTAGACGTTGCCGATGCCGCTCACGACCGACTGATCCATCAGCAGCAGGGCGATGACGGTCTGCGTCTTGGCGACGGCGCGGACGAACCGCTCCTCGTTCTCCACCGGATCGCCGACGAGAGGATCGGGGCCGAGTTTCGCGACGGTGGCGAGCATCTCCTCCGGTGTCTGCAGCACACAGGCCGTCGGTCCGCGCAGGTCGGCAGCGGTGATGTCGGTCATGAGACGCAGCCGCACCTGGCCCACGATCGGCGGCGGCCAGTCCATGCCCTCGTCCGCGAGCCCCTTCGTCTGCTCAGACATCCGTACATGCACGCGTGTGCGCCGCGGTGCGCCGATCGAGGAGAGCGAGTTCTCCCCCGCGTCGTCGAGGATCGGCTCGTCCAGCACCGTGCCGCGCTGATTCGTCTGCCCCATGCGCCCGTTCGCGGAAGCGATCGTGGGGTCGAGCAGGATCTCTCCCGCGAAGTCCCAGGCCCCGTAGAGGCCCAGATGCACCCGCAGCCAGAGGTCGCCCTCGGTCTCGAGGAACATCTGCTTGCCGACGGCCTTGACGCTCACGGCTGCCCGCCCGTCGAGGACGGCCGCGCCCTCGGCGAAACGGCCCTGCGGGCTCGAAGCGTGCAGCGTCTTCCCGACGAAGTTCCGGTCGAACTGCCGGGCGATGCGATGGACGGAATGCCCCTCAGGCATGTCAGGCCCTCGGGTCCGGAAGGAGGGAGCCGTCGCGCTCGAACTCCGCGATCTGCCCGATCCGGCGGACGTGACGCTCCTCGCCGGAGAACGGCGTCGCGATGAAGCGGTCGATCAGGCCCGTGACCTCTTCGTACGTGTGCTGTCGCGCACCGATGGAGATGACGTTCGCATCGTTGTGCTCGCGCGCCAGCTCGGCCGTCGAGAGGTTCCAGACGAGTGCTGCCCGGACGCCCTGCACCTTGTTCGCGGCGATCTGCTCCCCATTGCCGGACCCTCCGAAGACGATGCCGAGCGCCTCCACGCCGGCCGTCTGGTCGGCGACGACCGCCTGAGCCGCACGGATGCAGAAGGCGGGATAGTCGTCGACCGCGTCGTAGACGATCGGACCGTGATCGATGACCTCATGTCCGGCGGTGCGCAGGTGATCCTGCAGCTGCGTGGAGAAGTCGAGACCCGCGTGGTCGGTGGCGATGTGGATGCGCATGGCTCCCATCCTAGAAGCGGCGACCGCGCGAGGGGATGTCAGGGGGCGACGCCCGCCGCGGCCGGCTTGAACCCCGCACGGATGTTCTCGCAGCATCCGGGACGACAGACGTCGAACCCGCCGGGCAGCGCGGTGACGTGCGGGCGCTCCTCGTTGGGGCGGCCCTGGAGCCGCTCCTCGATCAGGTCCACGATCCCCGCGACGAACGAGGGCGAGACGCCGGGGGTGGGGGTGCGCGTGAACGCGAGCCCTGCCTCCTCCGCGGCCTCGGCGGCCTCGGTGTCGAGATCCCACAGCACTTCCATGTGATCGCTCATGAACCCGACGGGCACCACGGCCACGGCCGTGCGACCGCGGGAGGGCAGCTCGCCGATCACGTCGCAGACGTCGGGCTCCAGCCAGGGCTGGGAGGCGGGACCGGAACGCGACTGGTAGACGAGTTCCCAGGAGACGCCCGCCGCTGCCGGCACGCTCTCGCGGACGCGGTCCATGACCCATGCGGCGACGGCCAGGTGCTGGGCCGCGTAGGCGCCGCCCTCGCCCCATTCGATGTCGCGAGCGCCCGAGCGCTCGGCGTCGGCCGTCGGGATGCTGTGGGTGGAGAAGAGGATCTGGATGTCGGCCGCGGCGTTGCCGGCGGCCAGGAACTGCTCGACCGCCTCGCGCACCCCGGTCTCGAAGGCCTCGACGAAGCCCGGGTGGTCGTAGAAGGGACGGATCTTGTCGATCGTGACGGTGTCGCCGAGCCCGGTGTCCTCGAGGATCCGCGCGAAGTCCTCGCGATACTGGCGGCAGCTGGAGAAGGAGCTGTAGGCGCTCGTCGCGAAGGCCAGGAGCGTGTTGTGCCCCTGAGCGGAGGCTTCCGCCACCACCTCTTCGAGGTACGGGGCCCAGTTGCGGTTGCCCCAGTACACGGGCAGGTCGATCCCGCGGTCCGCGAGTTCCGCCTCGAGGGCTTCCTTGAGCACCCGGTTCTGACCGTTGATCGGGCTCACACCGCCGAAGTGGCGATAGTGGTGGGCGACCTCCTCCAGTCGCTCGTCCGGGATGCCGCGACCCCTCGTGACGTTGCGCAGGAACGGGATCACGTCGTCCTGGCCCTCCGGTCCGCCGAAGCCCGCCAGGAGGATGCCGTCGTAGGCGACCGGCGTCGTCACGAACGGTGCGCCGCCGGCAGCGGCAGTCGAGGCAAAGAGGACGGTGTTCGGCTCGGTCGCAGTCACCCTCCCATCCTTTCACCTCTCCGGAGCGAGCTGGTCCGCTGCTCTGGCGTAGGCTGTCAGGGTTGCCGTCGGCGCCAACTGCGCCCGACTCCGGTGACATCCCCTCACCCCTGGGAGTACATCTGTGCCTGGAGAGAACCTCACCCGCATCGAAGCGCAGGAGCGCCGCGACGTCGTCGACACCCAGTCGTACGAGGTGGCCCTCGATCTGACCAAGGGTGCCGAGGTCTTCGGCTCCCGCAGCGTCGTGCGCTTCTCCGCGACGCCTGCGAGCTTCACCTTCATCGACCTGATCGCGCGGGAAGTCCGCGAGATCTCCCTCAACGGCGAGCAGCTCGACCCGGACGAGGTCTTCGCCGACTCGCGCATCGCCCTCACCGGACTCCAGGCGGAGAACGTGCTGGTCGTCGACGCCGACTGCCTGTACACCAACACCGGCGAGGGACTGCACCGCTTCGTCGATCCCGTCGACGAAGAGGTCTACCTCTACTCGCAGTTCGAGGTCCCGGATTCTCGCCGCGTCTTCGCCGTCTTCGAGCAGCCCGACCTCAAGGCCACGTTCCAGTTCACGATCACGGCCCCTTCGGCATGGAAGGTCGTCTCCAACTCCCCGACGCCCGAGCCGATCCTCCACGACGACGACGTCACCGCCACGTGGGGCTTCGAGCCGACTCCCCGCATCTCCTCGTACATCACCGCGCTCGTCGCAGGACCCTACGAGTCGACCTTCTCGGAGCTGACGAGCGCGTCGGGCCGAGTGATCCCCCTCGGCGTCTACGGCCGCAAGAGCCTGTGGCAGCACCTCGATGCGGACTACATCTTCGACAAGACCCGCGAAGGCTTCGCGTACTACGAGTCGAAGTTCGGCGTGCCGTATCCGTTCGCGAAGTACGACCAGCTCTTCGTGCCCGAGTTCAACGCCGGTGCGATGGAGAACGCGGGCGCGGTCACCTTCACCGAGACCTACGTGTTCCGCAGCAAGGTGACCGACGCGGTCAAGGAGCGCCGTGTCGTCACGATCCTGCATGAGCTGGCGCACATGTGGTTCGGCGACCTCGTCACCATGAAGTGGTGGAACGACCTCTGGCTCAACGAGTCCTTCGCCGAGTGGGCGTCGACCATCGCCACGGCGGAAGCCACCGAATGGACCGAGGCGTGGACCACGTTCAACGCCATGGAGAAGACCTGGGCCTATCGCCAGGACCAGCTTCCCTCCACGCATCCGATCGTCGCGGAGATCAACGATCTCGAAGACGTCCAGGTCAACTTCGATGGGATCACCTACGCCAAGGGCGGCTCCGTGCTCAAGCAGCTCGCGGCCTGGGTCGGCATCGAGGCGTTCTTCGGCGGGGTCTCGCAGTACTTCCAGAAGCACTCGTGGGGCAACACGGAGCTGAGCGACCTGCTCTCCGAGCTCGAGGCCACGAGCGGTCGCGACCTCAGCACGTGGTCGAAGAAGTGGCTCGAGACGGCCGGCGTCAACACGCTGGAGCCGGTCATCGCCGAAGGCGGCGACGGCACCATCTCGCGTTTCGCCATCACGCAGACCGCGCCGGCCGACTACCCGACGATCCGTCCGCACCGCCTCGGCATCGGCTTCTACACGCTGGCCGACGGCACGCTCACGCGCACGCACTACGTCGAGGTCGACGTCGACGGTGATCGCACCGAGGTGCCGGAGCTGCAGGGCATCAAGCGCCCCGATCTGGTGCTGCTCAACGACAACGACCTGGCGTACGCCAAGATCCGTCTCGATGAGAAGTCGCTCGCCACGGCGATCGCCCACCTCGCCGACATCCACGACCCGCTGGCGCGCTCGCTCGTCTGGGGCGCGGCCTGGGATCAGACGCGCGACGCCGAGACCCCGGCGTCCGCCTACATCGACCTGGTGCTCGGCAACATCGGCCGGGAGACGGAGTCCACGACCGTCCGCACCACGCTCGGCCAGCTGCGGACCGCCGCGACGCTGTACGTGGCACCCGCCGACCGCGAGGCCGCACGCCTGAAGGTCGCCGACGGCATCTGGGCATTGGCCGAGGCTGCCGAACCCGGCAGCGACAGCCAGCTGCAGTTCGTCACCGCGTTCGCGAACGCCCTGGTCACGCCCGAGCACGCCGGAATCGTCGGGCGCCTGCGCTCCGGCGAGGAGACCCTCCCCGGGCTCGAGATCGACGCCGACCTGAACTGGCAGCTGCTCGTCGGCCTCGCCACGATCGGCGCGACGGATGCCGCGTCCATCGACGCCGCCCTCGCCGCGGACAACACCGCCAAGGGTGGCGAGTTCGCCGCCCAGGCGCGGGCCGCACTCCCCGACGCGGCGTCGAAGAAGGCCGCGTGGGCCTCGCTCATCGAACGGGACGACGCCCCCAACACGATCGTCCGATCGGCAGCGCTGGGCTTCGTGCATCCGGCCGGCGCCGAGGCCCTGCGGGAGTTCGTGCCGGCGTACTTCGAGATGCTGCTTCCCGTCTGGGAGTCGCGCTCGTACCAGATCGCGCAGTACCTCGTCGTGGGATTGTTCCCGACGGCGCTCGCGGACATCGCGCTGCGTGACGCCACGCGCGCCTGGCTCGCAGCGAACCAGGATGCCGCGCCGGCGCTCCGCCGTCTCGTCCTGGAGAACCTGGCCGACGTCGAGCGCGCTCTGGCCGCGCAGTCGCGCGACGCGGACGACTGATCACACCGACAGGCTCGGCGCCCCGACGCGGGGTCGCCGAGCCTGTCGTCGTGTCCAGCCTGCGCAGAGGCCCGCTCGCTAGGATCTGGTGGTGATGATGATCCCCTTCGAAGTCACGGAACCCCCTGTCGAGACCCCGCTCCCGGAGTGGTGGAAGCAGACCCTCCTCGTGCTCGGCGACATCGGCATGAAGGCGCTCGCCGTCGCCCTCATCGTCGTCAGCTGCATCGTCATCGGACTCATCCTGCGCGTCGTCATCCGTCGCGTGGTGCATCGCATCGTCGACAGCGCCAAGAACAAGGCGGCGGTCGACGACACGCAGGCGCTCGAGCGTTCCCCGCTGTCCGACATGCGGCTCGTCCAGCGGACGCGCACGCTCGGAACGATCCTGCAGAACATCGTGAACGTGATGCTCGTCGTGATCGCGCTCGTGCTCGTGGTCGGCGCCCTCTCCCCCGGTCTCCTCGGCTCCCTGACCCTGCTCACCGCCGCCGTCGGCGCCGGTCTCGGCTTCGGGGCCCAGAACATCGTCAAGGACGTTCTCAACGGCATCTTCATCGTCGCCGAGGACCAGATCGGGATCGGCGACGTGGTCGACCTGGGGCTCGCGAGCGGTGTGGTCGAGTACGTCAGCGTGCGCATCACCCAGGTGCGCGACGTGAACGGCACCCTCTGGTACGTGCGCAACGGCGAGGTCACCCGCATCGGCAACATGTCGCAGGGCTGGGCTCGCGCGATCATCGATCTCGGAGTGCCTGCCGATTCCGATCTGGAGCAGGTCGAGCACACGATGCTCGAGACCGCGCAGGGGCTCGCGAAGGATCCGAAGTGGCGCACCCGCATCATCGAGAAGCCCGAGCTGTGGGGACTCGAGTCGATCAGCGGGGACGCCCTCGTCGTGCGCATCGTGATCAAGGCGCGCGCCAACGCGAAGGACGACGTCGCCCAGGAACTCCGCCGACGCCTGCGCGCTGCGCTCACCGAGAAGGAGATCGCGGTGCCGAGCATGGTCGAGGTCGCCCCGACCGGACTCGACGGAGCTCGACGCGTCCGCGGGGCGAATCCCCCCAGGACCCGCCCCAACGCCGTCACCGGAGTGCCGGTCATCCCTGACCGCGGGATCTGGCGTCGCAAGAAGCCGACCGACGATGGGAGCCCCCAGAAGTGACGTTCTACGACGAGGTCGGCGGACACGAGACGTTCGCGAAGATCGTCTCGGTCTTCTATCGCGAGGTCGCGCTTGACCCGGTGCTCAAGCCCATGTACCCCGAGGAGGATCTCGGGCCTGCCGAGCAGCGTCTCCTGATGTTCCTCGAGCAGTACTGGGGCGGACCGACCACCTACGGCGAGACCCGCGGGCATCCGCGCCTGCGCATGCGGCACATGCCCTTCCACGTCGATCCCGACGCTCGGGATCGTTGGCTCCGTCACATGAGGACCGCCGTGGACGAGGCGCAGTTGTCGCCCCTGCACGAATCGACGCTCTGGGACTATCTGGAGCGGGCGGCCTATGCCATGGTGAACACATTCGAGCCGTCGGGGATCGGGACCGCCACCGGCGGGCGTCCCACGCTCGAGACCCGATCACGTCAGGAATCAACGGAGAACTCATGACGAAGACGCCCCTGTCCACTGATGTCCTGGTGATCGGATGGGGGCTGTCCGGGCTGGTCGCCGCCGCCGAGGCCCTCACGGCCGGGCGTCGGGTCATCCTCATCGACCAGGAACCGCGGACGAACCTCGGCGGGCAGGCGTGGTGGTCATTCGGCGGACTCTTCTTCATCGACTCCCCCGAGCAGCGTCGTCTGGGCATCAAGGACTCGCTCGAGCTCGCGACGCAGGACTGGTTCGGCAACGCGGGCTTCGATCGCCCGGAGGATGAGTGGCCGCGGCGGTGGGCAGAGGCCTATCTGCAGTTCGCGGCCGGCGAGAAGCGCGCCTGGCTGCGTGAGCGCGGCGTCGGCTTCTTCCCCGTGGTCGGGTGGGCGGAGCGCGGCGGGTACGGGGCGATCGGGCCGGGCAACTCGGTCCCCCGCTTCCACATCACCTGGGGAACCGGGCCAGGGGTCGTCGCGCCGTTCGCAGCCGCGGTCGAGCAGGGCGAGCGCGAGGGACATCTCACGGTGCTGCCGCGCCACCGTGTCTCCGAGCTGATCGTCACCGACGGTGTCGTCACGGGCGCGCGCGGCGACGTGCTGGCGACGAGCGGCGCACGACGCGGCGCTGAGTCCTCCCGCGAGGTGATCGGCGGGTTCGAGATCAGCGCCGGCGCCACGATCGTCTCGTCCGGCGGCATCGGCGGAAACCACGACATGGTGAGAGCGGCCTGGCCCTCGCGTCTCGGCACGCCGCCCGACCACATGCTCACCGGAGTTCCGGCCTACGTCGACGGCTCGATGCAGGCCGTCAGCGAGGCTGCAGGGGCCCGCCTGATCAACGGCGACCGGATGTGGCACTACGTCGAGGGGATCACGAACTGGGACCCGGTGTGGCCGTCGCACGGCATCCGCATCCTCCCCGGTCCGTCCTCGCTGTGGCTCGATGCGACCGGCAAGCGGCTTCCTGTCCCGCTGTTCCCGGGCTTCGACACGCTCGGGACACTGGAGCATCTGCGCACGACCGGCCACGACCACTCCTGGTTCGTCACCTCGCGGAGCATCGTCGAGAAGGAGTTCGCGCTCTCCGGCAGCGAGCAGAATCCCGACCTCACCGGCAAAGACGTGGGGCTGCTGCTCACCTCCCGACTCGCGAAGGGCCCGACCGGTCCGGTGCAGGCGTTCCTCGACGAGGGCGAGGACTTCATCGTGGAATCGGACCTCGAGTCCCTGCTCGAGCAGATGCAGCAGCATCCGGGCGGCGAGGCTCTCGACATCGAGAACGTGCGACGCGAGGTCGTCGCGCGTGACCGCGAGATGGACAACGACTTCACGAAGGACGCGCAGATCGGGATGCTGCGCTCGATGCGCAGTTACCGCGGCGACAAGCTGATCCGCACCGCGGCGCCGCATCGTCTGCAGGATCCGGCAGCCGGGCCCCTCATCGCGGTCAAGCTGCACGTGCTCACGCGGAAGTCGCTCGGCGGCATCAACACCGACCTCGACGGGAGGGCACTCGATGCCGCGGGCGCAGTGATCCCCGGGCTGTATGCCGCAGGAGAGGCGAGCGGCTTCGGCGGTGGGGGCGTGCACGGGTACCGGGCGCTGGAGGGAACCTTCCTCGGAGGATGCCTGTTCTCCGGCCGCCAGGCGGGACGCGCCGCCGCGCGCTGAGTCAGCGAGGGGCTCAGCCGGCAGTACCGGTGTCGCGGACGGCCGTCAGCCCGGATGCGACCGGTCCGCGCGCCAGCACATGCCCGCGCCGGAACGCCAGGCGGGTCCATCGTCCCGAGCGCATCACGGGGACCTCCTCCTCGCCCGAGATGAATCCCAGGGCGTCGGCGGCGAAGGCGATCCCTCGGGGCAGGCCGCCCAGATCGTCGTCGGGCTCGCCCCAGATCGCCGCGCGCAGCGCACGAACGGCCTCCTCGCCCGATCCCGGCGTCGCCCCTCGTGCGACGGCGGAGATGCCCCACTGTGCACGCTGAGCGATCATCGACGCCGGAAGCGTCGCCGCCGGCGTCCAGTCCCCTCGGGGCGGTGCGACCCCGGCCCAGGCCGGTGAGAGTCCCGTCTCCGGGAGCGTCAAGCGCAACGGGTCGTCGGCCGCCGTGAGCTGGTCGACGACGATGTCGCACTCGAGCTCCGGGTCGGCGTGCACGATGCGCATGGCGAGCACGGTGGGCGTGCTGTCGAAGAGCCCGTGCGGGGCGAGTGCTGCCGTCGTCAGCGCGAGGACGCCGTTCGATGCCTGCAGCCGCACGCCGTCATCCGTGATCCTCGTCGCCCTCCCCACGAACGTGAGGACGTCCTTCGCCGTTTCGGGATCGGTGAGGAGAAGGTGATGCGGCACGCGTTCTAAACTACCAACGGACCGGTGCCCGCGGTCGCGGAGAGGAAAGAATGAGCCCCGAAGACCACGCCATCCGGACCGTCGAACGACTGCTCGACGTGCTCGACCTCGAGGTCACGCAGGCGCGCACCACCGAGGACATCTTCACCGGGGCATCGCATCCGATGCCGACCGGGCGCATCTACGGGGGTCAGGTCCTGGCGCAGAGCCTGATCGCCGCGGAGCGCACCCTCCCCGAGGATCGCGCCGTCCACTCGATGCACGGCTACTTCCTTCGTCCGGGGGATGCGAGTCAGGGGATCACGATCGCCGTCGACCGCATCCACGACGGCCGGTCGTTCTCGACGCGGCGGTCCCAGGCGTACCAGAACGGCGTGCCGATCTTCTCGATGATCGCGTCGTTCCAGGACGCGGATCCGGGCGTGGAGCATGCGGAGCCGATGCCGGAGGGGATGCCTGCCCCGGAGGATCTCGCTCCGGACGAGGATCGCGTGGAGGGACTCCCCGGAGGGACCGCGCGGATGCTGAGCGAGCGGGCTGCCGACATCCGACACGTGGACTCTCCGCTCTACCTGCCGAGCGACGATCCGCATGTGGCCAGACAGGCGGTCTGGATGCGCATGCGCGCGCCGCTTCCCGACGATCAGCGCCTGCACCGCGCGGCGCTCGCCTATCTGAGCGACATGACGATCCAGGAGTCGATCCTGCGGGCGCACGGCGTGTATTGGGCGATGCCGGGGCTGAAGGTCGCGAGCCTCGACCATGCGATGTGGTGGCATCGTCCGGCCCGGGTGGACGAGTGGCTGCTCTACGTGCAGGAGTCGCCGAACGCGCGCGGGGGCCGGGGACTCGCCACCGGACGGATCTACTCCCGCGAAGGCGGTCTCGTGGCCAGCGTCGCGCAGGAGATCATGATCCGCGTGCCCGCGGACTAGTCCCGACTGAGCGTGGGCAGGATCTCGGCGTAGCGGACGAGGAAGCGGCGCTCGTCGAGCTTCTTGCGGCGCAGCCAACCGGTGACCTCGCTGTTGCTCTTGCTCGCATTGCAGGACGCGCACGCCGGGACGACGTTGTCGACGGTGTATCGCCCGCCCCGGGAGATCGGCATGACGCAGTCGCGCTGGAGCCGGTCGTCGTGCACACCGCAGTATGCGCATCCGCCCCAGGCCGCCACGATGTCGGCCCACTGGGACGGGGTGAGGTCGTTGGTCACCTTGTCGAGCCGGCGCTGCCGCCGTTTCGCGTAGCGTGCACGCGCCGCCGATGACGTGGTGGCGGGGAATCGTCGGCGTGAGGGCACACGACGACGGTACCGCGACGAGGCGGCGAATCGGTCTAGCGGTGCGCGTACTCGATCGACGCGCCCACGAAGGGCTCCCAGGCGTCGCGCATCTCCTGGGTCAGACGAGTCGGACGCCCGCTGGCCGCGTCCACCAGGACGATCACCGCCGTCGAGCGCGCATAGATCGTCCGAGGCTCGGCGGCGGGGTCGTTGTGCACCTCGTAGCAGACCTCGACGCTCGACCCGCCGAGCTTCCCGAACCACATCTGCACTTCGAGCGGGCGGCGCTGGTAGGGCACCGGAGCGAGGTACTCGATCTCCTGGCGGGCGATGAGGGTCAGGATGCCCTCGTCGATGCCGGAGTCGAGCACAGCCGTGGACGGCGCCTCCTCCCCCGGTCCTGCACGCCAGAACGCCCGCACCCGCGCCTCCTCGAGCAGCTTGAGCATCGAGGTGTTGTTGACGTGGTTGAAGGCATCCAGATCGCCCCAGCGGAGGTGGATCGGGATGTGCAGGCGGGGCGAGGACATCAGTCGCGCGTGAGCTTGCGGTGCGTGGAGCGGTGCGGCTTCGCGGCATCCGGTCCGAGGCGGCTGATCTTGTTCTCCTCGTAGGCTTCGAAGTTGCCCTCGAACCAGTACCACTGGCCGGGGTTCTCGTCGGTGCCCTCGTAGGCGAGGATGTGCGTCGCGATACGGTCGAGGAACCACCGGTCGTGGGTGATGACCACGGCACAGCCGGGGAACTCGAGCAGAGCGTTCTCGAGCGAGCTCAGCGTCTCGACGTCGAGGTCGTTGGTGGGCTCGTCGAGGAGCAGCAGGTTGCCGCCCTCTTTCAGCGTCAGCGCGAGGTTGAGACGGTTGCGCTCACCACCGGAGAGGACGCCGGCCTTCTTCTGCTGGTCCGGCCCCTTGAAGCCGAACTTCGAGACGTAGGCGCGAGAGGGGATCTCGGTCTTGCCGACCTGGATGTAGTCGAGCCCGTCGGACACGACCTCCCACAGGGTCTTGTTCGGGTCGATGTTGGAGCGCGACTGGTCGACGTAGCTGATCTTGACCGTCTCGCCGACCTTCAGGTCGCCTCCGTCGAGCGGCTCGAGGCCGACGATCGTCTTGAACAGCGTGGTCTTACCCACACCGTTCGGCCCGATGACGCCGACGATGCCGTTCGGCGGCAGGTTGAAGCTGAGGCCGTCGATCAGCACGCGGTCATCGAAGCCCTTCTGCAGCTTCTTGGCGTCGATGACGATGCCACCGAGGCGAGGGCCTGCGGGGATCTGGATCTCGTCGAAGTCCAGCTTCCGGGTCCGCTCCGCCTCCGTCGCCATCTCCTCGTAACGGGCGAGACGGGCCTTGGACTTGGTCTGGCGGCCCTTGGCACTCGACCGAACCCACTCGAGCTCCTCCTTGAGGCGCTTGGCGAGCTTCGCGTCCTTCTTGCCCTGGACCTCCAGACGCTCGCCCTTCTTCTCGAGGTAGGTCGAGTAGTTGCCCTCGTAGCCGATGAGACGACCGCGGTCGACCTCGGCGATCCACTCGGCGACGTGGTCGAGGAAGTACCGGTCGTGGGTGATCGCGATCACCGCGCCCTTGTACGCCTGCAGGTGCTGCTCGAGCCAGAGCACGCTCTCCGCGTCGAGGTGGTTGGTGGGCTCGTCGAGGAGCAGGAGATCAGGCTTCTGGAGCAGCAGCTTCGCCAGCGCCACGCGACGCTTCTCACCACCGGAGAGCGGGGCGATGGCAGCGTCGGCCGGCGGGGTGCGCAGGGCATCCATCGCCTGGTCGAGCTGGGAGTCGAGGTCCCAGCCGTCTGCGGCGTCGATCTCCTCCTGGAGCCCGCCCATCTCGGCGAGAAGCGCATCGAAGTCGGCGTCGGGGTCGGCCATGAGCGCCGAGATCTCGTTGAAGCGGTCGACCTTCGCCTTGATGGCGATGCCGTCCTGGATGTTCTCGATCACCGTCTTCGACTCGTCGAGTTCGGGCTCCTGCATCAAGATGCCGACCGTGAAGCCCGGGGAGAGCTTGGCCTCGCCGTTCGACGGCGTGTCGAGACCTGCCATGATCTTGAGGATCGTCGACTTACCGGCGCCGTTCGGACCCACCATGCCGATCTTGGCACCGGGAAGGAATGCCATGGTGACGTCGTCGAGGATGAGCTTCTCGCCCACTGCCTTGCGTGCACGCACCATCGAGTAGATGTACTCAGCCACCGAAAACCGCTCCTTCTGTTGGCGTCGAAGATCGACACTCCAGCCTACCGGCCCTCGGCTGTGTCACCAGTCGATGGGACGAGTCGTGCCGACCAGGCAGCGCCCTTCCGCCAACTGGGGCATCACCGCGGTGACGACCTGCCCGGTCGAGGGCCCGACCTGGCCGATCAGGCATTCGTCCTCACCCCAGCGCACCGAGAACTGCAGGCTCTCCGCCGTGTTGCCGACGGTGGAGAGGTCCTGAGTCACCTGCATCGCGGCGCGGTCGAACCCCGCAGCGGTGAGGGCGTCGATGTACGCGCGCCCGGACACGCGCTGGTCGGTCGCCCAGATCCCCTCCGACACTCTCGTGAACACGGGGAGGTTGTCCTCGGCGGTGCCGTCGGGCACCAGCTCCGGTTCCGCCGGCACCGTGGAATCCGGTGTCGGCGAAGCCTCGGCGGATGGCGGCGCGACGGAGTCGGGCCCCGGCGTGCAGGCGGAGAGGAGGAGCAGCCCGGAGGCGAGAGCCAGGACGGAGGCGGCCTTCCGCGGCGCCGCAGAGACCGGTCGACGAAGCACGTGCTGAGTCTACGGGCAGCGACCGTGCAGCCCGCACCGCCGACCGGTCCTGGTCCGTCCCTTCGTCGCCTCTTCAGTGCGCGGTCGCGGACGTGGCTGCGGCACCCGCCGGGGCTTCCGCCCACGAGAGATCCAGATCGGGCAGCTCTCGATGATCGTCGGCGTCGGCATCGGCACCGGTATCGGTGTCGAAGTCGTTCTCCTGATCGGCCGAGCGCGCTTCCGGGGTGGCCCCGTGGGTCCCCGCGTCCGAAGGCGTCGCTCGACTCCGGGCGAGGAACGCGGTCGTCCCCCACCGCAGATCGTGTCCGATCGCCTCGGCGATGATGTCGACGCTGGTCCCCTGTTTGCCGTTGCTCTCCCAGGTGCGGATCCGGAGCCGACCGGTGACGATGACGCTGTCCCCCGTGCGGAGCGACGCCTTGGCATGCTCGCCGAGCTGCCGGAACGCGGCGACCGAGAACCAGTTGGTGTCCGCGTCGATCCACGCCTGGGTCGCGTTGTCGAATCGGCGGTGGGTGCTGGCGAGTCGGAAGTTGGTGACCGGCGCCCCTCCTCCGGTCTGTCCGTGTGTCGGATCGGTGGCTACTCGCCCGACGATGGTGACGGTGTCGATCATTCTCAGTCCTCTCGATGCCCGGGTCGAATGCCCGGATCGCACCAGCGTGCGGGATCGCGGTTCCCGACGGACACGTCAGACACGCGATCGGTGGAGAGCCCTCGTGAGATCCGGCGTGTGCAGAACAGCTTCGACGGTCCTCGCTGGCTCTCGGAGGAGGAATGTCGGTGGTCGGTCATATGTTCGAATCAGAGAAAGGAGTTCCGATGTCCGACAGCTTGACCACCTATCTGCCCGAGGTTCCCTACGCGACGCCTCGGCTCTCCTCCGCACGCGAGCACCTCGTCCGCGCGGCCGATCATCTCTGGCGCGTTCAGGACAGGACCGAGCGCGTCCTCGGCCACCTGAGGATCGTCGCCGACCCGCTGGGCCTGCGCTACCGCGCCGAGCGCCTGCACCTCGCGACGGGCACGTTCCGCATCGTCGGGGAGTTCTGGCGGCCGGACGACGCGGTCGCCGCACTGCGGTACTCCTGACCGGCTGCACTCGCCCTGCGGGACGAGTTGCGGTCGAGACGCAGTCGATCTGGGTGCCCCCGGCAGGATTCGAACCTGCGACCAAGAGATTAGAAGGCTCCTGCTCTATCCCCTGAGCTACGGAGGCGTGCATCTACCGTACCGCGCCCGGCCGCCGATGTCGGGCCCGTCGATAGTATGGCGGCATGGTATCTGCGTCCGAGAACGATCGTCTCGTATGGATCGACTGCGAGATGACGGGACTCGATCTGGCGGTCGATGAACTCGTCGAGATCGCCGTCGTCATCACCGATTTCGAGCTCCGCCCCATCGACCCCGGCTTTCAGGTCGTGATCCGCCCGAACGACGCGGCCCTCGCGAACATGAACGACTTCGTCACCAAGATGCACGAGACATCGGGGCTGATCGAGGAGATCCCCCACGGCGTCTCGCTGGAGGAGGCGGAAGCGCAGACACTCGCCTACATCCGACGATTCGTCCCTCTGGAGCGCAAGGCGCCCCTCGCCGGCAATACGATCGGCACCGACCGCATGTTCCTCGCGAAGTACATGCCGCAGGTCGATCAGTGGCTGCACTACCGGAACGTCGACGTCTCCAGCATCAAGGAGCTGTCGCGTCGCTGGTACCCGCGCGTGTTCTTCCAGGCTCCGTCCAAGGACGGTGGCCACCGCGCGCTCGCCGACATCCTGGAGTCGATCCGCGAGCTGCGCTACTACCGCGAGGCCGTCTTCGTCGCCGAGCCCGGCCCGTCCAGCGACGACGCACGCGGCATCGCGACCCGGACGGTGTCGGAGTTCACCTCGAACATGTAATAGACTCATCTGGTTGCCCGCTCCGGTGGGCACATGGTGGGTATAGCTCAGCTGGTAGAGCGCTGGCTTGTGGTGCCGGATGTCGCGGGTTCGAGTCCCGTTACTCACCCCAGCGAAGAGGCCCGAATCGGATGATTCGGGCCTCTTCTGCGTCTCGGCCGCCCAAGCGCCGGGCTCTAGACTGACGGGGTGTCACTCGCGGTCTGGTTCTCTCTTCTCACGGCCTCGGTGGTCATCAGCTTCACGCCCGGTGCCGGTGCGATCAACACGATGTCGAACGCGCTCAATCAGGGGTGGCGCCGTTCGATCTGGGGGATCGTCGGACAGCAGATCGCCCTCATCGTCCATGTCGCCATCGTCGCCGCCGGCGTCGGACTCCTGGTGTCGCGCTCGGAGTTCCTCTTCAACGCCATCCGGTACGCGGGCGCGGCCTACCTCGTGTTCCTCGGCATCCGGCTCATCCTCGCGAAGCCCGATGTCGTCGTCGCCGACGACGAGATCTCTCCCATCGACTCCCGCGAGAGCCACTGGTCGATGATCCGGCGCGGGTTCTGGGTCAACCTGCTCAACCCGAAGGCGATCGTCTTCTTCCTCGCCTTCATCCCCCAGTTCATCCGACTCGATGAGCCGCCTCTCCCCCAGTACCTCACGCTCGTCGTGACCGTGATCATCGTCGACGTCATCGTGATGTGGGGCTTCTTCGCCGCAGCTGCCCGCCCGTTCCGCCGTCTGACGCGTTCCGCACGCGGTCAACGCATCCTCAACACCGTGTTCGGCGTCCTGTTCATCGCTGTGGCGGCGCTGCTCGTCTTCCTTCATTGACACGGCCGTGTCGCCCCGCGCCCGCCCCTAGGCTGGAGCGGATGGAGATGGATGCTGCCGCCTTCGAGGCGCTCGTGATCGACGAGCTCGACCAGCTGCCCGACGACATGGTCGACGGGCTGGAGAACGTCGTGTTCGTCGTCGAGGACCGCCCCGAAGACGGCACCCTCGATCTGCTGGGGCTCTACGACGGGCTCGCTCTGACGGAACGCACCCAGTACGGCATGGGCGAGCTTCCCGATCGGATCGTGCTGTTCCGGGAGCCCCATCTCGCGCAGTGCGAGACCGAGACGGAGCTGCGGGACGAGATCCACACCACCCTGGTGCATGAGATCGCCCACTTCTACGGCCTCGACGACGAGCAGCTCCACGAGATGGGCTGGGCATGAGCACCCCGATCGCCGTCCCCGACCTCGAGGAGATCACCGATCTCCAGGCCGCTCCCCTCGAGCCCTGGGAAGTGGTCGTGTGGAACGATCCGGTGAATCTCATGAGCTACGTGGTCCGGGTGTTCCGGACGTATTTCGGCTACTCCACGGAGCGCGCGACAGCACTGATGCTCGCCGTCCACCACGACGGACACGCGATCGTCGCGACCGGGCCGCGCGAGACGATGGAGGTGCACGCCCAGGCGATGCATGACTACGGCCTCTGGGCGACGGTGCGGAAGGTGGGCGGATGAGCGCCCGGGAGATCGTCCTTTCGCTCGCCTTGATCGAAGGCGCACATCTCGCGCGGCTCGTGGACGACTTCCGCGAGTTGATGCGCGATCGCGCCGTGGAGGATCCGGCCGTTCGGCGGTTGACCCCGAGCGCGTACCCGGAGGATCAGGCGGCCGCGAAGGCGTTCGCCGACAGTACCCGGGACGAGTTGCTCGATCGGCGGCTCGACGAGGCGACCATCGTGAGCACGGCGCTCGACCCCTTCGACGTCGACGTCGACGTGCTGTCCGAGGAGGACGCACTGGCGCCCCGCGATCTCGTCATCGCAGAGGAAGAGATCGATGCCTGGCTGCGCACGCTCACGGCGATCCGGCTGGTGATCGCCGATCGGCTCGGGATCACCACGGAGGACCAGACCACCGACGACGCCCGTGGCGGCATCTACGACTGGCTCGGATACCGCCTCGAAGTGCTGATCCAGGCGGCCGATGAACTCGACGAGCGACGAGGCCGATGAACCTCTAGGGGACGTCGACGATCCTGGTCGCCAGCATCCGCGGGTCGTCGCGCTCCACATGGAGACGCTCCTGAGCCGCCCACCGGTCCCAGTGCGGCCGATACGTCTCGCCGTCACGCGCCAGCGCTCGAGCCTTGCGAGCGGGCTCCCCTGACTCCACCCAGATCCGCACGTCCCCGAGCCCGACCGTCGACGGCGTCAGGATGCCGCTGCCTTCGACGATGACGCCGAGAGCGGGGTCGACGGCGTGGCTCTCGGCCTCCGTCTCGCGCTCCCAGTCCCAGCGACGCCAGGTGCCCAGGTATCCGCGTCCGTGCGGACGGAGGATCCACTCGAGTGCACGATCCACACCGGCGTCGAGACCGTCCCAGCCCGGATACAGCGAATCCAGCGCGATCAGCTGCACCCGTCCCGCGAGCGGCCAGCGCGCTGCGAGCCGAGCGGCCAGAGTCGACTTCCCGGCACCGCTGCGACCGTCGATCAGGACGACCGGATTCGCCGCCGCCAGAGCGACGACATCCTGCGCGATCAGCGTCGCGGCGCGATCGATCGCTGCCGCGACCGGATCGTCACTTCTTGAGGGCACGGATGATGCGCGAGAGCGCCCGCCCGGTGACCCAGACGAACGGCACAGCCACGGCCAGCAGGGTGACGATGTTCGGCTCGAACCGCAGTCCCTCTTCGCGACGGACGTACACACCGACTGGGATGGAGACGCCGCCGCCACCACCGCCTTCGCCGCCTTCCGCGCTGCCGCCGCCGAAACCGGAGTAGGTGAGGGACACCGGAGTGATGCTCACCCCGTCGACGTCCTGCGGCTCACCGTAAGCGCTCTTCACGCCGAAGGACGCGATCTGCTTTCCCAGTTCCAGTGCAATGTTCGGCATGGTCCCACGCTAGCCCACGAATCACGGACGTGCGCGGTCAATCCACGCCGTGCGCCTTCGGATGCTGCGCCGCACCGCGCCCGTCGCCACGACCGATATGGCGTGCGCGACTGATCGTCGCGGTGCCGAACCTCGCGACTGCCTCGTCGACGGCCCCCTCGACCTTCCGCCAGTCCTCGTCGTCGTCCCACAGCCCCAGGCCACCGCCGCCGGCCGGACGCAGGTTCTCGGCGCGCACACCCAGTAGACGGACGGGATCACGACGATCGATCTGCTCGTACAGGGCCTGCGCGGCCTCGCCGATCCGCTGTCCGACGGCCGACGGCTCGCTCAGCGTCTGGGACCGGTTCAGCGTGCGGAAGTCGTCGAAGCGCACCTTGATCGAGACCGTGCCCGCTTCCCATTCCGCTCGCCTGAGCCGGGCCGCCACGCGGTCAGCGAGACGGAGCAGCTCCGCCCGGAGGAAAGCGCGGTCCAGGATGTCGTGATCGAAGGTCTCCTCGTGCCCGATGCTCTTCTCGATGCGCTCGGTCTCCACCGTGCGCGGATCCTCCCCGCGGGCGAGTTGCGCGAGTCGCGTGCTGAGCGCGGGGCCCACAGCCCGCTCGAGCATCTCGGGTGAGGACTCGCGGATGTTCTGGATCGTGCGGATGCCGCGGGCTTCCAGAGCCTCGGCCGCCTTGGGCCCGACGCCCCACATCGCCCGTACGGGACGCGGCGCGAGGAAGTCGAGCGTGTCGGCCGCCGCGACCACGAGCATCCCATCGGGCTTGGCGATGGTCGAGGCCATCTTCGCCACGTGCTTCGTGGCAGCGACACCGACGCTGCACGTGATCCCGACCTCGTCGAGCACGCGCTCACGGATGAGACCGGCAATGCGTGCAGGACTCCCCCAGAGGCGTCGGACGCCCTGCACGTCGAGGAACGCCTCGTCGACCGAGAGCGGCTCCACCAGCGGCGTGAACGATTCGAAGATCGCCATCACCTGACGGGAGACCTCCTGGTAGCGGTGGAAGTGCGGCAGCACGATACGCGCCGTCGGGCACAGCCGCAACGCCTGGGACACCGGCATGGCCGCGTGCACGCCGTACCGACGCGCCTCATATGAAGCGCTCGACACGACGGAGCGCCCGTCTGGAGCACCGATGATCAGCGGCAGCCCGCGCAGGCTCGGGTCGTCGAGGACCTCGACGGCCGCGTAGAACGCGTCCATGTCGACATGCAGGATGCGGGTCCCGGTGTCGTCGGCGTCGGTGGGCGAGGTGATCTGCCCTCTGCCGTCGCCGTGTCCCATGGGTCCATTCTCTCCCGGACCCCGGACACGAGCGTGTCGACGGGCTCAGCGCACCGAGGCGGCCGAGCCCGTCGAGGCGCTACTGCGCCGCGCGCTCGAGGATGAGCTCGCGGACACGCGCGGCGTCGGCCTGTCCCTTCATGGCCTTCATGACCGCACCGATCACAGCACCGGCCGCCTGCACCTTGCCGTCCTTGATCTTGGCGAGCACGTCGGGCTGCGCAGCGAAAGCCTCGTCGATGGCGGCGATCAGTGCGCCGTCGTCCGACACCACGGCGAGCCCGCGCGCGTCGATGACCTCTTGCGGGGTGCCCTCACCCGCGATGACGCCCTCGAGCACCTGGCGCGCGAGCTTGTCGGTGAGCGTTCCCGCGTCGATGAGCTTCTGCAGAGCGACGACGTTCTCCGGGCTGATGAGCTCGGACGCGTCCTTCTCCTGCGCGTTGGCCAGGCGGGAGATCTCACCCGTCCACCACTTGCGCGCCGTCGCGGGGGTCGCTCCGGCGGCGATCGTCGCCGCGACCTCTTCGAGGACGCCGTTGTTGCGCACATCCTGGAACTCGAGGTCGGTGAAGCCCCACTCCGTCATCAGGCGACGGCGACGGGCGACGGGCTGCTCGGGCAGCGCGGCACGCAGCTCCTCGATCAGCGCGGCGGCGGGCTCGACCGGAAGCAGGTCGGGCTCGGGGAAGTACCGGTAGTCGTCGGCATCCGACTTCGGTCGACCCGGCGACGTGGTGCCGGTGTCCTCGTGCCAGTGCCGCGTCTCCTGGGTGATGGTGCCGCCGTCGGCGAGGATCTGCGCCTGGCGCTGGATCTCGTACTTGACCGCGCGCTCGACCGAGCGCATCGAGTTCACGTTCTTGGTCTCGGTGCGCGTGCCGAGCTTCTCGGTTCCGCGCGGACGGAGCGAGATGTTCGCATCGCAGCGCAGGTTGCCGCGCTCGAGACGGGCCTCGGAGATGCCGAGACCGCGGACGATGTCGCGGATCGTCTGGACGTAGGCCTTGGCGACCTCCGGCGCTCGGTGTTCCGTGCCGACGATCACCTTCGTGACGATCTCGACCAGCGGGACGCCTGCCCGGTTGTAGTCGACGAGCGAGTACTCGGCGCCCTGGATGCGTCCGGTCGCTCCGCCCATGTGGGTGAGCTTGCCGGCGTCCTCCTCCATGTGCGCGCGCTCGATCGGGATGGTCACGATCGTGCCGTCCTCGAGCTCGACCTCGACGGACCCCTCATACGCGATCGGCTCGTCGTACTGCGAGATCTGGTAGTTCTTGCCGAGGTCCGGGTAGAAGTAGTTCTTCCGAGCGAAACGACTCGACTCGGCGATCGAGCAGCCGAGCGCGAGGCCGAGGCTGATCGATGAGCGGATCGCCGTCTCGTTCACCACGGGCAGCGACCCCGGCAGGCCGAGGTCGACGGGAGCGATGAGGGTGTTCGGCTCGGCCGCGTGGTACTTCTCGTTGGCCGGGTTCGGCGCGTCCGAGAACATCTTCGTGTTGGTGTTGAGCTCGACGTGAACCTCGAAGCCGAGGACGGGCTCATACAGCTCGAGCGCCTTGTCGTAGTCCATGAGCTTGGCGGTGGCCATCAGCGGTTTCCTCCTGCGAGCTGGGGTGCGCGGGTGAGGAGGGGGGCTCCCCAGGAGTCGAGCAGCACGGTCTCGAGTGCGGCGCCGACCTTGTACAGACGAGCGTCCTCACGAGCGGGCGCGAGGAACTGGATGCCGACCGGCAGCCCGTCCTCCTCGGCGAGACCGCTCGGGATCGAGATACCGGGGACGCCGGCGAGGTTCGCCGGGATGGTCGTGACGTCGTTCAGGTACATCTGCAGCGGGTCGTCGATCTTCTCGCCGATCTTGAACGCCGTGGTCGGCGCCGACGGCGTCGCGATCACGTCGACCTCGGCGAAGGCGTTCGCGAAGTCCTGCTGGATGAGCGTGCGCACCTTCTGCGCGCTGCCGTAGTACGCGTCGTAGTAGCCCGCGGACAGTGCGTAGGTGCCCAGGATGATGCGGCGCTTGACCTCGTCGCCGAAGCCGGCGTCGCGAGTCGCGGACATCACGTCCTCGACGGTCGGGTTGCCGTCGGGGGTGACGCGCAGCCCGAACCGGACGGAGTCGAACTTCGCCAGGTTGCTGGACGCCTCAGCCGGGAGGATCAGGTAGTACGCGGCCACGCCGTACTCGAAGTGGGGTGCGCCGATCTCGACGATCTCCGCACCCTGCGCCTCCATCAGCGCGAGCGCGCTGCGGAAGGACGCCGCGACGCCGGGCTGGAAACCGCTGTCCGGGAGCTCCCGGATGACACCGACCTTGAGGCCCTTGAGCACGTCACCGCGGGCACCCTCGCGGGCGGCATCCGCGAACGAGGGCCACGCATCGCGGAGCGACGTGGAGTCCTTCGGGTCGTACCCGCCGATGACATCGTGCAGCAGGCCCGCGTCGAGCACGGTTCGCGTGACGGGTCCGACCTGGTCGAGGCTCGAGGCGAGGGCGATCGCCCCATAGCGGCTCACGCCGCCGTAGGTGGGCTTCACGCCGACCGTGCCCGTGACGTGTGCGGGCTGACGGATCGATCCGCCGGTGTCGGAGCCGAGCGCGAGCGGCGCCTCGAAGGCTGCAACGGCGGCAGCGGAACCGCCGCCGGAGCCGCCGGGGATGCGGTCGAGGTCCCACGGGTTGCGGGTGGGACCGTACGCGGAGTGCTCCGTGGAGGACCCCATGGCGAACTCGTCCATGTTGGTCTTGCCGAGCGGGATGAGCCCCGCGGCACGCGAGCGAGCCACGACGGTCGCGTCGTACGGCGAGCGGTAGCCCTCGAGGATGCGCGAACCGCTGGTGGTCGGCTGATCGTCGGTGACGAGCACGTCCTTGATCGCCAGCGGAACGCCCGCGATCGGACCGAGCTGCTCCCCCGCCGCGCGTCGGGCGTCGATGGCCTCGGCTGCCGCGAGAGCGCCCTCGTTCACGTGCAGGAAGGCGTGGACGTCGCCGTCGACGGCGGCGATGCGATCGAGGTGCGCCTGCGTGGCCTCGACGCTCGAGATCTCACGGGACGCGAGCTTGTCGGCGAGTTCCGCAGCGGTCAGTCGGATGATGTCGCTCACTGCTCTTCTCCCAGGATCGCGGTGACGCGGAACCGGCCGTCGGCGGCGTCCGGAGCGTTCTGCAGCACCTGCTCGTGCGTCAGGGTCTCCCCGACGACGTCGGGACGGAAAACGTTGCTCAGCGGGATCGGGTGGCTCGTCGCGACGATGTCGGCGGTCGCCACCTCCGAAACCTTGGCGATGTTGTCGACGATGGCGTCGAGCTGGCCCGTGAGCCGCGTCACCTCGTCGTCGTTCAGCTGGATACGCGCGAGCACGCCGAGATGGCGCACGAGATCAGGGGTGATTTCAGACACGCTTCCAGTCTAGTTGGCGCGTCCGTCGCGCCCTGCCCGATCGGATCCGTCACCTTATGCTGGGCACGTGAGCCCGTTCCAGCCTCCTCGCCCGTGGGTCGCCAGCTATGCCGCCGGTGTTCCCGAAGACCTCGCTCCCGTCGAGGGATCGCTGATCGACATCGTCGCGGCATCCGCGAGGGACTATCCCGAGGCCCCCGCCCTCCAGTTCTTCGGCAGGGAGACGACCTACGCCGAGCTGCAGGACGCGATCGACCGCGCTGCCGCCGGGCTCCGCGATCTGGGCGTGCGAGCGGGCGATCCGGTCGCGATCGTGCTGCCGAACTGCCCGCAGCACATCGTCGCGTTCTACGCCGTCCTCCGACTCGGCGCCGTCGTCGTCGAGCACAACCCGCTCTACACGCCGCGGGAGCTGCGCAAGCAGTTCGAGGATCACGGCGCGAAGCATGCGATCGTCTGGAACAAGGTCGTCGCCACGGTGCAGGAGTTCCCGGCCGACCTCGCCGTCACGAATCTCATCTCGGTCGATGTGACGCAGGCGATGCCCTTCCTCACCCGCGTGGCCTTGCGGCTGCCGGTCGCGAAGGCGCGCGAGTCACGCGCCGCACTCACCGAGAAGGTGCGAGGCACGATCACCTGGGATGCTCTCGTGAAGTCGGCACCGATCCCCGCGTCGCACCCGAAGCCGTCGACCGACGACCTGGCGATCATCCAGTACACGTCCGGCACCACCGGCACTCCCAAGGGCGCCTCGCTCAGCCACCGGAATCTGCTCGCCAACGCGGCGCAGGCCCGGACATGGGTGCCGTCGATCCAACGCGGCAAGGGATGCGTCGTCTACGCGGTGCTGCCGATGTTCCACGCGTACGGCCTCACGCTCTGCCTGACCTTCGCGATGTCGATGGGCGCTCGGCTCGTGCTCTTCCCCAAGTTCGATCCCGACCTGGTGCTGGATGTCGTGAAGAAGCACCCCGCGACGTTCCTGCCGCTCGTTCCGCCGATCGCCGATCGGCTGCTCGCCGCCGCGCGCGAGAAGGGCGTCTCCCTCGACGGCATCGAGGTGGCGATCTCCGGCGCGATGGCACTGCCGCACGAACTCGTCGTCCCGTTCGAGAAAGCCACGCACGGATACCTCGTCGAGGGATACGGCCTCAGCGAATGCTCCCCGGTGCTGATGGCCAACCCCGTCGCCGAGCACCGCGTACCCGGCACGGTCGGACTCCCCCTCCCCGGAACCGAATGCCGTGTGGTCGATCCGGAGAACCCCACGCAGGACGTGCCGGAGGGCTCGCCCGGTGAGCTCGTCGTGCGCGGACCGCAGGTCTTCTCGGGCTACTACGGCAAGCCGGAGGAGACCGAAGAGGTGTTCGTCGACGGCTGGTTCCGCACGGGAGACATCGTCACGATCGACGAGGCCGGCTTCATCCGCATCGTCGACCGCATCAAGGAGCTCATCATCACCGGCGGGTTCAACGTCGCGCCCACCGAGGTCGAGAACGCGCTGCGACAGCATCCGCAGGTGGTGGATGCCGCGGTCGTCGGGCTCGCGAGCGAGCACTCCGGCGAAGAGGTCGTCGCGGCGATCGTCGTGGACAGTGGTACGGATGTGGATGTCGAGGCGATCCGCGAGTTCGCCCGCAGCATCCTCACCCCCTACAAAGTGCCGCGGCGCATCTTCGTGGTCGACGAACTCCCGAAGTCGCTGATCGGGAAGGTGCTGCGCCGACAGGTGAAGGAGAAGCTCGTCGCTCTGACGACGGGCCGCTGAGGACGCCCTCACAGGCGCTGAGAGCGTGGGGGCGCTACCCTTGGGTAGTGACTCCTGAAGATGCAGTGCTGACCGACGCCCCCGAGGACTCCCCCGCGACCCCCGGATTCGAGGAGCTCGGCATCACCGGGCCCGTCCTCAAAGCCATCAAGGATCTCGGCTACGAGACGCCTTCCCCCATCCAGGCCGCGACGATCCCGACCTTGCTGTCCGGACGCGACGTCGTCGGACAGGCGCAGACCGGAACCGGCAAGACCGCGGCTTTCGCACTCCCGGTGCTCGAGCGCCTCGACGTGTCGCAGAAGATTCCCCAGGCACTCGTGCTCGCGCCGACCCGCGAGCTCGCACTGCAGGTGTGCGAGGCGTTCGAGTCCTACGCCTCGAAGATGAAGGGCGTCCACGTCCTCCCCGTCTACGGCGGCCAGGGCTACGGCGTGCAGCTGTCGGCACTGCGTCGTGGTGTGCACGTGATCGTCGGCACTCCGGGCCGGATCATGGACCACCTCGCGAAGGGCACGCTCGATCTGTCCGAGCTGAAGTACCTGGTGCTCGATGAGGCCGACGAGATGCTCAAGATGGGCTTCGCGGAAGACGTCGAGCAGATCCTCGCCCAGACCCCCTCCGAGAAGCAGGTCGCCCTCTTCTCGGCGACCATGCCTCCGCAGATCCGCCGCCTCGCGCAGAAGTACCTGAGCGACCCGGAAGAGATCAGCATCAAGTCGAAGACCGCGACCGGCACCAACATCACGCAGCGCTACCTGGTGGTGTCGTACGCGCAGAAGGTCGACGCGCTCACGCGCATCCTCGAGGTCGAGAACTTCGACGGGATGATCGTCTTCGTCCGCACGAAGAACGAGACCGAGACCCTCGCCGAGAAGCTCCGTGCACGTGGGTACTCGGCGACCGCCATCAACGGCGACGTGGCGCAGGTGCAGCGCGAGCGCAGCGTCAACCAGCTGAAGGACGGCAAGCTCGACATCCTCGTCGCGACCGATGTCGCTGCCCGCGGACTCGACGTCGAGCGCATCAGCCACGTCATCAACTTCGACATCCCCACCGACACCGAGTCCTACGTGCACCGCATCGGTCGCACCGGCCGGGCCGGCCGCACGGGTGATGCGATCAGCTTCATCACGCCCCGTGAGCGCTACCTGCTCAAGCACATCGAGAAGGCCACACGCCAGCAGCCCACTCAGATGCAGCTGCCGACGACCGATGACGTCAACACCACGCGTCTCGCGCGGTTCGACGATGCGATCACCGCCGCGCTCGGCGACACGGCGCGGGTCGAGAAGTTCCGCGACGTGATCTCCCACTACGTGCGCAACCACGACGTGCCCGAAGCCGACGTCGCGGCCGCGCTCGCGATCGTCTCGCAGGGCGACACCCCGCTCCTGCTCGACCCCGCCGAAGACCGGCTGGCCAAAGCGGTCGAAGCCGACAACCGGCCGCCCCGCGAGGGTGGTGCCCGCGGCACCAGGGATACGCGCGAGCCGCGTGAGCCCCGCACCGAGCGTCGCGGTCGCGGCGACTACACCGCGTACCGCATCGAGGTGGGCCGTCGACACCGGGTCGAGCCGCGTCAGATCGTCGGCGCTCTCGCGAACGAGGGTGGTCTCGGTCGCGACGACTTCGGCGTGATCAACATCCGTCCCGACTTCTCGACGGTCGAACTGCCGGCGAACCTCAGCCCGACCGTGCTCGAGAAACTGCGCGACACGCGCATCTCGGGACGACTGATCGAGATCAAGCCGGACCGCGGCCCGGGGGCTCGACGCAGCGACACGCGCGAGGGCGGCTACGAGCGACGTGATCGCGACGAGCGCCCGCCGCGCGGCGACCGCGAGGACAAGCCGTTCCGCAAGCCCCGCCACAAGAGCTGAGCGAACGGCGGCGAGCGTGCTGATCGAACAGGCCACCTTCGATGATGTGGACGGCCTCGCGCTTCTGAAATGGCGTGACGATATGGACGGTTCCTCTCGCGCAGAGTCGGCCGTCGAGTTCGCGGCGGACCTCGATACCTGGTGGCGCGATCACCGGCGCTCCCACTTCGCGTTCGTCGCACGCTCGGGCGAGCACGGGATCGTCGGCGCGGCGTGGGTCGCGTTGCTTCCGCGCGTGCCGAGGCCGGGTCAGGTGGAACGGCTGTCCGCCGACATCCAGAGTGTGTTCGTGTTGCCGGAGCATCGGGGGCACGGGATCGGGACAGAGCTCGTCTCTGCGGCGTATCAGCATGCAGTGTCCGCAGGTGCGGCCAAGGTCGTCGTGAACTCCAGCGTCGGCGCGGTTTCGCTCTATCGACGCCTGGGCTTCGACGTCTCCCCCGTGCTGCTCGTGCGCGATGCCGTGGACTGACACCACCCGTACAGGATGCCGTTGCGATCGACGGTGCCCGGCGGGCTAGACCGATTCCCGCGCGAGCTGCGCCGCGATATCGATCAGCGACTCCGGATGTGCGAGAAGCGCACGCTGCTCCGGATTCTCGATGAGGTGCGTGAGCAATCGGTGCGCGCCCATGACCGTCGGCTCCCAGTATCCGCCGACGTGGTGACGGCTCAGCGGCACGGTCGTCGACTCTCCGTCGACCGTGAGAGTCACCGCGCCGTCATCCGGATCCACGCCGAGATCGGACAGGGCCACCGCGGTCAGAGCACCCAGCACGATCGTGCCGACGAGCCCCGGCAGCCGGAAACGCGTGGTCGGCACATCCAGCAGGATGCTCTCCACACTCGACCACGGCACGATGCCTCGGTTGTCGACGCCCTCCCGGAGGATCACCGCGTCCGGCGTGAGTCGCAGGTGGTTCCGCCCGGGATCGCCGACAGCCAGCGCATCAGGGACGGCGATCAGCGGTCCGTAGCGCTTCATGCGAGAGCGTCAGGCCCCTCGGTCACGAGGATGTGGAACTGCGCCGCGTCGAGGATGCGGATGCCGAGCTCTTCGGCCTTCCCGAGCTTGGAGCCGGCGCCGGGGCCGGCGGCGACGAAGTCCGTCTTCTTCGACACGCTCGAGGCGGCCTTGCCACCTGCCATGATGATGGCCTCCTGCGCACCATCGCGGGTATACCCGTCGAGCGAGCCCGTGGCGACGATCGTGAGTCCCTCGAGCACCCCGCCCGCCGCGATCGCACCGCCAGGACCCGGATGGCCGGGCGTCGACCACTGCACGCCCGCCTCCGTCCAGCGCAGCACGATCTCCTGGTGCCAGTCGATCTCGAACCACGCGAGGAGCGAGTCGGCGATGATGCCGCCGACTCCCTCGACCGACGCGAGTTCATCGCGGGATGCCGCACGGATCGCTTCGAGTGAGCCGAACCACTGCGCCAGCGCCCGAGCCGCGGACGGACCGACGTGGCGGATGTTCAGCGACACGAGCAGCCGCCACAGGTCCTTCGTCTTGGCCTTCTCGAGCTCAGCCAGCAGGGTGATGGCCTGCGACGACGGCTGCGGGCCTTCCGCGCCGGCCTTCTTCTCGGCGGCCGTGGGGTTGCGCCGGAACGGTGCCCTCGTCTTCACGAGCCCGTCTTCGTCTTCCTTCGGAAGCCCGGTCTCGGCGTCGCGCACGAAGAGCTCGATCGGTACGAGCTGCTCGATCGTGAGATCGAACAGCCCCGCCTCGGTCTCCAGCGGGGGCACCTCTGGCGAGGTCGGCTGAGTGAGTGCGGCGGCGGTGACCTCGCCGAGGGCCTCGACGTCGAGTGCGCCACGCGACCCGATGTGCTCGACACGACCGCGCACCTGTGCGGGGCACGAGCGGGCGTTCGGGCAGCGGAGGTCGATGTCGCCCTCCTTCATGGGCCGCAGCGCCGTTCCGCACTCCGGGCACTCCACCGGCATCACGAACTCGCGCTCCGAGCCGTCGCGCTTGTCGACCACCGGTCCGAGCACTTCGGGGATCACGTCGCCCGCCTTGCGCAGTACGACCGTGTCGCCGATGAGCACGCCCTTGGCCTTCACCACGTCCTTGTTGTGCAGGGTCGCCTGACGGACCACGGAACCCGCGACCTGCGCCGGCGCCATCACGGCGAACGGTGTGGCGCGACCGGTCCGACCCACCGAGACGACGATGTCGAGCAGCTTCGTCTGCACCTCTTCCGGCGGGTACTTGTAGGCGATCGCCCACCGCGGAGCTCGGCTGGTCGCGCCGAGCTCATCGTGCAGCTCGAGCTCGTCGACCTTGACGACGATCCCGTCGAGCTCATGCTCGATGTCGTGCCTGTGCTCGCCGAAGTACTCGACGAACGACGCCAC
Source organism: Microbacterium luteolum (assembly GCF_039533965.1). Taxonomy (NCBI): domain Bacteria; kingdom Bacillati; phylum Actinomycetota; class Actinomycetes; order Micrococcales; family Microbacteriaceae; genus Microbacterium; species Microbacterium luteolum. The sequence continues at coordinate 629,200 of NZ_BAAAUN010000001.1, forward strand.
CTCGTCGATCGAGCCGCACACCCTGGTGTGCGGACTCGTCGGCAGGCCCCACTCCGCCAGCAGGTCGTAGACCTCGCTCTGCGCCTCGACCGGCGGATTCACCCAGGCGCCGACGCCGTGCACGTAGAGCGCGAGCGACTCGATGCGCAGGAGCCCCGCCTCGAGTTCGAGCCCGTCCTTCTTTTCGATCTGCTGGCGGAGTCCGCCGCTCGCCGCGTTCCGAGGATTCGCGAACGAGGGGAACCGCCGTGCAGCGGCCGTGCGGGCTTTCTCCTCGTCGAACGGCTTCTTGGCTCCGCCGCGCGCCTCCCAGCGTGCGAGCGCGTCGTTGTAGGCGCGGTCACGGAAGGCCGCCTGCGCGGCATTGAGCCGCTCGAACGCCGCGACGGGGATGAAGACCTCTCCGCGGACCTCGACGATCTCGGGATGTCCCTCACCGCTGAGGCGCTCGGGGATCTCCGGCAGCCGGAGCGCGTTCTCCGTGACGATCTCACCCACGCGCCCGTCTCCTCGCGTGGCCGCCGACGTGAGCACGCCGTTCTCGTAACGCAGGTTGATGGCGAGCCCGTCGATCTTCAGCTCGGTGAGCCAGGCGACCTTCCGCCCGGCGGATGCCTGGGTCTTCGCGGCCCACTCCCGCAGCTCCTCGATCGAGAAGACGTTGTCGAGGCTCAGCATCCGCTCGGCATGCTCGATGGTGGCGAGGCCCGTCGCCTCGGCAGCGCCGACCATCTGCGTCGGGGAGTCCTGGCCCTGCAGTTCGGGGTGCAGGCGCTCGAGCTCTTCGAGACGGTGCATCCAGCCGTCGTAGGTGAAGTCGTCGACGACCGAGGTGTCGCGCCCGTAATAGGCGTCCTTCGCCTCGAGGATGCGAGTGGTCAGCTCTTCGGCTTCGGTTCGGGCGTCTTCCAGCGAGATGTTCTCCGGCACCCCGTCAGTCTACGAGCGGGCGCCGACATCCATCGAGATCTACGCGCCGACGGGCACGGCCGACACGGTGGTGTCGATCGTGAACTGCCCGAGCACGCGCGTCCCCACATAGAGCACCGCGGTCTGCCCCGGCGCGACACCGTCGAGCGGGACCTCGGGAACGACACGCACGCCGTCGTCGGTCACCGTCGCGACGGCCGCGACGGGCTCGGAATGCGCGCGGATCTGCACATGGCACGCGAAGGACGAGTCGACGGGCCCTGCACCGGCCCAGCTGTAGCGCTCGCCCGCGATCTCCGCGATCGCGAGAGCCTCCTTCGGACCCACGACGATGGTGTTCGACACCGGGCGCACCTCGAGCACGAACCTCGGCTTGCCGTCGGCCGCCGGCACGCCGAGCTTGAGCCCCCGGCGCTGTCCGACCGTGAAGGCGTGCGCCCCCTCGTGCGACCCGACCACCTCGCCTGCGCGATCGACGATCTCGCCGGTGGCGGTGCCGACCTTCTCGGCGAGCCATCCGCGGGTGTCGCCGTCGGGGATGAAGCAGATGTCGTGGCTGTCGGGCTTCTGCGCGACGGTCAGCCCGCGCGCCTCCGCCTCCGCACGCACGATCGCCTTCGACGGCGTCGTGCCGAGCGGGAAGTAGGTGTGCGCGAGCTGCTCGGTCGTGAGCACCCCGAGCACGTAGGACTGGTCCTTCGCGTTGTCCGAGGCTCGATGCAGCTCAAGCCCGTGCTCGCCGTCGATGAGCGTGGCGTAGTGACCGGTGCACACGGCGTCGAAGCCGAGTTCGATCGCGCGCTCCAGGAGGGCGGCGAACTTGATCTTCTCGTTGCAGCGCATGCACGGGTTCGGCGTACGTCCGGCCTGGTACTCGGCGATGAAGTCGTCGATCACGTCGTCGCGGAAGCGCTCGGAGAAGTCCCACACGTAGAACGGGATGCCGAGCAGGTCGGCGGCGCGGCGCGCATCGAGGGCGTCCTCGATCGTGCAGCATCCGCGGCTTCCCGTCCGCAGCGTTCCGCCGGCTCGGGAGAGCGCCAGGTGCACGCCGACCACGTCGTGCCCCGCCTCCACGGCACGCGCGGCCGCGACGGCGGAGTCGACTCCGCCGCTCATCGCCGCCAGTATCCGCATGAGACCAGTCTACGAGCGTGCGCCTGTGCCGGACCCGGATGCGCGGAGGTAGGCGTCGGCGATCGCGTCGAGCACCGCGTCGACGTCGGCATCCGTCGAGGTGCGACCGAGCGAGAACCGCAGCACGCTCCGGGCGTCCCGTTCGCTCCGGCCCATGGCCATCACCACGTGCGAGGGCTCGGCGACGCCCGCCTGGCAGGCGGAGCCGGTGGATGCGGCGACACCTGCGACGTCGAGGAGGAACAGGAGGCTCTCCCCCACCGCACCGGGGAAGAGCACGTGGGCGTTGCCGGGGAGCCGGTGGACCGGGTCACCGAGCAGCTCCGCGGCGGGTACGGCCGAGCGGATGCCGGCGACGAGACGGTCGCGCAGAGCGGACAGACGAACGGCCTCGACTTCGCGCTCCGACTCGGCGAGCTCCAGAGCCGTCGCGAAGGCCGCGGCCCCGGCCACGTCCTGGGTCCCGGCGCGGAGACCGCGCTGCTGGGCACCACCGCGGAGCATCGCGGTCATCCGGGCCGTCCGAGCAGTGACGAGGACGCCGACGCCGACGGGTGCACCGATCTTGTGCCCGGCCAGACTCAGCGCGACGAGTCCGACCCCGGGTGCCGCATCCCCCCGCAGCCCGCGGAAGGAGAGGGGCAGGTGACCGAGGGCGGCGACGGCGTCGAGGTGGAGCGGCACCCCGGCGATCGCGCTCGACGAGGCCAGCGCGGCCGCATCGTTGACGGTGCCCGCCTCGTTGTTCGCGACGAGAGCCGTGGCGAGGGCCGCCCCGGGGAGCTGGCGGGCGAAGGCGTCCATGTCGATGCCGGCCAGCGCTGTGACACCGACGGCACGCACCTGCGCACCCTCTTCAGCCAGGGCCGCGACGGTGTCCATCGTGGCGTGGTGCTCGGCATCCGGCATCACGATCGCCTCCGCGCCGGCGGGGCGCGAACGCCAGAGCCCCTGCAGTGCGAGGTTGATCGACTCGGTGCCACCAGACGTGAACACGATCTCGATCGGATCGGCATCCAGCACCGCCGCAACGCGCTCGCGCGATTCCTCGAGCAGACGCCGCGCGTCCTGCCCGGCGCCGTGCGTCGAAGAGGCGTTGCCGACCGTCTCGGTCGCTTCCAGCCAGGCATCGCGCGCCTCAGGCCGCAGAGGCGTGGTCGCCGCATGGTCCAGGTAGTGCCGCATCCCTCGATTCTCTCGCGAATCCGCTCCCCCGAGGCGACCACGGCGATGGAACCGAGTGCGATCTGTCATGGGACTGCAACACATCCCGCCTATGGTGTACTCATGCCCGAGTCCCGAGACTTCACCGCGCCCGGCGGTCCAGCCCTCGACAACCTCGGCGTCCGTCTGCACGACGGCGTCGGGACCCTCCGTATCTGGTCGCAGAACGCGGCCTCCGTGGTGCTGGTCGTCTTCGACGCGACAGACCTCGACTGGGCGACGGACGAGGTACCGCTCGAGCGCCGCCCCGGCGGCATCTGGGAGGTCACCACTCCTCTCCTGCAGCCCGGCGTCCGCTACGCCGTCCGCGTCGGTGGTCCGCACGGTCCCGGCAACACCTTCAACCCGGAGAGCCTGCTGCTCGACCCGTACGCGCGCGGTCTCGCCCAGGGCGACGGCTACGAGGAATGGCGCTCGGTCGTCATCGTCGACGGCTTCGACTGGGGCGATTCGCAGAAGCCACGCGTGCCCCTCGACCGGACCGTGATCTACGAGGGCCACCTGAAGGGTCTCACCAAGCGCCACCCCGACGTGCCACCTGCCCTGCACGGCACGTATGCGGGACTCGCCCACCCCGCGATGATCGACTACCTCCACTCGCTCGGGATCACCTCGGTGGAGCTCCTCCCCGTGCACGCCTTCGTCCCGGAGCCGCGCCTGCTGGAGCGCGGCCTCACCAACTACTGGGGCTACAACACCCTCAACTTCTTCACCCCCCACACCGCGTACGCCACCGAGGAGGCACGCAAGGAAGGCCCGGAGGCCGTACTGGCCGAGTTCAAGGGCATGGTGCGGTTGCTGCATGAGGCGGGGCTCGAGGTGATCCTCGACGTCGTCTACAACCACACCTCGGAGGAGGGCATCGGCGGGCCGCGTTCGAGCCTCCGCGGCATCGACAACGCCAGCTACTACCGCCAGGACGACACCGGGGTGTACATCGACACCACCGGGTGCGGCAACACGCTGAACACCTCGACGGATGCCGGCGCTCGACTGATCCTCGACTCGCTCCGCTACTGGGCGCAGGAGATGCAGATCGACGGCTTCCGCTTCGATCTGGCCGCCGCGATCGCCCGCGACGGCGCACACACCTACACGCCGGAGCATCCGCTCCTGACCGCTATCGCGAACGACCCGATCCTCGCCGAGACGAAGCTGATCGCAGAGCCGTGGGACGTCGGTCTCGGCGGATGGCAGACCGGCAACTTCCCGGCGGGCTGGCACGAGTGGAACGATCGGTATCGCGACCGGGTCCGCAACTTCTGGCTCAGCGACATCGACTACGCCCGTCGGGCGTCGGCGCCGGTCGGCATCGGCGGCTTCGCGACCAGGCTCGCCGGCTCGTCGAACACGTTCAGCGAGGCCCGCGGCCCTCTGGCCAGTGTGAACTTCGTCACCGCTCACGACGGTTTCACCCTGCACGACCTCGTCTCGTACGACGTCAAGCACAACGAGGCCAACGGCGAGCAGAACCGCGACGGCGCCGATATGAACCGTGCGTTCAACCACGGTGTCGAGGGCCCGACCGACGACCCGACGATCCTCGCGGCCCGTCGTAAGGCGATGCGCAACCTCCTCGGCACGCTGCTGCTCTCGGCAGGAATCCCGATGCTCACCGCAGGCGACGAGGTCGGCCGCACTCAGCGCGGAAACAACAACGCCTACGCCCAGGACTCCGCGATGACCTGGCTCGCCTGGGAGTTCGAACCGTGGCAGAAGGATCTCCGTGCGCACGTCGCCCGGCTGATCGGCCTGCGTGCCGAGAACCCCGCGCTCCGCCCCAGCAAGTACGCCCGGCTCGGCGAGCACATCCCGAACGCCTCCGTCATGGACTGGTTCGACCAGAACGGCGAGACCATGGAGAGCGCGCAGTGGGCGGACCCCCGCAACCGCACCCTCCAGTACGTCGCGGCCTCCACACCGGACAAGGAGGCGGCGAACCGGATCCTGCTGATCGTCCACGGCACCGAGTCACCCATCGACGTGCGCCTCCCCGAGGAGATCGAGGACGCGACGCGCTTCGTCTCGTTGTGGTCGAGCGCCGAAGAGCACCCATCGGATACGGCCGAGGTGTTCGCCCCGGGCGACGTCCTGCCCATTCCGGGCACCTCCATGCGCCTGTTCCGCGTGGAATGACATCGCTCTCCGACCCGCCCCGGTGATCGCTTCCCGCGACAACGTCCGGGCGGTACGTTGAGGGGGTGGCTGCACGTGGTGGTACTCGGTCCTCGGCTCTCCGGAGCCCCTCTCAGATCCCGACGCGCCCCGGTGGTGACGTCACGATCGCGGAGGATACGCACACGCCCCGCCTCCCGCTCCTGAACGGCTCCCCCTCGGTCCCGGGCGGGTTCCCTGCGAAGGCGTTCGTCGGCGAGGTCGTCCCGTTCAGCGTCGTGTCCTTCCGCGAGGGCCACGACATCATCGGCGTGCACGTCCGGCTGACCTCGCCCGAAGGCGAGGAGAGCCTGCATCGACTGTCCCCGCGACTCGACGGCACCGACAGCTGGTCAACCGAGATCGCGCTGGATCTCCAGGGCCGCTGGATCTATCGTTTCGAGGCCTTCTCGGACGACTTCGCGACCTGGGCTCACGCCGCCGAGCTGAAGGTCGCCGCCGGCGTCGACGTGCCGATCATGGCAGCTCTGGGCGCCCAGCTCCTCTCCAGGGCCGCAGGCGAGAAGGATCGTCCGGCCGCGCAGCGCAAGCGTCTGCTGGCCGAAGCGGCATCTCTGGCGGGTGGCGATGCAGCGACGACCATCGCCGTGTCGACGGATGCCGCACTCGCGCAGATCTTCGCGGATCGGCCGCTCGCGAGCCTCCGCTCCGCCTCGACGCCCCAGACCCTGCTCGTCGATCGCACGACGGCCGGCGTCGGCGCGTGGTACGAGTTCTTCCCCCGTTCCGAAGGCGCCAGGCGCCTCAAGGACGGGAGTGTGAAGACCGGTACGTTCCGCACGGCCGCGAAGAGGCTTCCTGGCGTCGCGCAGATGGGTTTCGACGTCCTCTACCTGGTCCCCATCCATCCGATCGGCACCACGAATCGCAAGGGGCGCAACAACACCCTGGTCGCCGAGGCGACCGACCCCGGCTCGCCCTATGCGATCGGTGCGGCGGAGGGCGGCCACGACGCCATCCACCCCGATCTGGGCACGGCGCAGGACTTCCGCGCCTTCGTGCGCGCCGCGCAGAAGGAGGGCCTCGAGGTCGCCCTCGACCTCGCGCTGCAGGCGTCACCGGACCATCCGTGGGTCGCTGAGCACCCGGAGTGGTTCACCACGCTCCCCGACGGGTCGATCGCGTACGCCGAGAACCCGCCGAAGAAGTACCAGGACATCTATCCGCTGAACTTCGACAACGACCCGGCCGGCATCTACGCCGAGATGCTGCGCATCGTCCGGCACTGGGTCGCGCAGGGAGTGAAGATCTTCCGGGTGGACAACCCGCACACCAAGCCGCTGCAGTTCTGGGAATGGCTCATCGGGACCGTGAACGCCGAGGACCCCGACGTCATCTTCCTGGCCGAGGCGTTCACGCGCCCGGCGGTCATGCGCGCGCTCGCCGCCGTCGGATTCCAGCAGAGCTACAGCTACTTCACCTGGCGGAACACCAAGGAGGAGCTCGAGGAGTTCCTCACCTCTGTGTCGCAGGAGACCAGCGACTACATGCGTCCGAACCTCTTCGTGAACACGCACGACATCCTCACGGAGTACCTGCAGTTCGGCGGCAGAGCCGCCTACCGGATCCGCGCATGCATCGCGGCCACCGCGGCCCCGATCTACGGTGTGTACGCCGGATACGAGCTGTTCGAGAACGTCGCCCGCCCGGGTTCCGAGGAGAACATCGACAACGAGAAGTACGAGTTCAAGGTGCGGGACTGGGCCGGCTCCGAGGCGCGCGGAGAGTCGCTCGCCCCGCTGCTGCGTCGACTCAACGAGATCCGAGCCGCGCACCCCGCGCTGCGCCAGCTCCGCAACTTCGCGACGCACTGGAGCGACGACGACTCCGTCCTCGTCTACAGCAAGCACCTGGATGCCGCGTTCACGGGCACCGGGCAGGCCGACACGATCATCGTCGTGGCCAACGTCGATCCGCATTCGGTACGCGAGACCACGGTCCATCTCGACACGACGCGCTGGGGCGTCCCGCTCGGCGAGGACTTCGAGGTGGAGGACCTGCTCACGGGCGCGGTCTGGACTTGGAGCGACCACAACTACGTGCGGCTCGACGCTTTCGCCGAACCGGTGCACATCCTGAAGGTGAGGGAGCGATCATGAGCTACGTGGAAGACGCCAGGACGTCCGCCGATTGGGAGGCCATCGCCTCTGCGGAGCACCATGATCCGCACTCGGTGCTCGGTGCGCATCCGATCAAGGACGCCGCCGATCACACCGTCACGGTCATCCGAGCCCGCCGCCCGCTCGCCTCGTCTGTCGAAGCGGTGTTCGCAGACGGGAGCCGCCTGGCTCTCGATCATGTGGCCCACGGCATCTGGGAGGCCCAGCACGCCGGCCCGCCGCTCTCCTATCGCCTCGCCACCGCATACGGCGACGACGAGGAGTCCGTCCAGGGCGATCCCTACCGCCACTCCCCCGCACTCGGCGACATCGACCTGCATCTGATCGCGGAAGGACGACACGAGCGCCTGTGGCAGGTCCTCGGCGCCCATCCCCGCACGCTCGACGGCGAGCAGGGGATCTCCTTCGCCGTCTGGGCCCCGAACGCCACCGCCGTCCGAGTGATCGGCGACCACAACGGCTGGAACGGCGAGACGCACGCGATGCGCTCGATGGGGGTCAGCGGTGTCTGGGAGCTGTTCATCCCGGATCTCGCCGAGGGCACGAAGTACAAGTACCAGATCCGCACCCGCGACGGAGCCTGGATCCTCAAGGCAGACCCGATGGCCCTCGCCGCGGAGGTTCCGCCGGACACGGCATCCGTCGTCACGTCGTCGTCCTACGTCTGGACCGACGGCGCCTGGATGACCCGTCGTGCGGCGACGCATGCGGTCGCGCAACCGCTCTCGATCTACGAGGTGCACCTCGGATCCTGGCGCAACGGTCTGGGCTACCGCGACATCGCGGAACCCCTGATCCAGCACGTCACGGATGCCGGATTCACGCACGTCGAGTTCATGCCGCTCGCCGAGCACCCCTTCGGAGGCTCGTGGGGCTACCAGGTCAGCGGCTACTACGCGCCGACGAGCCGGTTCGGCAGCCCCGACGACCTGCGACACCTGATCGACCGTCTGCACCAGGCCGGCATCGGCGTGATCATGGACTGGGTTCCCGGTCACTTCCCGAAAGACGCTTTCGCGCTCGCGCGGTTCGACGGGCAGCCCCTCTACGAGCACCCGGATCCGCGGCGCGGCGAGCACCAGGACTGGGGCACGCTCATCTTCGACTACGGGCGGCCGGAGGTGCGCGGCTTCCTCGTCGCCAATGCGCTCTACTGGTTCGAGGAGTTCCACGTCGACGGACTGCGTGTCGATGCGGTCGCCTCGATGCTCTACCTCGACTATTCGCGGAACGCCGGCGAGTGGGAGCCGAACATCCACGGCGGCCGCGAGAACCTCGAAGCCATCCGCTTCCTGCAGGAGGTCAACGCCACGGCCTACCGCCTGCACCCCGGCATCCTGATGATCGCCGAGGAGTCGACGAGCTTCCCCGGAGTCACCGCGCCGACCGACCACGCCGGTCTCGGTTTCGGCTTCAAGTGGAACATGGGCTGGATGAACGACTCGCTGCAGTACATCGAGCGCGACCCGATGTACCGCTCGCATCACGAGGGCGAGATGACGTTCTCGTTCGTCTACGCCTTCGGCGAGAACTATCTGCTGCCGATCAGTCATGACGAGGTCGTGCACGGCAAGGGCAGTCTGCTGGCGAAGATGCCGGGCGACCACTGGCACAAGCTCGCCAACGTCCGCGCCTACCTCGCGTACATGTGGGGGCACCCGGGCAAGAAGCTGCTGTTCATGGGACAGGAGTTCGGGCAGATCGCCGAGTGGTCGGAGGGCCGAGAGCTCGACTGGTGGCTTCTGGACCAGCCCTCGCACGCGCAGCTGCAGAGCTTCGTCGGCGCCCTCAACCACACGTACCGGGCGCAGGCCCCCCTGTGGGAACGCGACAGCGACGGATCGTCGTTCTCACGGCTGGGTGCACCGGACTGGGAACCGACCGTGATCGCTTTCGAGCGCCGCGACGCGCACGGCGGCCGGCTGGTCGTCATCAGCAACTTCGCGGGAGTGGAGCGCACCGGCCACCGACTGGTCCTCCCGCGCGAGGGTGTCTGGCAGGAGATCCTCAACACGGATGCCGCGGACTACGGCGGCCGCGGTTCAGGCAACCTCGGCATGGTGATCGCTCGAGCCGAGGACGGTGGCGCGCCGATGGCCACCGTGACGCTGCCCGCGCTGTCGACGCTGTGGTTGCGGCATCAGCCCGACCCGCACGTGCCGACGATCTCGAACGGCTGATCGGCCGATCAGAAGAGCAGCGACGACAGGCGGTTGCGTGCCGTGATCACCCGCGGGTCGGCCGCGCCGAGCAGCCCGAACAGCTCGATGAGACGCTCGCGGACGGGCGTGCGCTCCTCGGAGGGCAGCTGGGCGAACAGGTCGAGCAGGCGACCGAACGCATCCTCGACATGGCCGCCGGCGAGATCGAGATCCGCGACCGCGAACTGCGCCTGGACATCGAGAGGCGCATCAGCGGCGGCAGCACGCGCAGCCTGCAGGTCGAGTCCCTGCACCCGGTCGAGCAGGCGGACCTGGCCCAGACCGGCCAGAGCATCCTCGTCGCGGGGGTTCTCCACGAGCGCCTGCTCATAGGCGCGGATGGCGGCGGCGTAGTCGCCGGTCTCGATCGCTGCGAACGCCTCGGCGTGCAGCGGCGGGAGCGGCGGCTCCTCGGCGGGCTCTGCGCTGTCGGCTTCCTCACCCAGCGACAGTGATCCCGTGACGCCGTTCTGGGCCGCGACCTGGAGCAGCTGCGCGAAGACGTCGCGCACCTGCTGCTCGGGCACCACGCCCGTGAACATCGGGACCGGCTGGCCCGCGATCAGGGCCACCACCATCGGGATCGACTGCGCCCGGAAGCTTTGAGCGAGCTGAGGGTTCGCGTCCACGTCCACCTTGGCGAGCAGCACCCGACCACCGAGCTCCCTGGTCACCTTCTCGATGATGGGGCTCAGCTGCTTGCACGGGCCGCACCACTCGGCCCAGAGGTCCACGACCACGGGCACCGTGCGCGAGAGCTCGAGGATCTGGCCGAACGTCTCGTCGGTGGCGTCCACGACGACATCGACGACCGCGGGAGCCGGCGCGCCGGCCGGCGCGGGTGCCGGACGGTTGCGGAGGCTCGACAGGTCGACGGCGCCGCGCAGGGCGGCGGGAGAGATCTCACTCATTCGATCACCTTCACGGACAGCAGGTCCTGGCGGACTGCCAGGAGCTTGATCTGCTCCGTCGATCCCTGCGCCGGAACCGAGAAGAACAGCTGGAACTCGTACGTCGTCTCGACGCCCTTGGCGGACTCCGTCACACCGGTCAGGGCCTTCGCCTGCGCGTTGTCGCCGAAGCGGATCACCGCGTCCGCCGATGTCGGCGTGACACTCTCGGTGTCGGTCAACGACACCGCGACGATCGCGCCGCTGTCGAGAGTCGTCATCGACACAGGCACCGAGGTGGCCGGTGCCATGTCGAACGCGGCCTGCGAGGTCGCGGACGCTCCGTTGTCGGCGAGCGTCTGCACGACCGCCTGACGGCTGTCGACGATGGACTTCGCCAGGTTCAGCGACAGGTCGTCGAAGAGGTCGTACGAGGCGCTCTTGTCACCGGAATCGACGACGTCGGCGAAGGCCGCGGAGACCTCTCCGGGTGCGACGCGCAGGAACGCTGAGTCCTGCGGGACGAGCGACGTCCCGAGCCACGCGGCCGCCACGTCGGGGAAGACGGCGTCGGCCGACATCTCCGCCATATCGGTGACCTTGTAGTTCGACCACGGGTCAGCCTGGGTCATCGTCAGGATGACCGGCGGAACGGTGTCGTCGCTCGTTCCCTTGGAGAGCATGAGAACCGTGCGCGGCCAGCGGTCCGTCGCCTCGGGGAGCACGACCTCGACCTCATCGGTCGGGATGACGGACGGGAGCGGGCCGTCCGTGATCTGCGTGCGCAGCGCGTACTCCGTGGTGCGCGCGGCGAGAGCCGGCCCGTCCAGACGCGTCGACGCCAGATCGACGTCGAGCGCCGTGTCTGCCTCCTCGAGCGTGCCGGAGATCGTCTGAAGGATCCGCGTGGCCTGAGCCTCGGTGACGGCGGGCGGCTTCTGGTTCTCCGGCGCGATCACGGTCGGGGTCGGCGTCGGCGACGGCGCGCTCTCATCGAACTGCGGCCAGGAATCCGCGGAGCAGCCGGCGACGAGCAGAGCCGTCAGGCCGAGCGCCGGGAGCGCCAGCATGCGCCGCCTGCCGGCGGGGCGGGCGGCTCGCATCGCGTTCTTCGAATCCGGTTCCTTGCCCTCGTCCACGATCTCGGCGTCCTCGATCCTGGTCTCCTCGGTCGCGTCGGCCGGTGCGTGCGGCTCGGTCGACGCGATGGCCTCCCGTTCAGCCGGGGGCAGCGCTGCGACGTCGATCGGCTCCGTGACAGGCAACGGGCCAGGGCCCTTGCGACGGGGACCGCGTCCGCGTCGCTGATGGCGGATGCCGAGGATGTAGAGGATCAGGCCGATCAGCAGCACGGCGCCGCCGGCTGCCATGAGGGGTCCCGCCCACGGCGTGCTGGTGTCGAGCGGCCAGGAGACCGCGATGTCGTCCGGGGCGTCCTTCGTGCCGTCGTAGGCGATCAGGACGCTCGTGCCATCCGGGAGCTGCATGTTGTCGGCGATGAGGGCGTTCTCGTCGCCGAATGAGTCCAGCCAGAGGTCGGACCCGGCCGGGTTTCGACCGGCGGGCTCTTCGCTCGTCGACTCGCCTCCATCCGTCTCCCCCTCGGGCGTGGGAGTCGCCTCGGGCGCGGGTGTCTCCTCAGGCGCCGGTGTCGCATCCGTCTCATCGGCTGCCGCTCCGGCCACCACGTGTTCGACGTCGAGCGTTCCGTCGTCCGCGACGGTCACGTGGTTGTAGTCCGAGTCGGCCAGCCACGCCTCCATGTCGGGCGTACGGCCGTAGCTGGCGAAGATCTCTCCCTCGCCCCGGACGAGGAGCGTCTGGGCGCCCGGGTGAGTTCGGAGCACCTCGCCGTCCATGAGCAC